>CAYOVA010000056.1:0-1522 GCA_964407325.1 uncultured Gammaproteobacteria bacterium | reverse complement strand
ATGGCATATTGTATCAAGCCAGCACAAAAAAATCTTTACCATTCTCACATCCATGTTATCGAAACAAACTTGCTGGGATACATTATGTTCTTTTTGCTTTGACCCTTCTGCCCAATATAACACTGATCCAATAATAAAAACATCTCTCTCAGTTAATAAACCAACCTTTTCTTTACCCGACAAAAGATGTTCCTGAATTTCCTGTAATCGTTGCTGCTTTCTTTTTAAAGCTCCTTTTAAGGCCGACTCCACTTTTTTCCCTGTAATTCTCTGTACTTGCTTTTTTGCTAATCCAACATCACATAACCAGATCGAAAGAGTTGATTTCGCAACAGGAACTTCTGCCAGTATTTCCCTGTATGAAAACCCCAGTTTTCTTAACTCAACTGCCCTGTTTCGTTCTTCCATTTTAGCTAACATAGTTACAATTATAGTAAACGATCGTTCACCTGTCCACAACAAAATTCTATAAGTTACAATCTCCATTTTCTGCCATAGTCTGATACAATATGACTATGAAAGAAGGAACAGTATTACTTATCGGACGGCCTAATGTAGGAAAATCAACGTTTCTCAATAATTTGCTTGGCCACAAAGTGGCAATCACTTCACCCAAACCGCAGACAACCCGTTTTCCCATCCAGGCCTCGTATGAAGACGAGCGAGGAGTGCTCCACTTTATCGATACCCCGGGTATTTTCGGCTCTGCTGAAGATTTTCTTTCAAAAAAAATCAATAATAATACGCTGAAATCGATTGATAAAGAGCTTGATGTAGTAATCTACATGATCGACCACACCCGCCGGCGAGACTTTGAAGAAAGTAAGGTTCTGGGAATTGTCCGCAAACTGAAGTCAGCAAAAAAATTCCTGGTAATTAACAAAATTGACTTAACTGATAAAACATACGCAGCACAATACCGCTTTCTTGAAGATGAATTCCCCGATGTATTTGCCATTTCTGCTCTTGAAGGGAAACATATTTCGGGTGTTATTAATGCGATCTTTGATTCACTTAAAGAAATCACTGATCCAAATGCAAAAAAGCCGGAAAAAGAACCGTTATCCTATGATAGTAAGACGTTTCTAGGAGAGTTAATTCGTGAAAAAATCTTTTTGCATACCGGTAAAGAGGTTCCCTATACCGCAGCTGTAATAGTTGACGATGTTGTGGATAGAAAGAACGGCATGACATACATTAAAGCACGGGTATTAACGACTCATGACCGCTACAAGAAGATGATAATTGGCGCCGGTGGTGAGAAGATTAAAAACCTGGGAAGACTGGCGAGAAAAGAAATTGAACTTGCGACCGATAAGAAAATTTATCTTGAACTTACTGTTGAAACTGATCCTCACTGGCAGGAGACATATTATTAACTTTCGATTTCTGCCTATTCGGATGGCGCATAGTCATGCGCTTTGATATAATAACAGCTGTTTATATAGGTGCCCGTAGCTCAACTGGCAGAGCATCAGTTTGTGGTACTGACGGTTGCGGGTTCAAGTCCCGTCGGGCACCC
>CAYOVA010000055.1:0-2050 GCA_964407325.1 uncultured Gammaproteobacteria bacterium | reverse complement strand
ACCCCTGACCTTCTCTTTGGAAAAGAGACATTCTACCACTGAACTAACCCCGCAAAAGTATTGAATAGTATAGCAGGTAGAAGACAGGACTGCAAATAAAGCAGTTGTTACTGCACTATTATGGTTGATTGGGAACGACTACCATTTGAGCATCGCTGATTTCCATTTTTGCACCACCTGGTAATTCTACAATTTCAGGACCTGGTTGAGATCCTCGATAAATTGTTGCTACTGGTTTTTCCGCTGAAAAAGCATTTCCACAGTCCGGAGCGCCGATAACTCCTTCTGGTCCTATTTCCATAGGTTTTGAATATCCGTTATCCATAAACCGCGCTACATATGCATTGGGAGAATCGTCCCTCGTTGTAACAGATATCCTCATCTGACAATCAGTTTTACTATCCCCATCATAGTCTACGTTTATAGCAACACCTTGATTATATCCCAAAATAAAAGTGCCTTCGGGAGGTTTTACTTGCTCTGGAGTTGCAGATGGAGCAGTTGTTGGGGTAGGTTCCATCTGGGGAGGTGCCGAAATAGGACTAGCAGCAGGCCCACTCGGCCCACCCGGTGCCGGATAACGTCCTGGAGATTCTTGTGTCAAATCAGCATACATATCCGCGGGAGGCCTACTTGCAATAGCTTCGGCAGTATCAAAAGCGGCCATCGTTGCGGTTACTTCAGCAGGAGGGGCACCTTGGGCAATAGCAGTTAGACCCCGAGTATCAAAGTAGTCTCGGCTTTGCATCGCTTCCAAGCATCCGGCTAACCACACGGAAAGAAGCGTTACTATCAATGCAACCGGTAATCGCACTCTTCTTCCTCCGGCATCTACTTCAACTGTATCCACACCCGAAAGACTATCTGCTGGCATCTCAGCTAGTGCACTTTGCAAGAAATTTGACCACTGAGAGTGGTCAATTTGTACGTCACGATAATCGAATCCTTCAATTTGACTCATAGTTAATAAAAACTAGCAGTGTAATTATACTACAGGATTCTTAAAAGGAGAAGCTCTTAGTAATCCCACCCGTGCGGATGGTGTGTATACCACTTCACCAGTGAGTTAACACTGTCTTCAATGGAGTGGGTCGGTTTCCAGCCTAATAATCGTGTAATTTTTTCGTTTGAAGCAACTGCCTTTGAAACATCTCCTTTGCGCCGTTCACCCTCTTTTAATTCCAACGTTTTCCTGGTTATGCGCTCTACTGTCTTGATTATCTCAAGTACGGAATTTCCCGTTCCCGTACCTAAATTAAATATCTCTGACTGTTCTGCTGTATCTAGGTATTCTACTGCCATTGCATGCGCATTATTTAAGTCCACTACATTTACATAATCGCGAATAGGGGAACCGTCGGGTGTTTCAACGGGGGTGTAATTCAGGTAAAACGAATCTATTCCCAGTGCCCCACGTATCGCATTCTGCATCAAATGAAATGACGGTTTTTTTGAGTCTCCAATAGTCCCATCATCGGTTGCGCCACACACGTTAAAGTACCGCAAAATGCAATAGCGTATACCATGCACTCGTGAAAACCAATCAATCACCCGCTCCGCCATATATTTTGACTCACCATAGGGATGTGATTTTGGATCTACCGGATGATTTTCATCAAGGGTATCCGATTGTGGTTCACCATAGAGTGAACAAGTAGATGAGAAGACCAGTTTCTTTACGCTATGCTTCTTCATAGCTTGTAACAGGGCAAGAGTAGAAGAGATATTATTATCGAAATAAAGTTCTGGCTGTTTTTCAGATTCACCAACGTTGCAAAATGCCGCATAGTGGATGACCGAATCAATGTCGGAATGTTCAGCAAAAACGGTTTCAATTCCCGTTCTAATATCCTGATCGTAAAAGTGGAGTTTGTCTTTCCCGTACTTGTTCTGAAGCTCTTCCATTGGCTGTTTACACCCACGAACAAGACTGTCGATCGCGACAACGGTATATCCTTTTTCTAGAAATAATGAAGTAGCCACCGAGCCAATGTAACCTCCGGCACCAGTAAGCAGTACGGTTTTATTCATGAAAGTATTATAACGGAGT
>CAYOVA010000054.1:0-2072 GCA_964407325.1 uncultured Gammaproteobacteria bacterium | reverse complement strand
GTGTCTTTTGTACTGCCATATTCTGCTGAAGTGCCAGCCATAATACTGCGCATATTCATTTTGTGTTTCTTGAGTACTTCAAGAATATTGACTGTTCCTATTAAGTTTGCATGAATCGTTTCCTGGGGATGTTCAAACGAGTAGGGGATGTTGCTTTGTGCAGCAAGATGGAACAAATAGTCCGGTTTGTACTCAAGCAGTGTTTTTTCAATAAATGCCTGATCAGTGATATCACCCTTATAAACATTCTCTGCTTCTTGTCGTGAAATACCTTTTACTTCAATATCTTTTTCAACCAGATATTCAGAAAGATGTGTTCCAATAAACCCGTTAATTCCTGTTATCAAAGCTTTCATAGTTTTATATAGTTACCTTTTTCTCCGGCTTCATAAGCAGCGTGAACAATTCGTAACGCTTCATAACCATCTTCGCCATTTCCCAAAGGCTGTTTTCTGGTTTTAATCGCATTGGTAAATTCTGCCCATTCTTTATCCCATGATGCGTCACCGCCTCTAAATTCTATTGTGTTAAATGCAAACGGCCCATTGGGATCGGAGATGTTTACTAACAGCTTTTCTACTCCGTAACTTCCGCCCAATCCCTGCGCGGTTAATGATCCTTTTTCTCCGTATAATTCAAATTCAAATGTATTAATCCACTGGGTGACACTTGAATGAACACTGGCTATTGCTCCTGATTTATATTTCATCAATGCAAAACCGTTTTCTTCAACTTTAATAGGCCAGTGAAGGGTACTTCTCATGCCGGCAACTTCAACAACGTCCCCCATAAACCAGCGAAATATATCAACCAGATGAATACCCATATCGACCAGTTGTCCACCACTCACTATAGCAGGATCGGAGCGCCATTCTTTTTGAATACCGGTTCTTCCAGCTATTCCATACTTGCCACGACCAAAAACTGGTTTCCCGATAACACCTTCTGTAAATAATTTGTGTGCTTCAAGTATTGCCGGATGATGACGATGGTTAAAGCCTGTTTTCAAGATACGTTTGTTTTTATTCGCCACTGCGACCATGGTTTTTGCTTCTTTATTAGTGCGAGTCAACGGCTTTTCACAAAGGACATCTTTCCCGGCTTCCATTGCAGTGATTGAAATTTCTGCATGAGTATCAGGAAAGGTTAAAACGAGTACAGCATCAACTCCAGGATCTTTTATTGCATCTTCCCAGTTTGTACTTGTTTTTGCGCCACACTGTTTTGCCTGTTCTTTTGCTTTTTTCTCATCAAGATCAATAACCCAGCTAACATTCCATTCAGGATCATTGAGAATTGGTTGTATGCGACGTTTACATTGTAATCCGGCGCCAATTATTGCTACATTTTTCATATTATCTTCCAAAACCAACATACTTAAATCCTGCTTTTGATACCATTTCAGGATTAAGGAAATTTTTAGAATCAACTATCACTGGCCGCTTCATATCCATCGCCAGACTTTGCCAGTTTATCTCGTTAAACTCCGGCCACTCTGTAATTAATACCAGAATATCAGTGTTTTTTGCAAGTTCTTGCGGAGCTGATACCCGTTCGACCAGTTTCCTATACGAGTGTACTTCCTTTTCATCTGCCATAGGGTCAAAACCGTACACTTTCGCACCTTTCTTCACAAGTTTCTGAATAATTTTAATAGCGGGGGAGCGGCGCATTGTTGAAGTCCCTGGCTTGTATGTTAACCCAAGTACACCAATTTTTTTACCTTTCAAATTTCGCAATTGGGATTCGATTTTTTCAACTACGTAATCATAGGTCGCATTATTTGTCTTCATAATGCTTTTGATGATAGGAGCATCAACAACCTTTTGTTTTATAAAAACATTCATCTGGGTTACGTCCCGTGCCAACGTTCCACCGGCAAATCCTAAACCAGGAAGAATTGGAGCTTTACCAATACGGGCATCTGCTTTTAACGCCATACCAACTTGCACAGAATCTGCTCCTAATGCATCGCATAAAAAAGCTACCTCATTCCCAAACGAGATTGCAGTAGCAAGAAAAGTATTGAGAGCATGTTTTACCATTTCTGCACTGCGAAGATTCATTACAAA
>CAYOVA010000053.1:0-2301 GCA_964407325.1 uncultured Gammaproteobacteria bacterium | reverse complement strand
TTGTAGATTTTAGCATATTCACTGTAAAAGTGATTATTACTATTTATACTTGAAATACACATTTTTGTCAATAGGTTACTTACTCTGCTAATTTATGGATGATAAAGGAAATCCTACACCAATCCCCGCTTCCCTACAGCAGCAGATTAACCCTGCCGGTTCTTTACAACAGCAACCCGCAATCGAGGAAGTCCCCGCAGATGTAGAAGCACCAGTAGAAGATAAGTCAGCACAGTCTGAAGAAAGTTCTTCAGAAACGCCAGTGGCAACTCCTGCTTTTTCACCACCGGTAAAGCGTGAACCGAAAATAATTACAGTACCGAATGTTCCCGACATTCAACCCAACGAAGAACTGATCGAATCATTAAAAAAATACGATGTCCCTGAAGTTATTCAAATAGCAACAAAACTGGAAAATGCAAAACTCCCTCCAGAACTGAAACTGAAAGCCGAAAACCAGCTATCACGCATAGCGTTAACCTTGAAATATGGTGGAAGCCTTGCACAACTGGATATTACCGCAAAGTATGTTGACTGGATTACCTCGCTTCCCTGGTTTAGTCAAAGTGAAGATAATCTTGATATTAATCAGGTAAAAGCTGCTTTGGACTCGAGCCACTTTGGACTTGAATTGCTCAAGAAAAAGATTCTTGAATATCTCTCGATTATCGCTCTGCAAAAAAAAGCATTTGATCAAATGCATTACCATGTGCAATCCCCTATGTTCGTTGGTCTTGCCGGTACTGGAAAGACGACATTTGCAAAAGCAATTGCTGAAGCGTTAAACCGTAAGTTTGTGCGTATTCCGTTTGGCGGACTCTCTTCAGCACGTGATTTACGTGGACAGTCAAAAACATCCCCTGAATCAGAACCTGGACTGGTTATGAGAGCCTTGAGAGATGCAGGTACCCGAAACCCTGTCATACTTCTTGACGAACTTGACCGTGTCTCGCCTGAAGCCCGTGCAGAGATTATGGGAGTTTTACTCGAGCTGTTAGACCCAGGACAGAACTCCCACTTTACTGACAACTTTATTGACTATCCGTTCGATTTATCTGAAGTATTATTTGTAGCTACCGGAAATAACACAACAAACGTAGCTTCAGCAGTTCTTGACCGTCTTGAAATAATCCAAATGCCGAGCTATACCGATGAAGAAAAAATGGCAATTGGAAAAAATTATGTGTTGCCTCAAATGATTCGCGATGTTGGATTGCGGCCTGATCAGCTTACTATTGACGAAGCTTTATGGCCAAAGATGGTACGTCCATTAGGGTTTGAACCGGGAATCCGTTCACTGGAAAGAATGGTACAGAATATTGTACGAAGAGTGGCCTTTAAGATAGTAAGTGGTGAAGGGAATGCCTATCATATTGATGAGAACAATGTAAAGGACTATACCAACATTATCGTGGGAGCCCAATAACTGCTTATGGAAATAACGGGAATGCCTGCCTCTCCGGAGGATATAAATAAAACCATTGAACAAATAACAAATAATCCATTGTTAGTATATATACCTATACTCGGAGGTATCTCTTTTATTGTCTTATTACTTGTAATCCTGATTGTTTTTATAATGTGGTCGTTGGCTGTTGTAGATCTACTTAAATCAGACTTTAAAAAAGACTCTGATAAACTTGTATGGGCAGTTTCGTTACTGCTTTTACCTCCAATTGCTACAATCTACTTCTTTATCGCTCCAAAACAGAAATCAAAATAGTATCTGGCATTGGACTTTGCGCTCAAATCCGGTACAATAAGCTTTTACTGGCGCAATGGTGAAGTGGAAACACGGCTGTCTGCAAAACAGCTATGCACCGGTTCGATTCCGGTTTGCGCCTCATGGACCCCACCTGGATGGCTTTAGCCTCGCTACTATTCCAGATTGGTTTGCTTATTGCACTAATTGTGTGCTGTCTTCTTATAAAAGTATTTGTTTTGGAAGTTGCCAAAAAGTTCTCTAGCGACACCCGTCATCGCACCATGGCATTACTCGGAGGTTTTCTCTTCGCATTGGTCTTTCTTATATTCACCGTTTTTACCTTTAAGGGTAAACCTGTTACACAAACCATAGTGATTAGTGAACTACTTGGATTTTTAGGCAGATTTGGAGTAGCTTCATTAATTCTGTCCCTTATTTTAGGCAGAATCACAGATAAGACCACTTAAAAAGGTACTGTATAGTACAATATATATCTTCAACTATAGGAGAGGTGTCGGAGCGGTTGAACGAGCTAGTCTTGAAAACTAGTATGGCAGCAATGTCATCGAGGGTTCGAATCCCTCCCTCTCCGCCAA
>CAYOVA010000052.1:0-2697 GCA_964407325.1 uncultured Gammaproteobacteria bacterium | reverse complement strand
ATATAACCGACAAATATGGCAAACCGGGGATTTTATTTACCGAGTTTACTGCTGTTGAGGCTATTTCCCGGGGTAAAACTGCTGTTATGCATGCGTTTATTTATCACAAGACTGCTACTCCGACTGTAGCCCAGATTTTTGGCACAGAGGTTGATTCTTTTTACCAGTCTGCAATTGTATGTGCCGCAATGGGTTTTGATGGTGTCGATATTAATATGGGTTGCCCCGCGAAAAGTGTAAGTGAACGAGGAGCAGGTGCAGGCTTGATTTTGCAGCCGAAGTTAGCACAAGAGATTGTGCGGGCAGTGCAAAAGGGTGTTAAAGACTGGAGTGAAGGGATTACTCTTGAGCAGGCTGGTATTCACGAGGATGTTATTGCTTTTGTAAAACAGCAGCCGATTCATAAGCTCGAAGCGGAGCGAAAGCTCATTCCGGTTTCTGTAAAAACCCGCATCGGGTACGATACACCGGTGGTCGAAGAGTGGATTCCCACTCTTCTTGAAGTTGAACCGGTGAATATCAGCCTTCACGGGCGGACTTTGAAACAAATGTATACCGGACTGGCAGACTGGGAAGAGATAGGGAAAGCAGCGGAGATTGTTAAGAAGACTAAAACTACTATTCTTGGCAATGGAGATGTTCGTTCCAGAGATGAAGCTTTCAATAAAATCAAGGAGTACAACCTGGACGGTGTATTAATTGGTCGCGCTTCATTCGGGAACCCATGGGTATTTACGGGAAAAGAAGCGGAGCCAAAAGAAAAATTAAGAATCGCTTTAGAACATACACAGCAGTTTGAAACATTAACTCCCGGAAATCATTTTTTAAGTATGCGAAAGCACCTTGCGTGGTATTGTAAAGGTTTCCCCAATGCAACAGAACTGCGAATGGAACTGATGAAGGTTCAAAATGCAGAAGAGCTTGAGCAGGTATTACAACCTCATCTTTCGTAATTTTATTTTTATCGTAAAGTAGAAGTTACGCCTCCTCATTCAAAGCTGGTTTATATTTTTTATGTAAATGAGCCAAATGCTTCTCCCGTTCCTCTTTGTAGTCGCTCCGTTTAAATCCATTCCGTGCAATCATTCGTGAGGCAAATTGTGCTCCCAGATAGTGGGGAACGATTGCATAGGTCACCCCTTTTTCATACAGCGTATTGGCTTGTTTTGCGTCGCTGGCAATCGTAATAACAATAACGTTCGGATTTACCGATTGCAGCTTTTCTGTAATCAGGATATTCGTTTTCATGTCAGGTACTGTGGAAACTGCCATTCGCACATCCTGCAGGTTCAGCTGGTCGAGAAATTCAATATCATCGGCGTCTCCGTAAATATGAGGAATGTTATGCTCCTGAAGACGTTCTATTGCCTCTGGATTAAAATCGACCACAACAAATTTTTTCCCCATATCTTCAAACGTTTTCACATAATCCCGTCCCACTCGCTCATACCCAAATAAAATAATTTCGTAATCTTTTGCGCTTTTGTCTTTCCGGGGCGTGTGTTTTCTTAACTCCAGGTATCCTAAATACGGTTCCAAAGCGTTGTATAGACTTTCTGAGTGCATAATCAGATACGTTGAAAGGGCAATGGTTATAAGCCCTACTAACGTGATTAACGAAAGGACGTCTTCGGGGATATGTCCGATTCGAAAACCAATTGCCGCCAGAATAAGAGAAAATTCACTGATTTGCGCCACCACGATCCCTGCTTGGAAACTGGTACGACGGGTAAATCCCAAAAGGTTCATAATCATAATCATGATAATAGGATTTCCCACGAGTACAAAAACAGAAAGAACAATCGTTGGAATAATCAGCTCGGCTATATTATTGACCTTGAGCGTTGCTCCAAGCAGCACAAAAAAGAGGAGAATAAAAAAGTCGCGTAATGGCTTCATTCGGGAGCCGATTTCATGGGCATAGGGGGTTGAAGCAACCGCAACACCGGCAACTAGTGCGCCAATTTCAACCGAAAAGCCTACCACCTGGAATGCCGCCGCCAGGCCCATTCCCCATGCCAGTGAAAAAATAAACATGAGCTCTTGTGAAGAAGCCAGCGCTTTGTACAAACGCGGGAGTGCATACGTTGAGATGGAAAGTAACACAACAATAAGAATAAAGCCTTTCAGCATTGCAAAACTGATTTCAATATACGGGTTTGCTCCCCCCGAAGATTGGAGTGTTGAGATAAAAATCATTATTATTGTTGCGACAATATCCTGAATAAGCAGCAGACCTACTGCCATCTGGCCATAGAGTTTTGAGAGATCCCGTTTATCAGAAAGCAGCTTAATTATGATTATCGTGCTACTAAAGGTAAGTGCCAGAGAGGTGTAGAGTGCAGCCAGATAGGGTAGTCCAATAAGAATGGCTATAATGAAGCCCGCTACCGTTGTTAGGACAACCTGCGCTATTCCTGCTGCGATAGATACTGAGCCCATATCTTTTACTACCCGGGGGCTTAAGTGCAGGCCAACAATATACAGGAGCATCGTAACGCCGATTTTTGAGAAGAGCTCTACCTCTTCGTGGGCATGGAAAATGTTGAGTGCATATGGTCCTACGACTATACCGGTAACAATATAGCCTACTATAATAGGCTGTTTCAACAGTCTTACCAGAACTGCGACAATTGCAGTAATAGCGAGGATCGTACTTAGTTCGATAAAGACGTTCATGTGTTTATTTTAGCAGGT
>CAYOVA010000051.1:0-3124 GCA_964407325.1 uncultured Gammaproteobacteria bacterium | reverse complement strand
TGGACTTGGTTTTCCGCTTTTTCCTCGGCATGTTCCTGCAATCTGTTTTGGATTGCTTCTACCGTTGTCATATCCTGTTGTGCATATGCTGCATTTAATTTTTCCGTGTTCAGCTTTGTGAACCTGTCTGGTTGTTTTTCACCTTCTTTTTTGTGTTTTGGCCGTGCTTCCGCACCAAGGAGAGCTGCCCACATATCATCCGCGGCTTGTTGCAGTATTTCGCCTGGAACAGCCCCTATTTCCTTTGCAGCTTCTCTCCCCTGCTCCTTGACCATCTCAAACGGATTTGAATAGCCGTATGGTTGTTTTTTTGGCACTGGTTTGGGTTTTGATGATGAAGTAGGAGGTGGTTTGATACCCGCTTGTTTTAACACTGAAGGTTGCATATCTCATTATATCCCAAGCATTGCCTTTGCGCTTTCGGTCATGCGATCCATACTCCAGGGAGGGTCAAACACCAGTTCAATTTCGATATCTTCTTCATTTATTCCCAGCGATTTTATCCGCGTTTTCATGTCAGTTTCGATGACGTTAAAGAGTGGGCAGCCCAGCGTTGTAAGGGTCATAACAATATGAACTTTGTTCGTGTTTTCGTTTTCAGAATCGGTTCCTGCATTCCTTTCAATCATATTTATTTCATATATCAGTCCTAAATCCACGATTGAAATGCCCAGTTCCGGATCGATAACGTCCATCAGTGCATGCTCTATTTCCTGCTTCGTAATCATGTTGATATTATATAATGCTTTTATGGATCAATATAAACTTCGTTTCGTTTCACTCGGCGGGATTGTCGGAGTAACGAAAAACATGTACTTATACGAATTATGGAAAAGCGCCGGTACTCCGGACAACTATGTCCTTCAGGATATCGTAATTGTTGACTGTGGCATTGGCTTCCCCCAGGAATCTGAACTGGGTGTGGATTTTGTAATTCCCGATGTGTCCTACCTCAAAGACAAACTCGATAAAATTCGCGCCGTCTGCCTTACTCACGGACATGAAGATCACATCACCGCGCTCCCCCACCACTACGAAACACTTGGACGACCGTTAGTATTAGGGAGCAAACTGACTGTTGCTTTCGTAAAAAACAAAGCCAAAGAATTCGGTCTCAAAATCAATATCAACGAAATTGAATACGGTCGCCAGTATCAGCTGGGTGAATTAAAGATCCAGTATATTCATACTACCCACTCTATACCAGACACCTGCCATATATTAATAAAATCGCCGGTAGGTACTATCTACCACGGTTCAGATTACAAACTAGATGTAAATCCTCCGTTTGGTGAACCACCTGACTTCTACGAAATGTGTAAAGCCGGGAAAGAAGGAGTCCTTGCGTTAATGTCCGATTGTCTCGGATCAGAACGTGACGGACTTACGTTATCGGAATCTGTTGTCGGCCAGACTTTTGAAGACGAAATGCGCCGCACCAAGGGAAAGTTTATTATGACAACTTTCTCTTCGAATATTTCAAGAATCAAGCAATGTGTTGATGCTGCTATTAAATTCAATAGAAAAATTATCTTCCTTGGCCGTTCCATGCGCGAAAATACCCGTATGGCACAGGAAATGAAGTATCTAAACATCCCAACTGAACTCATGGGGAAAGATGATGAAATTGTCCGTCTTCCTCCCAAGAAGGTCTGTGTAATTGCGGCTGGCTCACAGGGACAGTATGAATCGGCGCTTTCAAAAATTGCCCGCAAAATGAACAAGTTTATCAAGATAAAACCAGGAGATAAAGTCGTTTTCTCTTCCGATCCCATTCCCGGTAATGATGATGCAGTAACGAGTATTATCGAAGATCTAACGTTACAAGGTGCTGATGTAGTCTATCCGGCAATTACCGACCAGCTGCATGCTTCCGGTCATGGAAATAAAGAAGATATGAAGTTTCTTATGCGGTTTACCAATCCTCGCTATTTTGTGCCAATTGGAGGAACTATTCGCCACCAGCGCCAGTATCAGCGATTGTGTGAAGAGCTCGGCTACAAAAAGGAAAATGTCTTTTTGCTGGATGAAGGCCAAACCATTTGGTTTACCCGGAATAGTGCAACCCGTGGCGATGTGGTAATGACTAAGAGTATTTACGTAGATTCGTATGGCGTTGGAGACGTAGGTACAACAATCCTTCGTGATCGGAAAACGCTATCTTCAGAAGGAGTTGTTGTCGCGCTCCTCGTTGTTGACAAGCAAAATCAGTTAGCCATGCAACCCCGGGTAACCTCTCGCGGCTTTGTGTTCGAGAAGAACGAAGACCAGTTGTTTCAAGAAGCAGTAAAAGTAGTAGAAAGAGTACTCAAGCCAGGATCGCAAATAACAGACCATAACCAGATGCAACGGGAAATTATCAAAAAACTGGAAAACTTCTTCTATGACAAGCGCGGCAAAGAACCGATGATTGTCGCAGAAATTATTCAAGTATAATCGTATAGCGCTGGAACCTATTCATCGAGAAATAATACTATGGCAGCTTCTCTACCCGATAGTCTCAAACACGTTTCGCTCTTTTTTGAGCGCCTTCCTGGCATTGGCCAGAAAACAGCAAACCGACTTGCCTTTTATCTTATGCGGCTCCCGGAAAAAGACCTCCAGCTCATTGCCGGACATATTGCCAGCCTCAAAGAAAAAACAAAAAAATGCACCATCTGCAATAACCTTACAGAAGAGGAAATCTGCACAGTATGCGACGATCTTGGCCGGAACAAAGGCATAATTACTGTTATCGAAGATGTAATCGACTTGCTTTCCTTTGAAACCGGCAATATTTACAATGGCGTGTACCATGTGCTCCATGGAAAAATTGATCCACTCAACCATATCGGTCCGGAAGATATTTATATTAATAACCTGCTGCAGCGCGTACGGGAAAATAGTTCCGAGATCGAAGAAATTATCCTTGCCACGAACCCCGATATGGAAGGTGAAGCAACCGCCATGTACATTCGCAACAAGCTAAATGAAATAAAAGAGCAACGCGGATTATCTTTTAAGATTTCAAGGCTCGGCTATGGACTTCCTATTGGCGGCAACCTGGAGTATGCTGACTACATGACTCTTCGTAAAGCAATTGAGAATCGGAGCGAGTTTACTTCGCAGGAGTAGTATCTGCAAA
>CAYOVA010000050.1:0-3244 GCA_964407325.1 uncultured Gammaproteobacteria bacterium | reverse complement strand
GTAATCGGTGGAGGAGAAGTTGGCTGAGGAATAGAGGTAGGTGTTGTTACAACTGGTGATGGAACATTTACCGTTCCTCCGTAAATATTTTGAATAATCCAAGTCGCAAATGTTTCGCGAATTGCAGCATTTCCGGCTGCGGACATATGAAGAGTATCCGAGCTAATATAGGAAGTATTATTCATTGTTAATGAATACAAGTCCGGACCTACAATAGCTTGAGGAAACTCAGCTGCAATCTGTCGGATTGCATCGTTATATTTTGCAGTTGAAGTTGCTCTCCCTGAGTTTGTTGAACCGGTAATCATAGTAAGAATCGGGATTTTCCCTGCTGCAATAATCTTTCGCACTATTTCCCTGTAATTTGGACGGAATGAAGTACCATCGGATAAGTTATCATTCAAGCGATAATCACTGCCAGAATCGTTTGCACCAAGAAGAACTACTACGAATCTTCCTGGGAACCCTCCCAGAATATCATCCATGTTTGGTACTAATCCATATGTAGAATATCCTGGATAACCCGCCTGTTCGGTAACAGGATAATGGGCACCGCTTGTTTTTTGTGAAATAAGTTGGGCAAGTGCCGATTTTCCGTTGATACTGTACTGTCTCATCCAGTCAGCAGTGATTGAATCACCAATAAAAATAAAGCTGTCACCCACACCTGGTGTTGCATCAAATATATTTAACTCCTGCAGATCAATAGATTGTGTGCCATTTGTACCGGTAATGTTAATACGGATCCAGTTATAACCAGCAAAATTTACTACATGCTGACGACTTGCATACGGATTACCCGTTGTGCTCGAAAGTGTCGTCCAGTCAGTAGGCACAGACGTGCCTGTTGAAGGTGAACCCTGGATAGTATAGGTTGCAGGTACTTTATCTTGCCAGCCCGGTCCCATTCTGTGTCCATAAGCGGAGTTTATCCATGAAAGGAGTACCTTTTGTTTTTTTGCCGCCGGGACATTCGTTAAATTAAATGCTACCCAGGTTGGGACGGCAGATGATTCCCAAGAGGTATCAAAACTATTATCATTGAGTCTTCCTACTCC
Source organism: uncultured Gammaproteobacteria bacterium (assembly GCA_964407325.1). Classification (GTDB taxonomy): domain Bacteria; phylum Patescibacteriota; class Microgenomatia; order UBA1406; family GWC2-37-13; genus JAOAFZ01. The sequence goes on along the minus strand of CAYOVA010000050.1, from coordinate 2,186 downwards.
ACCCTGGTTATGAGCAGCAAAAACAGGCACACCCTTCCCGATCTGTTCAAGCGGGGGTGTATTTACTTCCGAGGCGAGGGAGAATTTGGTCGTTTCTGTAAAGGGGTTAAAGTAAAAGTAGGCGCCGGCTATAACCAACACGAAGGCCGCGACTACTCCGAGTAGTTTTTTCATTACCTATTATTATTACCGATCTTTTACAATACTGTCAATGCGAATAAACTATAGTACTGCAAAAACCCACTTTTTTGAACTGGAACTATTTTTTTATAAGATGTCCACTATTATGAGTGGACTCTCGGAAGATAGACTTTCTCTGGAGTAGCCCTCTGACAATCCTGATTAATTCCTATTCGTATACCATGACGATGATCCCCAGTTATCTGCGGACATATAGTAATTGCTTTTGATGGTAACATGTTTCGTGTCCATGGCTGAAAGGGAGGAAGCAGAGGGTTCATTGGTTTGCGGGCATAGTCGCGCAGAATCTGGAAACTTCCATCGGGAAGTGCCTGAAATTGCTTGGGAAACCAGATTTTTGGTTCGATTATCGGGTGGTTAGGATAGTTATACTGTTCTACATACACTATAAAGCCACTCTGAAGCCCATTACCCAGTGCGTCAAGGTTAATCGTTCCGTTCTCTATTGTAGTTTCCAGATCTCGATATTCTATCCACAAGTACTCATCAGGATGTAACTCATGCGCTTCAGGATTCGTTTTTCGAAAAACATTCGGCATCATTGTTTCACCCGCTTCATTTAGTGGAAGTTTAATTCGTATAGCGTATTTTTTTACTTGCTCCCCGGTATCATCAATTATGCCAGGATACACGGGTTCCAGTTCAAACTCATACTCCTTTGGCTCATCCGTAATGGTAATCGTTTCAATCACCTCCGCTGGAAGATATCCTCTGTAAAACAAACTGGAAGCAGTGACCCCCATCTGGGACCCTCTCCCTGTTGGGGACCATTCAACCTTATATGGCAGCCCGGTTCCCTTATTTACATTAATGGTTCTGCCATCTTCTGTTATTTGAGGAATCCCGTTGACATATGTTTCCGACAGTTCATGATCCAGACCAAAAGGAGCAACCGGATGCTGCATATGCACAAACTCGTGTGCTCGAGTTCCAGGATCATTGTTTGCCAACCAATACGCACTCCTCATATCCTCTTGTCCTGTTAAAGGATTTTGAAATACAGTAAATCCACCATATCCACTCGCTTCCCGAAAGCGAGGCAGGTAAAAGGCAAGATGTTGCTCTGGAGGCACATCCGTTATTCCATGAGCTACCAAACAATCGTTTGATACCTTCGTAATATCAAATGCAATACCGCTCGTACCATCGGGATTTGTGATAGTAGGATAATAGTGACTCTCCGGATAGGGAAGCGTTTGAAGCTCACCGATATCTACCGAACTTATCTCATATTTACCCATAGTAACCAAATGTGCGTATTCATTTAATCCAATATTCGGATATTCTGTACCATAAAAGGAATCGTGAACAGATTGGGGATCATAGAGGACAGGTAAATCCGGTGAAGGGTACGTACATAAAAGTGCGAGCCAGTCACTTTGTTTTACTTCTGGAACTAACGTTTCTTCGGGAACGGGTGTTTCCAAAAGAGATTGCAGCAAAGCCAATTCTTCGGGAGTGTTGGGCACAACATGGTCGTTTTGCGTTTTAAACGTGTCGTACTCCTCCTCGAGAAAATCCATTTCATCACTATTGGGATAGGCTTGCACATGGGTAAATGCAATAGGGGAGTATTCTCTTTTTTCAGGAGGAGGAGTAATTGCGGTAGCCCCTAGTACGGCAAGACATAACAAGCCCATAGAGCGGACAATTCTTCGTTTCATTGAAGAGTGTGATTCGATCATTGAGGAGCTGCGGAGTATACCTCGAGGGAATTGTTCCATTGTTCAAGTTAATACAAAGATTTAGACTGTTGTATAAGCCTATTATACTACTTTTTCGAGAGTTTTACTATGAGACACAGTTATGAGCAGAATGCTATTTAAGTGATATATTAAGGAGTTACGAAATGTGAGCGGGGTAAAAGCAAGTTTTGCCCCATCCTCGTCTCGTAAAAAGAAAAAATATTTTTTTCTTTTTTCTCAACTTCGGAGCGGGGTAGGGGATTTGAACCCCTGACCTTCTCTTTGGAAAAGAGACATTCT
>CAYOVA010000049.1:0-3245 GCA_964407325.1 uncultured Gammaproteobacteria bacterium | reverse complement strand
TTTCCAAATAATCCGGCGATTTTGTTACCAAGAGCAACCATAATCGCACCTGTTAAGGTTGCAAAATCAATTGCAATATCGGCTTTTAATTCACGCTCTGCATATACCAGTGCATCAGCCAAAGTAAGTCGACCCTCAGCATCTGTATGCTTCACTTCAATAGTTTTTCCATTCATCGCAGTTAATACATCTCCCGGCCTGAAAGCCCTTCCGGAGATCATATTCTCGCAAGCAGGAAGAATTCCCACTACATCGTACTTAATGGCACCATAGGCTTTTTCATCCCAGTCGGTAAGGATCCTGAATACCCCCAGCATAGTTGCTCCGCCGGCCATATCTATCTTCATATCATTCATATAGGCTTCCGGCTTAATTTGGTAGCCACCCGTATCAAACGTTACCGATTTTCCGATTAAACATATCTTCTTTCTGTTCCCCGGCGCTGTTTTTGGTGTAAAGTGAAGTACTATAAATTGTGGTTCCTTATCACTCCCCTGGGCAACTCCCAAGTAGGAACCCATGCCCATTTTCTCGCATTCGGTTTGTGACAAGACCTTAACGGTAATTCGTCCCTCCGATTCTTTGGCAATTTTTTTTGCTTCCACTGCTAGCGTTTTTGGATAGATATGTGAAGCCGGTTCATTAACCAGATCGCGCGTTAGGTATATCCCTTTTGCTAACAATTCACCTTTTGCAAAACCCGTTTCGATTCTTTTCTGAATATCCGCAGTTGCAAGAGATGAATCGATAAGGGCTTGTACTTGAGTAACTTCTGATGGCCCTTCAGATTTTTCGTGAGACTTATATTTTGAGAAGTGGTAATTTGCAAGATATATTGCGGTGGAAATTATTTCTCCCGCTTTTCCGAAATCAATCCCCCATTCTTTCTGGATGAATACCGAAAGAGATTTTTGTCTTTGCTTGTTTAAATAACGAACAACTTCGGCAATGGCATCCATTACAATTGCAGGAGTAACAGATTCTTTTTTTCCAACGCCCGCTACAATAACCTGCTTATATCCTCCGTCAACATCCACCGAAAGAATTTGACTGGCTTTCCCATTAAATTGTGCCTCTTTCATTTTCTCGAAAAGCCGTCCCTTCGAGAAACTATTTAGTTTAGCAAGTGAAGTATCTTTCTCGAAGGTGTCTGAGAAGACTAAGTAAAGAAGACTTTCACCTGTTCCCGGAAAAGCTGTTTTTTCTAGGGAAAATCGTATCTTCATCATTACCTTATCTTACCATATTGAACCACTTTTTTAAACACATTTACGTATGAAAAAGGTAATAATATTACAAAGTTTACTGTTTTTTGATAGATGCCACCCCGGAGTGGATACCGAGGTGGCTGGAAGGGATACTCAACCAACATTCAAGCCCTTGATAGATCTGGGACTAAGCTAAGGAAGCTCTGCCAACTGCTTGAGTGCCTGATATAGCTCCCAACACTCTGCACAGTATTTAATATGTTCCCATAGCTCGGGAAAAACCTTTCTTGCTTCCCTTGCTCCTCTTGCCTTCTGGAAATCAACAAAAGCTGCAATCTGCGATTCAGCTTCTTCGTGGCTCATAGGATACTTCCTTCCATAGTCTAAAATCATGGTGATTTGGAAACCATGGGTGAAGCCCCCTCCCCGGTTTCCAAACGGGGAGGGGTGCAATGTCGAATAGAGAGACGGCTGCTTGCCGCTAAAAACAGGACCTGGCAGCAATCGCCGGGCTGCTACTCGCCCACGTTGGGGCGGAGCAGCTCAATGGCAACCCAGCCCGTCGTGCCTTTCGGCGAGCCATCGACGTAGCCCTGAAGCTGCACAGGCACCCACTCGCGCCCGTCCATGAGGACGGGATCGCCGGTAACTATCAGCTCCAGGTCGTCAGGCAGTGCGGCGATTGCTTTGCCTGCGCTGCCGGGCTCCTGCCGCAGCCGGACCCGATCCTGTGTGGTGTACACCAGGTTGTCGGTGTCTCCGCCCAAATAGATGATCGACGGCATCGGCGTGATGGCCGGGGTTGGCAAAGGCGTGAGCCCCGAGACCTCCATCCCGATCATTTGCGCCAGCTGGCGCGCGTCGCCGTAGCCGAGCAAGCCAGGCTGCCCGTCGTTGTTTACGATCAGGCTGCTGGACTTCGCCAACGGATAGCCCTCCCCCTCATAGAAGAAGTAGATAATCCACTTCCCATTCCGGTTCGGGTCAATCGGAAAGGCACACACCTGCCGGCCGTCCCAGTCGCTGTACTCGGAGGTGTTGCGCAGGATAGCCGGCACGGCAACTGTGCTATAGGTGCACGTATGCACCGGCAGGCCGGCCGTGTTCGTCTGTGCGGTAGCGGCGGTTACAATAGCTGTCGGCAGCGGCGTAGCGGTAGAACCCTGCGCCGCGCCGGCCACCGCCGTAGCACCCGGGGTTTGCGCAACCACCACTGTCGCCGACTGCAGGGTAGCAAGCACCTCACCATCAATCATCTTCGGGATACTGGTCAGCGGGATTAGCATAAACCCCAGGAAACTTACCAGCATTACCACTCCAGCAGCGAGGGCACTCGAACCGAACCAGTCTGGAAAAGACCAGTTCTGGCGGAGCATTGCCACCGAAGTGGCACCAAAAGTGTAGACTGCCAAGAGCAGCGCGATGGAAAGGAGCGCAGTCATGAGCATGTCACTGGGCAGCGAAACGTCGCCTGGCCTAAGGGCAGTCCAGAACCAGATCAACATTCCCGCTGCTCCCAGCGCCAGCAACCCCATTGCGCTTCCAATCAGTACGTCCGGGATCCGCGCGAGGTTATCCCCCACGATATCCCAGACTTTCCGGCCGGCGTTCCCGATCCACCTGAAGATGTTCCGCGCCATGATCGAACTCCTTTGACTTGAAGCTAACACACTTGTGGGGTCTCCCCCTCTCTGATTCGGACCGGACTAAAGAAAAGATCACTTCAATATTCACTCTCTTCAACCACTACAAACTTTCCCACTTTCAGTTCTCTTCACTCCGGCCCGAACCAGCTATTCGACAATTTGTGAATGTGCTAAAAAAGACCTGTCTTACTTTCGACAGGTCGTATTTTGGGTTAAATGTCAATTGACATTATCTATGTATATATATTATAGGATAGTTTGACATTATTGTCAAGTATTATTATCAATACATATGTATTAAGCCTATATATTTGTCATTATCTATTGACAAATACCACTAGTCCTGCTATATTTAGCATATGAATGTCAAAAAAGACCAGACAGAACCAGT
>CAYOVA010000048.1:0-3367 GCA_964407325.1 uncultured Gammaproteobacteria bacterium | reverse complement strand
ACAGCAGTAAACTCGGTAAATAAAATCCCCGGTTTGCCATATTTGTCGGTTATATAACGGAAGGCAGCATCAGTTACTCCATCCATTGGAGAGAGTGCTAAAACCGGATACTGTAATGTGTCCCAAAAGCCCTTAAACATATCATATTATATCAATTCAACGCTTAAAGTTGACTCCTTACGGGTATGATTGGTCGCCTTTGACCAAGTAATTCAATAACATTAGGGTTTTTAGCAAGATGAACGGGACTCTCAAGTCTTTGTAATCTGAACAAAGGTTTAGTATTTGTTTGCATTCTGATCGAAGCTGTTTGAATTTCACCTTCTCTCCGATATGGAACTACACCAATTCTAATTGGCACACCTTCCTTGTTCATTTGTCGTCTTCTTTCCAGCAAGTCATCATCCATTAGATTGTTGATGTCTTTGGTTCTCCCATATCGAACTACAGTAATACCCAGCTCTGCTGGAATTGTTACTTCCGGGGCATCTTCGGGTAAATACAAAGTTGCTCCCTCTAGAGATAATCCTACTTCCACAGCGTCATTTGCTTTTGATTTGAAATTCTTAGGGTACACATGTGCTTCCTGATCATACTGTGGAGTACCTGGATTCGCACTACTTCTCCCAACCAGGAAAAAAGGGTTCCCTGCTAACGCCTCAACAGGTAGCATAAAAATTGCACCACGTATTGATTCGCTTTCTCCAGAATTATTTCGAGCCTCGCCGCTTTTACCATAAGCTGATTCAGCTCCGTTTATTGCCAATGTTACATAAGGTAGCCCACCCATCTTCTTTCCCACTGCACTTTCTGCAACGTTCTCTCCTGTTCTCGCTAATATCTCCTGTGAAGAACGTAACGCACCATCATCGAGAACACGTTGAACCTTTTCTATAGGTAATTGATGAACAAGAGTAGCAGCTTGTAAATCGATCATCAACTGGAGATAATACTTTAATCTCCCTTCAAGCATCTGGTCAATACGTGGAACGCGTTGATCCGGTAGGATGTATATTCCTTCTTTTTTATTGTCAGTTAAATACTTGACCAGCAGAGTATGGTTTGCTTTGACCAATTCATTAAAATTTGCATATGCCGACTTTGCTATCTCTAGTTGAGCTTCTGACGGGACAAGCTGAAGAGGTGTTAACATTAAATCTCCAGATGTTTGTTCAACCTTTTGCCCAACTGCACTGATAAAACGAATCCCGGTTTCTATAAAACTTCCCAGACCCGATTCATACATTGTTTGGAGTTCTTGACTTTTCTTTTTAAAATCCTGAATTAAGTCAAAATAACGATAATACCGATCATGAATGACTGTACTGAACACACGAAGTTCCCTTTGCTCAGTAGCATCACAAATTTCACGCACTTTTACCAATTCCCGTTCAGCCTGATCAAGACCTTCACGTACAGTTTCAAGAGAGATTCGTAACATTTGTAATTGTTCAGGGCTTACTTCTTCATTTCCTTCATATACAGCAAATTGAGACTCTAGAGAGGTTAATACATTTTGTATAGTCAAACATTCAGAATCAATGAATAAAGCTACCTCTCCCTGTTGCTGTGCTAGAACAGTCGGATGACTCTCAATTTTTTCCAGAATCGTTCTTTCATGAGGTGTTGGAGTACCAAATCGTATCATTTTACCAATTTTCTCTCTCACTGAACTTTGAGATGGAGACAATGCTTCTTTTAGCGCTTTTACTTCCAACTGAGTCCGTTTAATTGCCTCGGCATGTTGCCTTAAAGTTTCCTGGATTGGCGGCTTCTGTTCTGTTATTGAATTCATTTGATTATCATTGAAACCATCTTCATCTTTTTCTTCCCGTTGTGATGGCTGAAGAAGTAGTTTTGAAATGCGATCAAGTTGTACTAATCCTTGTGTAGTTTCAGCATCCAGTTGAATTTCTTCCGGAACAGCAGATGCTTCCTGCTGAGTTAATTCATCTTCGCTTTGTTGTACAGGTAGTTGTTCTACCATATTACTTCTCTATAAACTCACTCAACTTATCCCAGAACTCCGCCACCCCATACGGGCTTAACTCGGCAGCACTCGCAGACGTATCTTCCTGCAAAACCCGGTATTGCATCATCTTTTCAAACAGTTTGTTCTCCAGGCACCACCATATATAGCATCCCGCCTGTTCAGGGTCGTTTGGCAGGATCATTCCCCGCCATTCGCGGACAGATTCCATAATTGCGGCCGTTGGCTTTTCACTGTTTTTTGCCAGCCCCCACAGTTGTTCCTGCACTTTTTTATTCGGAATCAGATTATGGCGATGCATAAAGTTAATATTATCGTACTCCTGCCTTCCAACCGGCTCTGAAAACAACAGTAACGACCCTCCTAAATGCTGGGGGTACAACAATGTTTTAAATGCCTGTTCGCTGGGTTTGGTAACTTCTAAAGAAATGCGGTATTTCAGATAAATATGCTCGTATGCATTCACCACATCCCGATCCTCTGTATGGACATACACTTTTACATAGGGGCGTTGAATCATATCGTTCAAAAAGGTAAGAGTATACGGCGCTGTCCGTGTTACCACGTGGAACAGAAACCGGTGGGTTTGCTTATGCAGATGGTCTACTATGCCCTTTGCGTACTCCAAACCAACTGCTGCCCCTGAAACAGGGATTGCCACATGAATCTGCGACTTAGCTTCCGGATCAAGTTGGTGCTCTTTTTCATGATACTCCACTGGATTTAAGCGACGCGCTAATACCGGATTAACTGGATACGGATTTACCACAAAGTTCCCTTTTCCGAACCCAACCCACTCACCGTATTTCTCAAGTTCCTTTTTTGTATATGCACTGGGAACAAAGGTAATATCAGCTTCGGGGATAAACCACATAAACTGAGGGCTGTCATCGGTCACCTGGACTGCAAGAATAATTTTTACCTTCCGCGCTTTTTCCAGTTTTGCTTTTATTTCTCCAATCTGGTGCGCCAGTGAAAAATGTGTTGCAACAATTAATACAGTTGAAGGCGTATCAATACGCTGATCTAATATTGTTACCAGCTGTTCGTACATTAATTTTGCCTTAATACGATTACTCTTTTTGTAAAACCAGGAAAATATGTATTGTTGCGGGCCATCCTGCACCCATTCAAACAGTTTCCGCAATAACGGATGAATGCTAAAAATACGATGGAGCACCATAATCCCCGAATCCTGCGAACCCATTAAATGGGATTGAGTATCCTGGGGAAGCCCGGCATATAATGCATCAGTAACACGCAAGTGGCCTAATCCAGCCGGAGCGTAGGTAAAAATAAGCACCAGCGATTTCTGTTTCAGGATTTGAGATGTACTTGGCACAATTTAAGTATAATACGTTTATGCCGTATAACCAA
>CAYOVA010000047.1:0-3441 GCA_964407325.1 uncultured Gammaproteobacteria bacterium | reverse complement strand
CCTCTAAACACAGCGCCTTTCGGTGCAAGTCGTTGTACCAAATCTTCTCGAAGTTTTTCGTCGATAAAGGCAATACTTAATTCATCGTGATTCCGCAAAAAGGTGATCCACTCGGCATGGATTGGTACTGCATTGGTTTTGTTGAACACATCTTTAAAATAGGATGTATTTTCGTACTCCAGGGTAAGCCATGTTGCTGTGCATAAATGAAAGTTATAGGAAACTGTTGTTTCCGGACTGTTTGTAGTGCCAAAGTAGTTAATGACACTTTCCATCGATTCATACGTTTCTACCAGGAAAGCGCAGTTTGGATTAATCATTCGGCTTATTTGATACAATCCCCGAACTATAGCATGGGTCTTTACATCATCGTTTTCGTTGCTTTTGTATATACCTTTTCCCACGAACGGGATGGCATCTAAGCGGAAATGAAAACCAAAACTCGACCAGTGGATAATAATCTTGGCAAACTCAAAGAAAACTTCCGGATTAAACCAGTTCAAATCCAGTTGCTGAGGATAGAAAGTATGGTAATACCAGTAACCGTCTTTTCCCTGATGCCAGTGGGGAATTTCGCCTGCTGTTTCTGGAAATACGATGTATACCTGCTTTGGCTGTCCGTCGACTATGTATTCTCCATATATTCCGTATTCATTTTCTACACGCCTAACAAATTGGGGCTGGTCTTTTGAATAGAGGAAAAACTCCCGGTAAAATTCGTCCCCGTTTTCTGCTTTCTGGAACCATTCGTGTTTCTCGGAAATGTGATTTGCCACAATATCCATAAAAACTCTCATCCCCAGTTCCCGGGCTCGCATATTAATCTGCTGAATATCTTCGACAGTACCCAGCTCCGGGCGAACTTTGTAGAAATCGCTAATATCAAATCCTTTATCCACCATAGGGGAATCAAGAAAGGGAAGTATATGAATTGCGTTGCATCCCAGTTGCTTTACCCAATCAAGGTGATCCTTAAGGTTATGAAGGGGAACTTCATGAGGCCCTTCCATGGTATGGGGATAAGCAATGTAAAAGTTGAGGTTTTTATACCAGTTTGGTTCTTTCTCGAAAACGTATGGTTGGGGGATCTCTTCCACATAGTTTTTGATACGGGATACCAATTCTTCGCTTTTCTCTTTCCCATACAGAGGAGAGAGAATTGAATGCAAATCTAGCATAGTGACATAGTAGATATGTGTTTGTAAAAAATCCAGACAAAATGGTACTATAATCCTGATATGAAAAACACATTCAACTTTTGGAATGAATTTAAGGAATTTGCCTTTAAAGGAAACATGATCGATTTGGCAGTAGGTATTATTATTGGAACTGCTTTTAACGATTTGGTGCAATCTCTGGTTGACCATATTATTATGCCGCCCGTCGGGAAGGTTATGGGAAATGTTGACTTTGCCAATTTGTACATTAATCTTTCGGATAAAAGTTACCCCACCTTAAAAGCAGCAGAAGATGCTGGTGCCCCTTTGATTAAGTACGGAATGTTTATAAGCAACCTTCTCGATTTTCTTATCCTGGCCTTTACTATTTTTCTGGTGCTGCGTTTTTTCCTTGGCAAAAAAAAAGAAAGCGAAAATAAGGTTGAAAAAAAGGCTAAATAAATCTATAGTTGATTTCTATGCAAGACGATACAAAGACACCACAAACCTCGGATGAAGTTGTCGATACAGCTACAGAAGAACTGGCAGCTGATACTCCCGCAGCACCTTCCATTCGCTCACTAGATGATATAAGGCCTTCAGATAGTCCTGAAGAAGAACCAGAGGAAATGGATGAAGAACCCGAACCGGAATCTTCTGACAAGAAAGACGCTTCCGATAAAGCAGAGGAAAGTGAAGAAATTGAAGAAACAGGGTCTGCTGACACGCAGAAGGCGTTGAGTATTCTCCAGGTAGAAGACTTGATTAACCGGCAAATGGAGGAAATCGAAAAGATGCGTGATGACACCAAGATGATGAAAAGTGCCTATGATGATGCCTTCAAGAATGACGTGAAGTTCCGGGAATTTGATGAAAAATCAAAAGAAGCGGCTAAGCTCAAAAAACAGTATGTTCAGGGAATGAAAAAGGATCCGGCAATCGCAAACGCCGAATCGCAGTATCTTGCAAAAAAAGACGAGCTAAAAGATGCGCAAACCGGGTTATCAGAATATCTCCGCGAGTATAACCGTATTTCCGGTATGACTCAGTTTGAGACCAAAGACGGACAAATGCTTGAGATAGTCCAGACATTCAAGCTGGTTAAAAAATAATTGCAAATTACCCGTCATCGGAGTAGTATAAGGTATGTCAATCATCATAAACATACTAATCAGCGGACTTGCAGTATTTATTGCAGCGTACGTACTTCCCGGTGTTGATGTTACCAGCTTTACTGCCGCCCTGGTTGCAGCGGTTATTCTCGGCATCATGAATGCGTTTGTAAAACCAGTTCTCGTCCTTCTGACCCTTCCTATTTCAATCGTTACACTTGGATTATTCTCGATTATTCTTAATGGGTTGCTGATTCTCCTAGTTTCAGCAATTGTTCCCGGATTTAATGTTGATGGTATCCTGTGGGCAATCGTATTTGGATTTGTCCTGGGAATCATTAACGGGTTCTTTGGAATGTTTACAAAATAAGCTCCTGTATGGAACAAAATAAACCTGAATCCACCAGGGACATTCTTCATCATCCAAAAACGATGAACGCAATGCACAATGTCTCCCGTGTATCTATTGGATTAGGAGGGTTTATGGTGGTGGCAGTGCTTATTACCGCGTTTTTGAAGTTTACTGCTCCACGTCCGGAACCTATTCCAGTTAAACAAACGGTAATGACCCCCACGCCTGCTATTTCGCGTCAACCAACCCTGGCAAAGCTTCAAACTACTCTGAACGGACCGTTAACCTGTGAGTATGCTTCATCAGAAGCTTCAATAAGCGCGGTTGTATTAGACAGGAAAGTTGCCGTATCAGTTCAGGAAGCAACCGTTGCTTCCCATCTTGTCCTCAATGGAGATTGTGTATATAAATGGAAACAAAATGAATTTGCCGGTACAAAATCCTGTAACATGGGGAAGGTAATACAGGCTGTAGAAATGCTATCCATTTTTGGAGGACTTGATTTAGGAACCATTTTAAAAACATTACCACCTGATTCCCAGTCTAAAATACTGTCTAACACGGAGTTTGTGAATAACGTAATTGCAAGCTGTGTTAAGGAAGCTTCAAATTCAGCAGTGTTTAATGTACCAACCAATGTAGTCTTTACAGAAGCTACAACTCCTGCAAGTATGGTTCAGCCATAAAAAAATCCCGAACGAATCGGGACTTCTTTATTTGAAAAACTTCGTTTTTTGTTCTCTAAGGAATAATTCCTTTTATGAATAAAAAAAAACCTGGCAACAACCTATTGTCCCCAAACCGCGATTTGCAGTGAGTA
>CAYOVA010000046.1:1580-3621 GCA_964407325.1 uncultured Gammaproteobacteria bacterium | reverse complement strand
ACAGCTGGTGAAGATAGCCTTCAGTTTCGTAACCAATTGCAGATTTCAAAATATCCTCTGCCGGGGGATTGGGAATCCTGTCTGCCCACATCATTGAGAGTTTCTCTACAGGGATATTCCAGACTTTTTCGTTGTAGGGGAATAAGTACAAGTCGCAAATTCCTTTTCCGAAGTGGGCAAGCAGCCATTCCTTTAAGTTTTTCGGCTTTTTGTATTTTTCCTTGTAAGGATTGTAGACAAACTCTTTGAGAGCATACAAAGTATCTTCTTTTGGTAACGAGCTAAGATCGTTTTCAAAAGGATATTTTATAAAGCGACCTTTATATGCCACTTTGTTATTCCGTTTTGATTGATGAATGTTATCTCCAAGGCTCCGCTTCATAAATTCAAGAATATTCTCGAATTTTGAAAACATGATATGAGGACCGTAGTCGTAGGTATATCCCTTGTCCTGAATGGAGCTTGCGACACCCCCGGGATGGTCTGATGCTTCAAGAACTTCAGAAGGTTCTTTTAAGAACATCGCCATAGTCAATCCACTTGGTCCACCTCCGATAATTCCGTATTTCATGAAGAAATAAGTACTTTTATTGTTTTAATTACAGCCTGTTTTGAAGTATGGTTGCTTTTCCACCCCAGTTTTTTGAGAGCGGCATTACTGATACGAACAACCGGGACATCACCTTTCCATCCACGATTGCCTCCGGTGTAAATTACTTTTACATTCTTTAGCTTCATCACCATAATGACTGCTTTGGCAATTTCAGAAACGGTTACAAACGAATTGGAAGAGATATTAAAAAGGTTTACGCGGTTTTTAGCTTTTTTCCAAACTAGATGCACTGCATCGATGACGTCATCAACATACAAGTAGGATTTACTTTGCGTTCCATCGCCCCAGATTTCAAGTTTGGTAGGATCTTTTTTTAGTTTATTAATAAAGTCAAGGACAACTCCATGAGTTCCATTGGGACCGATGATATTAGCCGGTCTTAAAATCCAGGCTTTCATATCAAACAGATTTGTATATGCACTAATCATTGCTTCCGCAGAGAGCTTTGTTGCGCCATACATCGAGATAGGGAGGAGGGGACCAAACGATTCAGATGTATACTTTGATCCGACATCGCCATACACACCACTTCCTGAGAAATAAAATATCTTTTTTACACCCTTGGTTCGCATCGCCGAAAGAACATTAAAGGTTACAACTGTAGTATTTTCAAAATCAATAATGGGATTATCACCGCCGCGCATAATATCAGAGTTGGCAGCAAGATGAAATACAGTGTCCACATCCGAAGGAAGTGCTTTTTCTAAGGCTTTTAAATCAAGTAATTCCAGTTTTACAAACTTGAAATTCGGATTATCTTCAAATGGTTTTAAGAATTCTTTCCGTCCCCAGCTTAAGTTATCGAAGACCAATACTTCATAGTTTTTTTTAAGAAGAAACGCAACAAGTTGAGACCCGATAAATCCAGCACCACCTGTTACTACTACTTTCATATAAGCCTTATTGTAGCAGAAATTGAGTGAATGCCACGCTCAGATTCCGGGGATCTTCGCCAGGGTTTTTAGGTAGCATATCAACTTTCTGGAACTTGAAACTGATAGCATTTAAACCCCTTTGAAGATGGAGCGCCGGGACGTTAAAAGTCTGATATTCAGTACCTATGGTCAGGTCTCCAACATACTTTCTATTTACATAAATCCCCACATTTCTGGGAACAGAAAATGCTTTTGCTGTAAACTGAATATTCGTTTTATTCGGGTTTTCCAGTTTGTAAAAAATACCAGCGTAATTTCCTTCCACCCATCGGTGTGTTGGCTCCCGTTTACTCCAGTTTCCAAACACAACCTGGGAAGGCATCTCCATATTAAAGACAATTGGTTTGGTTTCGCGAAGCTGATTTTGAAAAGTGTAAAGCGTAAAACCGTTATCATTTTGCAGAAGTTCTTCATAGCCAATTTCCTGAAGGTCTCCGCTGATAGAAGCAAAATTTGGAAGATCTTCACGAACCAGTAAGTACTTTACATTGAG
>CAYOVA010000046.1:0-1480 GCA_964407325.1 uncultured Gammaproteobacteria bacterium | reverse complement strand
ATTTCCATAACCGCAAAATCAGTTGCGGGGTCGTTTTTAATTATCTGGTAAGCTTGCGATGGATACTTTATTTCTTCGGGTTTCAACCTGGGGAGATAAAACTGATCTACAAAAAAAATAAATAGAAAAATAGGAAAAAGATAAGGAATCTTTTTAAAGTATTTGTCTCCATATTTTTCAAAAGCCAGAGCTGCAACAATTACAAAACAAAATGAGATCATTACAGCAAAACGAACCGGTGCGCGCATCATGTCCAAAATTGGTATTTGTTTGAGCAAAACATACGGCAAGGGAACTACCGCTAGAATGGTATCAGTTATATGAAAATTCCAGTACTTCCAGAAATGAAGGACAGGGCCAAGCGACAATATGTAAAACGTTGCACCAGTTAAAAAGAGGGGATGAGTCCAGTTCTCACGTTTCTTCCAGAGAAACATCCCTACGCCAACTAAAACAAGTATTCCCGGATAAATAATTTGTTCTACCGGCTGCTTTTCAGGAATAAGATTGTCAAAAAAGCCTCCAACAAAAGGATTAAATTCGCTGGGGATAAACAAGTCCAAAGCATTTGCCGAAAATTCTATTGCACCTCCCCAGCCTTGTGTCTGTTTTATTTCTTCGGTTCTGTATACATGTAAAGCTTCCTTAAAAAAAGGAAACACGAGAGCAGCAAATACGATTAGAGCAAGCGCAAAATACTTCCAGCTCACGAGAAAGTCAAAACTGAAATCAAATGTTTCTTTCGGGCGAAATATAAAGTACAAAGTTGCAAGAATAACAAGAAACAATGCAAACATTACAACATAGTACAGTGTGTTGTAAAAGAGAAGGGCAGCAGCAAGTCCCAATGCTATTCCTGCCAGTACTCTTACAAAAACATTTTGAGTACGTAAGACCAAAATTATCAATAAAGCAAGCAATGAAAACAAAAAGTGATACGCATAATTATATTGATACTGCATTCGTACCGAAACAAAAGGCGCATAGGCAAAAACCAGTGCAAAAACAGTGCTGTACGACCTGCGCACTCCTAAAACTCGAAGTAAAGCGTAAGTAGTAAACAGACACAAAAACAAACAGGTTACTGCAGTAGCTAAAAGTGAAGCAAACGGATGGAGAAACGGACGATATACAAAGAAAAAAAGCGAATTAAAAATCCCGGTTTCACCAAATACAGTTGGAGTACCAAAGGGATACAATAAGTTGTCTTTATACTCGAAGGGATTACCACCATTCTGAAGATTCCGGTAAGCGGATTCTCCAAAATACTGAAGCAGCATTGTATCTCCACCAAAACTCCCATTCGGAGAATTATCAAGAATGGCTTTTATGTACGCACTATTAAACAGAATCGTTACCACTACAAAAATAATCAGTGTCAGGAGAAAAGAATATTTTTTCAAATAGTTCATCTGTTATTTTTGCGCCTGAAGTTCCTTCCAGGCTTCATCAAATTGCGCTACCGTTTCAATTGAACGCT
>CAYOVA010000045.1:0-4889 GCA_964407325.1 uncultured Gammaproteobacteria bacterium | reverse complement strand
ACCAAATTTATATTTATATATGCCTTTTTCTACTCCATCTTTGTAGCAACGGGAGTGAACTGGGTACTACGCCAGCTTGTTTTTTTCAGGTTAAAGCAATATGAGACAATAACCCACTTTGCACTCTGTGGAGCATTACTATTGCTGATTGTACCTGCGCTCAACGGAAACTTTTTCTCTCCATTGCTAAAACGGGAAATTCCCAAAGACTATTTTGAAGCCTTTGATTACTTTAAAAAAGAAGACCCAAATGGTCGGGTTGCCCTTGTTCCCACCCATACCTTCTGGTCCTGGCAGCATCGCACTTGGGGCTATGGTGGATCGGATTTTCTGTGGTTTGGGATACCGCAACCACTCCTGTCCCGGGCTTTTGACCCGTGGAGCCAGTACAACGAGCAGTTCTTTAACGAGATAAATACTGCAATTGAGCGTGAAGACTCAGGCCTATTCACAAAAGTTTTGCTTAAATACAATGTAACCTACATACTATTTGATAAGACGTTCATAAATAACATTGCACCTTTACCTACGATAGATGTGGAAAAGCTCACTGCTTTTTTCGGCAGCATATTCTCAATGTACGTCGAAAGAACACCAGAACTCCTCACTATAAAAAAAATGAAAGAGCCCCTTCAGCCAGTTACCGTATATAACAATCTTCCTTCAGTAAAAACGAATGGACTGTATACGTATGAAGATTCCGTCTACCCTACCTATGGTACGTATGTTACCGACTCAAAACCAACTGCCTACTACCCCTTCTACAGCATGTTTACCGAAAAGCTGCAGCAGGATGTACGGTTTGCTTTTGAAGATACAGAAGACTCGATTATTATTGCGAGCCAAAAAGGTTTTTTTGCTGAATTAACAAAACCGCAACAAGTGGTTGTAGAACTGCCTGCCACATTCGACGAATACTATATTCCTGCTCGGGTTACTATTGCAGCTGGCAAAATAGAATTTACCCCTCTTAACCCAACCTTATTTGTTGACGGTAAAGCGGTAGAGGTAAAAACACCCTCTTACCCTGCCACATCTATTCCTGCTTCAGGCGCAAACCGAATACGTCTCAATGGTGAAGAGATTGAAGCGGTAAATGGCGATATTGTGCGATTAAAACGGTACGGTACAAATGAAGTTACCTTATATTCTGGAGGAAAAAAGCTTTCGGAGCAGGAATTGAGCCTAACCATTCCCGCACAGAAGGCGCTCACCGCACAAACGATGGTCGGACCTGATTCAGTAGTTGCTGTAGCAATTCCCAAGACAATCCAGGATCGAGCATTTGAAGACCTTATTAAGTCGCGGCAATATGAAGTTAGCCCGCTTACAGAGGATACATACACTGACGAAGGTACTATTCTTTTAAAAACAAAAAGCGGAGGCAGTGAGATTTTTATTTTCGACGACAAGCTGCCTTACCAAAGTTCTTACCTATTTGTAGTTGAGGGAAAACAAAAGTCAGGATTACCCGTGGTGGTATTTGTGGACGATCCTGAAAGACAACGGCTAATTACTGAAGCACGTATTAAGGATGGTAACGAGCGGCACCTGTTTGTTGTACCGCGAAGGCGTGAGTTGGAAGAAGGGTATAAGTTCCACGTTATTGCTGAATCATCGGGGAACCAGGAAGCTGAATTTGAGGTGAGCAAATTATCCTTGTATCCCCTCCCCTACGACTACCTTAAACAAATCCGTTTAGTAGGAAAAGGATTTAACCAGCCTGGAATAGCTGCAGAAGGAGTAGAAATCGTGCATGAAGTCCCCTATTTGTATACCATTCGCAGTATTGATAACGGAAATCGTGCTCTTGTGCTGAATCAAGGCTATAGTCGAGGCTGGAAAGCGTATATAGTGAGTGAGGATGCTTCCAGAAGGCCTTTTTTGCCGTTTTTAGGGGGTAAAGAGCTTTCTGAGCATCTTATAGTAAATAATTGGGCTCAAGCGTGGAAAATCCCAGAAAACACGGCTTCTAGGGCCATTGTATTAGTCTTCTGGCCGCAGTACTTGCAGTATATAGGATATGGAATCGGATGTGCTGCACTGCTTTTGATTCTAATAGGTGCCTTCAATGAGCGTAAACTCGCTTATGGAAAGAACCATTACCGCCATACTCCCCTTCCAAAACATCTTCTTTAGCTGCGTTGAGGTTATTTATTGCAGAATTCATACTATAGGTTTGATATAATACCGCATCCTTAATGGAGTTCGTTTTATGGAGAAAGGACGGTACGGATGAGTACGTCTGGAGGAACTGGGAGACCGCCACGGCGTCGTGGTATCGGAGGACTGATCGTAGGGCTTTTGGTGATTAGCATTGTGGTGCTGGTCTGGTTGTTCCTGCCCTGGAGCGGCCCGCTAGGTATGGGGGCATTTGGCGAGAAGCGCAACATCCCACCGACTCAGGTCCCGCCGGCTACAGAGGTGGCAGTTGTGCCGAGCGCAACGCTACCCTCCGCACCGCCCACGGTGACACCAGCGCCGCCGACCAGAACGGCTGTGCCGCCCACAATGACTGCGGTGCCAGTGACCAGTACCCTTGTTCCCGCGGCAACAAGGACTACGGCACCTGCCGTAGCGCCAACCAACGTAGGCCTCCCCTCGACGCCTACTCCGCAGCGGACACCGACAGGAATGGATGGCGCCACCGGAGCTACCGCTGCAGCGCAAATGGCGGCTACATCGAGCGCTGCAACAGCGTTGGCAGTTCCAACCGGCGTCGGCACAGTGCCGCCTAACCTTGTCCAGACTGCTCAGGCGGCGGGGATCAACACCAGCTTACCGAGCGGCACGTGCACAACGGCGCTCTACCGCGGAGACGACCCAGCAGTCCAAGTACAACTGCAGCGGGGTCTCTGGTACGTGATTGAGCAGTACGAGAACCGGCCGTGGACCAAGGATGGCCGGACCTATAACGGCCACAACATCTTCCGGGCACACCAAGCTAAGGCCGGGGATTTCGTGACGGCAGGCCCGCAGAACGGCCAGCGTGCCTTCGCCTGCTCGGACAAGAACACGGCATATCACGAGGCTGAGCGGACGGCTCTCCTGGTCTGGCCGACCAAGCCGACCAACTGGTACGTTGGCTACATAGATACAGATGAGTTGTACCAGCAGGTTGGCGGCCAGTAGGCGGCGTGCTACACAGCGCTCAAGTACGCTCCACTTCCTTTCGCATGGACGGACACGATGGCGGGGAGATCACTTCTCCCCGCCTCATTTTCCCCTCTCCTCTTGTAAACTACAGGCCAATTGGCTACACTGAACAAATGAAGTATTTCCGCGAATTCAATACTCCTGAGACAATCATCTCCGTTTGCAGCTATCCTGACCCCGAACACGGTATAAAAGAACTAAACGCTGTTGCCTGGCATTCCGAAAAAACACTCAAACCTCTTGCCCACGACAAACAGAAAATTGTTGTTATTGCCGAGTTCACCGGCGACAAAACAAGCTACAAAGACGGAAAGAACATGCTGATTATGCGTGTCTGGCACAAATTTAAACTCGGTTCACTAGTTGAAATACTAACGACAATTCTCAAATTCAATAACGTGAAATCGGTACTATTTCAATTCGAGTTCAATGTATTTGGTGGTATCTGGCCCGTTCTGTTCCTTCCCTGTATGCTTATTGTGCTTAAACTTTCTGGCAAACTAATCTATTTTGAACTCCACCAGGTGATTTTTGATATCAAAAAACTGGCCAACCATGTCAATGTGAAAAATCCCCTCTTTCAGTTGGTTTTCAACCTGGGACTGCGATGGTTTTATTTTATGGTGGGATTGCTTTCAAGCCAGGTAATTGTGCTGGAAAACGACCTGAGAAAACGCCTCAAAACCGTGATGGACGAAGATAAGATTGTGTTTGTACCAATTGCCATCCAGAAACAGCGGACAACAAGCCAGGTTGTTGCAAAGCAGTCTCTCGATATAGATCCTGACGATTTTTGCATATTAGTCTTCGGTTTTATTAACTGGTACAAGGGCAGCGACTGGATTGTGGATGCGATTGTGAACTCAAAACAACGAAATATTAGGCTGTTAATGGCCGGTGGCGAGAACCCCACGCTCAAAGATAAAGAGTATTACCAGAAATTCTACAATTCAGTATTAGAACACGCTCATAAAAGCAAAAAAGTGATTATGACAGGTTATGTGCCCGACAATCAGATTAAAAAGTACTTTTCCGCTGCCGATGTTGTCGTCCTTCCCTATCGGGTTTTTATGTCAGCTTCCGGGCCTTTTTCGTTTGCCCTTTCCTTCAGGAAACCCGTTCTTTTGTCAACTAAACTCTATAACTACAGTGAATCCGAGGATTTTGCTCAGGCAATGAATTCAGCTCATTTACGCAAAAAAGATATGTTTTTTCCTTTTAACCAGCGTACTTTTAATACGTTAATCGCCCATTTACGCCAGAATGAGCAGGAACAAAGCAAATTAGAGTCTTTTTCGGAAGACTTAAGTGCCCAAAGAAGTACACACTCTGTGGTAAAAAAACTGGAACATATCCTTGTCCCGTCTGAACCTGTTCATGGCGAAGTAGGAGTGTTTGCACCTTTCCCTGCTTTTGCGCAGAAATAATCTGTTTTTGAGGCTATTACCCTTTTTGCCTCTTGACAAATTATAACTTTATATAATATACTATAAGACATTATTAATTCTCTATTTCATGGATAATAACAATAATTCATTCGCTGGAAACATAATTCCGGCCATTTTAGTTACCGGAGGAATAGTTGCCGCAATGGTACTCGTATCCCCCTCAATTAATAAAATTTCGACCAGTCTGGATAAATTGACAATATTAGCCGAAAAATACGTCAAAAACGAGGCTATTGATGGCTGTTATCAGGCAGGCCGCGTAATCAAAACCGACGGTTCAGGCGA
>CAYOVA010000044.1:0-4938 GCA_964407325.1 uncultured Gammaproteobacteria bacterium | reverse complement strand
TCAAGTAAACCAATTCCGCTTGCGTATTTTTTGAGATGTTCACCTGCACCAAGATACTTGAATCCCATGTACTGGGTAAACAATACCGTAATAAGCGCAAGAGCAAATGTTGTGTTCAAATCAGCTGTTCCGGCGCGAAGAAGTGGCACCTTTTCACTGTGTTCTTCTTTTGATGCTTCTTCTTTTGGTGCTTCTTCCGCATGTTCTGTTGTCGCTGAACTAATATGTAACGGTTCTACATTATAACTGTTTACACCTGGCAGTAATCCAAACCAGTTATTCAAAATAATGAAAAAGAAAAACGAGGCTAGAAGTGTAAAGAATACTTTTAGATGTTTCCCAAGAATGGAACTGAATAAACTGTGAAGCGCATCAATTGTCCCTTGAATTGCGTAAAATGCCAAGCTTTTGTCTTTCTTTTTCGATTCTGCGTTATAGTAAAGAGCCATCAACAAAAAGAGTGCCGTAACTATAACTGAGGTTAAAAGTGAGTTGGTAACAGGAAAGCCATAGATTGTTGCTACGGTCTCTGCCTTGATACTAACATGTGGTCCTGCTGCTGCCATTATCTTTTTTTAAGTAAAACGTACAAATTAATAATTGCCAATATTCCTCCAAGGATAATTCCAATCAAAGTGAAAAAAGATCCCTTGCCCAAATAACTATCAATCCAATACCCAAGTCCAGTGCTCATCAAAACGGGAAGAAGGAGGTAAACACCAAAATCAGTATACACCAGCGGGAACCTTGATTCTATCTTTTTCTTTTCTACTGGATTTTTTAGTACCTTTACCTTTCCACTTTCGTCTATATACTTAACGCCCTCCATTTTATCAGCCATATATAGGATCGTCAAATACTAATTGGATATGTATTGATTATACCTCTTAATTACTTGAATTAACTGTCTATTTCAATCTTAAATACATTACAATATGGTGGTGAAACAGCAGCTATCGATATTCTTTATATCATGCGCAATTGCTTTTTTCATCTTCGCCGCTCATAGTGCCGGTATATACCGAACGTGGCACTTATTTTTTATAGATGCACTGTATACCCCTCACCCAGCTCATGACAAGATAGTCTTGATACTTGTTGATGAGAAATCGATAGAAAAGATTGGAAGATGGCCATGGAAACGCTCTATCCATGCAGAATTACTCAAAAAACTCGGTAATGCTCCCGCAGTAATCGGACTTGATATTGCCTTCAGCCAGCCTACAACTGTGGAAGAAGATACTGCTTTAGCAAATCAGATACAAGAAAATGCACCAGTCGTTCTTCCGATAAAAGCAGGAGTACTCCACTCCGAAGAAAACGCAATTATTGCTTCAGAACTGATATATCCCCATGCCTCAGTTGGCAAGTACGCAGATAATGGAATAATAAATGTACTTTCCGATCAGGATGGAGTGGTACGAAGAGCACCCATTAGAATTGTATCGCAGGAAAAAAAGCCTCTCGATAGCTTTGCCCTTGCACTTATTCGTAACTACTATACACATTCCTTTCAGCACCTCGATACTGCCATTTCGGATCTGAACGCTATTCAAGCCGATCAGGGTTCCCTGTATATAGACTACTCGGGTAAACCCATGTCTTTCCCCTCTTACTCCTATAGTGATGTTTTAGAGGGACAGGTAGATACGAGTATATTTACCGATAAGATTGTGATTATTGGTGTTAGTGTACCAGGGCTATACGACAAATACAGCACGCCTTTTGCAAGCTCGCGGGCCATGAGTGGTAGTGAAATACATGCGAATATTGTGCAGACTATTTTGAACGAAAGATATCTTCATCAAGAATCATCTTTCAGTGTGTTACTTACCTTACTGGCCGTTACCTTCCTTACTACCTTCTTGATTGCAACATTGCGGCTTTCCATGGGAGTACTGCTCAGCGTTATATTGTTTTTTAGTCTTATTGTGTATGACATTATCTCGTTCGATAGAGGGGTAATCCGTTTTGTGGCTGTTCCTTTGATTGGCTTACTGGTAGCTTTTATCATTGCACTGCTCAATAAATACTATTTGACGAACAAAAGAAAGCAGTTTATTACATCGGCATTTTTACACTATGTTGCACGACCCGTGGCAAAACAGATATTACGCGATCCTTCGAAACTGCGTGTGGGTTTTGAAAAGGCGGAAGTAACAGTGCTATTTTCTGATATTGCAGGATTTAGCTCGTTTGCAGAAATACTGCCCCCAGAAAAAGTTGCTGCATTACTGAATCCCTATTTAGCGCGCATGACCGATATTATTCACGACCATCGGGGAGTCCTTGAAGGATACATCGGAGATGCCGTGATGGCCTGGTGGGGGCATCCTGAACCCGAGCCAGATCACACTCTACTGGCTTGTCAAACGGCACTTGCAATGCAAGATGCAATCAAGGAAATAAAAAAGGATTGGGAACAGGTAAGTGACTTAGATTTTTATGTGCGTATTGGCATTTGCACCGGGAATGTTGCGGTGGGCAACCGTGGCTCGAATGATCGCTTTGCTTATGCAATAACCGGAGATACAGTCAACTTGGGGGCCCGTTTGGAAGGGCTCAACAAACAGTATGGAACGCGAATTCTATTAAGTGAATCAAGTTATGACTATGTAAAGGACCGGGTAGTTGCCAGAAAGCTCGATACTGTTGCCGTCAAAGGAAAACACAAGAGCGTCACAATCTATGAGTTACGATCACTTGGCAAGCCGAATAAAACGGAACAGTTATTCTTGTCCCGCTTCGAAAAGATGAGAGCTGAATACGAGAAGGGTAACTTTAAAGATGCTCTTCACTTATGTAATCATTTTGTACGCTTGTATCCCGAAGATCCAGCAGGTAAAACATACAAAGTACGGTGTAAAGAGCTCACCAAAAATCCTCCAGTACAGTGGGATGGAGTATTTCGACCAACTGAAAAATAAAGACCAGCTACAAAACAAAAATGGTCGGGGTAGGTGTAGGGGTATCCAGCAGTAGTTTAAAATCGGTAACTTTATTAAACAATTGAAAAAATTGATTCCCTCCGGAAATGTCAGGGGTGGGTGAAGGAACATCGGTTGGCTGAGAAACTGGTGTATTAGAAGGTGGTACAGTTGTTAGAGTAGGAGTTGGCTGAGGATTTGCGGTCTGAGGTATTGATGAAGGTGCAACTGGAGTAGCTGGAATAGGTGTAGGTGTGGGAATATCTGTAGGTAGTACATCCTGTTGAGGTGTAAATTTAGAGAAATATCTTGCAATAAGTAAATCTATCTGTTCCCAATCCTGTTCAGAGTAGGTAAGCTGAACTGCTTGAGTCCCATACTCCCGAACTTCGTCTAACGATTTATGTAATGTAAGTAATGCAAAATCATAAGACTCCAGAGGCTTACCGGAAATATCATGAACCTGTGTCGGATCGTTTTTATACACAATGCCCCGTCTCGATTGGCCAACTTTCATCTGGGAACCAGGAGCATTTTTTTCAAGTGAATCGTCTTTAACCCGTACTTGAACAGAATGCTCATTTACATAGATATTGGTATTGCCTTCCGCATCAAGCCAGAATAAAAATTTTGTACCCTCAACTCCAGCAATGGCATTATCGGTTTCTGTGGTGAAGGTGTCACGTACTCCAATAATGTGAAGGAAACGGACATATACTGAGCCGGCATATTCATAAATTGTGGGTGTTTTTGCAGTATCGTTGAATGTTATCTTGGTACCTGGTGCAAGGCGAATGTACGTACCTTTTCCGTAATCTACCATCGCAATGGATTCTGGATCCGTTGAGATGACGTCGCCTTTCACTATCTCTTTTCTCTCTTTTTTATGAACTGCGACTACTTGGGACCCTCTTAGAACGTTTGCTGTTCCGTGTAAAACTAGAATAAAGGTTGAGTTATGTGCATTTTCTTTTACATCGTTTGCTTTAGATACCAAATTACTCTGTGTATTAAGAAGTGAACCCTGCACAACAAAAAAGAAAGCAACAAAAATGAATACGAATATAAAAAAACTATACTTCTTTACGTATTCTGGCACAGGGTGGAAAGAGCTTATAACTTATACTGAGATTGTAGCACAGATTCGGATGAATGAACCATTATCCAATTGCCCGCTCTAAATCGACTCCGTTTTCCAGCATAACAGAGATAGTATCCTGTCGCATGCTAACTTTACCCTTTAACAACAGTACTTTATTCATTCCAAAAATCTGCTTGAGTTTTGCATAGGATTTCGGAAAGACCGTAATTTCGATACTTCCGGAGTCGTCGTACACGTTCAGGAATGCCATCTCCGAGTTATCTTTCTTGGTTTTGACAACTTTGATTGCATTCATTATGCCTGCGATAATTACCTGTTCGCCATTATCCTGTGCTGAAATATCGCCGATTTTTTTGTTGACTTTATTACGTATTACATCGACATACCGGTCCATCGGATTGCGAGTAAGCAGAAATCCGAGCACTTCTTTTTCCATGTTGATAAGCTCGGTTTCAGAAAATTCCGGGGCTTTATCAAAATCATCGGTAATCTCTTTTGCAGAGGTATCTTCGAAAAACAACCCAAACTGGCCTTTATCATGCTGGTCTTTACTTTCCTGAATGTCTTTGGCAAGTTGGGGATAGTATTTTAAGTGAGTGTTTTTATTCCCGAAGGCAACGAAAGCACTTGCCTTTACCAGACTTTCTACCGTTTTCTTATTTACTTTACGAAGGTCAACCCTAGACAAGAAATCTTTGAAACCGGTAAACTCTTTTTCTTTACGCGCTTTGAGGATCGATTCAATGGCAGCCCCACCAACGTTTTTAATCGCGGAAAGTCCAAACCTTACAGCGCCATCTTCAATACTAAAGTTCTCTTTCGACTTGTTGATGTCGGGCGGAAGCACTTTAATGCCCATTCGTTTACATTCTTCAATTGCCTGAGCCATTTTCTGTTCTTTAAGAGGGC
>CAYOVA010000043.1:0-5103 GCA_964407325.1 uncultured Gammaproteobacteria bacterium | reverse complement strand
AGCATGGTGTCAATCGTGTTTTGCTGTATCATGCCTGGGAAAACTGTTTTCACAACCCCGGGATGGTTGTGAAACAGCTCCATCATTACTATATCTGAAGTACGATACAGCATATTTCGCACCATTGGTTGAAAGTCTTTTTCATCAATGTGCTCTGCTATATATTTACAATCGTTAAGTATCGTAACAAACCCAAATCCGGTAGTTGGCTTTACCAATCCTGCCCGTGCTCCAATTGCAATTCCATTTTCGTGAACCCGAGGAACAGGTGCATCAGACAAAACTAAAGCACCATGATGCACGTTGTCAAGCGTGTAGTCCTGTACTTTGAGAATTTCCCGCATATACCGGTGAATCAGTTCTTCTGAAGCAGACTCTCCTTTTACTTCACGACTCACCACTGCGGTCTCAATTATCGCACGTGTTGGTGTAACAGGGAGAACATACATTAACATCAACTCTTTTGAAGGAAGTCTAAAGTCAAAAAAAGTCAGCGTATCCGGGGTAAAGATATCTTCCTTGGTAGTCACTTCAGCATCAAGACCTACCATCTTTAGAGTATGAAACCCAGTATCGCCACTTACTGCAAAGCCCCTTCCGTCAAACACTACCTGTGCCCTACCAACAAGCTCTTCAATATTCGTTACAGTTCCCTTTTCAAAGGTTACATTACCTTTCTTCTGGCACTCGTTTTGCACATACTCAATGTACTGGTGGCTGGAAATCATGAAATACGTATGTTCATGCAGCTTAACCTTTCGCTCTATCTTCGGTGTAAAAATCTGCAACTGCTTCCACGACTTTAATACCAGTTTTGGAAAGGGAAACGGTTCATTCATCCAGAAGCTAATTATTTTGTCAGTATGTTCCTGTGGACCAACCACCAAAATAGATTTGTCCGGGTAATTCTTTGACAGGTAATACGCCAATGTAGTACCTGCTATTCCCCCGCCGGCGATGGCATAGTTATAATGGCTGTTGTTCATTTAAAAAGTGTACTAAAGTACTCGTGCTATTCTGTGCGTATACTCACATGAAATATGATACTCTTAGAGCATGAAGAAAAGGAAAACAACGAAAAAGAAGCAATCGCAAAAAAGCCCCTTTCGTGTTGTACAACTGCTGGGGATTACTGTGGTAACACTGGGGGTGTTAGTTGTAGCAATGGTAACCAATTCTGACTTCAGGACAATGCTGTCGCAGGCGGCTGAGATCCCCTTTGACCAGGCACCTACCATGAAGCAGCGCAATATTGTTCCTCAAACTGCCGATCCAGTAGCCGGAGACGAGGATGAACAAGGAGTTGGCGCACCCGATGATCCCGAAGAAGATGAAGATGAAGAAAATTCTGTTCCCACCTCCACCCCCCAACCAGTACCAACGGCTTCCCAGGAGACTTGTCGCGTTGGTGGAATAATCCGCACAAATTGTACCTGTCCCGATACCCGAGGCCTTAAATGTAATGGTGAAACAACCAAAATGGTGTTAAGTGATGGCGTTGAGCATACTATCAATAACTTTTATAACCCTCCCCAGCTCCCCACTGATCGTGATAAGCAAACGGAATCGGAAGGCCAGTATGTATGGGTTAAAAACGCCGTGTTTTACAATATTTCTCGTGCCGACTACGAAGTTAAAAAAAAGCAGCCAAATTGTACTGAATGGTGTATTGGTGCGCCGGTGATTTATTTGTATCCGACAGTTCCTACGTTGGTAGATGTGGAAATTTCCGTACCCGGACATATTTATATTAGTGAACCATCTTACCCGGAAGGCGGCTGGAAGAATGTATTTGCCCAACCGAATGGCACGCTTACCTACCAGGGCAAACAGTATCGCGACTTGTACTACGAAACTGCCCTTTCTACTAACTTACAAATACCGAAGAATGGAATCCTTATTCCAGCCAACCAACTCCGGAGCAAGCTTACGGACTATACCCAAAAACTGGGGCTTACCCCGTTTGAAAGCTCTGAGTTTGTCGCCTACTGGTTACCTCATCTCAACGAAATCAACGCTCCCTATTTCCTGTTTTCCGTACTCGACAGTCAAGAAAAAGAGCGCATTGACAAGGTTACTGTAGACCCAAAGCCGGATACGTTTATTGCCTTTATTGCTTACTTTAAGCCCGTGTATGAGTACTACACTCCCCCGCCACTGACCTTACCCGAGAAGCCTCCAGCACGCAATGGATTTACCGTAGTTGAATGGGGAGGCACTATTGATAGGAAAGCGATTCGATAACAGATGCATACAAATCCTCCAGGTCATCATTTCTCCCTGTGCCGGCATACTGAAAGTAGACCGTATATTCCCTACTGTTGTTTCGTAAAATTGCCAGGCGCTCTTGGATATTTTGCACTTGTGTTGTGTTATCTTCTTCCGCAAGCGGCCGCAGATCGCGATACGCCGCAACTACGAGCCGGTTTCGCGCAGGAAGATTGGCATCCGCTGTTCTGCCGCTATGGACTTCTTTATAGGGAATGTAGTCCGGGCTGGCAGTATTTTCAACATTAATTTGCAGACGGGGCAGGCTAAATACATCCTTTGCTTCCACCGGTTGGGCTAGTAACGATCCGGTACGGGGTGAAGCTTCAACCTTCCAGGTATCAGGAATGGAAAACGCAATACCTTCAAAGGTATATCGTTTATAGGGGGTTGGTGAAGCATCGGGTTCATCCGGGTTTTGAAATGAATCGCGTTGTGTTGTTCTAGTTTGATTTACCGGTTCCGTTGGCTCTCCTTGTGGAGCTGTATTTTGTGGGGTTTGTGTTTTTGTATTAGGTTGGCTTGTTAGCACAATAAGAAGAACGAGGAAGACAAGAATAACCAAACCGCCGGCTATAAGAAGTTTTTGTTGAGTATTCACAGGGAAAGGAATAGTAATACCTTGAGTATAACAAATGAAGTTGGTAGGTAGGGGGAGCATTACTCCCCTATTGTCCAAACTTCTAGTATTATTGTTGTTATATGACATTTGATAACGAAACGGTACCCTCCGATGTTGCCCGCAACGATAGATTTGCAAAAACTGCCGATGCGATGGTGGCTTTCTGGCATAAGGTAACGCACTTTGGCAATTCTGAACAACCTTCAGCAGAATCCCCCTCCCCTCTTCCACCACACCAGCAAACAGAACGTGGTACGACATTTGATTTACCTATTAATATGGTAGAACTTGGAACTATTTTTGGTGATGACGCTTTAGAAATCGTTGCCCACCGGGATGTACTACGTCAATGGGAGACATCACCTTCAACCGCTATTAAGGGAAGACAAGCCATGGTGTTGCAGGCAGTTGCAGCGCGCTCTACGGTACAGGCACTTAATGAGGTATACGGTGAAAGAGTGTGGATGACAGATTTTCACCAGAGAGAAGGTGGAGTACATGAGTCCGGAATTACAAGAACTGAACTAACGCCGTTTGAAGAAGCCTTTAGTGCTTTGATTGGAGCCGCATTGACAGATGCAAAGGCATACAATACCAGGACTCTTTTGAGTGAATCATTTAATCAGCCACTTGCAGAATGGGTTCAGCACTACACACGATTGCGGACAAAGGAAATGAAAGTACAGATAGAAAACTTTATGGCAGAGCATGGTCGCGCTCCTAATAGGTCCGATATCAAAGCGATAGTAAATACGGTAAGAGCAAAATATCCTCCGCTTTCAGTTCCGAAGCTAACTGTATCGGAAGTTGTTGCGACTCCTGCAAATGTTCAAACCGACGCAAAGGGACTGCAGGCCTGGAAACAAGCAGTAAGGGATGCGCGGAAGAACACTGCTTTTGTGGACTCGATTGAGGGCATAACAGAACGGGAAAAAACGGCTATACAAAACTATTATGACACACTTGCTCAACAGGATCCGGCAACGCTTCCAGTATTTATGAAAGGAGACCAGGCCGAGCACAGAAAAGTACACGGGACACCTTATGAACAGCAGCTTGCAATAGATCTGGGTTTGGGAATTCGCGACCCGAAAGATAAGGAACGAAAAAAATTCGTAACACTCCCTCCCGCTATAACTGCGGTGCGGGGATTCCTCGCACAATTTCAATCCCATTTCCGGAATAAGGCTCTCGAGGCGTTTGAAGCGCAGAAAAAAACAGTAACTGAGTAACTGAGATGGTAGCGGGTCTTGACAAGGTTATATCCCCTTCACGTGTTTGTCGAAGAATTCAATCGAACGCTGCATGGCGGTACCAAAGTTTGTAGTAATGTCGTGGTCGTCCCCTTCATACAGGTATAGCTCTCCTTCTTTTCCTGCGTTATCCAAATCCTCTTTTAACAGTTCAGCTAGTTTATGCGGTACTGATTCGTCGTTTGTTCCATGGTGCAGTTGAATAGGTCCTCCAATATCTTTTACGTAACTGTTGGCGGATATTGAATCCCAGAATTGCGGGTTTGAATCGGGATCGCCAAACAGTCGAATAAAATCGGTTCTCCATCCGGCACGAGTTGAAGTTGTGGGGACTGGCGCATTGGTTGGTTCCCCGGGTCGGTTGCGTCGCCAGTGTTCCAGCAAGTCAGGATAGGATCCAACTACCCCTCCCCAGATAACGCCAGCTTTTATACTTGGGTCAGTAACCATGGCGCGTAGCGTAATATAGCCTCCCATCGAATGCCCCCACATCCCTACCCGCGTTGGGTCGGCGTCTTTATGGCGTTTTATCGAGTTCATTCCGTTTAGTACATCAATAGTATAGTCGTTGCTGCTGTACCCGCCGCGCGCTATGCCTTCAGAGCTGCCATGGCCGCGATAGTCCGAACGGAAGACGATATATCCGTTCCGGGAAAAGCCATCTGTATAGGCTATATAGCGTTCTGTGGTTTTGTATTGTGAAGGCGGGATATATCCATGGTTAAAGATGATAACCGGCCAGCCACGCTCTTTACCGTTGGCGTCAGTTGGCTTTGAACCTTGAGGTATAGTCAGCAGGGCATATATCTTGTTTCCTTCCGACTGGTAACTTACGATATAGCGGTTGTAGTTGCTTCCAGGTGCGAGGGTTTCCTCAAGAACAAGATCACTACCCGGGAATTCCTGCTTGCGCAATTCGGAAATCATAAGCGGGTGGGTAAAGAGAGGCGGTACTGAAGG
>CAYOVA010000042.1:0-5325 GCA_964407325.1 uncultured Gammaproteobacteria bacterium | reverse complement strand
CCTGTTATATCGGATTCGTCGAGATAGTGTATGTGTGGCATAGGATGAGTGTACACTATTCTGATTTTGGATTCTAGCGACCACTATTCCACTGTTGGTTTTCGAAAATATCATGTTCAGCTACTGCCTCCCTAACTGATCCGATCAAATGATCGAACTCATCTTGTGATAATCCTTCCCTAAACAATCTTGAGCTGTAGTTTGGTGCTAATTCTGGGAAAATAGTATCATTCAATATATCCCTTAAATATTCTGTCTTATCGTACATAATATAATGGTGTGAAATCAGATCTGGTCTATCAAGCTCCTGCAAACGCAATTCTCTTAATTGTCGTAAACTTCTGATGCCAGATTCACGCTCATCTCTCTGGATTTCATGATAGTCAAGAAGTGCAACATGGGGGACACGAAAATCAGCTCTGAGTGGTTGTCTTCTATTGCTGAAAGGAACTTGGTATGTTTCTCCTTCTACTAGTCCAGGTTCTCCCATTCTTTTTAATACAATATCAAGAACTAATCCATTTTCTCTTTCTTGAGGTGAATCAAATACTAGGCGTTCGCCATTTACATAGAAGCTACATCGACTTCCTCCTTCAGGTACGAATTTTTGTGGAGACAATTCCCATTGCTCACCTGTCAGTTCTACAGCTCTTCTGTAACCTGGTCTGGATTTTGCCCGTTTGCCTTGTGCCCTTAGCTTATACCACATTTCACGAAGTAACCCAGGTGAGCCTCCATATTTTTCCTGTGCCTGTTTGCCTGCACGTTCTGCTGCTACCTGGTCGTTCTCGGGGAGAAATACTTCCTGATTTGTGCATACCCGTTGAACAGTACCACGAGTAATACCGTACGTTTTTTCTATGTATTCCCAGGTAGATCCGTTAGCACGTAAGCTAAAAAACAAATCAGCAGGACGAAGTCCGCTTGCAGCTAATTGTCGGTCTAATTCTGCTATTTTTTTTGCCTGATCGCGTTCAAGTCCATATACGGCTGGTCTTTCTCCCATAACCGTGAATTATACCAATACATACTTAATATGTAAATATTATGTTGAATGAGCGTATTTGCAGCCTACTTTGTGTTGGTATAGATGTAGAATTGAAGCTCCATGAGTGAAAGGACAACTGGGTACGAAATTGTAGGGAGTAAGTCTACCTTCGTAAATCACATTCGCTATCTTGAAGATTCTTATGATCTTGATCCAGAACTCTTTCTCAGCGAACTTTCAGGATATTCACCTTCTATTTCAGAGGAATCTGAAGCTGAGCTATCAGGAGGATTTGTATTATTGGCAGGAGACAGATTTGTGTGTGAAGAGAGTCTTCTGTCCAGGCTTTCCAATAAAAGAAGATTAAGTGCGTCTAAAAATATACTCATTCCAGGAGTTGATTTGGAAGCGTTGGAAAGAGGTTATGAAAATTGTGAAGTTATGGTGAAGTATGTTTCACCTCCTGCAAAAGGGAGAATCTCAACGGGGGCTCAAATGCGAGGATTGAAGGAAGCGCGAATACATTCTGAGCTTAATCATCCCAATATTGTCGAGGTTCTTGATAATGCAGCTGAAATGATTCAGGGGAGGTATGTTCCCGGCTTTGTCATGGAAAAACTATACCCGTTGCAAGGCCCTTTTAGTCTTTATGATATTTCTACGATTGTAAATCAAATGGCAGATGCTTTGGATTATGCTCATGCCCAAGGGGTTTTCCATAGAGATGTGCAAGTAGGGAATATACTAACTGATAACAATGGTCGCTATGCTCTTACTGATTTTCAGATTGCGCATACCCGAACACTCAAACCAGGGGAAGAGAATACCCCAATGTATTGTTTACGCTATGCCGACCCTCAACAAATTGCGATGGAAGATGTTGAATTAAAGGAACAGGGTGATGTTCATGCACTAGCAGTAACAGCATATAACTTGTTAAGTCGTGACTGGTATCCGTATGGAATACAAGGGCACAGGCACGCGGATCAACAGTTAAGAGCAATAGATCGATCCGGTATTCCTGAAGTGTTAAGAAAGCGCATCGAAGAGGTGTTACAAGTTGCCACTTCTTTTCATAGACATGACCGGTTTAGAACCTGTGGAGAGTTTGCTGCCGCGTTTACCCCCTGCTTAACCACAGGTATAGATACTTTTGACAGGATGCCGCTCAACTAAACGGCTATTATATATCTTATTTCACAAGCCTCACACAAAATCCGATACCCGCTCGACCAGGTCGACTAGTCTTGTGGAGTAGCCCCATTCGTTATCATACCAGCCGAATACCTTTACCATGTTACCGTTAATGACCTTGGTATAGTTGGCGTCAAATGTGCATGAAAAGGAATTCCCGATGTAATCGGATGAAACGAGTATCTCATCTTCGTAACCTAGAATTCCCTTCATTTCACCTTCTGAAGCTTTCTTGAAGGCTGCATTTATTTCTTCAACAGTAGGCGCCTTTTCTACAATGGCGGTAACATC
Organism: uncultured Gammaproteobacteria bacterium; assembly: GCA_964407325.1. Lineage (GTDB taxonomy): Bacteria > Patescibacteriota > Microgenomatia > UBA1406 > GWC2-37-13 > JAOAFZ01. Next base: position 2,852 of record CAYOVA010000042.1, on the reverse strand, counting down.
GGTAAATGAGCCGGTGGGAACAGGAACACGCATGGCCATACCATCAATTTTTCCTGTTAAATCGGGTAACGTTTTTACAACTGCTTTTGCAGCACCGGTTGTTGAGGGAACAATATTCAAAGGGGCGGCCCGTGAGCGCTCGATTTCCTTTTGCGCATCGTCCAGCAGTGGCTGGGTTTGCGTATAGGCATGGACTGTTGTCAGGAATCCTGACTGAACGGTAAAGTTGTCGTGAAGCACTTTAAAGAGGGGTGATGCGCAGTTGGTAGTACAGGAACAATTCGATATTACGCTACAATTGTTAAAATCAAAGGTACTGTCATTTACTCCCAGAACCAGATGAGGGGTCTCATCATCTTTAGACGGAGCGGTGAGGATAACTTTCTTGACTGATCCATGCATATGTTTTTGCAGGTCAGGCATTTTGGTAAACGCGCCAGTCGCATCAACAACAACATCAACACCCACTTGATCCCACGGTATGGCAGCAGGATCTTCATTCTCCAGGAGCTGAATCTCTTTGTCGTCTACTTTAATCGAGGTATCGGTCGAGGAAACATGCTTTTGGTAGGTGCGGTATACAGAGTCATGCTGTAGCAGATACGCTGACATGACAGGATCTTTGTGGCGTCCGTTAATGGCAACCAGGTCAAAACTATCCCGTAACATCGCTATTCTGGTGAATGCGCGGCCAATGCGGCCAAATCCGTTTAATCCAACTTTAATGCGTTTCATAGAAGAAAAGTAAATAGTAACTCTATTTGTTTACCTTCATTATGGAGAAACATAGGGTGAATTGCAAGGTGGAGCCATAATTGGAGTGTAGTTAGGGGTTTTTATGCAGGACCCCTGCCTGCCCGCAGCGAAGGCTTCGGAACCGATACAACGAACGCCGGTCTTGGCAGCTGCTACGGCGAAAATGGTGAGAGCCAGTCTCCAGTACTCAGTCTCCAGAAGATCGCAACAAGGACAAGTACTCCAGCGCATACGGGCAGAAACCAGCTGAGCACCTCGAATGTGTCGAAACTTACCTCTGATAGTCCCCGCTTGTAGCAGTCGGCGCCCGTACCGGTGAGAATGGCGGCAACTGCGCAGTGGAACAGGAACGTGCGCCAGCCATACGGCAGCAGGTTTGGAAGAGTCAGCAGTAAGAGGCCTGCTCCGATCATTAGTAAGATCCGGCCGAAACGACGGACTTGTCTCACGTTGGGCATACTTTGCTCCCTTACAGACTTGCGCGCGGAAGCGCTGGTGGTAGCAAAGGCGGGAATGGCCCTTGCCCCAGAAATGACAAGAACAGGATGATGAAGAGGTAGGAGAGCATCGTAGTCAGAATTACGATCCCATATCCCCACCACTCGGGTACTGGTGGGAGCTCTCTATCCTTTGACCTTCCGGACTGTGCACCCTCGTTCCCACTTTGGATGGGACTTTTGGCGGCTGACATCAGCAAGATCGCGAACCCGTCCATGCCTATCACCAGGCCACCGTGGAACAGGATCGAAGACCAGAACGGGTTCGTGGGGATAAAAAAGTAGCAAATAAACATCGTTGCCCCCACTGCCGCCAGTACGGAACCTACCATCGACCACCTTCGAACTATCGTCATATCCTCCTCCTCTCACTCCATTCGACACGTTCAGGTATTATAGCATTTCTATAGCTTTTACACTTAATACCTTCTTTCTTGATGTGGCACAAACAAATTTATTTCAGCAGGAAAACTTTGTGAACCTAAAACGATGGCAGGGAAAATCATTTTCCATAGAGACAGACAAACAGATTCGCGCTATTATTGATGATAAATACCTCCAGATGCAGGAGGCTAAAGTACAAGTCCAGCCAGGTGTTATCCCGGTCATGGCACCACCAAAAATATGATGAAACTGTGGGTTAGTGCATTACGAAGAATTCAGATCGAGATTGCCAGTACGATTGATTATATCGCCCGCAAACTTACGGGTATCCCTGTTATGCGGTATAGCAAAATTACCCCTAATCTGTTTTTAGGAGGGCAATATGGTATGAAGGCTGCCGAAACCTTCAGAATAAATGGCATTACCGCGATAGTAAATATGCGTCTTCACTCGATTCATACGGGGACTAAAGTCTTTCCTGATGTAACAGTTTTACACTTACCTACTGTTGACTGGACTCCTCCATCAATTGAAAATCTGAAAAAAGGAGTTGCTTTTATTGATGAAGAAATAAAGGGCGGTGGCAGAGTGTATATTCACTGCAAATACGGAAAAGGACGCGGACCTTCCATGGTCATAGCCTATTTAATAAGTACCGGCATGGTGTACAAGGACGCATTGGAATTGGTACAGAAAGTCCGGCCTTTTGCGCAGCCGAATCGTGTGCAGGAACAGCAGCTGCTGGAATTCGAAAAGCTTTTAGAGAGAGAAAAAGAACAGGAAAAGAAGGAAAAAAAGGCGTTAGGAACTGTACACACCTGACATTGCCTTTATTATTACATCAAGCAGCCAGGCAAGATACGAGAACACGGGTTCAACTACTTCAAACATAATACTATCGTAGAGGTCAGGATTCGTAAGGTTTAAACCAAACATAAATACGCAGAAGGCTATAAAACCTAGAATCATAGCAACGAACAGATCTTGAAGTGTAAATTTTTTTTGAGCGACTGGAATACGAACAACCTTGGTTCCCGGAATAGGTTGGGCTTGGGGTACATATACGACCTGTTGTACTGGTTGCACTCCTGGATGAGGTTGTTTTTGTACCCGCTCGACAGTTGATACGATCACTTCGTGAGGCTTCGCTTTTTCGGCTACCTGTTTGTTTTTTACAGTGCGGCCTTTCCCGACTTTATACGCTTTTACCGGATA
>CAYOVA010000041.1:1250-5636 GCA_964407325.1 uncultured Gammaproteobacteria bacterium | reverse complement strand
GCTGGCTGTTCTGCTTCTTTTTTGGAGGTAGATTTTGATGCTTTTGCAGCTGCTTTTTCTGCATTTCTTGATTTCTGTGCATCTATAGTAGCTTTATGATAGAGTTTTCGTCTTATCTTCTTTTCTGAGAGGTCACGTACATAATAGATTTTTGCACGTGCATTACTTGATTCTTTTACTATTGATATAGCATCAATAAATGGAGACATTATTGGAAAGATTCTTTCAACACCAATTCCAGCCTTTGACATTTTGCGTACGGTAATCATGCGGTTTGCTTCTGAGTCACCTTTTACTTTAATAAGGATTCCTGCAAACTGCTGAATACGGAACTTGTCGCCGTCTTTGATTTTGTAGTCGATTGCAATTGTGTCGCCAACTGAGTATTTCTGGTCTTTGTATGAAATGGTGTTTGCCATAAGAAATATATATTATAACGATTAGTTCTGTTTTTTACAAGCCTCAATAAATCCTAGGAAGAGAGGATGGGGATGCAGCGGACGGCTCTTGTATTCAGGATGACCCTGCGTACCCATGTAGAATGGGTGCATATCTGGTTTTAGCTCGATAATTTCGCACAGATCTTCTGCAACGGAACGAGCTGCAATTACCATGCCGTTCTTTTCGACTTCTTCGGCATATGAGTTGTTGAACTCATAGCGATGACGATGGCGTTCACTAGTCAAACCAGGTGTATCTTTAATAAAATCGTTACCTTCTTCGTAAAGTTTATATGCTTTCGTGCCTTCTTTTACCTGCGCTTCCCACCCTCCTAAACGCATAGTACCACCATAGGCGCGTCGTGCAAGTATCTCTTTTTGTGACTCAATCATATGGATAACAGGATGAGTTGATTCAGGATGGTTTTCAGTAGTGTTTGCATCTTCATAGCCAAGTACATTACGGGCAAATGCCACAACGGCAAGCTGCATACCGTAACAAAGACCGAGGTAGGGAATTTTCTGTTCCCGTGCGTAGTTTGCTGCTGTAATCATACCTTCAGCACCGCGTTCTCCCCAGCCAATTGGTACGATAATGCCTTCTGGTTTCCCAATAATCTCAGGACCGTTTTCTTCGATCTCCTGCGCACTCACCCAACGGGTCTTTACGCCAACTCCCTTATTCCATGCCGCATGGTCTATTGCATCAAAAAGGGCTGCGTATGAATCGCGCAACTGATAGTCTCCTGTTCCAAAGTATTTTCCGATAATAGCAATTTCAATTGTTTTTTCTTTCGGAGCTTTAATCTTCCCTACAAATTCCTGCCATTCCTGAATATCCGGCTCGCGAGCTTCCAAACCCAGTTTCATAAAAATACGATTATGGATATTCTGGTCTTTTAGAACCAGAGGTATTTCATATGGAGATTCGACATCAGGATTCGAGAATACATCTTCGGGATGGACACTACAATATGTTGCCAGGCGTTCTTTGCGGCGATCATCGAGATTTCGCTGAGTGCGAGCTACGATGATATCAGGCTGAATTCCCAATGAATTGAGCGTGCGTACCGATAACTGGGTTGGCTTAGTTTTCGGTTCCCCCAAATGCCCCGGTGTGGGAACATAGCTTACATGCACATGGATAACATCTCCAGGATTCTTAAAGGCAAGTAGTCGAGCCGCTTCATAGTAGAAGACATTCCAGTATTCTCCTGCTGTACCGCCCAGTTCAATAATCACAACATCAGCATCGCTTTTTTCTCCAACCAGTTTAATTCTTCTGATAATTTCTTCGGTTATATGCACTGCTTCAACATCTTCACCGTTATATTCAAATCGGCGTTCCTTTTCAATAATGGTCTGGTAAATCTGCCCCATTGTAGAAAAGTTCTCTTTTCCCATTTCCTGGTTCAGGAATTTTTCGTAGGTGCCAATATCCATATCAGTTTCGGTACCGTCTTCACAGAGGAATGGATCACCATGTTCGATTGGATTGATAGTACCGGCATCTATATTAAGGTAGCCTTCAAATTTAATGGGAGCAACTTTGTAACCTGCGGATTTGAGAAGGAGGGAGATGGAGGCAGAGGTAATTCCCTTACCTATTCCTGAAATAACACCACCAGATATAAAGATGTATTTCATATTCGACATCAGGATATTATAGTGGGTGAATGGGGAAAAGGGAAGATGATAAAGAAAGAGTGCTTATTTGCATTATTATATTCAACAAGATATGATGAAAGAAACTATGAGGAGAAAACTACTACTCTTCTTGATACTGGCTTTTGTTTTACTATGCATAATAGTAATCTCTGTCTTTATTATTCAATTAAGATCAACGGAACAATCTTCTTTAGCTCCCGTTAGTTCCCAGCCAGATGGCAGTCAAACTCGAACAAATACAGAACCTGTAACTCAACCGGAGGACACCTTTTTAATGGGAACTGCCTCATTTGCTATCCGTCTTTCACATTCTTGGAGCGCAGTCCAACAACCGTATACAAATGGAGAGTCTGTCCTCATTACACCTACAGATTCAGGGAAAGAAGCGAATAAATCATTACGAATTACTGTGGAGAAAAATGATACAGAAACACGAATGCAAGAACTGAATAGGTTTTACGCTGGCTATAAGGCAAAAGACGCGCAGATTTTCGGGAATCAGGCAATCGAATTTTCCGGAGAGTCTGTGGCTCCATTCAACGGAAAGTTAGTTCCAATCCAAGATACCGTATACATTATTCGAAAAAATGCTACTGTATATATAGTCAACTATCACTATGTGAGTGACGTGCCAGTGCCGGAAATTGAATCGGAATTTAAATCACTTGTTTCAACTTTAGAAATCTATTGATTATGAGCAAAAAGATACACATACTTACCGTATTGTTTCTCATAATCACCTTTGCTACGATAGTGGATCTGGTAGTTCTTTATGTGTTCCAAAATCCTCTTTCTTTGATTTCGTATGCACAGAATGAACAAATTCCCATGATTCCAAATCAAAAACAAAGCACTTTTAGAAGAGTTTCTCCAATAATTCCTCCTGACCCATTTCCTACTTCGAACAGGTCGTTGGTTACTCCAATCCCTTTCGATCCTAACAACAATGGCCAAATTCCAGGCCAGCCGGGTGGACCACAATCGGGTTCAAATCCACAGACACCGGAAGATCCGAATGCATGTCCGGTAGGAGGGCCGATAAACGGATGCAACTGTAATACGAACAATAATGTACCCACTACTACATGCAGTACGGCTGATGGTGAACCGGTGCGTTATATGGAAAACGGTGATGAGGTATTAATCTTTTATCCCGGACAAGATGCTTCTTATGGAGATAATCCACGGCCCATTCCCCGCAGTGAATTTGAGGGAGGAGTTAACAGTGCACAAAATTGCACAGAGACATGTGCTCCATTTGACAAACCAGTACTCTATTTTTATCCGGAAAAACCAACATACGTTTCGGTCTTCCTTGACATTCCCGGTGTTGTTACTAAAAGTATTCCCGAGTATGGAACCGGCTGGAGAAATGTGCTGGCTCATCCTGATGGTTCTTTGCTTTACGAAGGTCGCACATATCCAGAGTTGTTTTACGAGACTATGGTGCAATTACCTATGGCAGAACAGAACAAAGGATTCCTAATCTATATGAAATCTCTGAAAACTGACTTAACTACCATCTTATCTGCATTTGGCTTAAATGAATTTGAACGAAATGAGTTTCTTGAGTACTGGCTTCCCCGATTGCAACAAGAGAAGGGTCCTGCCTTTTTTATGCGCGTTCTAACCTTAGAAGAAAAAAACAAAGTTGATAAAGTTATTATTACGCCGCAACCAGACACATTTATCCATTTCCTAGCAGAATTTAAATCCGTCCCCGAAGATTATATGTATGAATCAGCACAGCTCCCTAAAAACTCTCCTGCACGAAAAGGATTTACAGTTGTCGAGTGGGGTGGAACAGTACAGTAGATTTGGTGGAGTCCGTACGCGGCGACCTCCAATTATGGGTCAGGGACAAAGAGCCTAGCTGTGACGTGAGTATTGTATCACGATGCAGGAAATAGAGATAAGATTATGCAGTTACCTTGTTTCCGGTTTTTTTTCGAGGCGAAGCTTTTGTGGACTTTGGCGCCACTTTCTTTGCACTCGCCTTTTTTGCCGCTGTTTTTTTCTTGGGAGCTGTCTTCGTGGTCTTTTTCTTAACTACCTTCTTTGCCTTCGTTTCTTTTACCGGCTTTATCACCCCGTTTTTGATATCTTCTTCTCTTTGTTTTAGCCGTTCTTCACTTGCAGCAATCTGGTCAGCATATTTTTCAGGGTTGCGGGCCTGATCTAAACTCCAGGCGACATATTTACAGTTAGGATAGTCGGAACATCCGAAGAACTTTTTTCCGCCTTTGGAATACCGTGAAACCATCGGGCTTCCGCACTT
>CAYOVA010000041.1:0-1150 GCA_964407325.1 uncultured Gammaproteobacteria bacterium | reverse complement strand
GGGCGGATTGCTTCGTGTGCTTCCTGAGCCATTTTGGATTTGGTTTTAAATCCTCGTGGCTTTTCGAGTGCGTATTCGGGTCCATATTTTTCTGCAATAAAATCTTTAGCCCTAAATACAAATTGTGCTGATAAATTAAATGAGTCGGTTCTATGGTAGGTGATAAGTCCCTTTTCGTAAAGCTGCTGGGCAATACGCATGGTCAGTTTACCGGGGAAGCCAAATCGCTGATAGGCAGATTGCTGCAACAGTGAAGTCGTAAGCGGAGGGGGAGGGAAACGGGTTTGTGTGTCTTCTTTAACATCGGTGATTTTGTATGTATCTGACTTAATCTCCTGTTCAATTTCTTTGACATTTGATTGCGTGATTGAGGTTTTTGTATATTCGTATTCACCATCAAATAAGGTAATTTTTGTCTTTTTTTCAAATGGTTCCCCGTTATGCTTAACAAGCTTGGCTTTAAATGATTTACTGGCATCGTTAAAATCTGCCAGTACCTGGAAGTAGGGTTCTGAATTAAAAGCTTTTACTTCTTTTTCGCGTTCCACAACAAGGCGTAATGCGACAGTCTGCACACGACCAGCTGAAAGCCAGTTTTTGCCGGTTTTTTTCCAGAGGAGGGGCGATATCTCATACCCTACGATACGATCTAATATGCGGCGTGCTTGTTGAGCCTTTACAAGGTTGATACGCAGTTCTTCAGGATGGGCTAAAGCCTCTTCCAGTGCTTTTGGAGTAATTTCATGAAAAACAATTCGTTTGAGTTCAACACCTTCCTCAATGCTTATGTTTGGCCAGTTCTCGCGAATGTATCCAAGCATTAAAGCAGCATGGTAGGAAATAGCTTCTCCTTCACGGTCAGGATCGGTTGCGAAGATAATTTCCTTGTGTTCTTTACGAAGGTCGTTAAGTTGCTTTAATACCTTTTCCTTACCGTCCATGATTTGATATTGAGGTTTGAAGTCGTGTTCAAAATCAATCGCCATTTTGTCTCCCGGGAGATCACGGAAATGTCCCATGGTTGCAAAAACCTGATACTCTCCATCCTTTCCCTTCATTTTCAAAATACGATTAAACGTACGTGCCTTGGTAGGTGATTCAACGATAATTAAAGCCATTTGGTTATTGTAACATATAAGAAACTGTGAGC
>CAYOVA010000040.1:0-5732 GCA_964407325.1 uncultured Gammaproteobacteria bacterium | reverse complement strand
ATTTGAGATGTACTTGGCACAATTTAAGTATAATACGTTTATGCCGTATAACCAATATTATGGAGGAGTTATCTGGACAAATCACGCGTTAGAGCGCCTTCATCAGCGAAAATTACCTCAACACATTGCTTTTACTGCTTTTCAGTCACCTGATGAACGCCATCATGGGAAAAATCCAGGGAGCTGGGAATTGCAAAAAAAGTACCAAAACGCGAATATTACTTTGATTGTTAAGCAAAACGAAAGAAAAGAATGGCTTATTCTATCTGCATGGATTGACCCTCCTATTTACGGAACTGCCGACCACAAAAAAAGAGAAGCCTGGAACCAGTACAAAAAAGCAGGTTTCTGGGGTAAACTCTGGTATGTCATCAAAAAACAAATCGGACTTATCCCAAAGTAAAAGGGCTTCCGAAGATCATACCGATCCAGACTACATGAAAAAACGGAAATCCATGATTACGTGCTTTTTTGAAGATGGCGACAAAGCATACCTGCGTCATGTGGTAATGGATGGTATTCTGATTCGGGAAGGTTCCATTCTTCTGGTGAAGCGGGCAGCACATTTATCAGAAGGTGGCAAGTACGGTTTACCCGGAGGATACCTTGATCGCGATGAATCGGTTCAGGAAGGTATACTGCGTGAGATTAAAGAAGAAACAGGCTGGGATGCACGCATAATCCAATTTCTTGGGATTGTGGATGCCTTATCTCGAGGTGACAACAGGCAAAGCGTTACTTTTGTTTTTCATATGGAGCCATTGGAGCAAACAGGTGAGCCTGACCACGAAACAGCAAAAATGAAGTGGTTTCCTTTGGAAGCGCTCCCCCCCTCTGAGCAGATTGCTTTCGACCATGAAAGAATAATTCGGGCATTTATTGAAACAGCTTGGCATGGAAAGCCTTTCCCACAGTTTTTGTCAGAAGAAAAAGAAGACAAATCTCCCTAAGGCCAGCTATTTCCGCTCGACCAAGCGCATTACTCCTTAAAGAATAATCCAACAATAAAGGCGACGCTTGCTGATATCCCTCCTAACAAGATTGTCTCAAACAAAGCCCGCCAGAAGTTTATCTTAGTCACTTTCCAACGCAAGATTCCCAGAATTGTAAGCGCCATAAACGTAAATCCAATAGAATTTTGAAAAGCCGGGAGAGGTTCCCGAATAAAGAGGTATGGCACTAGCGGAATAAATCCAAATGCAATAAATGAACAGAAAGTCGCAAATGCAGTCAGGTACGAGTTATCCCCTTCCGGATTGGACAGTTCCAACTCGTACAGCATCATAAATTCAGTCCAGTATTCAGGATTTTTCTGATACAGAGCTGTCATTTGAGAGGCATCTTCAGGGGAAAATCCCTTTGCTTCTAAAATAGACGCTGTTTCGCGAAATTCACGCTCAGTATCGTTTCGAATCTCATCTTCCTCCATTTTCTTTTGGCCTTTATAAAAGTCCTTTTCTGACTTCGTCGATAAAAAATTCCCCAAAGCCATAGATGAGGCATCAGCAAAAAGGTTAGCCAGTCCAAATAGAAGAACAGTAATAATAGAATACTGTGCTGTTCCGCCACTTTGCGCTCCGGTAAAACCTGCCACTACAGCAAACGTCGTGACTATTCCGTCTATGCCACCATATACAATTTCCTTTAAATACGTGGTCAATGCAGAAATATCATGCTTTGTTTTGCGATGTCTTTCCAGCTTTTGCTCGATTGTTTGGGTCATATTACACAAGTATATAACACCAATTATAAGAGCATACACTAAAGATCACTGACAGCATTACCGAAACCTACTTGTTATCTAGCAGCCAGGACGAAAACCATGAGAACGATTGGGAGATAGACCGACAGAAGGTATACCGCCCCGAACACACCGTTTTTTTCGTCGTGGCGACCGTTATTATTAATTCTCATATGGTATTAGCATAATCGAATGAAGGCAAATAATTATGACATAAACATGACTTTTGCCCGTCAGGAAGAGTAAAATGCGTATCCAATGTGCAATTATAGGCAGTTTCTCCATGCATTTTGTCCGCCACGGGATATTTTGAAGGCAGCTGTCTTAATGGCTTGCTCCGCATTAAATCGCAAGTCGGGATTTGGATCATCTGACATTTGGCCTCTAGTAGAAATCCAGGTATCCCGGCTAAACTGGTACATTCCAGCGTAGTCGTAGGTGGTGTTGTGGGAGGTTGTATTATATCCCGATTCACAGGCAGCTATTTTTCTCATGAGGTTTTCATCAACACTGTACTCTCCTGCGTATTTTTTGAAATAACCGTCAATTTCACCAGGGGCAGGGGGCGGGATATAGATTGTAGGAGTAGGTGTCATTGTGGGTGTAGGAGTGTTTGTTGGAGTAGGGGTAGGTGTGGGAGTACTGGTTGGAGTGGGAGTAAAAGTAGGTAATGGAGTTGGATTACCTGAAGGGATTGGCATACGCATTTCACGCTTCTTTCCGTATAAAATGATTTTTGTGAAGGTGTTATCCTCCTGGAGCGCCACATAATGATCCCCCGCTTCTGTTTTGGGGATGCCAAGCTGCATAAGAAGCGTAATAGCAAAAATGCTTATCCCTGCAAAAGCGATATACACTCGCTGTTTTTTATTAAATGGGAGTTCCATGGAATTAGGTATATTATATCAGGAGCTTTTTCCCTCAATCTGCGCTAGCTTTTCGTCACTGACTACGGGACCAGAACGAGCACCAGCAAATACATGTACTTGATAACCTTTTTCCGCGGCTACCCGTGCCAAAAACCCTAAAGGAGCCATCCCATATCCTCCCGCAATAAGCGCAATCGGATGTTCTTTTGAAGAAGGCAGTGTAAAATAACTGCCCAAGGGTCCTTTCATGCTAAGCTCTTCTCCTTCTTTCATTTCATGAAGTCGACCCGTTCCCGCACCTACTTTCCCTACTGAAATCAAAAAAGTAGTATCGTCGACAATTACAGCGCCAAAAGGACGCTCACCGTATTCGGGAATATCAACAAGCACATATTGCCCCGGCTCAGCAAAAAGTGGATAGTGAAAATAAAACGATATAACGCGCGGTGTCTCCTGAACAATTTTCTGAATGGTTACATGAAATGGTTTCATAGAGTCATTCTATTTCTACCAGAAGCTTTGCAATAGCATCATCCATCGATTCAGCTTGAATAGTAGCACCAGAGGCATTTTTATGCCCTCCACCTCCTAGTTTTTTTGCAATATCCGCTACGTCAAAATCCCTGTTTCGGGACCGGAAGTTAAGACGAAAAGAACCCGGTCTTTCTTCTGTGATAATTACCCCTAACTCGGTTCCGTTAATTGAACTTATATAGCCGGTAAGCAGATGGTTATTGTTTGCTCCTGCCGGGGCGAAATTTATCCAATTAGTGTAAGGGATCGGTAACAAAGCTATTTTCTTTTCGTAATTGACTGTTATTAAAGAGAGCGCTGCACCAACAAACAACACATCCTCTATGTTCAGCTGCTGCTGAATGTTGTACAGAATGGTCTGATACTTGAGTTTATAGGTGTCAATCAATTCAGCACCCACATGCAAGGGATCGCCGTTTTCGATAAATTTAAAAAATCCAGTATCGGTAGCTAGACCAGTAAGAAGGGCCATTGCGATAGTACTGTCTATTTCGATAGTGGCCGCCTTGAAAAATTCGTACAGAACCTGCGTACAGGAAACTGCACTGCTATCAACTAAATTTACTTTCCCCCAGTTTTCGTTTGTTTTGTGATGATCGATTACCACTATCTCCAGTTGTGGTGGAAAGGTCACTGGTTTTCCCAGCATATCCGGGGCAGACATATCCAGTGCCCAAAATGTATCGTAGTTCTGCCAGCGAATCTGATCGGGTGCAAGCACTTTTATTTCACCGCTGCCTTCCAGGAATGCAAGATACTCAGGCACTTCGTCGATACAGTAGATATCAACCTCTTTTCCTGCTTTTTTAAGCACACCGGCAAATGCCAGGTTGCTGCCTATGGAATCACCATCCGGACGTCGATGAAGACATAACACGTTTTTTTGTGAGGTTTGAATGCGGTTTGCGAGAGTTTGGTAAAGATCTTTCATGTGACCCTATTATACCAACTCTCCTTTACTGTCTTTTAGGGGGCCGCTTAGGAACTGAACTTCCTGATTACCCCTTTCACAACACCATGCACTTTCAGTTCTTTTTTCGGATGAAGCGGAGGGTACCGGTCATTTGCGGCTTCAAGATACAATTCGTTTTTCTGCTTTTTTAGATATTTCAGCGTCCATTCACGGTCAATTTCTGCCAGAACAATATCTCCCACGAGTGCCTGGCGCTTCATATCGATAACAACAAGATCATCTTCAAAAATGCCAGCATTTACCATAGAATCACCTCGTACTTTTAACAAGAAGGAAGAGGTTGGATCATCGATCATATATTCATCTAATGTAAGATAGCTCTTGTTTTCGTCTGCAAGAATCGGTTGTCCAGCTTTAACCATACCCACCAGCGGAATAGCAAAAAACTTGGCTGCCGGGGCGAGCTTACTGTTATCTTTGTTTAACAACCCTTCTTCAATCCACTTATGCACTATTTTGTGCACGGCGTTTTTAGAGGCTAAACCGAATAGGGATAGCATTTCGGAATAAGACGGGAGTCTCTTGCTTTTTGAGTAGAACTTTTTCAGTTCCAGCAGGTAATCGGTTTTCATGATGGTTGGGTTGTAAACTGGTAAACGATGGTTCACTTATTGTAGTAAACAAATGTTCACTTTGTCAAGGGTAAATTCCAGGTTTCAGAATACAAATGTAGAAGTTGGAAGAGGCATGATAGAATATGCAGATGGAACGGCAACTATTACACGATATACGAAACAAGATTACAGCGCTGGAATCACAATTGTTTATGCTTAAAAGAAATACTGATGAAGGAAACGAAACAGCACAAAAATACCTGATCCGCATGGAAGAAACAATAGTAGCTCTCAAAGAGCAATTAGCTCACCTTCATGATATAGCCAAAGCCGCGAACTGAGTGTATAAGCTTCTTTTTTGCCGTTCTGTCGATCTTTTTGCGCAGATATCCAATATAGACATCGACAATTCTCGTATCGACATCAATGGCAGACATCCATAAGCGATTTAAGATCATTTCACGGGTAAGAATGCGCCCTTTGTTCTGCATTAAATACTGAAGCAGTTTTGTTTCCTGTGGAGTAAGGATAATTTCTTTTCCTGCACGAGTTACTACCAGTGTCTGCGTATCAAATTCAAGGTCATCGATTTTGAGGATATGGGAACTTCCAGCAATACGGCGAAGACGAGCCTGGATACGTGCCAAAAGTTCATCGGCATTGAATGGTTTGGTTAAGTAGTCGTCCGCACCTAAATTGAGACCCTGGACTTTGTTCTCCGGAGAATCTTTTGCAGTTAGGATAACAATACGCAGTTCAGGATACTCCTTGTGCAGCTGCATTACAATAGACTCTCCGCTAATGTCGGGAAGTCCCAAATCCAGCAGAACAAGATCAGGTTGGGTACGCTTTATGAGCTTAAGGGCAGAAGCTCCATTTGAAGCGCAAATAACGTTATAGTTATGGTCGATCAACAGCTGTGATATATATTCTTGTATATCCTGGTCGTCTTCTACCACGAGAATTGTTGCTATCATGCGATGTATTATATCAAATACATCTATCTATTACCAAAAAAGAATTGTATAATAGCTGTGACTTGTTACTATGGTAACAGAAAA
>CAYOVA010000039.1:0-6024 GCA_964407325.1 uncultured Gammaproteobacteria bacterium | reverse complement strand
GTAGTTATTAACCAGTTCCTGCTGTATATTCCAAATGTTATTATCGCAGTGATAATTACATTTGTCGGAATCGTTTCAGCAAACCTTGTTTCCGATGTTGTACGACAAAGTGTCCGGGGAATCGGAAAAACATCCGCACAAACCATTGCTATCTTTGCAAAGGGAACAGTAATCTTTTTTACAGTACTCGTTGTGTTAAATCAGCTTGGAGTAGCGCAGGATCTGATTCGTATCCTCTTTACCGGCATTGTTGCAATGATCGCAATAGCAGGAGGACTTGCATTTGGAATGGGAGGAAAAGATACAGCCAAGGAAATACTGGAATACGTAAAAAAGAATTTCAAAGGTCCGGAAAGTAAATAAACTTCCCTGAAAGCAGGTTGAATGGTATAATAGATACTTCTACTAACGGGTAGTGTTCTTTTTGGTAAAAGCGGTTATGTAGTCTTGTTACAAGACTAAAAGGTTTGTGACGGCCCCATCTTCTAGAGGCCTAGGAAGCCGGGCTTTCATCCCGGTAACACGGGTTCGAATCCCGTTGGGGTCACATATCGCGATTTTTCGCTTACTCCGTCCCTGCGCTGAGCCGCAGGCGCTTGTGCGGCCAGCGCTGCAAAGCCTTTTTTGTATTTCATAAAGACTAATTTATCCCGTATCAAATAGTTCGAGCCGACGGTTTTTGCCATGGCTTTCAGCTCATGGCAATTATTTTTTGCGCGCGCGATTTGAGCGCACTCCAGTGCGCTCTGTATGATAGACCGCATTGGTTCGAGCCAACTCGAACCATCAGTTTCTATCTTCTGGATTTCTTCCTGCAGTTTGAGTTTTTCCTCAAAAAGCTCGTTCTTCTTTGCTTTATATGTTTCGGTGTCTAGCACCTGGTCGAGATAGGCATCAAGAAGCCGTTGTAATTTAAAATCTATCTCTGTTTGCCTCCCTTTTAGTTTTTGGATACTATCTTTTACCTGTGCCTGTTCTTTGTGGAGCTGTTCTGCTGACCATTTCTCAAAAAGCGACTCGGCTTCTTGAGGTAAACTGCAGGAAGAAACAATCTGTGTTAATTGGTCTTGAAGTACCGACTCGGAAACATACTTTTGATTGCAGGGTTTTATCTTTTTGGTGCAGCGGTAGTAGGTGTACTGTACTGTACCGCGTGTTTTCGGGTAATTCTTCGTGTGGATTTCGGCGGTAATCGCTGCACCACATTCGGCACAGGTGACAAGGCCCGAAAAGGCAAAATCATGGCCGTTCTCTCGTGGCCTTTCTATTTTCTGAATTGCACGTTGTACCTTCTGAAAGACCTCTTTGCTAATAAATTTTTCGTGAGTGCCTTCGTAGTATTCGTTCTTGTAGTGGAGAATACCAATATAGAACCTATTCATTAACATTTTACGGATCTGGTTTCCGTGCAACGCCTTCCCGTTACTTCTTGTAATGCCATGGGAGTACATCAGATTCGAGATACTCACGAAAGATTGTTTGCCTTCGGCAAACCGCAAAAAGATTTTTTGAATTATCGGAGCTGTCTGCGGATCTATGTCAATCGTTCTGGTTTTTGGGTTATTGAAGTAGCCATAGGGTGCTTTGCCCGGCCATTCACCACGGCGTAGCTTCTGCCGGTTGCCTCGCTTCACATTTTCTGAAAGGTTATCGACGTAGTACTTTGATTGGCCGAAGGCAATGTTGAGCATAAATTTGCCCTGTGGCGTGTCTTCAAACCAGAACGATGGGAACTTGAGGTCTTTCAGAACTTGCGTGTCTAACAGGTAGATGATTTTGCCCCCATCTACAGAATTTCGAGCCAAACGGTCTGGGTGCCAGGAAAGAATTCCTTGAGCAACGCCTTTCTCGATTTGTTGGAGCACATACTCAAACTGCGGGCGGCCCGGCATTTTGGCGGTTCGTGCTTCCGTTACGACTTCTACAATCTGTAGGCGCTCCCGTTTGGCAAATTCTGTTAGTTCTGCCACCTGTGCCTCAATAGATAAAACCTGTTTATCTTTCTCGTCAGTACTTTTCCGGCAATATACTATGTACTTCATAGACCCATTCTCTCATACATTTTTTCCGTTTTTTCTTCAATTTGATACGGGATCAAAAAAGGCTTTGCAGCGCTGGCCGCACAAGCGCCTGCGGCTCAGCGCAGGGACGGAGTAAGCGAAAAATCGCGATATGTGAACGTTTTTTGTGAAATCCGAACAGAAATTTGTATGATTTAGGCGCGGCGGGTGGGGGCGCCGCGCTTTCGGAAACCGTCGGCTCGAACAGCCCGTTTCACGGGCTAGAAGAAAAAACGAAAAAATGTTACAATACACTGATACAAAAGTACAAAAACAACTCATGGACTTAAATCTCATAAAAAAAATAGAAGAAGCCGACAAAACAATAAGACCGTCTGTTTTAAAAACTCCGCTTATGGAGTCTCTCTACTTTAACGAAATAACTGGATCTCAGGTGTTTTTTAAGCTCGAAAGCGAGCAAGTAACCGGATCATTTAAAATCCGGGGAGCAACAAATAAAGTCAGACTTCTTACTGAAGAAGAGAAACAAAGGGGAGTTATTACTGCGTCTACCGGTAATCATGGACAGGCTCTTGCCAAAGCAGCAAAAGATGCCGGAGTAAAATGCGTTGTATTTGTTCCAAAAAATGCCGACCCTGCAAAAGTAGAAGCAATTAAACGCTACGGATCAGAAATCGAGCTGTTTGGTGAATCTTCATCAGATACCATCATCCACGGTCAGGCTAAAAAAGTTGCTAAAGAACGCAATATGACCTGGGTTTCACCGTATAACGATATTGATATTATTGCTGGTCAGGGAACAATAGCTGTTGAAGTATTAGACCAGCTTTACAATCCAGATGCTATATTCGTAACAATTGGTGGCGGTGGACTTATTTCCGGTATTGGGAGCTACTTGAGAGCGAAAAGTTCACACACCAAAGTAATTGGGTGTTTGCCGGAAAATTCAGCTGAAATGTACGAAAGTATACAGTCTGGTCAGTTTGTTGACTCACACAATAGAGATACCCTATCGGACGGATCTGGTGGTGGCTTCGAGGAAGGATCAATTACCTACGATATATGTAAACAAGTTGTTGACGATTTTATCCTCGTTTCCGAAACAGAAATAAAACAATCCATAAAGATGATGATAGATGTCCATCACAAAATCATCGAGGGTGCAGCAGGGGTTACTTTAGCAAGTTTCCTCAAGCAAAAAGAACAATATGTTGGGAAGAAAATAGTTTTGCTTATGTGTGGAGCAAATATTGCAACTGCTAAATTAAAAGAGATTTTATGACCAAAATTCTTGATAAAAAACACATCGAAAAAATACTTGATAGTATTGATGTGAAGGTTCTTTTACAGGCTATAGAAGATGGATTTATTGCTTATTCGGATAATAAAGTAATAGCACCTCCTGTTGGGCATCTTGGATTTTTACATCCGCCGGGAGATGTTCATATCAAATATGGATACATCAAAAATGATGATTGTTATGTAGTGAAAGTAGCTTCCAGTTTTTATGAAAATCCAAAGAATGGCTTACATTCAAGTAATGGCTTGATGCTAGTTTTTGATAGTAAAACCGGTGAGTTATTATCAATTCTATTAGATGAAGGCTATCTTACTGATGTGAGAACTGCTTTTGCTGGTGCTGTTGTGGCAAAGTATCTTGCGCCCTCGACTGTCAAAGCCATTGGAATTGTAGGAACAGGTACTCAAGCCAGATTACAATTGCAGTATCTTCAATATGTGACTGAATGCAAGAGAGTGTTTGTCTGGGGAAGAAGCAAAAAGGCATTGGAAAGTTATAGAAAGGGTATGGAAAAGTTTGTATTTGATATAATTTTGACAGAGAATATTGAAGAAGTGACAAATAACTGTAACCTTATTGTTACGACAACTCCATCGACAAAACCGCTTATTTTCGCAAATCAGATACAACCCGGTACACACATCACAGCCATGGGTGCCGATAGCGAAGGAAAACAGGAACTTGATCCTCAACTATTTACCAAAGCTGATGTAGTTCTTGCAGACAGCATAGAACAATGTATAGATCATGGCGATATTTCACACGCGGTTAAAGGGGGAATTTTAGGTCAAGACAAAATTATTGAACTGGGAAGTTTGATAAAGATCGGTGCCAAGCGGGAAAACGATGAGCAAATTACAATTGCGGATTTAACAGGGGTTGCTGTACAGGATATTCAGATTACGAAAGCTATTCTCTCAATTATTTAACTATTTCTTTAAATAAGTCTGGTTGTTTATCTGCTTCTAAAATTTCTTCAATACGTAAATCACCAATTTTACCTTTAGATTTAAAAACATCTCCTCGAAGCTTTACTATTTCAGCGGTATAAAATATCTCACCGAATTTTTTTAGTCTTTTTTTTGTTAGGCCTGATGCCACTGCTTTAAACGGTTTCTTTACAGCTTCATTTCCTACTTTGTAAATTGTAAATTTCATTGTTCCTTCGGTTCTGTTTTTGTCGCTGTAGCTTAAAGAATCTACTATTGCTTCAATACTTACGTCTTCTTCGTTAATATGACCCTGGTCAGTCTTTATTTCCAGACTTTTAAGAGTTTCTATAAATACATCTGGGACAACTTGCAGCTTTTCTAAATATGCTTTTGAGAAGTGTTTTTCACTATCAGCCAGGTTAAAGTCTATAATTGGGCTTGATTCCCCTGAAATTTCTACACGTTCCACAATTTTTTCATATTGCTTGTTGTATTTTGCTAAACCATCTTGAGACATGAAGTCTTTTACAAGTTTGGAATCTATATTCCTTTCAATCGCTTGTTCAGCGAACTTTTTTTCGTTAGTAATATCTAAATCCGCAAGATTGTTGATCTTATCTAAATAGTTTTTAAGAACAGTATTGGTAAGTGATGGAATCGGTAATAAAGTATTTTCATCATATTCAGCAGGAATAGAAATGGGTATTACAAAGCTACCTTTCCTCGTATGATTCATTTGAAAATTTTCTAAAGGAATCTGTTTCGCAGCGGTTAATACGTATTCTGTCTTAAAAGAGGAAATATTATATTTTATTACTCTATCAGCATACTCAAAAGGAACTGTTTCACTGTTGTGTCGGTCTTCAATGACAATGCGATTTATAAGTTTATAGTTAGGGAAAAGTATTTGTTGCTGAATTTCTGATAAAGTTTCTTCGGTTTCCTCTATCTTTAACGTTCTCAGTAAATAACTAAGCGTTCTATTTTGGTGAAAAGAATAATCAATTTTATCAACGGACTTAGGAATATATACTTTTACATTAAAATTATCTTTGTAACGTAAAACAGTACTTTCATCTACTTCAGCATCCTCTTTGACCCAACCAAGCAAAGTCATTGTTTTGATAAGCAAAACCGGTGGAATAATTAATTGCTTACTCATGCTAATTGATGAAAATTTGTTCTAAACTCTCTTTATTTAGTACATTCGATTTTGGTATCTTGATTTTAGTTTGTTCTTTAAATCCGTTTTTAGGAACTTCAATAAAGTATGCGGTAGAATGAAGAAGTAGCTTTTCAGCTTCAATTAGTATCCAATCACCATAGGTATCTTCTTCTGGAGCGCAAACAATGACTATCAATGTTTTCATTCCAGATGGTCTATATACGGATTTCGATAAGGTATAGATGTATTCATCACCATTATCTTTGAACATTGATAAACTGCTCTTTGAGGTTCCTTTTATCTGAATATAGAGAGTTTTAGAGTCTTCAACTGAAATATCTCTTTTTGTCCCTTGCGGATAATTGATTAACATATAATCTATACCCAAAGAATCAAAATCAGATCCCTTACATGAAGTACATGAATAATTAACGCTTAAGCACAAAGTTTCTAAGTAGATTTCTCCAATTCTACCTTTGATATGTGATAACTCATTTTCTGAAGGTACAGAATTTACTATCATAATAAATTATAACAATACAATTTAAAACAGAAGTACAAATCGCGCGCGCAAAAAATAACGGAAAGCGCGGCGCCCCCACCCGC
>CAYOVA010000038.1:0-6840 GCA_964407325.1 uncultured Gammaproteobacteria bacterium | reverse complement strand
AGGAACTTGGAGGATTCGATCGAAGAATGTTTTCTTCAGGAGATATGGAATTTGGTGACAGAGTCTATCACTCGAAACTATTTAAGCAAACATATAGTCCCGATATAGCTGTTATACACCCTCCACGAAATTACAGAGCATTTATGAAAAAGTTGAAAAGAATTTCTGGTGGAGAAGTTGAACTCTCGCGATTATATCCAGATCGATTTCATCCGTTTAAAAAAAGTATTTATAGAGAGTTGAGAGAAGCTTTGTATTTCCCGATACTACCTGCTACACTACCAAGAGCAAAAAGAATTCAATTTACACTGCTTGGAATCTGGTTTCAACTGTATAGAGCCTACCACAATATATTGAATCGTTCCCAATCATATGAAAAGTACAGAAAATCTTACATCCCGGGTAGTTAAAGGAAGCAGTTGGCTTTTCCTATTCCAAATTTTTGACAATGTTCTCGGTGTTATCCGGCTCATTGTGCTTGCGAGACTACTCAATCCCCAGGATTTTGGACTTATAGGTATTGCCACTCTTGTATTGCAGATAATTTCTACCTTTACACAAACCGGAGTGCAAGCAGTATTAGTTCATAAGAAAGATCCGGAAAAGTATCTTGATACTGCGTGGACTTATCTTATGATACGAGGAATCGTATTGTATTCGTTACTTTTTGTAAGTGCGCCCATCGTAGGTACGTTTTTTAAGTCTACCATTGCTCCTGAGATTATTAGATGGATGGGACTTTCACTTGTCCTTGAAGGTTTTATTAATATTGGAGTAGTTCTCTTTCAAAAAAACCTAACGTTCGGCAAACAATTCATCTATCAGATGACAGGGAATCTGCTCGATTTTGTTGTGGCTATTAGTGCAGCTTTTGTATATAACAACTATTGGGCTTTTGTAGCAGGTTATCTTGCAAACTCCATTATTCGTCTCGTATTAAGTTACCTTCTTTCTAACTATCGCCCTTCCCTAAAGCTAGACATAGCACAAATAAAAGAGATGAACAACTATGGCAAATGGATCTTTGGCTCTAGCATTTTGACCTTCCTCTACAGCCAGGGAGACGATATTCTGATTGGAAGATTAATGGGAACAATCGCTTTGGGTTATTATCAGTTAGCTTATAGAATATCGAACCTTCCAGCGACTCAAATTTCGTACATAATTTCTACGGTTATGTTTCCAGCATATTCATTTATACAGGGCAATAAAGAAAAAATTGCTGCTGCATACAAATCTACATTTCAAATTACCGCCTATCTTTCGTTTCTTGCAGGGAGTTTAATAATTGCTTTGTCTCATGATTTTATTACGTTATTTTTGGGACGCAAATGGCTGCCAATGGAGAATGCACTCCAAATATTAACCTTATGGGGTCTAATGCGCAGTATTGGAACTACAACTGGAGCGTTATGGCAAGCAATAGGTACACCTGAGATAATAACAAAGATTCAACTATTCCAAACTATAGTGATGTTTATACTCATCTTCCCTCTTACGATATGGTATGGATTTGAGGGCACTGCTTTCTCTGTGGTAATTGCAGCATTCCTTTCCAATTGCATAGCTTTATATCTTGTTAGTAAGTCGTCTCAAGTACCACTTTCAGTATTATTAATGGAGTTGTACTTTCCATTTATAAGCGGAGTAATTGTCTGTGATGTGTACCTTTTAATTCGTCCCTTTTTTAGTCCAGAAACCAGCTTTACTCAGTTTGTAATATTAAGTTTTATAACTGTTCTCACCTATTTTGTAAGCACGTCCCTTATGAGTAAATTTTTTAGATACGGAGTATACAACGATCTAGCTTTGTTACTGCACTCCATACCTGCTCTTCGTAGCTATTCCCCTGCTATTAATAGAATTCGAAAATTGATAAGCTAACTCTATGAAAGTCCTGGTTCTTCCAAAAGACGTAAACCCATACCAAGAAAAACTCTACGGGAATATGCCATCTGAAGTTGAAGTACAGTATATTCGCAACCAATCTCAAGAAAGGATACTAGCCTTATTAGGCTATTTATGGCAACTCATTTCATTTCGTTTACGAGGTTTTAGTATTCTCCATGTCCATTGGCTTTATTGTTTTGCATTGCCTTCTCCACGAAAACTACAGTCAAATATTCTTAAAACAATAGTTATGATTTATGTCGTTTTATTTCTGACGCTCGCCAAAATACTTGGATACAGAGTTATTTATACCATTCATGATATGGTCCCCCACGAACCACTTACCCATAACGACATGTTTGTGACACGGCTCTTTTGTATGCTGTGCAATGCTGTAGTACTCCTATCCTCAGATACTATTCAAGAATTAAAGGATAACCATATCCCTCTCCCCGCATACAAGATTATCCCGCTTGGAAATTACATTGATACTTATCCAAATACAATCTCCCGTGATGAGGCACGAAAGAAGTTAAAGATTGGTCCAAACAAGTTTGTCTTTTTATTTTTCGGGTTGATTCGAAAATATAAAGGGGTAGATACTGTACTTTCGGCTTTTGAAAAGATTCGTAAAGAGTATCCCTTTGCAGAATTGATTATCGCAGGAAAAAGTCTCGATGATGAAATGACCTCGCTTATAAAGCAGTATGAAGGCAAACCGGGAATCACTATTCATACCCACCATATTCCCGATGAAGAAGTTCAGACCTATCTGAATGCTGCTGATATTACTGTATTTCCCTTCAAGAAAATTACCAATAGCACCAGTGTGTTGCTTTCATTTTCATTTAGTCGTCCTTCTATTTATCCGCAACTGGGGAGTTTAAAGGAACTCCCTGAAAATATGGGATATTCATACGATCCTTACGAAAAAGATGCCCTGGAAAAAGCTATGAGAGAAGCAATTGAAAACAGGAAAAACTTAAGGAAGCTGGAGACAGCTTCTTTAGAGTATGCAAAGACACTTTCCTGGGAGAAAATCGCTGAGGAAACAAGTGCCTTATACAGGCAAGTTTGAACAACTTCGATTTCAAGATTTGACACTCTCAGTTTATCTTTCTTTTTTCCTTATATTTTTGTTTTAGATCCTGAGCCATTTTCCTGTATTTGTCAGTATCAAGTTTATGACCTGGTCCAAATTGCTTCGCCTCTTCATCCATTGCGGCTTTGACTTCTTTCCATATAAGATCGTTTTCATCTAATAAAATTAGATCGAGTCTGTCTTTGTTGAATTCCAGGTATTCTTTCCACCAGATTTCGATAAGTTCTTTAAGTTCGGTTGTTTCGATAGTACAGTGTATTGGTTCATCAAAATTAAAGTTGAATTTAGTTATATCTTTCTTAATTGTTCCGGTATATCCTTCATTTCCTCTTTCTTCCATCTCGCTTTCACCTGAAAGAACTTTATCAATTCCTTCTATATACCAATTTTTTAATGCTTCAGTTCTGATTGAAGATAAAATATCAGAAACAGGCTCCATACCTTTCGGTAAAATTATTCCTAACTGTTCATTGTTATTCTTTCCACCCCACTTGGCAAATTGATATTTATATTTCATAGTACTGGAAATGCTGATGTAATTTTTCTATGTGAGTTTAAATACATTCCAATTTTAACCTTCCTCTTTGTCATTGTTTCATATTGGTTTGTGGTACCGGTAACTAATGATAAACTGGGATCATAATACGCTTCTTCAACCGCATCGAGTATCTTAATTATACCCCAGTCATCTGGAAACAGAGTGGATTTGCCGCTGTTGGTAGTCTTTCCTATTCCGTTCACAGTTATCCCCGCTTCGTACACCCCTGTTTTGTAATCTTTTTGCCCTTCAACAACCACTGTACCTTTGTCTGATAACCCACTATGAAACCCCGTAGCATTCCCATTTCTGTTTACTCCTCCTTCAATAAAATGCTCTATGCTTCCGTCCTGGAATATATCCAGGATGTTATTCCCGTTGTTTTTCTTCATCCGGTTCATGAGAATAGACAGTTCCTCATTGGTTGCTTTTGTTGTGATATAGGTAAGATTGTTGTTATTGGCGATTGTAGTTAGTGATCGGATATCTGTATCTGTTTTTACTTTATTGAGCAGCTTGAGTAGTGTCTCATCAGATCCGGTATACGTTCCTACTGCTGCATACACCTTGCTTGCCATTACTGGTGTATCTGCTGTATCTATTTGAAGTATTTTAGTAATTTCTTTTTCGATTTTTGTGCTACCTGCTTTTTGCATACCGAAGGTGATAGCTTGTTCTACCTGGTGTGCCGGAATGCCAAGCTCGGATGAAAGAGCAGTTGAATGTACGGTTATATCTTTTTGAATGATGGTCTGTATAGTGTTCAAGGTATCTTTAGCAGGAATATTTGGTTTCTGTGTGTTGTTCAGGATGTCAGCTACTTCCTTCTCGTAATCACTGCTTCTGGAGAGATTTGCCATCTGGTATCCATCCTTTGCAGACGTTTTTGCTACTAGAGATGTTCCACTCTCATTCATTTGCGCAAACAACTGTCCTCCTACAAATCCATCTTCCTGTTTTGGAGTGTACAGTTTTGAGATGAGCTTTCCGTCTGATGCGACATAATGGACAGAGACTTCATTCGTTTTTTTGTTGATGGTGAGTATCTCAGGAGTTCCATCCTGTGCTGTTTTTACAGCAATGGGTGTAAAGTCCTGTTTTTGAATGGCTGTTCCCAGGGTGTCGAGTGTTTCAGTTGATATATTAGTTTGAGTAAGGTTGCGGGTAATGACCTGTGAAACAACGGGATCTGCTGTGTCTGCTATGAGGTTTTGTACTCCTTTGTGTTCTGCTGTTTTGGTAAGAGTTGTAGCTACCTGTTCTGAGGTTGCACTGCCTGTTTCAAGAGTATGATTGAGTGTTGAGAATGCCGTATCATATATTTTTCCTTCGGTATACAGCTTTGAAATCGTTACTGCTGTCTCCTGTACTTTCTGAGGATTCACTGTTGTTACGTCCTGAGCTACTGGGTTTATATCTAGCAATGCATTGGTTGCTTTTTGCAGTACCGACTGGCTTGGTATCTCTTTTTGAGTTGTAGTTACCACCTTTTCAACTACCTGGACTACGTCTTGATTGCGTACAGCAGTGGTAATGGTACTCTCTGCCATACGCGAGATACCCATCACCTGCGGTACCTTCTCAAATACTTGAACTGCCGGTTTGGATACTACTTTAATTAGCTGTACTCCTGATATCAAGTCATCTATCTTGTTTATCGCTCGTATCCCTGTTGCCAGATGTTTCCCGATAACAGGTACTTTTGCAGCAGCAAGGGGAGGTATGAGAGTTACAATGTTCAAGGCAAACTCACTCATTCCCCGTCCTATTGCATACCCATATTCACCACTTTTCCATGCCTGTACTGCTTCCGGGGAAAACAGTGCTGCTGCTACTACATTGTTCCATCCGTATTTGTCTCCTGACTGTTTTAATGCTATTGCTGTCTTTGCAATAGTCGAGCGATTGTCGTATACATATTTCCCTGCTTTGTAGAGTGTGGGAATGGCTGTTACCTGATTCAGCAGTGACATTACCTGTTTTGCACCATTCAATGCCTGCTTAGGATTCTTTGCTACCCAGCTGATCCCTGCTCCTGCGGCTTTCAATACTCCTCCAACAAGTGATGCTCCGGTATCCCAGATGCCTTTGCCAGCCTGCTTGGTGTGATACCAGAGATTTTTGTTTTGCGTTTGCTGAGTAGAGGATTTTGATTTCGCTTTTGCAGAAGAGTTTGCTGTACTGGATTTTGAAGAATTCTTTCCCACTTCTCCCTTTCCGTTACTCTCTTTCATCATCTGGGCAACTACTGATTGCTGTATATACCAGGGTTCCTCAACGGGTGATCCTTCATAATATTCAAGTTGATAACTACATGCTGGTTCTCCTGCTGCATATCCATATTCAATACAATACTCTTGTAACTGTGATGGTGTCATTTGCGAAACGGGAATGCTTCCGGGTGGAAGTGGTGGCACAACTGGTTCTGCTCCCGGTTGATAGTCGTTTTCAGGATCGTAGCTTTTAAAGAATTCATCTACTGTTTGTTTCTGTATCGTTTCTGCAATTGCACTACCTGGAACTAGAAAAAATGATGTTATCAGAAGTTGTCCTGCAAAGGCAGTTAACGTAACTGATGCAAACAACCGGGTAATGGAATTTCTGCCGTGTGCAACACGCTTGATATGCTCCTGTTGCAACCGTTTTCTCTGTCGATCTCTCCAGTACGGCACAAACCCTCCTGCACAGGCAGCAAGTACTGCAACACCCAAGTTCACCACAAAAAACAGAACATTCAGCCACCACGGATAATACACTGCACGATCAAGAAGATACAACCCCTGCAACACTACAGAAGGGAGTACCGGAACCAGTGCAGCCCACTTCAGCTTATTTGTTGTAGCTTTCGTTGAAACATACCACCCTGCAATACAGGAAAACACCAACGCAAGCAAACCCGCTTGAACAGGTACCCATAACGAACCAAGTATTATTGCCGCAAGCAAAATACACGATATTTTTTCAAATTTCCCTGATTTCATTATAGTAGCACGTTAATATATTTATATAAACACTATGTATAATCTGACGCTATTATACCACAATTCCAGTTTTAATTAAGGAGTTAGCCTAAATGTGAAAAACATACTTTGAATTTAGATATTTTTTTATTATGTACATACTTTTGTACCTTTTAGCCTTAGTTTTGTGCATAAGTGTGTACACAATTTAAAGACAAGGTTTTATATAGAGTGAGTTTGGGAGTTTATGAGTTTTGCGGATGAAGACCTCAGACAAGAGTATATTTATCGCGAATAATAATCCACGTCAACAGCCACAAACTGATCCATATCCTGCTTTTTCCCAAAAG
>CAYOVA010000037.1:6575-8066 GCA_964407325.1 uncultured Gammaproteobacteria bacterium | reverse complement strand
TCGGCGCGGGTGCTTTATGGGCACCCGCGCCTTGGCGGAACGGTTGGCGGAAACCTGCCTCCGAGTCGTGGAAGTCCGGCCCTACAAGTCGGCCGTGATCACAGCGATCCGGATAGTCGGGCTGCCGGGGTCGTCCTCAAAGGGCTTTGCCTCGTACTCGGTCCAGGGCACCGAGAGGTTGCGGAGCGGCTCAAAGTCGGTGAGCACCGTCTGCTTGGCGGTCCTCGACAGCGTGCCGTCGGGCTCGAAGCCGGCCACATACGCGTTGAAGACAACTGAGGTCTTCGCCCCCGGGGTGATCCTCGCGAGCCTGAAGTAGAACACTACCTGGCCGCTGGCCGGGTCGCGGTACACCTCATTCGGCTTGACATCAGCCCCGCCAATCACAAAGGCGAAGGTCTCAGCGTCCACCTGCGGCGACACGTAGAGCTTGAGGCCGCCGTAGCCGCTGGCATCCCCCCTCACGTCCGCGTAGCTCGGGTAGCTGTCGAAATCGATCCCCGTCCTCCGGCCGTCGGTGCGCGCGTCAAGGCCGAGCACCTCCGCGAACGCGAGGGGCCCGCGGTTCCACGGGTCGCGGATCTCGAACAGGTAGCCGTTCACCTTCGGCGCCAACTTGGCCGCCTTCTGCTCATCAGACATGTGTTACCTCCTCAAAGGTTTCTTTGCCACATTTGGCGGAGTTATTATACTATTACTATAGGTTTTTGGCAAGCTGGTGTTATTGTATGAAGAAGAAATTGCTGGAGGCAGGGGATAAGCCCTGCCTCCAATTCCAAATGCCGCTGAGAAGAAGCCTCAGCGAAAGGTACTACATGCAGACGAACGAGAACCGATACGTCCCCACGTTCTCGCGCCCGTACTGGGCGATTCCCTTCGGCTCGAAGGGCTGCAGGTAGGGCGTCAGGTCGAGCTGGGGCACGCCGAGATTCGGCCTCGCGGCAGCACGGTCAGCGCGATCCGCCTCGCTAAAGACCGCGTCAGGGTTAAAGTTCGCCACCTGCACCACCACGTTCAGACTGCTGGGAACCTTTGTGGCCTCAACGCGCATCAACACGACCCCGTTGGGAAGCATGTCCTCACCATTCAGGACGTACGACTTCCGGACGACCTCAATCGAGCAGAGCTTGAGGTCGCCCGGGCGGCCGAGCTCAACCGGCTCCCACATGACCACGAAGACCTGGGGGAGCTGGACCCTCACCGACGGGTCGCTCTGCGGGTCAGCCGTCACCCCGTCGCTGTCCACCGGGCTGAGCGCCTCGCCCCCGATGAAGGTGAGGAGCCCCATCTTGCCGCCGTTGTCGCCCTTCACCCGGGAAACGACCGGAACCCGGGCAACCTTGGTTGTGTCGACGCCTTCGAACAGGACCGCCATGTTCTGCTCTGCCATATCCCACGTTCCTTTTACTACCGGCGATGCCGGAGCTCGAGCGGCTCAATTGCCGCTTTCGTAGCTGTATACTAGCACACTATAGGTTCTTTTACAATTCT
>CAYOVA010000037.1:3526-6475 GCA_964407325.1 uncultured Gammaproteobacteria bacterium | reverse complement strand
ATCCATCCTTCGACACGTTCCACACGTGGTATATCAGCCCCACCTTCAACTCGAGCACAAGGTTTCTGCTGAATCTATACATTTTTGGGATAGGAGGGTTTACAGTTGCATCCTTTTTACTTGAACGGTTCAGACCTTCCTTCGCACCCGGCAAGCCAACACAATACAGCTTCTTGGCAGGCCTGTTCGCTGGGCCACGGGAAGAGCCAGTGTACAACTGGTTGTACATCTACGTGCTTTCGACCATACTCACGGTTTTCGATCGCTTTACCGGTAAGCGGCTAAGCACCACATTGCAACCTGTGTTTATACTGTGGACTGAGCTGTTTCCCTATGTTCCAAAAGAGAACGTATGGGCAGCTGCAATCGCCTTGTTCGGTGTGTCGATCTATTTCGGCATACGCCATATCAAAATGAACCCAGACGTTCCGATGCTGGGTACTATATTACTAACAGGAGGACTCAATTTTTTGGTAGGAGCTATGAATTACTCACTGGGACTGTGGTGGGCAATGGTGGTACACAGTAGCTATGACACGGTACTATACCTCCTCGACCGATTCCTTCTCAAGAAGGTATACGTGCCCTCGGAGAAGTAGCCTCCACCAGCGGGAACGCTCTCAACATATCCACGAGGGATGGCTCCGGCCATCCCTCACCATCTCACATACTAAACTGCTTTTTATACATTTCTCTTGCAAAATACATATGTGATGTGTATTATCTGGAGATGTCAGAAAAGGGAAAATTCTATAGACCATTGTTGTCTCTTGCGCTGGGAGGCGCACTCCTTGCTTCATGGATTGGTGCTCCACGCCAAATTCGTGCAGAACCAATTCAAGGCTTACCCGATCCGTCCATGTGGACTGACTGTGGACTGCAACCAGGAGAAGACTTCAATGGACGAGCTGTTTTTATTCGTCCTACCGCTGATGCACCAGTATATGAACATTTTGATTGGGATACCCAAACTCCTGTAGTTGCCTATAGTGATAGTGAAGATATACATTATGGCGTAGATCCTTTTGCCCCTGCAGAAGAACCTCTCCAAAACGAAACACATTCTAGTTCCCACAGTGAAAATGCCCCAGAGGCTAAAGCACCTGCAAACGTTATCCTTCAAGAAAACTCCGGTCCATTTGGAGCCATTGAAATTAAAACGGGAGAAGGGGAGACGGTAACAATTTGTATTCGGGAACAAATAGTAAATCCGACCGCAAACGAAAGTAGCGTTGCCTTCCTTTCCCCTCCAACAGTCTATGCAGAGCAAGTTGCAATACGGGAATTTCCCTTGGAAACTGCTATCGACAAAACTGATTTGGCAAAAATAAGAGCGCAACAAGTAGCTGCCCAAACGGCACAAGCCTTACAACCGAATGATGCTAAGGAAGTTCATACCACTATGCTTCCGGCTACCGATCAACTTACAAATGAACCCTTTGCCAACTCATATACCTACCCTGACACAACACCTCCAGGTGGATTTATGGATTGGAACCCGAACGGGATACATACTCTTCCTACTGAAGCACAGGCAGCTGAGCTGGTACCGGATCCGAATGGGGACGGCTTTGTGTACTGGGATATTTCTGCAACTAAAAATGAAGGATGTGATGTCCCAAATGTTATACGACTTGATCGAGCCGTTGCAGGAGCAGTAGTATATATGTTTGGAGATGACCAGGCACGAAACGAAATAGTAACGATTATGGCAGCGGAAACAGGACACGATGACGGTATAGTAAAGAATAAACGTAGTCATCAGAAGAGCGAAAAATACGGATACGATTACGGTGTCTCACAGGTAAATTGGGGATGGAACTATAAAGTACTCGAAGCCCATGGATTTACCGGAGTAGACGACTTAATGAATGTAGTGCAAAATATTTACGCTGCCCGTTTGATATACGAAAGCAGAGGATTGTCATGGTCTGCCTGGAATGCTCCGAAAGACCGTGGTTGTATCGTCCAGGGCGGGACAGCGGAGCACGAATTAATGAATAAACTGGCTTCCCATGGATTAGCACAAGAACTGGGTACCGGAGGAGAAGAGAACCAGTATGTGGCATATAGAGTACTTTCAGTTTGGGAAATGGAAGAAAATCGCCGCCGGCAAGAGCAATACAATGACCAGCGCGAAGCGGCTGGAATATTGATGTAAGCCGGTACTCGCATTTTCTACTATTCTTCATATGCATTTCTCTTCGTTTAGCTCTTGCCCTCCCAACATGGGGGTGTATAATAATTCTTATGGAAACAGAAGAACTACGCTCCCGCCGCGAACGGATTATTGTTGAACCACCAAACAGTGGAGGAAACAAACTCTGGATTTGGATTCTTATTATCCTCATTGTTGCTGCAATTGGCGCCGGTGCCTGGTTCTTTTTTGGAAGAAGCACAAGCGGTACAGCTGATAGCGACCTAACCCCAACCGAATCTCCCACAGAAGCTCCTACCCCAACGGAAGAAGAAGCTGACCTAACGGCATTTGAAGTTCAGGTTTTGAATGGAAGTGGCGTAGCAGGAGAAGCTGGCAGACTTCAGAAGGCACTAGAAGATGCAGGCTTTACCGTATCAGGAACGGGTAATGCGGATAATTCTGACTACACCGAAACGATCATTCAGGCAAAAGCTGATGTTGATGAAGCATTTTTGAAAGCACTGGCAAAAGAACTCTCAAAAACATATACAGTCGGTGACAACGAAGAACTGGACGAAGATGACGAAAACAATGTCGTCGTAATCATTGGGGGAGTTGAAGACTCAGAAGACGAAGAAGCATCTGATGAAGCCGATACAGAAGACGAAGAAGATGCAACACCTACTCCCACAAAAGCTGAAGAACAATAAAGCAAATCTCCTGGTGGCGAGGTAAGCTAAAGCCTACCCCGCCAATAGTATGATAGGCATCCTACAATCTCTTTTATGTCCCTCAAATGTGCGGGTTCT
>CAYOVA010000037.1:0-3426 GCA_964407325.1 uncultured Gammaproteobacteria bacterium | reverse complement strand
CTATCAGACAAGAAGGATTATACCAGCTATTAATTTTTCTTTGATTGTGAGTAGAGATAGTATCCGACTACCGCTGCGGCAATGAGTGATATAAGAATTCCTACAACTACAATCACTATGGCACTTGATCCTACTTCTTCTTCCTGGGTTGCAGTAACGGGAGAACCATTGTCTCCTGTTGCATCCATAGTATCAGACGAAGATTGTGATGTTCGTCCCGATAACACTAGATCACTTGTCTTCATGGTAACTGTTTTCCCCGCAGTATCTGCGTACTCGATTTCATACTCGAAATGAGGGACTTTATCGCCGGGAATCGAATAGCGGCCGTTTTCGTCTGCACGAGCGACTACAACTCCGGCTTCATCCTCTCCATCCAGCAATCTAACCCGAACTGTGGCATTCGGAACAACAGTACCCAAACTGTCGGTAGCCACTCCGGATACCGATCGCACAATCGGCTCGAATATTTTGTTTAATGACTGGGGTTTGGCTGGCTTTCCTGTAGTCGAATAGCGGGAAGCCATAAGCTGAAGCTCGGAAAGTTTTGAGTTGTAAACTGGATATTTTGAATCTTCAACCGTTGCATACCAGAAACCAAGATTATCCGCTTGCGTTTCAGCAACATAGTTTCCTTCTTTATCCGCCAAGACTACCTTGGCAAACGGATGAGTAACACGACCACTGTATTGGTGTTGAGTACCCATAGTGGTATACCCTACAGTAACTATCTTTAACTCTTGATTTTTGCGGGCACTGCTTTGGGAATATACCGGAATATCACAATGTACAATTGTTTTTTCAACATTGATTATGTGCTGTTTTTCGTACAGTTCCACACCGCCTGGAGTATCTCCTACTTCCTTTGTGCAGTAATACATATTCTTTTCCGCAATTGCCTGATTTTTGAGCAATGCAGAAGTCTGGTCATCGGTTAACGGCCATGAATACCCTTGGGGTAATTCACTTACTTCAAGAACGTATTTACCTGCTGGAACAAAAAAGTAGAATTCACCATTGGACATTGTTTTCTGGGGATTGGAGAAACGAGTCGTTTTAGCAAGCGAACCATCCTGGTTTTTCAATGTAACAAGAACATTAGCGAGCGGCTCAAGGGTACTTGCATCGAAAACGCGACCTTTTGGATCGTGCTGTCCAGATGGCTGAGGTGGCAAAACAGTACCAGAAACTCCAGTACCACTTTCAGCTGCGGGAGGTGGCTGTGGTGGAGGAATTGGCGTTGGCGTTGGACTGGGTGGGGGAAGCATATGCTGCTGATTTTGTGCCGGATTTTTGATATTGATGGTAGGTGTTGGTCCGGATGGTGAAGGAGCGACGCTTATTACAGGATCGCCCTGGAAAACCGCAAAGAACATATGGTTTGTCGAAATTCTGGTAAAGCTGCGGACATTTATCCAGAAACTGCCTGTTTCATCGGTGCGAACCATGCTACTACGAGCTCCGGAGTTCCAGCTTGAGGGGCCGGGTGTATAGGTGTATTGTATTGCACGACCGGCAGCGGAAGGCATTTGATATCCCCAGCTTCTTAGCATTGTATCAGTTGCTTGATTACCACTCGTACATACACGGCCGCTTTCGACGTCTGCACATCCTACGATGTACACATCTCGGTCTACTGCTTCTGGAATAATAGCAGCAACCCTCAGGCTATAATCAGGATTAGCACTATCTGGTAAAGGTAAATCAGCTGGATATTCGGCGCAATGGATATTGGAGTCTTCACACGGCGCATAAGAAGATTGTATATAGACTGGGATAACACGAAGAGTTGAGAAATCGGGTTCCTGGGCTGAAACGACGAAATGAAAGGAAAAAATAGTAACGAAGGTTAATAATACACCAGTAAGTGTGCGCATATGTATAACTATTACATAAACATTGTAATTCGTCAAATGGAAATGTACGTTTTATAACCTTTTAGGTTTACTAAGTACCATATGCAGCACCACTACTGCAACAATACATCCGCTTATCACCAGCGATAGCTGCGGCAATAGATTGGCATCTATAAGTGAACCAGTAATAGCTGCAGTTGTAATATAGGGCAGTTTTTTTATCATTTCGATTGCAGAAAGGGTGGTAGCACGATATTTTGACTCCAACTCACGATTTACGACAATTGACGTCCAGGGAAAGGTGAGTGAACGGATTAGGCTAATAACGAGCATAACCCCTGCACCTACCACCATACCGTATGGAAGCGCTACTCCAGCAAAACCCACTGCTAAAACCAATGCAATCATGTACATACCTTGGGTATCTGTTAGATGAGTGCGTAACCAAGGAACAGCACGCATACAAAACGCTCCGATTGCCAGCGAAATTGCTGAGAAAAACGAAAAGGCAGGTGCATCAAACCCGAATTTTTGAGCGATTGCGGGTTGAATGATTCCCGCTCCGTATAAAAAGGCCACACCATTTGTTACCAGTATAAGTGGGATAAACGGTTTAATAGAAGGCAACAAAAGCTGTCGAAATCCTTCTTTTATATGCTTCATATATTCTTTAATACTAAAGTGCTCAGAATCGATCTTTGGTTCACGAACAAACTGTGCAACAAAAAACGCAACAGCAAACGCAATACCCGTCAACAGGTGTGGAAGTCGAAAATGGACCGTATACAACAAGCCACCTCCTATTGCACCTATTAACGTCGCTATACGCCCCACCATATGGTTTGTTGTTATAACATCCTCAAAATGCGCTTCTTTCCCTTCTTCTTTTAAAGAATCGTATGCCAAGGCTTCCGCAGCTCCGGAGTAAAACGCCCAGCCGATTTGTGCAAGGAAAAAACCAGCGATAAGCTGAGGTTGGCCTGTAGAAGTACCCATTGTGAGAAAGCCTGTACTTGTACACAAAAAGGCAAGTGCAATTGAGCGCTTTCTTCCGATTCGATCGGCAATTGCTCCGGCCGGAACCTCCATAAGAAACCCAAAACTAAAAGCCACCATATCAAGAAAACCCAACTCGCCATAAGTCATGTAGCGAATCCAAAAGAAAATCCAGTTACCGGTAATAAAGTAGAACTCGCTTAAAAAAGAAAGCACATAATACAAACCAATATTAGAAATGCGGTAGTGGGGGAATAGTTTGTTGAGAAGGCGCATTTATGTAGTATACACTAGACACAAACTCCTATTTATATATTGACAGATGATTGTTTTTAGTACAGAATGATATAATGGCAACCAAAAAATCACACAAAACCAAAAAAACTTCATCAATTAAAGCAAAAAAACATACTTCAGCAAAAAAAGCACACCATTCACCCCCAAAAACAGTAAATCCCTATTCAGCACGGAATATTGTTTTTTTTGTATTGCTGCTTGTTCTTGCGATTTCTGTAATCGTAATTTCAAAACAGTTACTTGCCAGGGATAATTCTAGCTATGCTGCCCCCAAAAA
>CAYOVA010000036.1:6194-10303 GCA_964407325.1 uncultured Gammaproteobacteria bacterium | reverse complement strand
ATCTCAATGGTCGCGGTAGCGTTTTCCACGTCCTTCGTTGCCTTTGCTTTTCTTGCGGTAGTTGCAGCACTTGTGAACGCTCTCTATTCCGGGAGTATGGAAGCGTTAGTGTACGACTCTTTGAAAGAGACAGGTGAGGAGGATCAATTTGATCATGTAATTTCGAGGCTTGAAGCAATCACATGGATTGGTTTGTTTGTCGGATCGGTTGTTGGAGGATTTCTTTATACACTTAACTTTCGTTTACCTTTTCTTGCCCAAGCAGTCTTAACCTTTATTGCAGCTTTAGCAGCTCTCAGATTAAGGGAGCCAAAAATTGATTCACAACATTATAGACTAAATGATTTTATTGTGAAAAATGTTCAAGGTTTTAAAGAACTTTTTCACTCAGTTAAAACTACTAGAATTTCTTTAACTTTTATAACTATTGAATCGGGATATGCAATAGCAGCTGCTATTCTCGGTATTTCTCAAGCTAGGGAATATGGAATTCAGCCGGAAATGGTCGGAATACTTTTTGGAGTTGGATATATACTCTCTGCGCTCGCATCTTACTTATATCCTCAATTCAGGAAACTTGCGGGAATGAAAATACTGTTAGCTGTTTCAGTAGGCGCACTTCTTTCAAGCTTCTTTTTTGCGCAATATGTGGGAGTTATAGTCGGTTCACTCCTTATTATTATGCGTATTGCGAGCTCGACTACTTTTAGAAATACCAGGTCAATTATTACGAACAGACTTTTTAGTTCGCACAATAGAGCAACGGCAATTTCCACCTTGACTTTGTTATCCCATCTTCCCTACACAATTCTTGCCTATTTTATTGGCGACTACATTGATAAAACTTCACCAAATCAGTTTGCTTTTTTACTGGGAATAACGATAGTAATCATTCTTGTAGCTGTAC
Organism: uncultured Gammaproteobacteria bacterium; assembly: GCA_964407325.1. GTDB lineage: Bacteria > Patescibacteriota > Microgenomatia > UBA1406 > GWC2-37-13 > JAOAFZ01. Next base: position 9,396 of record CAYOVA010000036.1, on the reverse strand, counting down.
AATCCCTCTCACTCTTCGAAAGAAACAAATCGATCACCTAGCCCAACTCATACCTTATCGCAATTACAGGATTGAGTATCTGTCTGGCAATAAACTGCGCATGATCTAAATCACCTTTTTGACATTCCCGGTACACCAGTCCCATTTTTCTTGGAAAATCGTAGAAAAGATCCCTTCTAAATTGCAGTACTGCTTCAATAGTGCATTTTCCACGTGGTGTATGAAACTCGGCACTGTCTTTTATATACGAAAATACCTCTTCCGGGTCAAAATCACGAGACGTAGTAAAAAGCTGCTGCATCAACTCAGTTCTTACTTTTGTAGAGAGTGCATTCCCGGAATAAGAGATAATTGGCATCATGGCAGCTACCTTTTCCCGGTAAAATACACCACTTTCGGGATCGTCAAACTCAATATCCCTCAGAGCAGCTTCTGATTCAACAGTGTACTGTGGGAAAAGAACTAATCCTTGTATAGGCACATACAAATCCGCATTTCTCTGCTCAACTTCGCGCTGGTGTTTTCTTACCTCTGTAAGCCAGATCCGTTCTTCTGCCAGATCCCTAAGAGGTCTTGGAGGTATGCTGGGATCGAGTGCGCAGTTTCTGTTGTTTATGGTCTTATGGGAGACAGGTACGACGCTGAAAAGACTATACTCCATCCCGTTTGCCAGGTACTCCCGATTCTGGTCCTCGTGCAGGATGGTGATGGCGTGAGTCCTCTGGACTGTCCTTTGGTAGTTCCCTTCACCAAGCACGGTGACTACACGAGGATGCGTTTCTGTCATAAAGGATTGTTCATAGGCAGGACCCTCAACTACATACGAGGAAGTCAAGAACATGGGCTCATATTCTTCAAGTGGATTTGGCATTGCACGAAGTATATATTATTTTCGCTTACTCTTCCCATTAAAGCAGGAGTCTGCTAAAATATACCTTTACCTAATAAGGGCTATTAATACATTTATCTTCCGGTTATGCGAATCAGTGCAGGAAATATCAAAAAAGGTGAATTTATTTTATATAACGGCAATCCATGCCAAGTGCAGAAAGCTGAATTTTATTCTCCTGGGAAAGGGTCTGCTCTTATGCGTACAAAACTTAAGAACGTAGTCACAGGGAAAAATATCGACTTTACCTTTAAATCAAACGAATTTGTTGAATCTATCGAAGTAAGCAGCATTGAAATGCAATATCTCTATAAAGATAACGAAAACGCCTACACCATGGACACTGCGTACGAACAGCATACTATTCCTCTTGCAGTAGTCGGAGATATTGTTAACTATCTCAAGGAAGGCGAAACAATTTTCGTATACATGTATCAGGACAAGCCGTTAACTATTCGTCCACCTGCAGCAGTTCGTTTGAAGGTAATAGAAACCGAAGATGCAGTAAAAGGGGATACTGTCTCCGGAGCAAAGAAACCTGCTGTTGTTGAAACAGGAGCAACCGTTATGGTTCCTCTTTTTATTAAGCAGGGAGAAATGATTGTGGTAAATCCTGAAACAGGTACTTATTCAGAACGTGCATAACACACTCGTGTAAAACCGGGGAATTTTGTCTTATTCTCCCCTCTATTTTTTGCTACTATTACAGCTATGTTATCCAGTGGAACTATTCTTTCTCGTGAACGAAAACGGTTAGGCTACACGCTCAAGGATGTCGAAAAGCATACCAAGATCAGGGAAAAATTTCTCCAGGCGCTTGAAGAAAACGAATGGGATACTTTTTCTTCCAAGATATATATTGTTGGTCTTATAAAAAATTATGCAGATTTTCTTGGTCTTGACCGCGAAAAGATGATTGCGTACTTTAGACGGGACTTCGAACGTCGTGAAGAAACTGGCAAATTTAAGCGTCGTGTAGAATCAAAATATTTTACCCCCGAAACGCGGAGGGTAATTTTAACGGGTGTAATTATGTTGCTTCTTGTGTTTGGCGTTTACTTTGGCTATCAAGTGTATTTGTATTTACAGCCGCCTAAAATTCAATTAGTGTCCCCCACGAACACGATTTTCCGTTCGGTAGATCGTATCCAGGTAAAAGGGCAAACCGAGAAAGACGCAACGATTTTTATATTCGGTGAACGGGTATATCCGGATGAAAATGGAAACTTCGAATACGATTTCCCGTTGCAAAAAGGGGAAAACACGCTTGTTGTGGAAATCACCGGTGCCAACGGTAAACCAAACAGACTGGAACGGAAGTTTATACTCCAGTAGTTATGAAGCGTTGGAGGTTAACAAACGGAGGAGAGCCCGTACGTCTTTAATTTCTTCGTGAGTATACACATGGGTAAAATTGAGACGCTTCGCTTCAGCGGCAATTTTCTTGAACCCGGGAACTGGTCGAATTTCTCCTAATAATCCCACTTCACCCACAAAAATAGATTTATTGGAGAGGGGAATATTTTTCAGTGAAGAAATAACCGAAGCTACAGTAGCCAAATCCGAAGCAGGGGATTTCACAGTCAAGCCTCCCACTACATTTACATAAATATCAGCAGCATCGAAATTCAGATTCAGATGTTTGCGCAATACAGCAAGTAACAGCAAAAGCTTATTGTAATCCAATCCCTTTACCACCCTTCGAGGCATGGGTAATGAAGTCGGTACAACTAACGTCTGCACTTCGAAAAATAACGGTCTGTTACCCTCTATAATCCCCGCTGTAGCCTTTCCTGGGACATGAGCAACTGAATTATCAACGAAAGCAATTGACTCGCTCATTTGCTCTAATCCCTTTTGTCCCATTGAAAAAATACCAATATCATCGGTTGAGCTAAACCGGTTTTTCTGGTTTCGCAAAACACGGTATTGCGATACCCGTTCACCTTCAAATAGCAGTACGGCATCAACAATGTGTTCTAAAGTCTTCGGTCCAGCCACATCGCCACCTTTTGTCACGTGTCCGACAATTATCATAGGAATCTTGGTTTCTTTGGCAAGCTGGACAAGCTGATAGGTTAATTCACGCATTTGCGACACGCTGCCAGGTTGCCCTTCAACACCCGCTGCATATAAGGTCTGGATTGAATCAACAACGACCATTTCGTATTTTCCAGAAGAAGCTTTGATCCCGGCAACAATACCCTCAAGCTGTAATGTATTAGAGAAAAAGAACTTTTCCGTGCTTACGCCCAGTCGATCTGCCCGTTCTTTGATCTGCTCACCGGCTTCTTCACCTGAGATGTAGAGGGT
>CAYOVA010000036.1:0-6094 GCA_964407325.1 uncultured Gammaproteobacteria bacterium | reverse complement strand
CCGGCAACTTGCATATTGACCGTGGCTCGATTACAATGGGTACACTTACGTATGAAAAAAAAACTGGCATTTCTCCTTGTACTGGTTGTGCTCTTCATACTATTTCTGGTAGTCCGGGAGGTTATTTTTAACAAAGAAGGGAATACTGGCCGTATAAAAATTGTCTCTTCACCATCTGCTGGTGTATTTATCGACAATACGGCAATCGGGAAAACTCCTTTTGAACAGAAAATGAAAGAAGGGGAGTACACTATAAAACTTATACCCGAAGGAGTTTCCAAAGACATCGTATCATGGCAGGGGAAAGTGCAAGTACACAAGGATTCGTTAACATACATCAATAGAGAATTGGGATCGTCAGAGGTATCATCAGCCGGTGAAGTATTTACTGTTTCCAAAATGGAAAAGAAACCCTCAAACAATAACTTTGGAGAGGTATATGTTGAAACAGATCCGCCTGGGGCTATTGTGTACCTGGATAATGACGAAAAGGGAGTCTCTCCCCTTGTATTAGAGGAAGTCACTAAAGGTGACCATGAAATTTCAGTCTTTTTACCAGGGTTTTTTCGCAGAACGCATAAGATTAATGTAGATAGTGGGTACCGGACTAATTCTACCTTTAAACTTGCTGTTGACCAGACAAAAAAAGATATTAACCAACTGCGCCAGGAAAAAGAAGCCGAACGGAAAGCTGCTGTTGAGGCTACAAAGAGTGCAACGGTGAAAGAATCATCAACACAGATTGTTATTCAAAATACCCCAACAGGCTTTTTACGTGTTCGCGAAGAGCCGAATACAGAAGCAGCTGAAGTAACCAGAGTAGAACCTGGTGAAAAATATGCCCTTCTTGAGGAAGGTGACGGTTGGTTTAAAATTAAAGTGGATGAGAGTGAAGGCTGGGTTTCCAGTGATTACGCTATAAAAGAAGAAGCTGCATCAGAAGAAGACTCATAACTTACTTCCCGTCTTTCCAAATAAATTTATTGTAGAAGAAATACGAATACGGTATCACAAAAAGGAGTATTATTGCTGCATTGAGCAACAGAATATGCTCCTTTCCAAAGATTGTTGTTGTAATGGTAATCCCAACTGTTTGGATCAGTATGTTTCCCAATGAAACTATATTAAATTTGGTCAGACCCTTCAAGAAGTTACGTTTTCCTTCATCAATTTGCTTATGGGAAAAGCTCCAGAAGTTATTTAACGTAAAGTTGTTAAATATTGCGGCTTCAGCACTTATAAGTTTAGCAAGCCACGGGGGGAAATGCAGTTTAAGGGCTAGAAAATATAAAATAATCGAATCTACCACAAATCCGGTACCACCGACAATCACAAACTTCACAAATGAAGAATGAAAAAAGATGTACAATAGAATGTTAAAAATATATTGACCGAAATTGATTTTTGAAGCACCAGCTTCCCGTTCTTTAAACTTAATCGGGATTTCGACTATCCGTGCATTATTTTTAATTGCATTGTCAAGAAGTGCTATCTGGAACACATAACCAGGGTAGTTTTCAATATGCGAAAGGGCTTCTTTAATTACCCAAGCTTTTATGGCACGATAGCCATTTGTCCATTCGCTGATTTTTAGGTTCATAAATCCGAGACGGATAATCACATTCCCCAAAGATGAGAAAATTTTGCGGTGGATACCCCAATCATCCGGGATTGAACCGCCTTTAATGTAACGCGAACCAATGGCAAAGTCATATCCTTCTTCGATCTTTTTAAGAAAGTGCGGAATATCTTTCGGATTGTGGGAAAGATCTGCATCCATTTCGAAAATAAGAAATGCCTTTAATTCATCTAACGCATAGGCAAATCCACGGACATATGCTTTTCCTAATCCTTCTTTTTTGGTACGAAGTAAATGCAGTTTTGAATGTTTTTTTTGCAGACCTGTAACAATTTCATCGGTTCTGTCGGTGGACGTGCTTTCCACAACAAGAATATGGACGTCCCAGTTCTTGTTTTCTTCCACTGTGGAGAATATCCCTTCAATTACCTTTTCGATGTTACCTTCCTCGTTATAGGTTGGTAAGACCACTACAGCACGTTTCATATTATTGATTTGAAATACTCAATAGTATACTCTAACCCTTTCTCCAGCTCAACTACAGGTTCCCACGACAGCAGTTTTTTTGCTTTGCTAATATCCGGTTTTCGTTTTCTGGGGTCATCTGCGTTAATCGGTTCAAACACAATTTCCGATTTCGAATGTGTCATCTTCTTAACAAGCTCTGCTATTTCCAGGACTGTTTTTTCGTTTGGATTACCAAGATTTACCACTTCCATACTTAAGCCTTTGGTAAAACCCAGTTTCTGGAGACCTTCTACCATATCCGAGATATAGCACAATGATCGGGTTTGCTTGCCATCACCATAAATGGTAATTGGACTGCCAGTAAGAGACTGGGTTATAAAGTTTGAGACTACCCGTCCGTCTTCTTTTTCCATATTCGGGCCATACGTGTTAAAAATACGCGCCACTCGCACATCAACTTTGTAGGTATGTCCGTAAACATATGTCATTGCTTCTGCATACCGTTTCCCTTCGTCGTAGCAAGAGCGGATTCCAAATGAGTTTACATTTCCCCAATACGTTTCCACTTGGGGATGTACTTCAGGATCACCATATACTTCGGAGGTTGAGGAAATAAGAAAAGTTCCTCCGGTTTGTCTTACGTGTTCCAGAACATTGTATGTGCCTTCAGCATTTGCCCGTAACGTTTTGACAGGATGTTTCCAGTACTGGATAGGAGAAGCCGGGGAAGCTAAATGAAACACAACATCGAAAGGGGGCAGTTTGGAAAAATCAAAAGAGATGATATCTTCTTCAATAAAAGTAAGTAACCTATTGTTGGAGACCTCGGAAAGATTATTTTTATTTCCGGTAAGAAGGTTATCAATTACTGTAACAGCATGTTTCTGGCTTAGAAGAGAAGCAGTCAAATGCGAACCAATAAAGCCGGCACCACCAGTGACTAATATATTCATACGTTAGATAATTACAGGTGTTCTACCCGTTGAAACGTAGGTAAAGCCCATGTTCTTCATATCCTGTAAATCATAGATGTTGCGGCCATCTACAATGATCGGATTTTTAAGAAGAGACTTTACTTTCTCGAGATTAGCCTGCTTAAATTCATTCCATTCGGTAAGAATACATAAACCATCACAGCCTTTTACCGCTTCATACGGATCTTTATGATAGGTTATCTTTTTGCCGTAAATCTTCTCAATATTATCCATTGCTTCTGCGTCATAAACATGGAAATCATACCCTTCGGGAAGCAGGGTGTTGAGGACATCCAAGGAGGGTGCAAAGCGGATATCATCAGTGTCCGGTTTGAATGAAAGTCCCCAGATGGCAACTTTTTTCCCTGGGATGTATTTTCTGATTTTATTGATGTAGTTCGATTTTGCTTGTTTGTTGACTTCTTCAACTGAATCTAGCAAAGCGGTATCAAGCTCGGAAGACATTCCGGTGGTAATAATAGCTTTCACGTCCTTTGGCAGACACGAACCGCCGTACCCTAGTCCGGGATAGAGGAATTTTCGGCCAATGCGATTATCAAGACCAACAGCTTCCAGTACCTGTTCTACATCGGCTCCGGTTGCTTCACAATAAAATGAAATGAGATTGGCAAATGAGATTTTTGTAGCAAGCATGGCATTTGAGGCATACTTAATAAGTTCTGCTGAAGCAAGATCAACTATTACCCGTTTTCCTGGCAATGGTTCGTGGAGCTTTAACATCTTATCAATCGCATACTGTGAAGAAGATCCGATGATGGTACGATCCGGATACATGGTATCGCTGATGCCAGTGCCTTCACGGAGGAATTCCGGGCAAGAAGCAACCTCAACCTCAGCTCCTTTTGGCATGACTTTTTCAACAATCTCCTTAACTTTAAGGTTAGTGCCGACTGGAACAGTGCTTTTACATGATACAACTGTTTTCCCTTTGGGCAAGTTCTTTCCAATATTTTCTGCTACGTTAAGAACTTCTGATAAATCCGCTTCGCCTTTTTCTTTTGGAGGAGTACCCACTGCGATAAACACTATTTCAGATTGGGGAACAGAACTGGCAAAGGAGTCTGTAAAAATAAGTCGTCCTGTTTTCAAATTTTTTTCAAGAAGTTCTTTGAGTCCTGGTTCGAAGATAATCGGATCACCTTTTTTGAGACGTTCTAGTTTTTCTTTTGTTCTTCCTACAACCCAAACGGTATTACCAAAATCAGCAAATACACATGCGGTTACTAAACCTACATATCCATGTCCAATAATTGTGATTGTCATAAGGATTAATAATACTGTAATTGAGCTTAAATAACAAGCTGCTTTTTTACTTCCGCCAGTCCCTCTGCAAACGATTTCATCTGCACCGGGAGTTCCTTTGTCGAGACAATTGTACACTGTTGCGGTCGCTTTGCACGACCTTCAAAAAAAGCATCGTACGTAGTTTGGCTTATTAACGAAGTGTCCAAATCAAAAGCTTTTGCAATTTCCAAACACCCCTTGTACGGTGATAAAGATGAACTCCCAACTAGGTGGAACACTTCAGGAGAGTAATTGTTGAACAAATACTGAAGACCAAATACAATATCATCTATAAAAGTCGGAGTAAAGAGTGAGTCTGTAATGCCTTGCACGGGCTGCTTGTTTTCCAGCCGACTTCGGATTGCCCTTACAAAATCTACCCGCTGTTCGTATTCTGCACGATATGGATATGATATTCGTACAATCATGGCATCATTTTCAACGGCTTCTTCTGAAAGGGCTTTGGTACGACCGTATTCCGATATCGGGTTTCGAGGTGAATTTTCATTGAACGGTTGAGAAACACCATCAAACACAAAGTCAGTGGACATATGTATAAACGGACGGTTTAGTTCATAAACAACTTCGAAGATATTCTTAGTCCCGTCAACATTAATGGAATACGCCTGGCCTTTTTCGGATTCAGCTTTATCTACGTTAGTATAGGCAGCCAAATGAAGAAACATGTCGAAGGAAGTATCGCGAAGGCAGGCATTAACTTGGCTTTTATCGGTAATATCCATCTCCTCTGAACTAAAAGCTCGGAATTCAAAATCATTACCCAATAGTTCAATTATTCGTGATCCTACCAATCCCGACGCTCCAGTTAATGCTATTTTTTTCATGAGTTGTTGTATTTAATATGTTTCCACCAGTCCTGGTTTTCCTGATACCACTTAACTGTAGATTCCAGATATTCGTCAAAGGTATGCTGCGGTTCCCACCCCAGTTCATTTTTAATAGTAGACCAGTCGACGGCATATCGTCTATCATGTCCCGGCCGGTCCTTTACAAACTCAATCATATCATCACCTTTCCCCATAATCTTTAAGATACGCTTTACGATTTCGATGTTAGGGATGTCTTCGGTTAATCCACCCACCAGGTAGGTTTTGCCAATTTGACCTTTTTGTAGAATCATATCGACGGCTCGACAGTGATCTTCAACATACAGCCAGTCCCGGACATACAACCCGTCCCCGTATACTGGTACCTTTTTCCCTTCAATAAGGTTCGTTATTGCCAGCGGAATCAGTTTTTCAGGAAAGTGATACGGTCCAAAGTTATTGGAGCAATTGGATATGGTAACAGGCAGCCCAAAAGTAACATGATAGGCATTTACAAGGTGGTCAGAGCCGGCTTTTGAAGCAGAATAAGGGCTCCGGGGATCGTATTTGGTTGCATCGGTGAATTTGTCGTGAGTATCAAGTGGAAGTGCGCCAAACACTTCATCGGTTGATATGTGATGGAAGCGTTTCATGCCGTTTTGGCGGGCTGATTCTAACATTACATAGGTTCCTTCAACATTTGTTTTTACAAAAGGGCCGGGGTCGTTAATAGAGCGGTCTACATGGGATTCTGCGGCAAAGTGGACTACGGTATCAATTTCTTTCATTACCGCATCAACTGCGGCGCGATCGCAGATATCCCCCTGGACAAACCGGTACTGTGGATTGCTCTCGATGTCTTTCAGGCTTTCCAGATTTCCCGCGTAGGTTAGTTTGTCGTAGTTTACAATGGTATCTTCCGGATGGGTTTTAAGCCAATA
>CAYOVA010000035.1:0-11340 GCA_964407325.1 uncultured Gammaproteobacteria bacterium | reverse complement strand
TTACCTCTTCAAATAAATATTCAACGACTACGGACGATGTATGTGGTGAGACTGTAAGATCGGCAATGTATGGTTTGATCCCATTTGCTGTATCATCATGGTCATCTGAAATTAGTACAAGATGTACGCCATTGAAGTCCATTATCTGGACATTCTGCCCTACGATGGCTATAGTTTCCTCATCAGCCTCCTGCGAAAGCTGCGGAAGGACTATTCCTAACATCTCTTCCTGGCTTAAAAGCACAGGATGGCGTGAACCCTGGAATTCTCCTGAACTTTGGGTTTCGTATCTCATAATATGTATCATTATACAATTATAGGTCTTTTAAAGCAAGAAGTGCTTTAAACCAGGCTTCACTATATGGATTGTTGGGATAGCAGCAGTAATCTGAATGAAGCAGGTACGGCGTGTACGCCGTACCCACAAGCGACATGCCGAAGAGCCCCGCTACTGCAAGAATGGCCCGATAACGTTCACGCCCAGGCGGTACAGGCCGTATAGAAAGAGCCCGATACCTGCTACCGCCATCAGGAGACTTATCATGACTGATAGGCGGGAGGTCTTTCCCGCTGTTGCCTGAAGCCCCTGGAACCCGCCTGCGAACAGGCCCAGTATCGTCAGTATGGCCCCGACCACCAGTGCCCCGACCACGATCGCCCACTCGGGGCTAGCGATGAACATGCAGGCCCAGCCGACAAGCAGGATGATAAACTTGAACTTCTTCACGAAGGTGCGCACCGACTCGGGCATCCAGGACAGCTCAGAGAATATACTCCACACCGCCAGAGCCATCGCTGCCACACCTGCAAGGAACCCGAAGACACTTGGCATGTCCAATCTCCATAAGTCCTCCGAATACGGCAAGCGGTATAATAAAATCAACCTTCAGAAGCCATAAAGTAACGGCGTACAAAGTACCAACTATAAGCGACAGTGCAACTTGCCCCATTACCCATCTTCCCAGTTTTTGCTCTGTTTTAACCAGAACCCGCACACTGTCCGGGAACCGTTTTTTCATAACAGAATAAAATGAAGCACGGTATATCAATATATACGCGGTATATGCAAATGCAGTAACAAGTGTAATAGTTATCCCCATAACAGACGTGAGAATGTTGAAAGACTGTTGGAAAAGGGCACCTATCTGCCGTTGCAGCTGCTGGAAATTAATCCACTTATCCAAGTTGTAGTAATCTGAAAATGACATAAGGCGCGAAGTCAAACCCTGGAGCTGGTAGACAAATGGTGAAAGGCCTATATACAGCAGACCTGTAATACTACCCAATACCAGAAGCACAGTTATAGCAGCAGCAATGCCGCGCGGTATATTTTTCCTAACCAGCCACTCAACAACAGGTGAAAGCCCCGCCCCCAGCACCAGTGCAAAAAAGAACAGGTACAACGCATTGCGTATCGAGTACAGGAAAAGAAGTATCAACAGAAGAGCAATTACAAATACTGATTTGAGGATAAAGTCTTTCATAGTTAGGAAGGCAGATGGCAACCGCTCTACGCGGCTGCCATTCCGCTATTGGTTTTTCTCAATAGTAGAGGCATATTCGTCGGCATCCTCGTTATGTATCTTCTGTGTACTTACGATCGGATTCCGAGAATTTGCTCGTTCCTGTTCAATTGCACTTGATGGTACATTTTCCAGTGGTTTTTTTAACCGCGCTTCCGGTGCTACCCAGTTTTTCCTTTACCGGACTTTGATTTGTTGTCATGGCTGCCATACGTATATGCTAACTGCTAATTAGTACTGATACTGGTACTGGTATACCGTGTACTCTACATCATCACGGGTATCGTTCTGTCTGTCCATATAGGCATCCAGAACGTCCTGTACTTTTGGACCATCTTTAGGTGGAACGGTAACCGAAACCAGAACCTGGCCGCTTTCTACGTATTTCTGGTATTCTTTAGCTCGCTTTTCCGGTATTCCCATTTGAGCGAGTGCTCCTACCAGCGTGCCAGCGGCGCCTCCTGCTCCAGCTCCAGTAAAGGCGCCTACCACCGGGCCTATGGCTGCAATACCTAGAACAGGAACGGTAATCGAGGCAACACCAGCTAGTAAACCACCGGCCAGCGCTCCCAGTACTCCGCCGACAACTGCACCCTGTCCGGCACCTTTCGCCGCTTCTGCCGTCATATCCTGCTTAATTTGATGATCGCGAATTCCTTCAGCATTTACATCTTTTGCAATAACCGAGATATCTTTCGCATATCCCATATGTTTGAGTTCGGCAATAGCTTCTCCAGCAAGCTTGCTATCGTCGAATACGCTTACGAGTGTGTGTTTCATAGTATTTTGAAATAAATAGTAATACACCAACTGTACCTTTCCCGGTTATGAGAGTGGTGGTAACGGTGTAAGCAGGGTGTAAGGCATTTATTGTATGTCTTTACCTTGTCAATTACATTTTCACGCCATTTAAAATTGCCATATCTGAATCGCGAATATTGACGATTACGCTTATTTCACCGTTTGTTGAAAAACATATATTGGAGTTGTACACAAATACACCCGGTTTATGGACCGGGTGTATTTGTATCTGTTAATCGAGCATCTTCTTCAAATTTTCAAGCTGGTCTTTCATCCACATTTTGCTATCTGCAGATGCCTCTTTCATTTGAGCTTTGAGTTCATCGAATTTCGCCTCGAGTTTCTGCTGTTCAGCGGAATCATGTTTGTTTTTTTCCTGTTTCATAGTATTCACCTCCTCTGGTGTTTTAACTTGTATTCACCTGAACATCGGATGGCAATTCAAGTTGCCGTACTCCTGATGCTTTATTTTTTTCGAGAATATTCCGTACTTCATTTGTGCGCGAATCACGTGCAGGTACAGCAATCAAAATACCGCCGCCGCGAATCTGCTCTTCATATTCCTGCGCTTCGGTTTGCGAAAAGCCGAGATTGATAAGTGCCCCTGCCAGCCCTCCTGCTGCTGCTCCGGTTACTATACCCGTCGTGGTTGTGGCTGCTACCCCTGTTAAGCCAAGTGCAGTTGCCAGCGGACCACCCACAAGCAGTGCGCCGATACCAGGTATGGTAATAGCTCCGACACCAACAAGAAACCCTGCCAGGCCCATAATTGCTCCACCTGCAACAGCGCCTGTAGCCGCACCTTGCGCAGCCTGGGCGCCGGTGTTTGATTGGATGTTTTCCGCTTTATGAAGGTCTTTCATGACGATGGTGATATCTTTCGGATCGTAATTCAGATCCTTCAGCTCATTAATAGCCGATTCCGCATCGTTTTCGTATTTGAATATTCCGAATACTGATGTTGCCATAGTATTTCCTCCTTTTGCTGTTCAATTGGTAATACGTTGCAAACTGTAATGCATACTGTAATTTATAAATTGTGCAACATGGGTAGGATAGCTTCTTCGTATAGGGAGTATATTAAGCTTCTACAAGAGAGAAGTAATAATGAGCAGTTCCGGTTCTTCTTAATCTGTTACCCGTTTGTCACATATTTCAGTAATTGAAGCGATATGATGTTTCATTACACGTTTTTTTCAATCTATGGATAATCAGGACCGCATTAACAAAACTACACCAAACTACCCTTCACGATCTCTTGATGACTCAGGCATTGCTGAGGCTGATATCGGTGCAACAGATCCCGTGAATACCTCCGGTACCGGTGAAGCATATGAGAAAACTATTCTTGCGGAAACAGACGGCAGCGGAGGCATTGCGGAAACGGATACAGTACCTGACACCGACTTGGGCGGTGGGTACGATCGCGATCTGACTGTAGATGCAAACACAGATAATCTTCCCGCAGATGCCGTTGGCCACCCGGGAATAGACGAAGACACCGGATAATGGTTCGTGTCACCCCGAATTGTTTGAAGTAATCAGAACCGTTTTTGAGCATCACCAGTGATGTGTTCGATACGGTCTTCCCAAACGCCTCACCTACCCGAACCATTCTTTGCCTTACCACTCTGTTACCGGTATGCCAAAATATCTTCACATTTGACTGATACAGTTGAGTCGTTATAAATTTTACACCCTATGGACACTCAAAAAATAAAACATGAACAACAAGTCACCCGTAAGCCGGATATGTCCAGTATCAACGATATGAAGCATACTGTCTATAATCCGGAAGGGGAAGAGCTGGGGAAAATCGAGGACGTAATTGTAGACCAGAATAACGGGAAGATTGCGTTTGGAGTTCTTTCGTTTGGAGGACTGTTCGGTATTGGCGATACCCGCTATGCTATTCCGTGGGAAGCTCTGGAATACCATGATGATGACCGGCGGTATACGCTGAATATCAGCAAAGAGCAACTTGAAAAAGCGGAAGGATATAACGAAGAGACATTCCGCAAAGCAGATGACCGCTACCTTGCCGGAATGTATGGATACTGGGGCTACTCACCATACTGGAGAGCATTATAGCCTATGTCACGAATTGCTTTTGTTCTTTTCTTAGCAGGAATAGGGATTTTTCTGTATATAACAGGTACCCCACGGTTTAACTGGAGGGAATCACCATTTGCCTGGCTGAATTCCAGCCCCGATCTGGTTCCCTCCGGTTTTCCCCTTGGGACACCACAGCCCTCACCCGACACTACCTCATTGTTTCCAACCCTTGCCACGGACAGGCAATGGCTTACATATTCCGTACAGGGATGGATGAACTCCATTACTTTCAAGTATCCCCCTGACTGGTTTGTTACACAAACTTTTCCGGATATTAATGGAGAATATGGCAATGTAGTTGGAGCGGCAACTGTTTCCAGTCAGGAAAATGTATTTTCGGATAGAAAACTGAATAAGAACGAGGCAGTTATACAAGTTTCTGTTCAAACAGGTGGACCCTATTACCAGTTTGATGAATTACTGGATTGCAATCAGCAATTTACGAGGCGATGCGAAACGGTAGAAATACATGGTTTACTATACCGGTATGTTGAATTAGCGGACAGTTCCGGAGAAGAAGTATTCCTGCTTGCCACCGAAAACGGGGGAAATGTGTATGTATTCCGCGGATTCCTTACGTCTGATAACCAGAGGGAAAGAAATTCACTGGTAGAAACCATCAAAACAATTTACGGAACAATCCGATTGTAACTTGCAGTTTGGTACCTTCAGGAACTGAAAGTAGTTGATAGGCCTGTTGTGAAACTGCCGTGCTGTTAAAGCACGACAGTTTACAATTATTGCACAACTTCAATCATGTCAGTCATAATGAACGGTCTACCTTCATATGCCGATACAAGATCCGGTGTGATGTTCGGGTCAAGGGAATCAACATATTGCGTATACATAAATGTGTTTACCATTCCCGTAAGGCGGACTTGTTTACCCGAAAACAGGTTTTGAGCTTCCTCGACTGAAGATGGAATGGCTGATGTTGAAACAACGAGTATTTCATCGTCCACTGCTTCTCCGGGTACGTCGAGAACAAAGGTGTTCCTACCTAAGATGTTATCCACATCTCCCTGCACTGTAACCTGCTGACCGAGAAAAGAATCGGGGTTTTCTGTTATTGCGTCAAGACTCTGAATGGCAGGTGCTGTAGTAGGTGCCGGCGGGATCAGGTTCGTTTGCGCAGGCCGATTCTGAAAAAAAATGACACCTACCATAATAAGTACTAATACAGCAATAACTCCGATAATAGCTTTTATCATACTGGTGTGTAACTTATAATCAGCCTCCAGTGTATCTTCTGTTTATGGCAGTTGTACGGCATTTTTGTTATAGAAGTGCAAGAGTCTTGCAGTTTTCTTACTGGTATTTAGCTTTTTTATGGACAATCACTGATATAAGAGAGAATGAAAAAATCTGCAAAGTATTACAAAATCGCAAATTCTCTTCTGCTTGCGACCCTTTTCATTGTAAGTAGTATTCCTGTAGTGCAGTTGCGACCGCTCATAGCATGGCATATCCTATCCAGTCTGGGTGCACTACTGCTGGTTATGCGCTTTTTGAAGGGGATACATCCGGTATTCAAACCCCTTCTCATTCTAATGGTACTATACAATGCCGCGGGTTGGGTATTCAGGTTCTATTCGACAGTATACTGGTATGATGAAGTTTCACACTTTTTTACCCCGGCTTTTATTACAGGGGTTCTGGGAGCACTGTTAATTAAAATTCAATATAATCGCACTGCCGGGCATATCCCCTTTTTCTTCTGGATACTGGTTGCAATTGGCATGGCTATATCAGCCGTCTGGGAAATTGCCGAGTTTGTGTATTTTGAAATGCTCCTATCTAATCAAATGACGCTTGTAGATACCATCAGCGATCTTGCACTCGACCTTACCGGAGCAATTGTGGCTTCTGTATTACTTCTTAAAACTGATACTAAAGAATTGATCCAGGAAGAAAACGAAATCAGGCAACTTCCCTTTGTAGCATTATTTGACAGTGCAACAGTAATGGTCAGATCGTTAACGAATGTTCTCCACGGTAGAGACTTTAAGGGCATGAACGCTATTCCCGATTTCTTAAGCCCCTTCCTGCATGTATTTACCTGGATACCACGTTCACTCCGTTCAAAGCTATTTATGTATATCGGACGACTGGACGCACTTCCCGTGGATTTTATTCCCTCAGTAAATATACACCTGGTTACCAGTATTCTGTGTAGCAACATACCGCAACGTAGATATCCCGCTGTACTTATCGGTTCCCCTGACGGTGCACTTATCCATGCTTGTGCTGCAATGGGTATACCCTATCTGCCCCAGACACTTCCCCTTATTCTACGGAAACCGGAAATAGATCCCGACGACATTTCTGCCGATATGAAATGGGCTAAACCTAGAGCTGAGCAGATACTGACACTCAACCCCGATATTCATATCAGTCAGATGCTTGACCCGGTACACGATAGGATTATGTCACAAGTGCTCTGCTATTTCCGGATCAAGATGATTCACCTTGTTGAAAGTTACCGGAACTGGATGTCAAACCATCTTGAACCCGGTGCAACAATACTCATAAGTGATTGTAGAAAACAATGGAAGACGGTGAAGATTAACGACCTGTATACCTTCCAGTTAGGAGGTGCCGGAGATCTGAGCGATGATGAGTACTGGAACGGGAGTGCCAGACTGGAGTCCTTCCTGAAAGAACATAATTCCGTACGTACTACCTTTAATGCTCCAGAACCGGACAGTGTGAGTCCGGAAGCTGAGTGGGGGTATGATGCAAGACTTACCGGAGATATTGTCAGCTTTGCCCGCGAAAAGGGGTTCAAAACCGGTATTATTTCGTATGGCGAACCTCAGGATATGAGCGCATTTGTTGCTGACCTTCACAAAAAATGGTTTCGCTTGCTGGGGGTACCTGCCGATACTCTGTTTGTAGAGTCTTTTATGTACATGGAGCCATATATGGCTCTAAAGGCACGGCTTATCCCCTACTGGATGTACTTTAATACGGTAGAATCTGCCACAAAACTGCATTCCTATTTGCAGGCGTCTTCCTCCGGCAAGAAGGAGAAACCATATAAAAACACCTTCCTTTCCCTTTTTTCCAATGGTATTCGTACACCGGGGTTTGTACCAGTGGAGCACTGGGAAAATAGCGTTTCATCAGCATCTGAAAATACAATTCTTCTTGGAGTAGAAAAAAATAATTATCCTGAAGACTTTGCTTCTAACCTGAATTACTACTATGTTCTTAAAAAGAATATACATGCTGATAGTCACCTGCCCGAATCTATGCAAAGTACTTTTTTCCTAGAACAGTTACGTAGGGGAAGCGGAACGTATACCTATGAATGGAACCAAATACTATAATGCTGTTACCCGCCTGTTACGTTACCATTACAAAGAATGGAAAAGTGCATGATATAACATACTATGGATGAGCTTCAGATAATAAAAGATGCCACCATTGCAGCACTGTTAGGCGGAATTATCGGCTTTGAACGGGAAACATCCCGGAAACCTGCTGGTCTGAGAACCTATATTTTTTTATCAACAACCGCCTGTTTACTGGTAAACTTCGGCGAACTGTTCATAGATAAATACAGTGGCTATCCCGGAGTGCAGATAGATCCCGTCCGCACTATAGAAGCAATTGTTTCCGCAGTCGGATTTATAGCAGGTGGAATGCTTATCAAGAGTAAAGAATCAGGAAATGTTAAGAATCTTACTACAGCCGCTCTATGCTTATTTGCCGCGGCAATTGGTTTAAGTGTAGCGTTACAGCAATATATCCTGGCATTATTCCTGACATTGTTCAGTCTGGCAATAACGATCATACTGTATCGTTTTGAGAAGAAGATGCCGGACATGATTGCAAAATAACCGTACTCTATGACACACAACACAAACCGGCAATCCCTGGAAAAAGCAGACCAGTTAATTCGGGCAATTGAGCATGTGTATCCCTCCAATAAAGTATTAATAGGGAAGAGTTTTCTCCGGGGAATTTTCTTCGGATTAGGAACGACAATAGGTGCAACAATTATTCTGGGAATTGTGGGATTTGTTCTTTCGCAACTTAAAACAGTTCCATATATCAAGCAGATTATCATTCAGACAAATGTTGATGAGGTAATCAGGGAGAGTCTGGGAGGACAGGATAGTAATTAGATGGGGTTTTAGGGCTTGATACCTTCTTTATACTTATTCCACAATATTTCGACCGGATCGGGTATTGCAGACGTTACGATGTATCTATGTTCGGAATAGTCGTCCTGTTGACCTGGAAGAGTCGGACGTGAAAATATACTTGATTGTTCTCTCGTCGGCTAATTTGTCATTCCATCAAAGAGCTTATTACTGGTAAGAATTTGTGGATTCTGTTAATCCTGCTACGTTCCTTTTTCAAGGAGTACCCTCATCCGCCGCGCATTAGGTAGATGTGTAACGGTGCATACATACGCGATGGAGGTTCCCTCACTCCGAAAGTGACGTACCGGAAATGGTTGCAGTACTATTGAGGATCCTGTGTACGCATTGGCAGGACGGGAAGTATGAGCACCTCCCGTCCTGCCATTTAGATCACTACGAGTTCACCGATGAAGAGAGTCGGCTGGGCGGCGAACACTTCGCCGCACTTCGACCGTCTTAACAAGCTGAACATGATCAATGTATAGTTGCTCAGTCCAGCACTGAGGTGCTCACTCTCCTCTTCGGCGTCGAGCCCCTCCGCGCGGGCGAGCCTCTCGGTTATTGAGGCGATGACCAGATTGACCCTTCTTCGCAGCTCGTCTGCGATTGCAGGGTTGAGCGCCTCAACCTCCTGGAAAAACGAACTCTCCAGAATTGTCCTATAGATCTGCAGTTGTGTTCGGATAAGCGGGCCCATCCCGAACGGCTCTTCCGCTGCCGCTGATGCGGCAACGGAGTCCTGCAGTGCAGGGAGGTGGCTAGCGATGATTTTTGCTAGCCTGGGGTGTGTTCGTCGTAGCTCGCGTGTCGCGGGAGAGGACTCGAAAACCTCTCCGATGTCCATTCCATAGAAACCCATGTGGTCCCCCTACACTATTATTACCTATAGTAATTATAGGATATTGCATATCTATTGTCAACACTGTTCAAAATACTCTATCCGATACGTGCTACATAGGTGTTATGACGGTTAGCTGCGTGTACTACGATGGCAAGCACACCCCAATTATTGACAAGAAGCTTTGCCATACAGTTCAACACAAGTCCCGCTCCTAACAAAACCTCAAAAGCGCCGTTCGTTTTTTCCGTTTATTGGTGTTGCCCATCGTGGAGTGTGTGGAGTTGCCGTAACGGCGGAAACGGATAAGAAGCATTGCCCCAGAACGAGCAGGACGGCCATTTACAAAAAGTACCGATATACGAGCAAGATAAAAGCCCTGTTCCCAAAAACCGATACCGGTAATCCTCTTTGAGGAAGAGATACCCCAAGAAGTACTGCATGTTGGTTGCGGTTCCCCACTCCGTCGCCAACCTGAGGATGAAGCGGCACGATGAGTGCGAGCTGGAAGAACGAGCTAACACGGAACTAAATGAAGCCAAACTCAAAAAGGAGATCGCAAACGTTGACAGCAAGCTAAACGTTCTTCTCGATAGCTACCTTGAGCAGATAATAGACGCGGAAACGTACAAGCAGAAAAAGACCGAATTATTTGAAAAGAAGAAATCTCTTGAAGAACAAATTAACGTAATCCAACTTAAAGGTTCAACATGGATTGAACCTTTCCGCGAATTCATCCAAACCGCACTCCAGTGCGGTAAAATCGCGCGCGCAAAAAATAATTGCGATGAGTTGAAAACCATCGCAAAACGTGTCGGCTCGAACGTCTTTTTGAATGATCGACACGTGAAGGTAGAATACAAACGCCCCTTCACAAGGCTGCGTTTGCAAGCGCCCAAACGCAGCCTTGCCGCTGAGCACTCACAAATCTCTCATCTTGTCGGGGTAACAAGACTTGAACTTGCGACCTTACGGTCCCGAACCGTACGCTCTACCATCTGAGCTATACCCCGTTTAAGAATTCTTATTATACTCGCAGCAGAGCTGAATTGAAATTGAGAGTAGTGGCGGAGGGGACTTGTGGTCCCCTCCTTTCACCTTAACCGTGACTTCCGGAGCATGCGAGAAGGGAACGAGCGCGTTGCGGCTTGCGTTGTAGATTGCGTTCCGGAAGACTCCATAGTCGCAGTCGCCGACCTTGAACGAAGTGTCGGCGGAAACGGTCATGAAGCTGTTGTTGTCTACGATGACGGTGTACTTTCCGGAGCGGCCATAGTTGCCGCCCTCGGGGGGCTCGTACTTGTCCACCTTGATCTCGTGACTGCAGCCCTCGTAGCTGAGCACCAAGGGCGTGCCCATGAGATAAGTTTCGGTCTGGGCTCGTGATTCCCAGTAGGCAACTCGGATCGCAAAAACCACGCCTGCGATCAAAACTGCTAGTATCCCTAAAGAGACGATGACCGTCAAGCTCCCCGGCTCGCGAGGCGAACGATTCTCGGTACCCACGCCCTGCTCCTTTCAGTACGGTTACGGAAAGAAAATTGTATCAAAATAGCCTATAGAAAGCAATGTGTGCATTCAAAAAGGAAAGTATGAATTTTTCCGGAGACTTACCCTTTCTTTCTCCCCTGCTCGAATACTTGTTCCACTTGCGCTTTTGGTCGAGCCTGACCAATGCCCACCTTTTTCTTTGCCCCGCCAGAATCTGCCATTTGCGACTGCTGTGCCTGTTTTTCTTCTTCCTCTTCCTTTTTTTTCAGTTGTTCTTCTTCCAGCTCCTCTTTTTTCTTTTGCTGTTCTTCGGTTTGCATTTCAGCGATCGCCCGCTCTTCTGCCTGTTTAAACTGACGGTGTTGGACTTGGTTTTCCGCTTTTTCCTCGGCATGTTCCTGCAATCTGTTTTGGATTG
>CAYOVA010000034.1:0-11854 GCA_964407325.1 uncultured Gammaproteobacteria bacterium | reverse complement strand
TATGTATAATGCCGCACAATGTTTATTGTATCTTTCCAGTTACGAAGGGTTTGGACTGCCTCCGCTTGAAGCCGCAAAATGTGGAATACCAACATTGCTCTATAAAAATTCTTCACTCCAGGAAATAATGCCTTCATCGTATCCTTTTGCTAAAGAGGGGAGTGAAGTGGAAACACTTCAGAAGCTTCTGATAAAAAAAAAGAATAACTATGACTTTAAAATTGATATACCAAGCTGGAAAACATATGCAGATTCATTTATGCAAATAATTATATGATGTTACCGCATGAGGATCCAGGAGACCGTTACAGAGTTACCAGTTTCCGGAGCTGCTTCCAGATTTACGGTAAAGCCTGATGTAGCACGATTTGATACATATACTCTGGTAGAACCCGTAGCAGGGATACCTGTCGAAGTATTTACTGTTGCGGTTACAAAATATGTAGCATCTGGTTCCTGTTGATCAGCTGCAAACGATACATTTGCAGAAGTTGCGTTATCACTGATAGTTACAGACCCTCTCAAGTTATGACACAATGAAGAAGTTGCCGATATCCCCCGAATGCCTACTTGCGTGACACGCGGAATACCTGAAAGTGCGCTTCCCATTTCCACATAATGTGTATGTGAGGGTGCAGTCCCTATTCTTCGGGCTACCACTTTAAACACCTGATCAAGTGTTGTCGGAGTAGATGGATCATAACTATACATCATAAATCCCCGTGAAGTGTTTCCGGATTGATTCAGGGTAAGAGTGTTATTACTACCTCCCTGTTGCTGAATTGTAAGTCCTTGAATTATCTCCGGATTAAATAATGCAGGGGTTGCGCCGATGTCAAGGCTATTTACGCGTACAGTAGACGTATCTGTAGGGCGTTCCATGTAGTTGGTAACGCTGCTTACTAAATGATTCCCAGCAAGATAAGGAGCAATCGCAAAACCTGACGTTCGATTTAAAATCCTGAAAAAGGTTGTCATACTTTCTGCACGACAGTTTACAATGCGCAGACCCGAACCCCCTCCACCATCACTTCCCTGTCCATCTATGGTTACCCCGTATGTATTACCTTCCAAAGCAACGCCATCTATCAGAATAGCGTTTATAGTCTGTGCTGTTGCCGGAGACTGCGGACGGATAATAACAGCTGTTTCACAGCCACTTATTCCTCCACCCCGAATAGTGGTGGCATTTGCACTCCCTTGCAAAACAATTCCATAAGGAATATCTGTATCTGTTCCGCCGGATAGTTGCCGTATCCAGACATCTTCAATAACCGTCCAGAAACTTCCTGTATCGTTATCTGATGAATCCGAATTCTGAACCACAATGCACCCTTGAAAGTTACTACTTGCACCATCGGCTACAAACGTACATTCTTTTATACGTACATTCCATGACTTTTGAATAACTATCCCGCCCTTTGTACTTGCATCACCGCGGGTCCAGATTGTTAGTCCAGAAATTGAAGTTTGTGTAACTGTACTGCCTACATCTGAAATAGTAATTCCAAAAAAGTTGCCAGTCGGGCGTATGGAAGCACCAAAACCCATAACGTGCAGTTGTCTGGCATTCCCTGTGATTGTTAGTGTAGAAGTTGTTTTGTAATCTCCAGGTGGAAAAAAAAGTATCCCTCCACCTGTATTTGTTCGGGAAGGGACTGCATCTATAGCAGACTGTATTGCAGCAGTATCATCAGTTGACCCATCGCCTGTAGCTCCATAATCTTTTACGTTATAAAAGTAATTCTTTATCGTGCCTCCAGCATTATGAGCCACACCAAGAAACTCATTAAGGACAGATCCCCAGTTTCCACTATCCCCTCCGACTGTTGGTAAGCGTGCCATATTTTTAGTTTAGCGTATATGAATGTAATTTATGTGTGAAAATAATCACAGCATCTTTTTTTTGAGCTGAAACTTGATTTACTGTACGCAGGGTGTTATATTCTTAACCATTACACTTTAGATTACATATGAATAACTTAATTACTGGTGGAGCAGGATTTATCGGAGTTAACCTTGCAGCAAAGCTTCTTGAAAAGGGTGAAAGCGTTACCATCTTTGATAACTTATCCCGTCGTGGTACTGAGTTGAATCTGAAATGGATCAGGAAAACATACCCGAAAGTAAAGTTCATTCAGGGCGATCTTCGCGAATACGAAAAACTGCTAAAAGCAGTAAAGGGAATGGATGTTGTGTACCATCTTGCAGGACAGGTTGCTGTAACAACATCTGTAACCGATCCTCGAGATGATTTTGAAATAAATTTACTGGGAACTTTTAATGTTCTGGAAGCAGTTCGCGCCCAGAAAGTACGACCAATCGTAATGTATTCTTCAACAAACAAAGTATACGGCGACCTGGCAGATCTTGAAGTGGTAGAAACAAAAACACGCTATCAGTTTAAGAAACATAAAGAAGGTGTCACCGAAGCACAACCGCTTGATTTCCATTCACCGTATGGATGTTCAAAAGGGGGAGCAGACCAGTATGTGCGTGACTATGGAAGAATTTACGATATGCCAACGGTAGTATTCCGACAATCATGTATATACGGACCCCACCAGTTTGGAATTGAAGACCAGGGGTGGGTAGCATGGTTCGCAATTGCAACAAAAGTTGGAAAACCTATTACTGTTTATGGAAACGGCAAGCAGACACGCGATATTCTCTTTGTTGAAGATTTATGTGATGCGTATTTGAAAGCTGTACAGAATATAAAGAAAACCGCCGGACAAATCTACAACATCGGCGGAGGATTGGATAACTCAATCTCTGTCTGGTACGAATTCCGGGAAATCCTCGAAAAGAATCTTAAAACTGAATTAAAACCGGCATTCAGTGAATGGCGCCCGGGCGATCAGCCGATCTTTATCTGTGATACTTCAAAAGCCTATAATGACTTTAAATGGAAACCAAAAACCAGCAAGGATAAAGGTATCAAGAAGATGATCGAGTGGATTGATGAAAATCTGGAACAGATAAAGGATATTTTTAACGGGAAGTAACTTATGATAATTATCATTACAGGCGCACCCGGATCAGGCAAAACTCAAACAGCCATACACCTGCTTGACACTACAGATAATAGTGCTTTTATTGATGGTGATACACTTCTAGGAGTAAATCCTTTTAACAGGAATAATAATAACCTAAGGTTACTTCGATATAAAAATATTGCTGCCGTCACAAAAAATTATCACGAGGCCGGATACGCGACAATCATAATTAGCTTTGTGTATATGGATGATAATCATATTTCAGAGCAGATCCATCTTTTTGATTCAATCGATACAGTCGCAGTTTTTGCACTTGTTCCTAAGAACGAGGTATTAACAGAACGCCATAAAAATGATTCCTATAAAAGAGAAGCAATTGATTCGTCCATAATACTGAATAATGCTATTGGTAGATTAAAATCCAGTGAAAGAATTGATAACTCAATTATTTCAATCGAAGAAATAGGAAATATAATAAAGAAAAAAATCCAGACACTGACCTAAAAACATATTGGCTAAAAAGTCTACTCTTAAATTTCTCCGATTACCTTTTTTAATATCTCCTGATATTTCTCTTCTACAATTGGCCAGGTGTAATTGGCCAGGATATACTTTCTGCCGTTTTCAGCCATTTTATCCTGAAGCGTTGGATTATCAAGCAATATGCTTAACATTTGCCTGAATTCTTCATATGTCGTATACCACAAACCGGCATTAGAACGACTGGATTGTCCCATTAGAACAGAACATTTACCATTTACTAAAGTAGGTGTTCCCGACAACCAGGCTTCTGCTATAACCAAAGAAAAACTTTCCCAGGGAGAAGGATTAATTAACACTTTTGCCCGGTTCATTATTGCAAATTTAGCATCTCCAAAAACAGGCCCGAGAGGAATAATATCTTTAGACTGCGGCAGCTCGTTATTTGTATTACCAACAAGTACCAGTTTTAAGCTTCCCGGCTTATCTTTTTTGTATTGAATAAACCAGTTTGCAAGATCAATAACCCCTTTTGCCGGTTCAATACGACCGACATACACAATGTACGGATTATTTACTTTGAGTCGATCTTCAAGAGGAATTTTTGTTACATCCGGGGGGATGTCAATTGCTGTTCCTATAATTTCAGTTTTTTTTGTTGCTTTCGGACGTGTCTTCAATAACAGCTCCTCTTCCTCAGGAGTTTCAAACACAATTCCTTTTGCTTCATTAAATATAGTGTTGTAGACATCAAAATAAAAGAATGCTTCATCATGGATAAAGGGAACCAGAATTGATTTTTTTGCCACAAGAGGCAACCCGTAATGAGTATGGGCAAACAAGTACCCCCAGAAGAAAAAAGCATCGTATTTTTCTTCATTTTTTTTAATATAGTTAAACATTTTCTTTGAGATCGGGCCTTGTGTATTAATCCAGTCAACTTCATCTGTTTTTTTAAAGGTTCCGGCCAGAAGTTTGTTTCCCAGTTCAGATAAGTGAGCTAAATTTTTTCGTTCATCAATTTCGAATCGAACTACGTTTACGCCTTTTTCCTTCTTTTTCCCTGTCTTATACTTTGGTTCCCAGGAAAAATGGTCTATTGAATTGGTGGTAAGTACATCTATATCCCAGAATTGTGCCATATGTTGGGCGATAATCCGACAAAACGCCTCGGCTCCACCTATTACTTCATCACCATATCTCATTGTTACAAAAGCAATTTTTGGTTTTTTCATAGATGTTATGCGTTAAACACTTGGTTAATAAACTGCTTAAAACTGTTTTTTATATCCCTTTCCTGAAAACGACTAAAAACCTTTTTTTGTTCTGAAAGCATCGTGTCCCTATATTCTTTATCTTTTTGAATGTTAAGCAAATACGCTGCAACAGTCTTTACATCTTTAGTATTGAGCAAATATTCAGAAGGAATAAGTTCTTCTAAAGCCGGTAGAGAATATGCTAATACAGGCACATCAAAATGGATAGACTCAAGAACAGGGATACAAAAACCTTCGTGTTCACTCATACAGAGCAAAACATCAGCCATGGAGTATACTTCTGCAAGATGAAGACTTGTAAGGGACCCCAATATTTCAATATTTGGAATATCCCGTTCTGTAATAAACCTGTTTATCTCAATAAAGTACGGATCAATAAATGAATGGTGTCCAACAAGTACCAGTTTTGCTTTTGGATTTACAAACTTAACATAAAACTCAAATATTTTTACAATATCCATCTGCCGTTTATTAGGTGCAAATCTGCCTACAAACAGAATAGTAAACGAATCGTTTTTCTTATGACTTTTTGGTACTTTATACGCAACCGCATCATCAAAAAACTGGAGTCTGAGAAATGGGGGAATAACGGCTTCATTTTTTGCTGTAATAAAATCCTGTATTTGCGAAAGATTGTATCGGGAATCTCCAATCACACCATCAAACTGAATTTGTGATAAATAGTAATTCTGTTTCTCCGCCTCTTTAAAATAATGTAACAACTCACTATTGTAATTTTTAAAAAAAGCGGCTGGAGTAATGTTATGATAGATTAAAACCTTTTTATTTGACAAATATGCAACCCTTTCAACTAAAGGACTATAGGTTGAATGATGAAAAATAATGTCAGCATCTTCGGGAATAGGGTTCCGAAAATTATGAATAAATGGTGCTGGAATAAGGCTCGCACGGGCATATATATGTGATTCATACCCTAATTCATTTAAAAATGAATGAATCTGCATACAGTCATTGGAGATAGCATCCCCGGGAACTAGCGTATCAACCAGTTGATGAATTTTTCTTTTCATGGTGAGGATCAACTTCCAAGTTGGAGAGGAAAATCTGTTCCAGTTTATCAAGCCTTTTGGTTTGCAACTGCAATAGTTCAACCATATATTGATTAAATTGAATTTGTGGCGTAGTAAAAGGGCGAATTAATTTAAGAACAATGCGCTTAAGTATGAGAGATTTTAAAATTTTTTTTACTGGAGGAATTTTTGCCATTACTCCAGCCATTTTTTTAGCTACTTTTTTTAGACCTCTTCTTTGAGCAGAGGCGGGGAGTAAATGTTCCGGGTTTTTATGCATTGAAAGAATCTGGATAAGTTGATTTGTATCCCGTTTCATTTTCTCCAGTTCAAAAAGAGAACCTCTTACTGAATCTGCAGTTACCTCTTTTTTTGTGGCAGTAAAATACCGGAATAGTACTTTAGTAGAATCGTCTTTTTCTATCGATCCCTTAATTACTACATGAGATTTCCTGGTTTCTTCGGGAACAGTAAGAAGATACTGAGAAAACTGACTGTACCGTATCTCAACTTTTCCAAGTTCAGTTGAACCAGCGCTAAATGTGATAGTAGCAGGATGAACATATACGTCATCACCTTGTAAAGCAGCCTGAAAAACTATACATTCTGCATCTTTCAGATTCATAACAAAAGCAAATGTGCCAGTAGCTTCTTTTGCTACCAGGTCATTATGAATAGTATTCTGTGACCAGCCTTTTCGTAAAAATTCTGCATTGGTAACTGTATCTACATGAAATAATGCTTCCGATTCCAGATACTTTTCATAGAGTTCGCTGGCTGTTTTTAATTGTTTTTTTGCATCTTCAACAATTTCTGCTGCTGAATAATCTGCTTGTATGGTTACCAGTTTCTTTTTTGCCATAGTTACTTGTACGCGACAATTGCATAATCAAATGGTCCATATACCATTTTGTCTATTTCATTTTTAAAAGTTTGTTTCATTGGGGAAGAGTATACAACTTCAACTTCCCGAAACCCTACATATTCGAAAATGGAAGCAAGGAATTTAGGTGGCAACTTTTTTACATGAGTATGATCAATATAAAACGACCAGCTTCCTACCTGCAGATTTTCAGGATTAGGAGTTTCAAATATAACCAACCCACCCTTAACCATTTTCTGATAGGCAGCAAACACAAGATCAAAAATTTCATCAAATGTCATATGTTCAACAACATGAAATGCAGAGACTCCAGAAATAGTGCCGTCGTACTGGGTTATAAAATCTACAGCATTTCTTTGATACGCTTCAAAGCCTTTATCAGTTGCTTCTTTTACCCTTTTTGAATTGGTTTCCACTCCAATTATTTTCTGCACTCCGTTTTCCCGGAGTAATTCCATAAATTCACCCCGTCCAAATCCAACTTCGATAAATGGATTATTTTTACCGGCTTTCTGGATTGATTTAATATACGGAATATATTGTCGCTGCCTGTCTTTGATCAGGTCAAATGGCCCCCTGAATTTTTCCTGCTGAAACAGATAAAAATCTTCCTCATGAGCGGGGAAGTATATAGATTTATAGTCAGTTACAACTTTTCCTTCTGTACGTTCCCGAATAGAACTGATTACTTTGTACATGCCCTCTATCTCATCACTTAGTTGCGTCAGAATAGATTGAAACATTGCAATTACTGCAGCATTAAAGCGGCTTTGGATACGGGTATGAATACGAAGTAATCGGAGAACGATTTTTTTTAATGGTATCAGGCTTGTATGTGCGTCAAAAGCAGCTTCAGAATCAGCGTTTGCACGAAGCTCATTGAATAATTGCTCATCCGGGGTAATATGTTTATGAGTTTTCTTTTTATTCATCATAGTATTGTATCAAATCCAGTGGAGACGTGTACGAACGAGTAAAATATGATATGCATGAATTGATTTCATGTATAATGATCTATTGTTATGCCTAAGCTGAACACCATTCTAGACATAGTTCGAATTTACTTTTTCTTTATTGTATTTACTGTATTAAACCCTTTCCGCGATGCCAGAAAAACACTTATCTTAGCTGGATATGCTGCTGTATCAGGAAGAAAACCCAGTGAAAAAGAGATTGCAATAGCAATGGAGCAGAAAAAGGCAGGGGCATTTATCAGCACTTTGCCAAAAGCCAAAATAAAAGCTGTGGAAAAAGAAAAGGATTTTTTTAGTGTTCAACTCCCAGCAGTTGATTTTTCAAAAGGCATAGTTGTATGGGACATAATAGAGAGATATTTAACAAAACCTCTGTATCTTTTTATCTTTTTTGCAATTGTATACACCGTTATTTCATTTGTGCCGCGTTCTGAAGGGATGGCCTGGACAAACGGCGATGAACCACACTACATTATGCAAACCTATGCATTAGTTCAGGACGGTAGTTTGCAGAATATGGCTGTCTATTATGAAGATGAAGTCTGGAAAGAATGGTACAACGCCCCGTTAATACCCCATATGATCGGCTTGAATGGCAAGCTCTACGCATATCACCAAATTGGGTTTTCCTATTATCTAATACCCGGTTACATTCTTGGTGGTTTACGTGGCGTATGGATTTCTACAGCTCTAGCCGTTTCTGTGGGGATGATTGGGATGTATTTTTTGCTTAGTTACTACTTTACCCGGAGAATAACACTTATTACCACACTGATAACCGGACTTTCTTTGCCAGTCGGAATTTTTTCAAATCAGATATATCCTGAAATACTGCTTTTTGCACTGGTAACGTGTACTACAGCCTACATTATGCATCCACGTTTTCGATTTACCTGGATTTCCAGCATAGCTTTGGCACTAATACTTGCCTATATTCCCACACTGCACATTAAATTTATTGTAATTAGCGGAATGATCGCCTTTTTTATTAATGTGCAGCAGTATTTTAAAAAGATGCCTTTGTACCGGATTTTTCTTTTCGATGTATTTATCGGAGGGCTGATTTTGCTATATCTTGGCTGGCTGAATTCGTATTATGACGGGAACTTTAAGGGAGCAATGGATGCAATTGCGGCTAATACAACATTAAGCTTACTGGAAGTTCCAACTGGGCTGCTTGGGATTCTGGTAGATCGGGAAAATGGTATTTTAATCTTTTCGCCTTTTTACATTTACTGCTTGTATGGATGGTGGATTATGGTTAAAAAAGCATTAAAGATGAAACTGGCTCAGGCAATCCAATTTCTTTTCCCTATTGCGCTTACTACTGCGTTTACAATCTTTTTTACGATGTTCCCGTATGTTATGGGAGGAATGAACCCACCAGGACGCTATAATTTACCCGTTATGGGTGGAATGGGTGTGATGCTTGGATTTGCACTTGTGGAAACCTTTTCATATAAAACAGGGCGTGTTATAGCAGGGATTCTTTTTGCATACACACTGACTGTTTTTATCATTTTGTGTTCCAACCCCATACTTCAAATGCCATTTGGCAATGAAACAATGTTATTTTTCTGGCTGTTTAAAGGCAATGCACATAGTATTATTAATGGTTACTTACCAAATCTGTCAAAATACTTCAGAATAATTCCATTTATAGACTTAGTAAAGGGTATTGGAGTATTTAGTTTTCTGATACTACTTACCAGAATTCATCTTTTTGTTGATTCTAAAGATTCTTCATCACGCCGGTAAACCGGTATAAATGAAGTGGAGGAGCCTGATTTCCTGGTTTTGGATATGTTCTGATTAATTCAAGCGGCCACTGTCCTGAGACTTTATCTGTAAACACAACATAAACAGTTTTGGTTTTGATTTCATTGGAATATATCACCAGTTCTTTTTGTGTTAAAGGCCAGTATGGATCTATCCGGATATTTGTTTCGTGTAAGCTAAGAGTAGATGAAAATACATCTCCAAGTATTCCATAGGTTCCCTGTGTAACAATAATAACCGGCTTTTTTTGTGCTTCAATACGTGCTATATCTACTATTTCCTGAACTCCCCATCCCGCCCCTAAACCTAGCGCAAAATGGTTCCTCTCAAAAGGAAAATAGAGGTTAGCAGCATGAGAAAGAGTTTGAATGTTTAAGAAAGTATTTACAAACAGAACAATGACAATAAGTGCTTTCATGATATTTACCCTTTTTTGGTGTGTGATGTAGTAGGTGGCTACTAAAATTATTTCAGTTGTTAAGAAAATAATGTACCGGGGGAGAAATACTTTTAACAAACATATAAAAACTATTGACGGTAAAACAAACCATAAGGCCAGGAATACAAATACCTTCCGGTCTTTAAAATACAGTTTGTAAAAACCGCCCAGTGCTAAAATAAGTGGGAGTAGGGCAGTCTCCCAGATAATAAAACTGGAAAACCTTCGAACATTTTCCGGAATTAATTCGAATGGATGTTGCAAAAACTGCGATAGAGGAATTACAAAGTTAGCATTTTTTTTTGAAAGGTAAGGGAAATATTCTGAGATTCTCTGAAAGTTATAAAAGGCCAGGCTGATTGCCAGAACAATGAAGAATTGTATGCAGAATCTGATTACCTTCGATTTAAAATGTTTTTCCTGCCAGATTAAAACAGGGGAGAGTGCGCTTAACCCCAGGAAAACCTGAACATTTGATTTGATCAGTAAACCAACTCCTCCAATCAATCCAAATACCAGCGCTATCTGATACCTTTGAGTTCTTATTAAAAGAAATGAGAACAAAAGTATCCATATATACACAGCGTTTACTACAGAGTCCACAAGAGCAACGCGATCATAAAAAAGAAAATAGGGACACGTAATAAAAAGAAGTGTCCCAATAAATCCTGCCTTTTTACCCCATAAATATGCTGTTAACACAAAGAATCCTACGGCAGCAACAAGGCCATTAAAAACGGATGTAATACGTGCTGCAAGAAGCAGATTATCAGGCATTAGATGAAAAAATGGAATCATCTCCCAGAAGTGAAACACCGGTTTTCCTTCAATAGCAAGCGGATTAAACAGTAATTCCGGCCTTTGAATCATTAATTTTGTTAAGTTAATATAGATCCCTTCATCAATAAAAATAGGAAGATCAAGTATTCCCCATAAACGGGTGATTAGAAAAAGAGTTAAGAGTAAAACTATGTTTATGTAGTCACCTTTTTGAAAATACTTTTTGAGAAAATCCATAAGCAGATTCAATTATATACAACGGCCTTTGTTTTATTTCGTCATAAACTCGCCGGACATATTCTCCCATTAGCCCAATGGAAAACATTTGCAACCCACCAATAAAAGAAACAAGGATAGTAGTTGTGGCAAACCCCGGGACACGATCAAAATAAGGCGTAAAATATTTGTAGTACACTACAAGGATAATCCCTACGCAGGAAAGTACAAGTGAAATAAGACCTATCAAAAACATAAACTGTAAGGGAACATAGGAAAAAGAAAATATACCGTCAAAAGCTAACCTGAACATTTTCCTTAATGAATATTTACTTTCACCTGAAAATCTACCATCGCGTTCGTATTCTATTCCTGTTTGTTTGTAACCCACCCAACTCCGTAAACCCCGAACAAACCTGTTCCTTTCAGGTAAGGAACTGAGAGCTTGTGCAACGCGCTTTTTCATTACGCAAAAATCACCAGAATCAAGGGGAATATCTGTTTGAGTAAGTTGACGCAGTATTCTATAAAAGAGCATATACGCCGCCTTTTTCAAAACCCCTTCTTTTCTTTTTTTGCGAATTGCATATACAACATCATACCCTTTATCAAGTTTTTTAAAGAATTCCGGAAGTATCTCTGGTGGATCCTGCAAATCTGCATCCAGAACAGCTATTTTATCCCCTGTGGCGTGTGCTAACCCTGCACTTACTGCAATTTGATGTCCAAAATTTCTGGAAAAATTTATAAGTTTAACTTTCTTATCTTTTTTATGCAGTTTGAGTAATAAATCATAAGATCTATCCCACGACCCATCGTTAATGCAAACAATTTCATACTGAGAGGATAGCTTTGATAGAACTTTCGTAAGACGTTTATACAAACTGGGGATATTTGTTTCTTCGTTGTAAATGGGAAGAATGGCAGAATATTTCATACTGTTACCCGAGTATAGCACAGTTGTGCGTAGCTGAGTGTAAACGTATTAAAAGTTAT
>CAYOVA010000033.1:0-12884 GCA_964407325.1 uncultured Gammaproteobacteria bacterium | reverse complement strand
GTAACGTAGCATTGATGGAGTCGTACTCCTTTGCTGTTTTGTTTGTTTTGCCGAAGAGTTTTGATTGTTTCATATTATTATTGACAGTTGTGAATCCCGTTGGGGTCACAAGCGTCAATTGCGCTTTCGAGTCCCGTCGGCTCCGCATCCTGTTTCTATTAATTTGTATTTTAGCGTATTGAAAGGGTTTGAGGGTACTTAAAAGTTACACCGCAAGCGGTGGCATGTGAGGAAAGATAGAAGTGGTCACGGTTATGGTGAGATTAGATTGTGACATGGGGATAG
Organism: uncultured Gammaproteobacteria bacterium; assembly: GCA_964407325.1. Lineage (GTDB taxonomy): Bacteria > Patescibacteriota > Microgenomatia > UBA1406 > GWC2-37-13 > JAOAFZ01. Next base: position 12,599 of record CAYOVA010000033.1, on the reverse strand, counting down.
TATAACAGTTTCAAAGGAATATCACACCCTTTATTACTAAACAAAAAAAGTTTAATCGATATTTAGGAGTTTGCTTACCTATAGAATATCGGTAGTTTAACCTTATATAAAAAAAGAAAGCTCCTTTCGGAGCTTCCTATATGTGTACTTTGAGCGTACATCATATTGTATCTTATGGAGTTTGAAATGTCAAACTTACTTATAGTATTTGCGGTGCGTATGGGATTCGAACCCATGTGTGTCCGCTCAAAGTACACATATAGTTTTGGAGACTATTGCGATCATCCTCTCTGCCAACGCACCTAATCATAAATACCTGTTGCAACATCAATTAACGCTTTAAGTTTTTTAGAATCCTTTATGTCCATATTCTTTGGAAGGAAGAGTCGGGCAGTCCCTTGTGAGAGTGATACTTTATATTCGTCAAACTGCCCTTCGTCTAATTGCACTACTTCATTCATATGCTTTGATGGGGGTCTCATCTCTGTTGAAAGTACAAACTGAGGTTGGTCAAGTAGTTCCTCTTCTACCGGATTATTCTCCACCTTAGATACTTGTCTATCTTGTAGAATGATGAAACTCTTATCACTTTCCTTGTATCTAATGAGTCCTACATAAATACCACTTTTAATAAAAGTACTTAAAAAGTGATCTTTTACTGAAGGCTGTATACCATATGTTCTAATCGAAATATTTCCCAATAACTCGACAGATATTGGTATATCTTTTTGAGTAGCTGCAAACATTTTATTGAATATATCCGGTCGTAAAAATGCCTCTTTTAGAGCTTCATTTTTTTCGTCTTCGGATGAATGGAAGATAATTCGTTTTGCTAAATCAGTGAGATTATAAATTTCACCATTTTTATTTACTAATCCATAATAGCTTAAAGAAGCTCTTTTTCTTAAATATCCACCACTTGCTTTAGAACCTGTTCCTGCTAGGTGGTCATCTGTTAAATCCTCACCGAATTGTCTTGCGAGAGTAATTGTATCAATAGCAGTTTTTAGAGAGACATAAGGATAAGGTGCACTTCGTGATTGCGGTATTTTTGTTGATTCTTTATTTTGTTGATTTTGCATAGAAAGAGTCTATTATAAATAAACTTATTTGTCAAGAGAAAAAAGAGTTTAGATAGTTAGTTAACAAGCTATGCGTTAATAATGCGGAATATATTTAGTCAACTCTTCCCCTCCCAGCTTCCACATCAACACAAACGCAGTCAAAAGCGCAACTGCACTCCCAGCGAAGCAACTCCTGGTGAATCGGAATCGGCCAACAGCACAACACCCAAAAACGCACTGCCAAACAGCAGATCCCCTGCAAATAATCCTATCGATTCCATGCGTACTGCCAGGATAATGCCCCAGTAAGCACTGCAACGCCAGCAGCAATGCAACTAACAAACCCACATAACAGGACCCATTACAGCTTCTTACCGGTTTATCGTTGACAGTTTCAGGAGGGTGGATTATACTTGGTAATGCTGAAAACCGGTAAGTGAGCGCGATGCCACGACCCGGTTTTTTTGCGTTAGGGAATTATTCTAAAGCTATCAATCTTTTCGTAAAACTTCTTTTTCTTTGCTCCAGTATCAGGGTGCATTTTAAACAGTTTTCTGTTCAGTATTCTTAATATATTTTTGTCGTATTCATTCAGATCAGCTTGTTTCTTCTTCAAAAATTTCAACTTTGCGGGGTATGCCATGAGGTCAGCTATTTGTTCTTCGATATCATGGTTGTTTTTGGTAACGAAAGAGATTTGTGTCAAAACCTGTTGTACTTGTTTTGCTGTTATTCCAACCTCAGATATTCCGTTTGATAAATGAAACACAGCTGCTTTGTGAAATGAAAAATCTTTTTGTGATGTAGCGGACTCAATTATGAGCCTACCACGTACGTTCTCCTGAGCAAGTAATGCAAGTAAAAAATTCTTCACTATTACTTTTGCTGTTTCTTCATAGACTTTTTTATCGTTCCAGTTTAACTGACGTGCTTTCTTTAAATCAACAACAACCATAAACATTTGAAACGCAGCTGTATGGAGAAAATCGAACAGGTTTCTGTGGAAGTCTTTTTCAGCAGAATTTGTTTTAAAAATTTTAAACTCTCCTTCTTTTCGTGCAATTTCTTTTGAGTGAAATACCACCTCTGTTTTGTCCCAATACTTATATTTTATTTGATCTGCTTTTACCTTCATTTCATGTTGAGCATGCTCTTGCACAAGACAGCCAGAAAGGATATACAGTTGAGATTGTGCTGCTTTCGGATTTCCTATCCCTGATTCATCTATGTATAAGCATACGTTTTTCATTTTATTGCATTTTACGCTTTCTTATACAATTGTCAATGTCGAACTAAATTACCTTGCAGTAGTATAATACTCCTATGAAAACCGCCATCATCACCGGCGCATCCACCGGAATTGGTCGGGCAACTGCAATAGAACTCGCAAAGCACGGCTATATAATGTACTTACTTGGCAGAAATGAATTTGCCCTTCAAAAAACTGCTACCAAAATTGAAGAACTTCAAGGGAAAGCCGAAGTGGTACACGCAGACCTCAGCGACATAAACTCTATCAACGAAGCAGTTACAAAACTCAAATCAAAAGTCACTCAACTCGATGCGCTTATCAACATCGCCGGTATCTGGCATGGCAAGGATGAGGTCTATGCCGGCCGCGACTTTGAGACATTCCAGCAACAGGTTATCCTTGATACTCTCACTGTTGGCCTCACCGCTCCAACGATACTTGCTCATGCGTTCCTCCCGCTTATGAAAAAGAACAGCAAGATTGTCAATCTCTCCGGGACTTTTGAAAACGGAGCAAAGGGCTGGCTTCCCTACTATGTTTCCAAGCGGGCTATTGAGGATCTTACCATTGCACTTGCCCAGGAGCTGGAGGAAAAAGGGATTCAGGTAAACTGTGTCTCCCCTTCTGATACGGCTACCTCGGCATATAACAAGTACTTCCCCCAATACATGGAAGATGCCATTGCTCCTGAACTTATCGCGCAGAAAATTGTTGAGCTATGTAAAGAAGAAAACACTACTTCAGGAAAGGTGATTGTGATGAAGAAGGATACACAACCAACGGAAGCCTTCCATTCGTAATTACATTCTCACCAGTCGTAGCAGGAACAGAATGTTTATAGCTTTGTATCTGACTAATACTACTTAATTATTCAAAAAAACCTGTATAATAACGCCAACTGTGTCATATAGGCTAAACGGAAAGGATCGACATGAGGGCAGTAGGAAGATTCATCGGAGCCCTGTTCGGATACGGCTGGTTGTGGGGGAGGCCAGAGGAGTCAGTAAGCTCCGATCCGCGTCCTCCTGTCGATATGTTATTAGGCTTCACCAGAAGTCCAACATCGAGACTGCTCCCCTGGAGTACAATCCGCAAGCAAGGATAACAGTACCTTGATTACAGTGTCTGGGAGGGCTACACCTACCTGACACTGAGCCGCGGGAGCCGTACGGTAAATTATAGGGTATGCGTGGATGAAGGGGTCTACTACATCGTCCTGCCAGAGGGCAACCTCCACGTTCGCATCAACGAGTAAAAATCTGTGCGGCCGGACTGCATAGGCGGGAAGGGGCATTGCCCCTTCCCCCCAAACAAACAGACAATAAGCGCTGACAACAGCTATGTATATCTCTTATGCTATACTTCTCCTAATATGAAGTCATCTGTAAAAGGCTTTCTTGCACTTTTTGCGACTTCGTTTGTGTATGGTGTTTTTGGGGTTGTTGTTCGTGTTCTTACTCCATATCTCACTGCAAATCAGATGACAGTTGCCCGTTCTGCTATTGTTGCTTTGATTATCGCTGCGTTATTCGTAATCAAGAATAGAAGTAACTTCCGTATTGAGAAAAAGCTGATTGTACCTGTGATTGTTCATTCCGTGTCTTTTGCCCTTGCTGTGTATACGTTTACGTATGCAGTAATAGTCACTACTCTTACCAAAGCGGTTTTCAGTCTCTACAGTGTTACATTGATACTTTCGCTCATCGTAGGTCTTCTCTACTTTAAAGAAAAACTTGGCTTCAAGAAAAACATAAGTTTTATTCTGGCAGTACTTGCGCTTATCGCTTTTATCTTCCCAACAGGTATTGGATCAATCGATATAGGTATGGCACTTGCCGGACTGGCAGGTTTTTGCGATGTTCTTTCAAACAGCATGAAAAAGTTTCTCGGCGGGAAGGTTGAAAGGTTCACTCTTGTCTTTTACCAGATGATAGCTGCTTTGTTAATAGGATTGGTCTTTGTGTTCTTTTCGAATGAATTGTCGCTGCTAAAACCCTTGGATTTTGGAGCTTTTATGTGGTTGCTATTCTTTTCGTTGAATCTCTTCTTGTTATCGTATTTAACAGCTTACGGATTCCAGCATTTTGACCTAAATCTTGGAACTATTATCCTTTCATTGGAGATTGTGTGGGCATCATTAGCGGGTATATTGTTGTTTAGAGAATCGGTGTCTACCCATCAGATTATTGCGAGTGTTTTGTTGCTACTGTCTATTGTGGTGATGAATCTTCAAAACAAGAATAAGACTTCTTAATAGCTATTTCTTCCTATAGATTATGTAGATTTAGATGTGAGTTATTGAATAATAAGGTCAATGTGGTATAATTACACCATGTCAAATGTTGATTTTGATCAGACGATAAAACTCGTTAAGACACATATTGCTGCAAAGGAGCTTCAGGAAGCAAACAATCTCCTACGGAAAGTTGTAGACTATCCTACTGACTTTATCACGTATCAGGCAACTTTTCCAGTAATAATCGATACTTTTATCCTACTTATAGAACACTTTAACATCCCTGCAGCCCTCAAGGCAGCAAAAACTATTCAGAAAGAAGGAATTGATGGTACGGAGTTGTTTAATCTTGCCTACGCTCTTATTGATGCAGAATGGCCGGAATTTGCTGCAAATATTTTCCGGATGCTCTATAACAGTGGTTTAAAGGAAGAAGCTGTTGTAACGGAATATGCAATAGCGCTCGAGCGTTCTGGCTATAACGAAGAGGCAATGAAAATTCTTCAGGAGAACCTTCCTATTGTTGAGAAAAGCCTTTATTTATCTTACGTTCTTGCTTTTAATGCAATAAATGCAGGATATCCTGTTCAAACGAAAAAAGCATTCGAGTTAATGAAGAAAAATTATGATAGCACTGCACAATTTCACACTACTTTCCTTGAAAGAGTACGTAACTTTATAACCAGACATGATGCAATATCTAAAAAGATTTATCTTGTAAAAAACGATTTGCGTGAGTGGCATTTTATTATTAATGGTTCTATATTACTCTACTATTCTCCATTTGGATGGGATCAAATGCATGGTCGATTTGGAGCGTTACAGGAAGATGTGTTCTCTATGAAAATAGGCGTTATACGGATGGCGGAAGCAATGAAAAAACTAAACTTGGGAGTAAAGACTATTCTTTTTGTAGATAATTATCAAAGTAAAATTTTGGCAACTGCATTAAGTAAGGTAACGGGACTTCCACTCAAGGAAATAACTCCAAAAAACGAAGATGAGAAAGGGCTTATATCATTGTACAAGTGGGACAATCTTACTCCTGAACTGCAGGAAAAACTGCACAAAAAACATGATGGTCAGTATATGTGGGTACATTCAGATAATTGGATAGGTGAGCATGGATATGAGCCCGATTTCGTAACACACCTGTCTCAGTACTGTTCAGATCCATGGGAGCCACAACTGCGTTTCCATATTGAGCATGGTAAGTCGGATGAGCCACTTATTTCAAAGGATGTAGAAGAAGCAGTCAAGCAGATACTTGATTACAAAGTAGAAAAGAAAGATTTCGACTCTCACGATGAATTCAATAAGTTCCTTGATGCTTTGACGAAAACTATGAAACCCTCGCCTTTTATTTACGAAGAAGACAGTATGAGGAATAGGTCTTATAGCGTAAACATTGTAAAGAGTAATTCGTTTAGGGGATAAAAAACTCTTACTTTGCAATACCTTATTGCAAAGTCTTCTCTAACTCTTTTTTTAAGTCAACAATCCATTCCTTATAAGTATGTGCAGAAGGTTTAAATTCATCATCTTCAATTGACATCCAAGCTTCAAGTTTAACCATGATTTCCTTTAAATATTTCTCATCCCAGTTTTCATTTATAAGTTGATTTAGTTCTTGAACAGTCAATTTTAATTTTTCTTTATTATTCTGATGTGTTTCAATAAATTCTTGAAGTATTTCAGGAATTGTCACATCTAAATCATCTCCTCTAAAATTGGAAAAGAAATAATGAAGATTTGGATATCTGTTCGGAATATTGTTATAAAAATCAGTTTGATCGTAAACTAAACCTTTGTTTATTTCTAAATTATTATTTTTCATTGATGCAGTGTTACAAAGCTTGTATCCTCTCTTCATGAAACTATTAGCAATTTACTCTTATTTCTTTTCAACTTCTTCTTTAAAAAATTCAATTAAATGTTCAAGCCATATTCGATAAGTTGGATATTCTTCTTTAGTAGGAGCAACTCTTAGAGATAGTAAATCTAAAGCTGTATCGATTTCTTGTTCAGAACGATAACTTTGTAGTAATGTATTTAATTCTTCTATTGTTCCATCAAGATCCCCTTTATGTAATTTTACATATTCATCTAACACATCTTGAGTCGTTCTTTGCATTTGATTGTCATCATCTGGCTCAAGTGCATCTTCATTGAAATAAGCTCCAAAAAGCTGAGTAATCTTTGGATATTGTTTTCTAAAATTTTGCTGATCCTCAAATGTATTGATATCTTGTATATTCATAAATTAAGTATAAATTGAAGTAAGAGGGCGTTGCTTTACTATTTCAACCTAAAGTTCTGGAGTTCTTTTCTCCATTCCTTAGCAAGTTCAAGAAGACTATTTGTTTCAATTGTACATTCATTGACTATATCTTTTTCATCATCGAAGATGTTGTATGCTCTAGTTAAGTCTTTTTTAATTTCTAAACCATACACATCTCCGTCACGATCTAATGTTTCTGACTTTCCATCTATAACTTCTTCTATTCCTTGAATTACCCAATTTATTGTTTCATCGTTAGTCTTTATCATTGTGCCGTTCAAGAAGAACTGAACTTGTTTATATTCATCTGGAAGAAGAATTGAAATATCTTTTTTTTCAGATCCTTCTATTAATCTTTCTACTAATTTATACGAGATTGACATATTATGGTTCATAAACTGGGAACGGTGATTTAATTTTACCTGATTCTTCGTTTATATACATACGTATAGTGACCCCACTATCTGATATTCCCTCATAGATGTCATCTTCAGGTATATATTTTTTATTCATATAAGCTGAGTTAACTTCATATATTTTTCTTTCATGACTCCAATGTTCCGGAAATAATGTTGTAACTCCTCCATTATTGGATTTTGGCATACCATACAATTCAACTTGTGCTTGAAAAACACCATTTTTATCAGGGACGGTTTTTGTACCTTCGATAATTCTTGCTGGAGATGCTTCTTCAGGTACGGAATGCAATCCAACAACTTTTCCTCTCTTATTTACCTCCCCTGTTATCATGTGTTGAACAGCTCCTTCTTCCCAATTTGATAAATCTGCCTTCAATCCAAAAGCTTTGTTGAGTATTTGCACTTTATGAAAATCTTGAGGTGATAATCCAGAATTTCTAAAAAAATCTTGATCAAGTGGAGTATAGGAAAGCATAACTTCATCTACTGTCTGTTCCCGACCCATTACTCTTTCCACTTTCGCCATCACCCTCCCCGCAGCCCCCGGCAACCTCGCAATAGCTGCCTCCCCCACAGCAAGCTCCACTACCTCTACTCCCATCTCCCCTTCTGCTCGCGCCATTGCTTGAAAGTACTCCCCTTCTTCAAACAGCTCGACAGTGCGCTCGGTAAAGGGTGCCTGTACTACATTCCAATATGTTTCCGGATTTTCGAGTGCGGTTGCAACATCATTGTTCAATCCCTGCCAGCCGCCGTGATAATTCTTGCTTACTGAATTGTTCACAGAGTTTGCAAAAAACGAAGTTGCACCGACAAAGGGAGCACTTATCACAGCCTGGACTGCCTGCAGCGGATGTTCCATTGCATACACCACACTGTCCAGCACATATGTTTTTACCACTTCTGCGACTGGCACAGCAATGTGTTGTATTGCCTGCATCGGGTTGCTGAGTACTCCCCATATTCCCTGTAGCTGGCCTCCTACCTTGTCGCGAGCGCCCTCGAGCCGCCACTTATCGTGGTTGGCTGCAATATACGAGATGTCCTGTGCCATTTTGCCGGGATTGGTCGCATTCTTTTCCAAATACTGGATTCCATTTCCGGCTGCTTTAACAACTTCCTTTCCCAGTTGCCCTACCCATCCGCTTATTCCGTTGTACGCCGATACAAAGATATTTTTGTTCTGAACTGGCTGCGGATAGTGGGGTAGCTGGAGAGTTTCATTCGTATTTACGTGCGTGCCATTTTCAGCACCTCCCCCTCTTGCCAGGCCGCTTCCACCAACATATTCTACAATTGGTTCGGTATGCGGCTGGTAGTCTGCATTTTCATCGTATGTTTTGATAAACTCATCGATCGACTGCTTGGTCTTTCCATTGCTCATAACTGTGGCGGCAGCAACACCAACAGGAGCAAATACCTGCATTCCCATAAATGCTCCCAATATGAGAACAGCTGTCATTTTCTTTACCCGCTCCTGAAACTGCTTTTTTTCCTGCCTTGCTTTCTGCTCCATTTCTTCTTTGTTTCGCCTGTTCCGCACCACCAGATAGCCAATTCCAGCACCAATACCTGCAACAGCAGCAACACCAAGCAAAGATACCGCTTGATACACTAAAAACACCCCCATATCTGCTACTTCCACTCGAACGCTAAAAAAATACAGCAGCTGCATAAGGCTGGAACCAATTACCGGCGCAAACATTCCCTTCCACGAACCTGTTTTAACAACAGTGCGATACGAAATAAACAGGATAAGTGCAAGCGAAAACAGGAGGGTTTGTTCAATAAATAAACTAATTGCTATCGACCCTAAAACATACCATAGTACATTCCGCCAGAAGTTGGCCTTTGGAGATCGTATTTTTTGCTGTTTTACCGGTGTTTTATTTTCGGTTTCAGCAGTATTGTGCATACTATTATTTGCAGATTTCATTATCACTACTGGATAAATAATTGATAGGAGGAATTATACTGTGAAAAGTTATGTAATGCAATAACTCATCTATGCTATAATTGCACACGTGGTAACCTGACCTGTCATTAGCTGGCTGGTGAGACGTTTTGCTACAGCAGTATTCGTATTTCGTAGAGGAGGGCAATCCAATGGAAGGCATGATTCAATTCCAGCATTTCATGAACAGTCTGTCGCAGGAGGTTCGGGTGGCGTTGCTGATCGTGCTTGAGACGATGATTTTCTCAGCACTGTTTTTACAGTATGCTCATGGGTCGTACAACCGTGCGTATAACAGGGCAATCGAAGAAGACCCCGATCGCATTGCAAACCGGTTTCACAATGGGCAGCTGCTCGGGTACGAGTTCAGGATGAACAAATGGTGGGCGGTCTACACTGCCCGGGATACTGCCGATAACAAAGTGCTGGTGAGATTAAAGCCGGACGGCTCCATCCACCGCTATAGTACCCATTCAACCAACCTTAGGCTTATAGGCACCCGACCGGACGTATTTCCGGAAGGCGACCTGTGGGCGAGGCGCAGATGATCTCTGGTGTCTGCAACCCGCGATAACAAGGGTTCTCAGTAATCCGCACAGACAGGGGGCGCACATGCGCTCCCTGTCAAATTACCTATTGTAGTAGAACGAGAAATACTCGACTACCGCTTTTCTGTAAGCAAAGCTCCAAAATCTTTACTTCCCCAAACTATCGGTAATCAAGGAAGATCTCTTTAACTCACTAAATCGCTTTTTCAACGCATCTACATTTGCTTGTGTTTCTACCTCTCCTGCTTCGACCATTTCGATAACTGTCTTAATACTTTTTGCATCTTCTCTTGTTATTCGTGTAGCCTGAAGTAATTGAGATAGCCGCATACGTGAGAAGTTGCGGGACGCTGCCTGATATTTTTCTTCGATAAATCCAGTTGGAAATATAGAGGCAACTTCTTCTCCCCGTAATCGCAAGTATGCTTGGCGAATCTGCCCCATTTCCAGGTCAAGCATATATTCATGTCTTCTCGGATCAGCAAGCATAAGTATGTTCAGGTAAAAATCAGCATGGCGCTGTATTGCACCTTGTATTCCTTTTTCACCTTTTCCCAGTGAAACAACTGTGTGCACTTTATCTGTGTCAACTTCAGGGATAAAAATACCGGCATCTGCGGGGTCAAAAGGGCGTGGTTCACCAGCATCAAAGAGTACAAATAACGAGCCGTCACTGTTTGTTGCTCGAAAAGGAATGGTATCACGTGTTTGTTCCTGTTGGGCCTCCGCAACTCCATAGTAGCGGCAGTCGATAACATACTGAATACCATCGGTTCCTAAAGCAATAATGGCATTGTTTACACTATCAAACATATATGCTGCAGCTGCAATTTCTTCCCGTTTTGCGCCTGGTAGACGATTAAAAAAAGTTGGATTCTGGATTCTTAAGCGATGATTGGCCAGGATAGGAAGTAAAACAGTTCCGTCTGCCATGTTAAGCCGGTTTACCGGCATTTCAAACAATTTCGGTGCAGCCTGAAAAACAGCATGGGTATACACACTTGGATCATATACAGGAATTTGATCAAATGTCTGAAGTGTCCCATCATCTACAAAAAGTGATTTGTCGATATAACCTTGAGGGCGTTCGTCACGTGTCATAGGGTATTATATCATGTAGATTGTACTATAGGTTTAATTTTAGGGTGGTAGATCGATAGGTTTGATTTACCTCCCCACCTTTAGACTATTACTCTTCCTTTTGTGCGTCTCTAAAGTTTTGCTCTCTATGAAGTGATCCTTTATCTATTTTTGGACGTGCGACATCTCCTCTTGATCTCCACCCAAGACGCCTGGTTAATTTATCTAAACCTGTAAGATCAATTTGTGGGGTAGCTTGGGGATCTGGGGAAGGTTGTGGACTTTCAGCAATGCCGGGTTCATACCCATACTGTTCAGGAAGAGTAGTTTCGGGAGTTGGAGGTAACTGTTTTAAATTAGTCTCTGCAACGATTGAGAAAACTGCTTGCATAAAAGGTATTTTCTTTTGTCTACTTCTTTGTTGTGCATTCATTACTACTTGATCATAGGTTCTTAATTTACCTTCAGTATAGAGTTGTGCGATAATATTAAAGTCTGTCTCAGTTAGACCATATTTTTCAGCTCTTTTTCCAAAAAACTCTGCAATTCTTCTTCCTTCTAAGGTAGTTTTAAACCTGGATATCATATCTTCCTCAAAAGTTAATGCTGTCGCTGGTTGATATTCAGTATGAAAAACACCTGGAGTATTTGAATGAAGTATGATTGTTTCGCCATTGGCAATACCATGTATGAGTTGCAAAAGAAGTGGTGATAATTCACGAAGAGCTTGCTCACCGTCGTGAGTAGTTTCTAAACCTGCTATTTGTTCTGATAAGCTACTGAGTGCTTCTGACATAGGTCTAATTATACTATAGGCTTATTACAATGTCAAACATTTGCAAAGTCTACGATTGCAATCATTCGGTTCTTTCGCTGTATGCTTATACACCATCCTTCTTCGTCTCCCGCCACATCCACACCAACGTTGGCAGCATCAACAGCTGCAATCCCAAAAACACAACTTGCGCACTAAATATATCTGCCAGCAAGCCGGTTGCAAACGAAACGGCTGCAAACAATAAGCTTCCCATAAACGATACTACCGATCCCATTGTCGCCCGTTGATGAGGTTTATATTCTTTCTGCAAAAGTTCTTCTTTGGCCACGCTTCCGGTGCCGTGGAAGGCTGATACAAAGGTCAATATCGCGGGTGAGACGACGGTAGGAAAGGCCGCAGCGATAATGCTCATTGCCCGCCCTAAGACATCTCCGACCAGCCAGGTGCGCAAAGCTCCAAACTTCCCAATTATCCGTCCTGCATAATGAAAACTGACCGCCGCCATGACATTTGACGTTCCTTTTGATATCCCAATTGCCCACACCGGCCAAAGCAGATTGAAAAACGCGGCTTGGAAGGTCCATGCAGTTTCACCAAAGGCATATCCCCACGAACTGGCAATGGTGAGCTTCCGCAGTTTTGCGGAACGCCAGACTTCTGCAATTGCACTTTTCAAATGGTCGTAGACGTTTCCGGCATGCTTTTCGATATGAATGCGTGGCTCCTCGATAAACAGTGCAAGTACAAGACAAACAACCTGAAACAGTGCTGACAACCACATCACCCAGCCGAAACTGTAGGTAGCAAGGAACCCTCCGACGATTGCTGATATTCCAAATGCCAGTTGTTCCATCGCCATAATACGACCTAGTACATGGCTAAACTGATCTTTTGCATGTACTTGAGCCAATGTGTCGTGAAGAAGCGCTGTGTTGTTGCCACTGCTTAAACTTCGGGCAAGACCTTCTAAAATCGCTCCTAAAGCAA
>CAYOVA010000032.1:0-14440 GCA_964407325.1 uncultured Gammaproteobacteria bacterium | reverse complement strand
CGGTGTTGGTGATGGTGACTGTGTCAGTGGCTCCACCTGAAGTTGAGATACCGGTACCGGCGGCAATCGTAACAGTATCCCCAACAGCAATTGTCTGGCTCGACCCTGATGAGCCTGCCAGGGTAAACAAGTTCGATGATGTAGTAAGACAGGTGGTACAGGAAATGTCTCCTGCAGCTGACAATGCAATCGGTCCCGAAGCTGAAACGGCCACAGTTCCGGAAGCATTGGGGAAGGTGATTGTACGATCAGCTGAAGGGTCGGTTACAGCAAGAGTAAGTTCATTATTATCAGCTGACGATCCTTCAAGAATCAACGGGGAAGCTCCCTGTATTTCACCACTTAATGTAATTGTTGAGCTTGCAGTAAACGCGCCACTTGCAGTTAAGCCACCACTAAATGTTTTTGCACCTGAGAATGTCTGTGTTCCTTCAAGCAGGGCAACAGTACCCGTTAAGTTCGGTAAGGTAATTGTTCTGTCGGCATCTGCATCCGCGGCTGTTAATGATATTTCATTTCCGTCTGCGGTGCTTCCTTCAAATTGGAGCACATTTCCTTGTGTTCCATCAAATGCTGCTCCACTTGACACATCTCCCACGGCCGTAATATCACCGGCAGCAAGAGAAGAAGAGTCGGACCAGCTTAATACACCCGATCCGCTGGTAGTAAGGATATAGTTAGGTGAGCCGTCAGTTTCGGGTAATGTATAGATTACGTTTCCGGCAAGAGAATCGGGAGCTTTAAATCCAGTGTAGTTGGATCCATTGGCAACGAGTTCGCTAAAGCGGATTTCAGCGGTGTTTCCGGTCGATGTTCCATACGGATTCAATATTAACCCTGCCTGTGCATCAAGGGTAAGGGTGTTAAAGTTTACGTTCGCATCGGTATGGATGTTTTGTGGCAGACTCAGTGTAACTGAACCTGTTGAAGCAGACACTGAAACCTGATTTGCAGTTCCGGTAAGCTGGGTGACACCGGTATTGGTGATGGTAACGGTATCCGTTGCACCACCTGTTGTGCTAATTCCTGTGCCTGCTGCAATAGTAACAGTATCTCCAGCGACGATAGTCTGATTCGATCCAGAAGTACCTGCAAGCGTAAAGAGAGTTGTACTGGTTGTAAGACAGGTTGTACAGGAAATATCGCCGGCTGCTGAAAGTGCGATAGGTCCTGAAGCAGAAACGGCCACAGTTCCGGAAGCATTGGGGAAAGTAATTGTTCTATCAGCGCTTGGGTCTGTAAGTGCCAAAGTAAGTTCGTTTGTATCTCCGGTCGAACCTTCAAGTATAAATGCCGAAGCACCCTGGATTTCTCCAGTTAAGGTGATGTTGGAACTTGCAGTAAACGCACCGCTAGCGGTAAGTCCACCACTAAATGTCTTTGCTCCTGAGAATGTTTGTGTTCCTTCAAGCAAAGCAACTGTACCAGTGAGGTTGGGGAGCGTAATAGTCCGATCGGCATCTGGATCAGCTGCCGTTAATGAGATTTCATTCCCATCTGCAGTACTACCCTCGAACTGAAGAACGTTTCCTTGTGTTCCATCAAAAGCTGCACCGCTGCTTACATCTCCTACAGCAGTAATATCTCCGCCTGCACCAATACCGCTTACTGATTCCCAGGCCAGTACTCCGCTTCCGTTTGTGGTAAGGACGTAGTTATCTGAACCATCGGCATCGGGGAGAGTATAGATTACGTTTCCGGCAAGAGAATCGGGAGCTTTAAAGCCTGTGTAGCTGGAACCATTTGCTACCAGTTCACTCAACCTGATTTCCGAAGTATTTCCGGCTGAGGTACCATACGGATTCAAAGTTAATCCTGCCTGCGCATCAAGAGTAAGAGTGTTAAAGTTCACGTTCGCATCGGTATGGATGTTTTGTGGCAGACTCAGTGTAACTGAACCTGTTGAAGCAGACACTGAAACCTGATTTGCAGTTCCGGTAAGCTGGGTAACACCGGTGTTGGTAATGGTAACGGTATCCGTTGCTCCGCCTGAAGTTGAAATGCCAGTTCCTGCCGCGATGGTAACGGTATCTCCTGATACGATGGTTTGGTTTGATCCTGAAGTTCCGGCAAGGGTAAATAAGGTGGTGCTTGTGGTTACACAGGTGGTACAGGAAATATCTCCCGCAGCTGACAATGCAATTGGTCCCGAAGCTGAGACTGCTACTGTTCCGCTTGCATTCGGGAATGTAATAGTGCGGTCGGCGGAAGGATCTGTTACAGCAAGTGTCAGTTCATTCGTATCGCTGGTGGATCCTTCTAGAATTAACGGTGAAGCTCCCTGGATTTCACCACTTAAGGTGATATTTGAAGAGGCTGTAAATGCACCGCTTGCAGTAAGTCCACCGCTGAATGTTTTTGCACCGGAGAACGTCTGCGTGCCTTCAAGCAAAGCCACTGTACCAGTAAGGTTGGGGAGGGTAATTGTTCTATCTGCATCGGGATCGGCAACAGTTAATGAAATTTCGTTAGTATCTGCAGTTGTGCCTTCAAACTGGAGAACATTTCCCTGTGTACCATTAAACGCTGCCCCACTGCTTACATCTCCTACGGCCGTAATAGATCCACCACCGGCACCGGTTACCGATTCCCAGGCCAGTACGCCACTCCCGTTGGTGGTAAGCACATAATTATCCGATCCATCAACGTCCGGTAAAGTATATATAAGACTACTTGCGAGTGAATCAGGAGCCTTAAACCCTGTATAACTGGAACCATTTGCTACCAGTTCACTCAATCTGATTTCCGAAGTATTTCCGGCAGAAGTTCCGAATGGATTGAGCGTTAATCCAGCCTGTGCATCAAGAGTCAAGGTATTGAAGTTTACGTTTGCATCTGTGTTGATATTCTGTGGCAAGCTTAGTGTGACGGAACCTGTTGAGGCTGAAACGGAAACCTGATTTGTTGTACCTGCAAGAGAAGTAACGCCTGTGTTGGTGATAGTGACTGTATCAGTGGCTCCTCCTGTGGTGCTTATTCCGGTTCCCGCTGCAATGGTAACTGTGTCTCCGGTAGAAATAGTCTGGTTAGAACCAGAAGTTCCGGCAAGCGTAAACAAGTTCGAAGTTGTAGTAAGACAGGTTGTACAGGAAATATCTCCTGCAGCTGAAAGGGCAATTGGTCCGGAGGCGGATACGGCAACGGTTCCTGATGCATTTGGAATGGTGATTGTTCGATCGGCGGAAGGATCGGTAACAGCGATTGTTGTTTCATTTCCGTCGGCAGTGCTTCCTTCGAGAATCAAGGGTGAAGCTCCCTGGATTTCACCAGTTAAGGTAATAGTGCTTGAAGCAGTAAATGCACCGCTTGCCGTTAAGCCGCCGCTGAATGTCTTGGCACCTGAGAACGTCTGTGTACCTTCAAGCAGAGCGACAGTCCCGGTGAGATTGGGGAGTGTAATCGTTCTATCCGCATCAGGGTCGGTGGCAGTTAATGAGATTTCATTGCCATCTGCAGTACTTCCTTCAAACTGGAGTACATTTCCCTGTGTACCATCAAAGGCTGCACCGCTAGACACATCTCCCACGGCCGTAATATCTCCAGCAGCAGTCCATGATAAATTTCCGCTTCCATCGGTAGTTAACATTTCATTTGCATTTCCGGCAGTTGTTGGGAGAGTAAGGGTAAAGTTTGTGCCGATTACGGAAGGTGCACGAACTGCAACATAATTGCTGGAATCTGCGTCAGCAAATCTGAATTCTCCCTGATTTTGAATGCGGGCGGTGCCTCCAATATCAAGTGTGGTTGCCGGTGAGCTGGTACCGATACCCAAGCGTGTGGTTCCCGGGTCAAATACAAATCCGGTTGCTGAAGTAATTGTGCTGGTACTATCAAAGTAAGTGACTCCATTGGTAGTGCCGGATCCAGAGATTGACCCACCCGAAACGCTCGTATCGCAGAATTTCCAGCTACCTGCTTCTTTACAGCGGAATCTCTGGCTTGAAGAATTGTAGTATAGCGCACCATCTGGAACAGATGCCGGATTTGGATCAGCAGCAGCTTGTCCGAGCATCAATGTACTGCCATCACCGACTTTTACATCTCCAGCAACTGTAAGATCATAGTCAGGACTGCTCGTTCCGATTCCTACGTTTCCGCTCGCGCTGATAGTCATTGCCAAACCGGTGTATAAATCATCGATTGATCCATCTCCAACCTCAAATGCGCCAAACCACTTAGCAACTCTATTCGTTGTTCCAGAGCCCCCAATACCTGCACCTGAGCCTGCGCAGTTTCCAGTACTTAAACATACAGTTGCCGACGAAGCGCTTATATTCGGGAATGTGTAGAGTTTGTCAGAATTAAGATCTGCGACATCTACGGTTACGTAATATTGTGGAGAAGCACCAGATTCCAGTATTCTCAGCTCTGAGCTTGAGCTGTTGAGTACGATATCAAAGTCGCCATTCTGAGTCCAGTCTGCTGATAGGTTTCCCAGAGCAGCAGTAGGTGTCCATCCTTCACCCGCCACCCCTGAAACTGCAATACCGTTTCCGGCAGAGAGACTACTAACGTAATTCCCACTCGTTTCCGTACCAAGCACGACATCTCCTGTAGAGAGTACACCGCTAGTGCTTCTCACGACACCGTCAGTTAAATTGCTAAACGTGAGATTACCGGTAACTGTTACGTCGCCTTCTAGCCTGGTACTTCCTACGACATGCAATTTTGTAGAAGGAGAAGCGGTTCCAATTCCAACCGAGTCAGTAACTGTGGTAAGGCGAACTATGCCACCGTCATCCGTAAATCCGGCATCACTACTTACGGCTGCTGTGATTGTCAACGTTTGGGTTGCATCATCCGTGGTAAGAGAAATCCCACTACCAGCGGCGATGGTAAGGCTGTCCTGCCCGCTAGCTGTAAGAGTATCCTGACCTGCAACTTCAATGTCTACAAAACTTGGTGTGGAAGCTGCTGAAACCGTCGAAGAAATGGTTGTGCCACTTATGCTGATTCCACTTCCTGCTGTCAAAGTAACTGCACCTGTTTGCCCTTGCAGAGAAGTTACGCCGGTGTTAGTAATCGTCGTTCCGTCAACTTGGATTCCGTTCCCTTCTTCAAATGTTATGTCTCCTGTTTGTCCCTGTATGGAAAGTACACCGGCGTTAACCAATGTAAGCTCCTGGTCTCCCGTAATTTCTACTCCTTGACCTGCAATTACGTTATAGATGACATTCGGTGCTTCAATTCCATCTGGGATAACAGCTCGTCCTTGAACAAGAAGCGAACCCTGAATATAGACATCTTTGTCAAAGTTGGTGGGGATATTAAAGTTAATACGCGGAGAAATGCGATAAACAGGATTATTCGGATCGTATTCTGCCAAAACTTGACCCGCATCCTCGGGTCTGTTAGTTGGAGCTATTCCTGGGACGGGGACATTTTGAGCAAGCTTTGAGGTAAAAAAGCTAAACTGTGCTGCAAATACCGTTGCAAGAGGAATAAACAGCGTACAACTGAGGAGGAAAACGATAATAAAAAGGAATACGGTGAGGCGATTTGCGAGATACTGCTTCATTGAGTCCACAGACTCCAATGAAGGGTGTTTATCCCTTTTTCCACTAGTAAATTTGAGGGGAAATTTCATCTATTTAAGATCACAAAACTGGAATGCATAAAATATTAATTTAATATTACCTCACGTATTTACGCTCAAATTTAGGGAGAAAAATGAACTTTTCAGGTCAGAAAAAACTTCAGTAAAACTCTTACATTAGGTTCTTTTTAATTGGCAAGCCCTAACTCTAGATTATGTTGAGCTATTTTGAATTTAAAAAAGAGAAAGAAATCATAATAAGTATGCTCTGGTATAAGTAAGTAAAACTAAGCCTAGGCATTTTTCTATTAAAACTCGGGTATAGAAGAAGAAAAGATTGATAAAACAGTCTAATATATGTTTAAATTACTTGTACAAAAAGGAGGATTAAGAAAGTACATTTCTTTAACCGTTTATAAAGTAAAGAATAAAACAGACACCTCATCTTATATGTATTCAGTATGTATATTTACCACGATGTTCGGAACTCAAATGGAGTACATTTGTTAACAATCAGATGGCAGTTTAGTATATTTATAGAGCCTCAAATGTGTTTTTACCGCAGGCCTTTTTGTTCCTTATTTTTTACTCTTCTGCAAATGTTAAAAAATAAAAAAAAGTGTCATCAGTTTGTAACCAAAATCATTTACGGTTACCAAAAAAACGAAAACAGTAAATGTAATATATATTGAAGTCCATTCTTTCTTGCATTTTACTCCAATAATCTTTAGACTTGAATTATGGTCAGGTTTGCATACCGGAAGGTCTTTTGTATTCTATTTATTGTAGCTCTCCTTATTGCGCCTTTTTCTGTTTTTGCTCAAATTCTACCTGAAACAGTATCCTACGGAGTAGCTCAAATTGTAGAAATACCTGACGAAGATGTTGCACCTGCGCTGATTGTTGGAACGTCGAAAGACGGATTTTACCTTCCCACGAAGGAATACGATGAAAATATTTACGGAGTCGTTGCGGAACTTCCTGCTATAACCTTTATTGATACCGAAGATTACGCTCAACAGCAGCAAGTGGTAACGACAGGAAATGCGCTGTTACAAGTATCTACCGCTAACGGGCCTATTGCCGAAGGCGATCCAATCACCACGTCAGGGGTAAAAGGCATAGGTATGAAAGCGACATCACCTGGTATGGTTGTAGGAACTGCCATGGAACCATTTAACTCCGATGATCCAAATGAAATAGGAAAAATTAATATCAAGGTAGAAGTTCACTTTTTTTCTCTCGATCAGATAAACCAAAGTATCTTTGACGTGTTTAAATTGTCACTCTTTACTGCCGCAAATGAACAACCTCCTGTTTTCTTTAAATATTTCACGGCCGGCCTTGTTGTAATCGGTTCGATCCTGCTGGGGTTCTACTTCTTTGGGCGTGTTGCGGCAAAAGGTGTCGATGCCCTCGGAAGAAATCCGTTGGCAAGTCGTATGATTCAGCTGGGGATTATTATCAATGTGGTTATCACGGTTGCGACTATTGCCTCAGGTTTGATAATCGCAATCATTATATTAAGATTATAAAAGCACTATGTCAGCCGAACTTATTATTTACATTTTGAGTGGAGTAATCGTATTTCTTATTGTTGAGATTCTTGCCTTGATTATCCTGTATAGAAGAAAGCAGACTGCACCGGATCGACATGAAAAAGACGCTCAAAGAGCTGCAGAACGGATAGTGGACCACGCAAACAAAAAAGCAGAAATGATTATCCAGAATGCAGTGGACAAGGCAGAGCAAATTGTCTATGACTCGCAGGAGTTCAAGGATAAGATCAACAAAGAGCTTACCTTCAGCTATAAGGATGCCGCTACTCAACAAAATATCGAACTTGAGCAAATTCTCGAAAAACTCCTTCGCGATTACCAGGAGACATTCACCATTACCAAGCAGGCATTTCTTGAGAGGTCAAACAAAACAATAGATAAAGTCAAAGAATACGCGGAGATGGAATTTGCCATGGTAAAAGATCAGTCTTCAGCCAAGGTTGCTCAAATGGAAGAATATATTCGTAAAAAAATCGATTTTGAATTCCAGGAAGCAAAAAAGGAAATAGACAAGTGGAAGGAAGTAGAAAAAAACAGAACAAGTCAGATGATTAAAGAAGCCATTACCGAACTCTCCAACGAAGTTCTCCGGCTAAGCATCCCCAAGAGTGAACAGGAGCGGTTAATTATGGAAGCGCTGGATAAAGCCAGAAAAGATAACATATTCTCATTATGAAAAACGCAGATGCGTTAAACCAGGCATTGCTAGGGACTCTTATAACGCATACTGATGCGAAGCGTTTCCTTGAAAGTATCGATGAGGCTATCGCGAATGCGTTTTCCACAAAGGAAACACTGGAGCAGCTATTTGCCCGGTTATTTTCCCATGACCAAAAAGCAGTGTTGCTTGAGCTGATAGGGACAGCTGGTGTTACCCAGCAGAGAGCTGCAGAATTGCAAAAACTGCTTGATGGAATCCGCAAAACCGTATCAGAAATCCCAATTATGGAGCTGACTGTAGCGGTAGAGCCATCAGAGCTTGCGCTTGCACGCATTAAGGAATGGATCGATACTCATAGCCACACCAAAGTAGTCCTCGAAATAAAAGTAAATCCTCGTATTATCGGCGGGGTACGCATAGCATTCAACGGCAGATATCACGACTATACAGTTAGAAAAACCATTATCGATACCCTATGAAAGATTTCGAGACGCTATTACAGGAGACAGGGGAATATGGCATAGTACAGGAAATAAAACACCCGATCGTGACATTATCTGGTCTTCCTCATGCAAAACCTCATGAAGTAGTACTTACCGAAAACGGAATAATGGGAGAGGTTTTTTCAATTGAGCGGGATTCCATTAAGATTTTTATCTTCTCCAAGGACCCACTGAAAGTGGGAACTAAGGTTGTGCGAACTAATCTTTATTTGGCAGTACATGTAGGTGATGAATTCCTTGGTCATGTTGTTAATCCGCTGGGGAAACCTTTGTTTAAGAATGACGATTTTGTGAACCCTAAGGAAGTACGGGAAGTTGATCAGGATGTGCGGAAAATACATGAACGTGCAAGAATAAATAAGCCATTAGCCACTGGAGTGACCGTAATTGACTTGCTAGTGCCTTTGGGCAAAGGCCAAAGAGAACTGGTGATTGGGGACCGGAAAACAGGAAAGACTGCATTCCTGAATACCATTATTCGTTCTCAAATCGAGGAAGGAAGTGTCGTTATTTATGCCTGTATCGGAAAAAAGAAGGGGGAAGTCCGCCGAATGGTTGATTACTTCAAAAAAATGAGACTGCTGCAGAAAATGATTGTGATTGCCACCGATTCACAGGATCCCCCAAGTCTCATTTACATGACTCCGTTTACCGCTATGACAATGGCGGAATATTTCCGCGATAAAGGTCAGGATAGCGTGGTATTGTTTGACGACCTTACAACACATGCGAAGTTCTATCGTGAACTTGCCTTGCTGGGAGACCGGTTTCCGGGACGAGATTCCTACCCGGGTGATATCTTTTATGTGCATGCAAAATTACTCGAACGTGCAGGAAATATTCGTTTTGGTAAAGATGGGGCTTCAGCAATTACCTGTCTTGCACTTGTGGAAACGATAGAAGGTGATCTTACCGGGTACATTCAAACCAATCTTATGGGTATTACCGATGGTCATATTTTCTTTGACAGCAACGCGTTCTACAATGGTCGCCGTCCTGCGATCAATATTTCGCTCTCAGTAACCCGTGTAGGTAAACAGACGCAAACTGCACTTAAAAAAGAAGTAGGACGTGTCCTTTCGGCGTTTCTTGCAAAGTACGAAAAGATTCAAAACTTTTCGCATTTCGGAACTGAATTATCACCGGAAATTGTGCAGACTCTTAAAAGAGGCGAAAAACTGTACGAGTTGTTTGACCAGCATTACGATATGGCACTTCCCGGATCAATTCAGCTTATTCTTCTTGCCATGATATGGATGGGTATTTTCGATCACGAGGAATCGGGCACGTTAGACAAATATAAAGCACAGCTTATAAAAGTGTATCAAGATAAAGCTATACGTGAAAAATTGTACGGTTATACGCAGGCGGATAACTTTGACAAATTAATTGAAAGCATTAAAAGTCACGCCGAAGAGATAATCACTCTATGCAGAACAAGCAGCGAATCACCGCAGAAGTCGAATTGATGAGCACCCTAAGGCTCGTTACGCAAGCATACGAAGAAATCGCCGTTATGCGTATGCAGCGTATCCGTGACTCTGTTTTACATACACGATTATTTATAACTGAGCTGAACCAGGTATTTGTGGATGTAAAGACAAATTACAAGAACACTGCGGCCAATCTGCTGAGCGGTAAAAAAAACAATGCAACAGGTCAGGTTTCAATGCTTGAGAAGAATGGAAAGAACGTAGCAGTCCTTGTAACTACGAATAGTAAGATGAACGGGGAGATAATTCCTAAAGTTTTCCATGAATTTTACACGTATGTGAATCAACACCAAACTGACATTATCATAGTAGGGAAAATGGGAAAACAACTATACGAGCAGATGTCAAAACTACGTCCATACACGTTCTTTGAGCTCAAGGAAAATCAGATCACAAACGCATCATTACGCGAGATTGTAATTGCTATGTTGCCCTACAAAGAAATTAACGTTTTCTACGGAAAGTTCGAAAGTCTTCTTTTCCAAAACCCCACGATTACCAATCTTTCAGGGGATAAAATCGAGCAAAAACAGGATGCCAATTCAAAACCGCAACTCTACGTATTTGAACCAAGCATTGAAAAAATCCTTGAATTTTTCGAAACGCAAATTTTCTCTTCCCTGGTAAAGCAGACCTTGAATGAATCTGAACTTGCCCGCTATGCCTCGCGTATTCGTGCAATGGAAGAGGCGATGCAGAATATCGATAAAAAAACAAAAGGGCTAAAGTATCAAGGAAACAAAATCAAAAAGCTAGTCAGCAATAAAAAACAGCTCGAAATTATGAGTCGTGTCGTGTTATCGTAAAGTATGAACAATAAAGGAAAAATCATGAGTGTACGTGGTCAAATCGTCGAGGTGGAGTTCCTCGATTACCCTCCTTCTATTCACGATATTTTAGTCCTTGAAGTAGATCCAACCGTAAAAATGGAGGTGTATGCTTCTTCTTCATCAACCTCTTTTTTCTGCTTTTCATATTCACCCATGAAGGTGATGCATCGCGGGGCAATTGTGATTAACACAGGTAAACCAATCGAAATTCCTGTGGGTGACCAGGTATTAAGCCGCATTATAGATATTTTTGGAGAGCCCCAAGATGGAAAAGGAACTATAAAAACGACCGAACGTAAAACAATTGTTTCTGCAGGCGTTTCCTTTGATGATGTTGTACCGGCGAACGAAATTCTGGTTACCGGAATTAAGGCAATCGATTTTTTTTCGCCCTTGTTGCGCGGGGGAAAGGTTGGATTGTTTGGAGGAGCGGGTGTAGGGAAAACAATTCTGCTTACTGAAATTATCCATAACGTTGTTATCTTGAACAAAGATAAAAACGTATCGGTATTTACCGGTGTGGGTGAGCGTTCCCGTGAAGGACAGGAACTGTACGAGTCACTAGGCGAGAGTAAGGTACTCGACTCTGTTGCACTTATATACGGTCTTATGGGAGAGAACCCTGCTGTTCGTTTCCGTACTGCCATGGTAGGAGCCACAATTGCTGAGTATTTCCGCGATAACATGAACAAAAATGTTCTGTTCTTTATCGATAACATTTTCCGTTATGCCCAGGCAGGTCATGAGCTTTCTACCCTTATGAACACTATACCTTCAGAAGGAGGATACCAGGCGACGATGGCTTCGGAAATGGCGCAGTTCCATGAACGGCTGGTATCAAACAAAAGCGGTTCCATTTCATCCTTTGAAGCGGTCTATGTTCCCGCCGACGATATTACCGATTATGCCGTGCAATCGATTTTTCCGTATTTCGATTCAACAGTGGTACTGTCTCGTGAAATCTACCAGGAGGGCCGTTTTCCAGCCATAGATTTGCTTTCATCGACATCAAGCGGACTTAGTATCGACATTGTAGGAGAAGACCATTATCACACGGTTATCAATGCCCAGAATTTGCTAAAAAAGGGTGTTTCGCTTGAGCGTATCGTCCAGCTTGTAGGAGAATCAGAACTTTCACAGCAGGACCAGAATTTGTATCGAAGGTCACGTATTATGAAAAACTACATGACGCAAAGCTTTTTCGTAATCGAACCGCAAACGGGAAAAGCAGGTGCGTTTGTACCTGTAGAACAAACGGTTGCCGATGTTAAATCGATTATCGAGGGAGATTACGACAGCCATGATCCAGACGAATTTTTATTTATTGGCAGTCTCACAGACATAAAAGATGGCAACCAACCAGGCAAGCTTCAAGCTTAACATCATGAGCGGAGAGGGGAGTATTTACAACCAGGATGTTGCGGCTTTGTCATCAACAAACGAGGCGGGAGATTTTGATGTGTTGCCGTTTCACGCAAACTTTATTTCGATTATCAAAAAAAAGATTGTTGTCCATGAGCTTGGAGGCCAGGTAAAGGAGTTTCCTGTCGATTACGCAGTGCTAAAAGCATTCAATAACAAGGTAAACGTCTATATCGGTCTTGAGACCGTGAATCTGACGCAGGATCCGGCGGTGCAGTCGACTCAACCGCCTGCTGCAACTCCTGCTTGATATAATACCTGGTACCTGCCGTCGTAGCTTAATTGGATAGAGCAGACCCGTCCTAAGGGTAAGGTTGGAGGTTCGATTCCTCCCGATGGCGCATATGTTCCCGCGAATAGAATACAACCAAGAATTTGTAACTACTCTTTTTGTGCGCACTGTGGGTAATTTTCTTACGTTTGCCTCGTTGTTTTTAATTATAAAAACCCTGTACCAGCCCGTGTTTGAGGAAATAAAATTTTTTTACAACTCCGTTACAAGTAAAACATATACGGTGCAGAATGCTGATGCACAACCTACTCCCGCCGCAGGGTTTGGCAGCTTTTTCCAGTCGAAAAAGGTGGAAATTCTGGTACCCGATGATCCCAATTTTAGTTTGGTTATTCCTAAAATCGGCGCAAATGCTCGCGTAGTTCAAAACGTTGATCCGGGAAATGAAGCAGAATACCTGGAAGCGCTGAAAAAAGGAATAGCCCATGCCAGAGGTACGTCTTTTCCCGGAGAGGGCGGCAATATTTTTCTATTTGCCCACTCAACCGACTACATATGGAATATAGGCTCGTATAATGCCGTTTTTTACTTGCTGTATAAGTTGGAAACAGGTGATGAAGTAAATGTCTTTTACCAAGGCCAGAGATATAAATACGAGGTTACGGAAAAGTCCATTATCGAACCCGAGCAGGTTGAGTATCTTACCAGAACACCGGATGAAGAAACACTTACCCTTCAAACATGCTGGCCTCCGGGAACTACGTTAAAAAGAATGGTGGTAACGGGAAAGCTGAAGGCAGAGTAAAGGTGTCAGGTGATTTACGCGTATTACCTTATTCCAACTTCGTAGATATCTCCGTATCTGTTATTTGAAGGATTGAGATTAGCAAGAATCAGCAGCTTCCAGTCAGAGTTGAGTCCAAAAAACGTTGTTTCGTATGGTCCTGAATAAACAGATTGAGAATTGGTTCCGTCATATTGAATTACAGAGATATTATTACCTTCATTTACTACGAGATGACGAGAGCTTGGATACCACTGGATGTAGTCAAAGATATCGGTACGGTTGTAGTTCACAATGTCGATATTCGGAGTATTTGTTGCCTCAAAGTCTGTTTCAACGCCTTCGAACTGTTCCGGGAAAATCGTAGGGGAGGGAGTTGGTTCTGCTTGGGTAATTTTTTCCTGATTTACTGGAATAACATAATTTCTGTCTTCTTTGCGGTCGTAAACATATACTTTATTTGCCACTAACGTGCGAGATTCCTCCGTCTGATTGGCTCCTATCATGCGGGGTTTAATTACAATGGGCAATTCTGCATTTGTTTTCGCCTGGTACAGAATTTTTGTTTCATCAGGTGAGAACGAAATTATTCTAAAAGAGTCTGTTGCCACCGCTTTTATTGGTTTTGGGAACGTCTCGAGAATTTTCTGTAGATCCCGCTGTTTATTTCGTTCCCATGCTTGGATAATGGTATCCTGCGAAGCGGAAACTTCGAAAGGTTCGGGGTTGTTGCCCTCCAGTGAAAGCAGGTATGAATAGGTGGCTGTATTGTCTTCTGTCGGAATAGTAAAGACCCCTTCACTGTAATCTGCGGCAAATTTAACTTCGCTCGAAGCTAGGTTGATGTTTTCTGGCAATAGACTTTTTAATACTACTGGTTTCAGTGGTGAAAGCAACGAGAGTCTTCGACTATTTCCTTCAAGCATGTAAATACCATCCCGTTCGACATCGTCATTATCTACAAAGATAAGTATGTTATCGGATTGTCCAATGGGAAGTGCCTTGGCAATTCCCAAATTGGTAAGTGGCGAGAGTGAAGGGTTTTTCGGAAAGAGTACTGCATCGATGCTAACTACGATTTCACCTAATACTTTTACGGTTTTCTCCCACTCTGTAAATCCCTCTTTCGTGATTTTTACGGTATACTGACCAGGGGAAAGAGTGATATTCTGGTCGGTTACTCCGCGCAACTCACCATTCACGAAGATCTTGGCAGCTTGGGGTGCAGAATTTGCAGATACTATCCCTGTCGAGGTAATACTTCTTTCATCCAGATTAAACCGGTACCCTCGTGCAAGAGCCACAATAAGGATAACTATCCCGAGAAACAGAGATACTAAAAACAGTCTGGTAACAATCTTTGCGAGGAGAGACATTAAAATATTATACAATAGATACTATGTGGTTTCGTTTTAGAAAA
>CAYOVA010000031.1:2774-15151 GCA_964407325.1 uncultured Gammaproteobacteria bacterium | reverse complement strand
AAAGTATACAGTCTATCAAGAGTATCTGTAAAAAAGGGAACATGTTCATACTCTTTAGCACGTCCTTTCAAGTATAACTCGAGAGATGCCTTTAGAACGGGTTTGTATTCGGTAATAAATCCATCTAATTTCATACATAAAAATAATTTCTGAGAAGCCTGAGTATAACACGTATTGGTTTTGGTTTTACTTTCCCCTTAAAAACAACAAGCGGATCTTTTTCTATTTGCCGTGCTGTCCAGTTGTACATATCCGAAGCTGTCATAACAGGAATACGGTAGCGTGGTGGGATGTGTTTATAACCCTTTTCAGCTTCTTTTTGAGTTTTATAGTATCGTTTTAATTCGAAGTGAATTAGTCGTTTGAATTGTTTCTTTTGTTCTTCTGTTTTTGGTTCTACAGAGTTCAGGGAAAACCGTTTGAGGTCTTCTTGAGGAATATACGTTCTCCCCAGAGCTATGTCTTCTTTTATGTCGCGAATAAAGTTGATTAGTTGCATAGATTCTCCCTGCTTTTGAGCTGCATAATAGGATTCTTTAGGAAGCCGCATAAGCTTTGCCATCATTAGGCCAATAACGGAAGCTGATCCGTAAATGTACTTTTGCAGATCTTTGTATGTTTTGTATGTTGTCTTTTTTGTATCTGCTTCCATTGAATCAAAAAAAGCAAAAACCGCTTCCTGGGTAATACCTGCATTTCTGCAGAGTTGAATAAAGTCAGAGATTATTTGATTATGAATTTTTTTCCCGCTAAAAGCATGTACGGTATCCTGTTTAAATTGAAGGAATTTTTGTGTCTGCTGAGGAATCGTATCCACATAGTCATCAGCAGTTCTGACAAAAGCATACAAGGTAAATACATCCTCTCGTATGGTGGGAGGGAAAAAAACACTGGAATAAAAGTATGTCGTACTGCCTTTTTTAAAGATTCCGGCTTTATTCATTTCTGCTCTAATTGTACCAGCCGTACGGCTTTTTCTGCTGCTATCAGGCACATTGGCATCCCGGGACCTGGTGTAGTGTATTGTCCTGCATAGTATAGATTCTTAATTTTTCCGCTTTTTAGAGCAGGGCGGAATATGCTTTGCAAGGTTGTAGATGCAAGTCCAAGAGCTGTTCCCTGAACTGCATTATAGTCTGCTTCAAAGTCTTTAATGGTAAAAATTCGTTTCACAACTACATGTTCTCTTATTGCATTTCCGGTGAGTTTTTCAAAATGAGCAACTATTTTTTCGTAATATTTGTTTGTCATCTTTTCTGACAGCTTCATTCCCGCTGGAATTTGGACAGTGACAAATAGGTTTTCACAGTTTTTAGGTGCAACTGATGAGTCGGTTACTGAGGGGCATGAGACATAATAAGAAGGATCTTCAGGTAATGTATGGGTTTTATACAGGTTGTTAAAATGGTCTTCCCAGTTTTCGGAAAAATATAAATTGTGATGGGCAAGGGATTTTAGTTTTTTGGATATTCCTAGATATACAACAAATGCAGACGGTGATAGTGTCGCTTTTTTCCAATATGATGCAGTATAGGTTTGCCATTGTTTATCGAGAAGGCACGTCTCTGAAAAATGATAATCGGCACAAGAAACAATAAAATCAGCGTTATACGTTTTTTTGGATGTCTTAACAGCTGTTGCAATGCTGTTCTTTACAACAATCTTCTCAACAGGAGAGTCTTTAAGGATTGTTACATTATGTTCTTTGCATAACTGTTCCAGTGCCTCTATTACTTTGCTTATTCCTCCTTGTGGATAATAAGTCCCTTGCACAAGATCTACATATGCCAACATGGAAAACAGTGCGGGTAAACGGGTAGGTGAACCTCCGATAAACAGACAGGTATATGTAAGAATTTTTTGTAGTAACGGATCACTCGTATATCGTTTTACAAATGATTGCAGCGTTTCCCAGGTGCGCAATTGAGAGATCTCCCGTATTGCAGAAGGAGTAACAAATGTTTTCCATGAAAGCTCTTCATAGAGAATGTATTTGGAAAGAATACGGAATTGTTTAGCACCGAATTGCAGGTAGTCTTCAATGCGGGTCGCTTTGGGATCTAGTGTACGGAATACTTCAAGTGTTTTTTTTATAACGGGAGATATAGGAATGGGCTTGTGCGATGTTGTGAATACTTTGTATTGAGGATCGAGCTTAACAAGTTCGTAAAAAACCGAGCTGGTTTTTCCAAATAGTTGAAAAAAATGCTCGAAGGCTTCTGGGACTTGATACCAGGACGGTCCCATATCAAACCTGAAACCATCTTTTTCCCACACACGCGCCCGGCCTCCCAACAAGGCATTTTTTTCAAGCAAGGTTACCTTATAGCCCTGTTTTGCAAGCAAGGCTGCGGTTGCAAGTCCTGCTATACCTCCTCCAATCACTATTCCTTTTTTCATATCTGACAGTCTTCTAAAATTCGTTCGGTAACAAGTTCTCCACTGGTAATGCAAGGCGGGATCCCCGGACCAGGGATCGTCGAACTTCCGCAAAAGTACAAATTCCTGAATTCACGGCTTTTGTTCGGCATCCTAAAGCCATTGGCCTGGAAAAAATTAAGTGAAAAACTGAGAATGATGTTTTCCCATAAATTCATTTCCTTACCCCAACGGGCTGGGCTATATATAACTTCTTCTTCGATTAAACTTCGGATGGGGATGGAGTCCCGTTGTTCCATTACATCGTAGATACTGTTTTTGAATATTGTTTCATATGAATTCCAGTTAAAATCAGGATCGTATCCGCATACGGGAATAAGGATAAAAGCAGTAGCTTTCCCTTTGGGAGCTTGTTGTGGTTGCAATAATGAAGGTTGCAGAAAATAGTAGCTGGTGTTATCCCTACTAAAGTCTTTCACGGCATTTGGCTTAAGAATATTCTGTGCAAATTCTTCCCATTTGCTACCAACAAAAAAAGTATGATGGTCCAAGCCAGGTACCGGTTTTTTTAAACCGAGATTAATGGTAAAGTAGGAATTGGTATGTTTCATCTTACGAAGTTTTATTTCTGTAAATGTTTTATTTTTTTCGGGGGGCATAAGGTGAGTATAAAACCAAGCACCGTCAATATTGCTGACAAATACATCAGCTTGATAAGTTCCATTTGTTGTAGAAACCGATTCTAGAACATTGTGCTTGTAATTTAGTTTTTTTACCTCCGTATCATAAACACATTGGACATTCAGTTCCTGTAACCGTTTCATAAATCCTGTAACAATTCCGTAAATACCACCTTCAACGGAGTACATACCGTCAACAATTTCTGCGTATGGGAAAAAAGAGTAGGTACCAAGAGCCTCACCGGGAATCATACCCAGAAACGTTGCCTGGTAGGAAAAAATAGCCCGTAACTCCTCACTTTTGAATAACCTGTCTACAATCTGCTTCCACGATTCGTGGATATGGAGTTTGGAAAGGTAGTTAAAAATGGAAGGGGTAAAGATATAGTCAAAGCCATACATTTTATGGTAATTTCTTCGGGCAAAGTTTGGCCCGTCATAGAGAAGATTAAATATATCCCCGCTAATCCTCATAAACTCATCAAATCCTTGTTCCTCCCCAGGGAAAGTTGTAGCTATTTCTTTTCTGACTTTTTCTTTATTAGAGTAGAGCGAAAATTTCTTTCCGTTTTGAAAAAAGAATGTAGTCGTTTTATCCATCCTGTGCAAGGTAATGTAATCATGAAGTTGCGCTCCTTGTTTTGCAAACCAATTTTTGTAAATGTCAATAATGGTAATAAAGCTTGGCCCTCCATCAAAAGTAAAACCATTTTTTTTGAAGCGTATAATCTTTCCGCCTGGCTGATTGTTTTTTTCAATAACAGTCACATCAAATCCTTTATAAGCAAGTTGTCCCGCCGCAGAGAGTCCTCCTATTCCGCTTCCCATTATTACCACCTTTTTCTTCATATGAGCAAGTATAGCAGTTGGCAAAAAAAACAGTCCCGATGGTCTTCGGGACTGTTTTTTAAAGAGAGATTATATTAATCTTCGCATGATTGTCTCAATCCTTGAATCGATTCTACGTCATATCCGTCAGCGTTGGGATCGACGGTGTTAAGTGCGTAATTGGTAGCGTCTGAAATTCTCACGTACTGGATACGGGTGAGAGGTGCAGTCGCAAAATCAAAACTAGTTGTACCGAGTGCATTTAATCTGCTTGAAGCAAATCCCGGTAACATATACCAGATCGAACCATTTTCACTTACTTCAACTTGAGCCCGTTCCTCTGGGTATCCAAATCTTCCGATAGTTGATTCATAGAGTGTGAAATCTGCGCCGGAGATTGATTCTATCTTACGCTCGAACTTAATCACAATCTGACCATTCACACCGAGGCTAAAGTATGTTCCGTTGGTTGCCCCGAGGACACTGGATGGAATTCCACGAGTAACCGGGATACTGAGACCGTTCTTTTGAAGTCCTTGTGCTGCGTAAGTAACCTCATTACCCCAGACAGCTTCTTCCTTACACAAGACCGGCGTGGGTGATGGAGTAAGCGTATTGGTTGGAGAAAGCGTTACCGTTGGTGTTGGGGTATCAGTGGGAGTTGGTGTTTGAGTCGGTGTTGGGGTCTCGGTTGGTGTTGGAGATGGTGAAGGTGTGGTTATTGCATCCGCGCAAACTACACCTTTTGTAAATATCGAATTGATCTGACCATCTTCAGGATTGATTTTCCTTATGACCAGGAAATTTTCTCCCGGTTCAAGCATGGCAATAGGAAAGGTATACTCTGTTGTCACATTATCCTTATCAGTAGCAAGAGATCCGCCACCTGGACTGTGGTCTACAAACATACCAATTGTTGTAAGTGCACCCATGTCAACTCCAAAATGGAAAGACAATGTTTCTGCTGTCTGGAATTGTTTTGCATCTGAGGGTAAACCGGGTGGTAAGCTACTTATTGGGCCGGTTACTTCTGCATATCCTTTGTCCCAGGCATGGCCTTCGCCCTGTAAGGCAATTACTTTACCAGAGCGTGCTACAAAGTCTCCGGGAAGAGTGATGGATACGATTTCTTCATCAGGAAGGAAACTGTTCCATCCGAGATTGAATCTACCAAATTTTTTAACTTCCGATCCAGTTGTACAAACCGGAAAGTCCGGCTCAGGTACTGGTGAGGTAGTTGGAGTTGCTGTGGGTACCTCATCGTCAGCAATAGCAAGCTTTTTCCCCCGTCTTTCATGCTCTTCCTTAGGAGTTTTGGTTGGTTTGGGGGTTTTAGTAGGTTTAGGGGATTTTGACTTCTCCTTCTTTACCTTATCCTTTTCGTCATCATCACTGTCTTCGTCTCTATCGTCACTGTCTGTTACTGAAGGTTCTACTGTTACAGTGGGAGTATCAGTTGGGGATATTTGTTCTGTTTCTGTAACGAGTGGAGTTTGGCTTGGATCAGGAGGACTATCTGTTGCTTGCGCTTTTACATTTGTGACGAAGGTTAGATTAAGTGTAAATGCCGCCAGTGCAATGAAGAGTACTGCGTTATTTACAAGCGTCTGTAATTTTTTCATATTGATAATAGTCTATAGTATAACTTACAAGAAATGTGTAATAAATTTGTGTGTTCCAGCTCACTTTTTAAGATGGTATACTGTGACAATGAGAATATCATTCGTATCCCTGCTAAAAATAGGATTTTTGATCCTATTTGTACTTCTTTATCATAAACAGATTGTAATATATGCACAGTCTGCAACTTCAACTGGCACCCAAAAACAGTATTATTTTGAAGGTGACATAGTAAAGGTGCAAAAGACTAAAAATGGGAAAGAAGCTATCATAAAAGCAAAAAACGGGCCTAAAAAAGATAATAAAGTAATTGTTCCTCTTATGACCGGTGAGCGAGCACGGGCACAGTCATTTAAGGAAGGAGATAAGGTGGTTCTGCTAAGTACTACCACTCCTGGACAACCAGAGCTTATATACATTGTAGATTTTGTACGCACTGGAGCAATTACACTTCTTTTTGCCCTTTTTACAATTGTAGTAATCGTAATAGGTCGGTGGCATGGCATTCTCTCTATACTGAGCATGGTCTATTCTTTCCTTATAATTGGTCAGTTTATAATTCCCAATATAGCGTCAGGAAACGATCCTGTTTTTGTTTCATTATTGGGCGGTATATTAATTTCTCCCGTTACCTTTTATCTATCCCATGGCTTTAATAAGAAAACGTCAGTGGCTGTCGGTGGCACGGTGGCTTCATTGCTATTTACCGGGATTCTTTCTGTCTTGTTTGTGAATCTCACTCAATTAACTGGTGTTACTTCGGACGAAGCCTTATTTGTGCAGAACATGATAAACCAGAATATCAATCTTAAAAATCTACTTCTGGCAGGGATGATTATTGGTCTTCTGGGAATTCTTGATGATATAACAGTATCCCAGGCTGCGATTGTAGAAAAGCTGATACAAACAGGTGAAAAGTTAAACAATAGAGAAGTTTTTTTTCATGCAATGGACGTGGGGAAAGATCATATTGCTTCTTTGGTCAATACACTTGTGTTAGTCTATGCGGGGGCATCGCTTCCTCTCTTTCTCCTTTTTTATAACAGCGGACTTCCTTTTTCTAATGCAGTAAGTAGCGAGATTGTAGCGACGGAGATAGTACGAACATTAACAGGAAGTATAGGACTCGTAACAGCAGTACCGATAACAACACTGCTGGCGTGTATAGTAATGAAACGGAAATAATTGGTTAGAGTAAGCCGGCCGGCCTTTTCTCCTCGTGTTATTTGTTTATTCCTCTGGTGCTTCCATGGCATCCCAGGCATCCTTGCTGACAAACTTGGTAAGATTGACACCATTGTCTTCAGCGCGGAAAGCATATCTGTACTGGATTGAACCATCCTTTGCAGTACGTGAATACTTTGTCTTTTTGATTTTACTGTCATCAATTTGGACTTTCTGACGGGTTTTTACGTTATAAAATTCTACTGGCATTCTCGATCGTCACCCCCTTAGTTGAGCGAACTGTTAACCATTAACTAATATATTACGCATGCTTTAACCTGAATTGCAACTCGAAATGAGCATGAATTGAGCGTATTATAGGAAGTGAAGCAAAGCAGGCATGCATAACATCATGTCAGGAAAGGATAATCCTTTAAGAGCTTGGTTTTGAACGTAGTAGAAAAATGGAAAAATAATTTGAGCGCTTTTTTGCTGAATCACCCGAAACTAGCAAGAAACTGGTATAATGCATATTCACTACACGGGGTGTAGTTCAGATGGCTAGAACGTACGCTTTGGGAGCGTAAGGTCGTGGGTTCAAGTCCCGCCACCCCGACATCACAGGCCAAGCTCAGAACCGCTCAATATTTTTTGGGAATAAGTAGATTAGGAAGAACATATCTCCAAGTGGGACACAAAAAAACTACAGTCCCCGAAACAGAGTCCGGGAATCTGTAGCCAAATTGCATATTATGACACACGGCCGTCGAGACGACCTGTGCTTTTACGTTTTGCTACTCCCTTTGGTTTTCTTGCTGATTTTTTTTTGGCAGGCATGATTGTATCACCTCCTTTAATGTAAAAGATATAAACAGAATACACAATTGCTACACTATGTGTAAACTGCTTTTTTTATTAAGCCCGAGATGTATCAATCAAGATGATACAAGTGAAATATCACGAGTCAACCTCTCATTTTAAGTAAACACGACAATCATCCTCTGTACTTATTTATCTCATCTCGTAGCTTCATCGCTTCTTCTCTCGCTTTTTCAGCGAAGTCCTTACCGGAAGATGCAAAAATAATTCCTCGCGAAGAGTTCACGATAATCCCTGTTTTTTGTGAATTTAACCCTGCTTGTACCGTTTTTTCTACATCCCCACCTTGGGCACCTACACCTGGAACAAGCAGTGTCATATCTCCTACCACAATGCGAACTTTTTTTAGTTCTTCCGGGTAAGTTGCGCCCACAACTAACATGCAGTTATTGTTACTGTTCCAGCTTTCTGCTACATGTTTTGCAACAGCCAAATGAAGAGAATTGGAATATACTGGTGAATTTTCATCTTCCCGCAAGTCATAATGATGGTCTCCGGTATCAAATTTCAAGTCCTGAAACTCTCCTGATCCTGGATTGGATGTTTTGCAGAGGATAATAGCCGCTTTATCTTTGCGGTCCAGGAATGGCTGTAATGCTTCCTTTCCTAAATACGGGTGAAGGGTAATTGAATCTGCGTTTAGGTAGTCAAAAGCAAACGTTACATAGCCATTATTCGTATTGCCAATATCAGCACGCTTGGCATCAACTATTGTGACAATCTCAGAATAGGTGCTAGCTAGATAATCAAAAGTCATTTTCAGCTGTTCTATTCCTTCTGCACCCTCGGCTTCATAAAAGGCGGTGTTCGGTTTATATGCACATACTAGATCGTGTGTGGCATCAATAATCGCTTTATTGAATTCAAAAATAGCGTTCTTGGTTCCTTTTAAGTGCGCAGGTAATTTTTCGACATCGGTATCCAAACCTACACAAAGAAGTGAATTAGTTTTCCGGATTATTGCATCAAGTTTTTCCTGAATAGTCATGAAATTGAAAATTTATAATAAACCTTTTTCCTGTAGATATTTTTTCCCATGACCGACACTGGTATTAATAGGACGAGCTTTAATATGTTCGGGTAACTCTGATTCTTCCCATGCTTCCGCCTTCAACACTCCAAGACTATCAAAAGGCGCTCCCATGGTTTCAGAGGTGACTGTATCCGGGCTGCGGTTTACCATAACACAACAGGCAACAACAGTACCACCGGTAGCCTTAACCAGGTCAACGACTTTCTTTACAGAGCCTCCGGTGTTAGCCAAATCCTCAATTACAAGCACGTTTTTCCCTTTGATCAGCTTGTCGTAGCCGCGTGTAAATCCCATACTTTTATCCGGCATCTTTTCCGCATATACTCCTAAAATTTCTTTTCCTTTCATTTGAGTGAGGTGGTATGCCGTCCACGTTGAGAGAATAATGCCACCTAATGCAGGTGCAGCGACTACATCAACATCCATATCCTTATACTTCTCGGCAAAAAACCTGCCTATTTCTGAAGTCTCCACAGGGTGAGGATACAGTGCATCTTTATTTATATATACTTCACCGTGTTTCCCTGAAGTGTATACAAAATGGTCATCGGTTAATACGGCGCCCAGTTTTTTTAGAATTTCGACAACATTGCTCATAGTTTTATATGGTAATAATACAAACTATTATAAAGTACTAGTACCCATTACCGTACCTTTTTTACAGCACGTTTTAATATTGCGAAAGTAGAAAGAACAACCCCAAATAGAATAGCCAGTACAGCGTAACTGTAAAGCTGTATTGTTTTTAACACTTCTGCGGTAAAGGCAGCGTCATAGGGATTGTAGTCACTTAACAGCAGTGCAAAAGAAAAAGAGATTACTGTAACAACAAGACTTGTATACACCGCGATAGGTGCGAAGAGTGACTCTTTGTTTTTACTTGAAATATAGAGCATCACAAAAAAAAACAGGCATGCAACGGTAAAAATGCCCAGGAAGATATTCCCGAACATTGCAAGCTGTTGTTGTGCTAAAAAGCGGTATTCCATCTAGAATAGAATAAAAATGCTATAACGTTGGTTATACATAGTGTTTAGGTAATAGAGGATGATATCAAACAGAAACAAAAATCCTCCTTGCAACCATAATGATTTTCCAAAGCCAACAAATTGTAGAGATTTATGATGAACTCCCCGTTCAACCATAAAGCTTCCGATTGCAATATAAGCCAGGTCGAGCCCGGCGTTAAACAGAATTAATTTTTCCACCGTAAACATGGTGTAGAGCAGCTCTTTTAGATCGATATCTTGTGGATGAATGCTGTTAAGAAAAACTAAACCACTTGCTGCAATGAAAAGATTTACTATATTCCACAGTCCATTAAACAGGAAAAAGTTTTTAAGTATAGTTTTTTTCCGATAATAAGCCGCCAGGGTAAAGCCGGTGATTATGTTGAGTACTGCCCATCCAATAAGAAGATACATTCCATTGGTATTTAAAAGAAGCTGCTCTGAAACAATGTCTTCGTACATAGCACAATTGTACAAATTACTCCTTCAAAATCAAATATACGTTATGGTATAATAAATACATGGAGCCAATAACGTTACAACCACGGGAACGCATGATGAGGTATGGAATTCAGTCACTTGAGGATAACGAGCTGATAGCCTTATTGCTGGGGTCAGGAGTAAAAGGAGCATCCGTACAGTCTATAGCATTAAAACTGCATGCAATGATCAAGAAAGGACCTGTGACCCTAACTTCACTCCTTGCATTAGATGGTATAAATATAGCAAAAGCCAGTTCTGTTCTTGCAGCACTCGAGTTAGGGAGCAGAATATGTGATACCAGGAAAACCTCTGTCCCGGCTATTTTGACAGCAACTGATGCCTTACCGCTTCTTAGTGACATCCGGCAGCAAAAGAAAGAGCACTGTGTAGCGCTCTATTTAAACTCCCGCCATCAGCTTCTGTATAAAGAAACGGTATCTGTGGGTACTTTAAACGAGAGTCTGGTTCATCCCCGCGAAGTATTTGAACCGGCGATTAAGTATTTGGCAGCACATGTAGTAGTCTCTCATAACCACCCATCCGGAGATGAGCAACCCTCGAATCAAGATATTTCTATAACAAAAAGGCTTGTTGAGGCAGGAAGAATACTGGGAATACCTATTCTTGATCACATTATAGTCACACCGGAAACACATTATTCCTTTAAGGATCATAGACATTTATGAGTGGTAGTATGATATAATTATCACTTGTTACTTCACACGGAATTCTCCGCGTGCTTTTTGTGTCTAAAAATTAACTTTATAGTATGAATATTCGAAATATCGCTATTATTGCCCACGTCGATCATGGAAAGACTACATTAGTTGATGCTCTCCTCAAACAAACGCATACCTTCCGTGACAATCAGAAAGAAATGACGCAGGAGCTTATTATGGATTCCAACGATCTTGAGCGCGAAAAGGGTATTACCATCCTTGCCAAAAACACTTCGGTATTCTACAAAGACGAAAAGATTAACATTATCGATACTCCCGGACACGCAGACTTCGGTGGTGAAGTTGAACGTACTTTGGGCATGGCAAGCGGAGCTATCCTATTAGTAGACTCTGCTGAAGGCCCCCTACCTCAAACCAAGTTTGTACTAAAAAAAGCCCTTGAACAGAAACTAAAAATTATCCTCCTTATCAATAAAATCGACAAAAAAGACTCTCGTCCCGCAGAAGTTATCAGCGATGTGGAAAACCTCTTCCTTGAACTTGCTCATGATGAAGATGCACTGCACTTTACCACTCTCTATGGTGTGGGACGCGACGGAAAGGTATTCAGAGAACTTCCCGAAAACTACACCTCAGATACTCCGGGCTCACTTGAACCCCTGTTTGAAACAATTGTCTCTGAAATCCCGAATGCAGTAGTTGATCTTGATCAACCATTCCAGATGCAGATTTCAACACTTGATTACGATCCTTATGTTGGACGTCTGTGTATTGGAAAAGTACGTCGTGGTCAATTAAAGAAAGGTGAAAATATTTCACTGGTTCATAATGGTGTAGTAACTGGAAAGTTTAGAGCAGTAAAACTGTATACATCAATCGGGCTTGCACGACAGGAAGTTGATGTCGTATCAGCGGGCGATATTATTGCCATTGCCGGAATTCCGGATCTTACTATCGGGGATACCGTTACAGATCCTGCAAATCCGGAAGGTCTCCCTCCTATCACTCTCGAAGAACCAACAATTAAGATTACCATTGGACCAAATACATCTCCTTTTGCAGGTCGTGAAGGGAAATATGGTACTTCCAGACAGATTAAAGAACGCTTACTCAAAGAAAAAGAAACAAACATTGGTCTTAAGATCGAAGAAGCACAGGAAGGGGTAAAGTTTGTGGTTCATGGTCGTGGAGAACTTCACTTATCTGTTCTTATCGAGACAATGCGTCGTGAAGGATTTGAACTTGAAATCTCAAAGCCTCAGGTAATTTACAAGGAAATCGACGGTGTTATGTGTGAACCATACGAAGAAGCAACTATTGATGTTCCAAGTGAATACATGGGTGCGGTAACAGAAGAAATGGGAAAGAGAAAAGGGTTAATGGAAGATATGCATACCGATCACAACGATAACGTAAGACTTCGATACAAAATTTCAAGTCAAAACTTGCTTGGTATTCGAAACGTAATGTTAACAAAGAGCCGTGGAACAGCTATTATGAATACCTACTTTCTAGGATACGAACCAAAGGGTGGCAAAATGGAAAGTATGCGCAATGGAGCCTTGATTGCAGTTAAACCAGGAGTTTCTTTGGCATATGGGCTCGGTTCCGCACAGGAACG
>CAYOVA010000031.1:0-2674 GCA_964407325.1 uncultured Gammaproteobacteria bacterium | reverse complement strand
AATGAACGCAGAATCCACCGCAGACGAGAAGGATAATTAGTACAATACGGGTATGAACAAATTGCTTTCTTTGCTCACACTGGCCGTTTCCGGGGTTATTGTCTACCTTTTGTTTACCAATGTCTCCGATTATATTGCGTTTCAACCCACATCTGTCCAACAAAATTCACTTTCCGCTCCCTCTGCCCCACCCGTCCCTTTAAAGAAAAACTGGGAAGGCTATGAAAGTAAAACAATGATAATCGAGGGGGAAAAATACAATCTCCTGGTTGCAGACACCGGTGACAAACAATCGCTTGGCTTAATGGATGTAACAGACATAGAGCCCTATGACGGCATGGTGTTTCTGTTTAATGATGTCTCCCCAAAAACCTTCTGGAATAAAAATACCCTTATGGATTTAAAAATCTTTTGGATGCTGGACGATACTGTTGTCAGAAAATCTGACTTGCCGTCTATTACCCGATCGGGTGAGATAGTCGAGGTAAGCTCGGTTGATCCCGTCAATATCGTGGTTGAACTTGTCCCAGAAAAGTGATTAAATAGCTATATGGCCTATTACGAAAAATCTTCTTCAAAAGATATTGCCCGCTTAATCGCGGTACTTCTATTGTTCTTTATTTCTGCGGGAGGTTTAATATACCTCGTTTCACGATTTGGAGTAAACCCCATGGCGATGCGAAATAGTATTACCTGGGACCAGATTCTGAATCCAAACGCAGAGGTAAAACTGAATAAACCGGAAAAAGGCCAGGTGGCTGGAGAGCAAGATAGCGCCCCTGCCGAACTACCTCGGTTTCCCGTAAAAAATATTGATTCTTCAACCGTTACTGAAGGGGAAAATACTGTTTCGACAGCCCGCATTAACAATATCCCGTTTATACGGCTTAACAATACGCTTGTGGCTCCTCAATCGGGCTTTTCGATAGAAGATACCGATTTGTCCGATGCCAGTTCTTATCCCTGGAAGCCGTTGTTTCGGGTAGAAGGAACTGAACCGGTTGTGTTTAGCTATATGGCCTCACTTGATACTGCCAATTTGATAGTTATTGTTAAAACCGGCACAGACTACAGTGTGTATGTTTATAACGAATTTGATCCGGAGCATCCTGTCAGAATAGTGAATACATTTTCTGAAAGTGAATCGCAAATTCCCTATGCAACTGCTATTAGTCCAGAAGGAAGATATATTTCTTTAGCATTGTTACGATGCGCTACGTGTGCTGATGAAGTTCCTAATACAGTAATGATTGACTCAGCCGACGGCTTTTACCAATCACTTGGCAAAACCTCAGCAATACAATGGGGCATTTTCGGACAGTACCAGTATAAAGAATATGAAGAAACTCCCTGTCCCGAAGGAAGCACCGCCAGTACATGTGTTATAGATTCTCAGTTTCTTGAGTTTAAGAACGGAAGGTTGTAATAGAAGATCATTCTCAAGTTCTCGATAAAGTCCTTTCCGTTAGCGCGTAGTTCCCTCACTTCTTCAGTGCATCAATACCCGGTAAACTCCCTTTTTCGATAAATTCAAGCATGGCACCCCCACCTGTTGAAATATGGGTAATTTTATCAAGATATTCTTTTTTGGAAATTGCCGAGAGCGTATCACCACCTCCTAGAATAGAAACCACGTCAGGGTTTTCTGTTATTGCGTAGTAGATAAAATCAGTTCCTCTTCTAAATTGCGGATTTTCAAAATAGCCTACCGGACCGTTCCAGACAACTGTTGCAGCACTGGCAATAATCGCCCCAAACTTTGCCTGGGTTTCCGGGCCGATATCAAGAATGAGCTTGTCAGCAGGAACCATGTCCACTGAAACAATCATGTCTTCCGTGGCATCAGTAGAGCCTGCGATGGCAACATCGGACGGGAAGAGAATACGCGTATCTTTCTGGACGGCCTGGAAAATCATCTTGCGGGCAGCTTCTTCTTCCTCGTATTCACAAATGCTTTTACCGATTTCATATCCGGAAGCCTTTAAAAACGTATTGGCAATGCCGCCACCTAAAATCAGGTAATCTGCCATTTCCATAAGACGTTCCACCAAATGGATTTTGGTAGAAATCTTTGCGCCGCCCAGAATTGCCACAAAGGGTTTCTTTGGATTTTCAGTAGCTTTTGAAATCATCTCAACTTCGCGCTTTAACAGCAACCCGCCGTATGAAGGGAGGTACTTTGTTACACCAACTACAGAAGCATCGGCTCGATGGCTTACTCCAAAGGCATCATTCACATAGACATCTGCCAATTCGCTCAGCTGTTTGGTAAAACCATCGTCGCCTTTTTTCTCACCGGGGTAAAAGCGGATGTTTTCTAGGACAATAATTTCCTTGTCTTGCTGGTTATCAATAGCAGAGCGGTCTGTGGTAAAGTCGTCAACTAATTTGACAGCGTAATCAGGAAACAACTCCTGGAGCTTGGCAACAACAGGCTGCAAGCTAAATTGGGGATCTCGGCCTTTCGGACGACCAAGGTGGCTCACCAAAATCAGTTTATTCCCGTGTTCCAGGATATAGCGGATAGTTGGCAGGGTTCGCTGGATACGTTCATCATCGGCTATGGTGTGGTCAGGATTTAGGGAGACGTTGAAATCGACCCGCATAAGAACTTTTTTTCCTGTTATATCGGATTCGTCGAGATAGTGTATGTGTGGCATAGGATGAGTGTACA
>CAYOVA010000030.1:0-15441 GCA_964407325.1 uncultured Gammaproteobacteria bacterium | reverse complement strand
ACTCCCCCCACATGAGCCTGCAAGTGAGATTTCCCGCATTCCCTGTCTCTGCATGTAGTCAAGAATTGGTGCAAAGTACGCTCGTTTAATGGTGGAAGCGTCAAAGCTGCCGCTTAATAATGCATTACGGGTCTCCGAGTCAAGCTTATACTCCGGTTTGCGGCTTCCGGCGAAGGTATTGCGCAGATCACGCATTACTTCACGAAGATTGTACTGGCGGCCTTTATTTGACGTATAAACAGGAACATCCTCCCGGTGAGCATTCAGAAAGTCATCAATATCAATTCCCGTCATAACGGGATGTTCAAGAAAATGAGTTATCTTGCTGCGGATATCTGGCTGTTTGAGGGCGTAATCTACGTAAGCTGGGGGGAAAAACTGCTTTAACACCCCTTCATCGGTAACTTTTACCGCGGTAGCATGAATTTGCTTGCCGTTCCAGTATTGCATATACAGCTGGCCGTCATCGTAATTAATGCCGTTAAAGTCGTTTGGTCTGCTTTGATCGAATGAGGCTGGCCCGGGCGGGCTATACATAAGGGTCATTTTCCCGGGGTTGGCTTTGGCAAAGCGCAGGGCGCGGAAGGTGCCAACTTTTGGAAGGCCACCACGTTCATCTGGGTTAAAGAAGTCATCTGAATCAAGGCTGTATTTTTGTTGTCGTGAAGGGTCTGAGTAGATATTGTCCTGGTCATCAAACCAGTATCCGTACGTGTTGGAAACGGGTTGATCCATGGCTACTTCTAGCATATACGAACCCACCTGCTCTTCGACCTTGCGTACCCGCTCCTCCCCATCGAGCTTTTTGAGCCACTCACTCTCCATATCCGCGTCCATGCCATACTCACGAAATGAGCGTCCGGCATCTGTGGTGTACTCCCCTGGGTGAAGTGTGGATAGTGTGTTTGAAGAAAAATCGGTTTTGGTCTCTGCGGTTTGCATGTCTGTTCCCTGCTCGGGGTCGCCATTCAGCAGCCTCTGACTGTGAAATTAGGCGGAAACATCTACAGGTACTCGGACTTGCGGAAAAACTGCGGTTAATATGCGGGAAATGCTATTTAAATAGCGTTTCCGGCGTGGAGCATTGCTGCTCAGTTTTTTGCTTACCGTTGCGGCACAGTCACGGAATTTCCTCTTTAGATGAATAAAATGAACGAAGTGGCCTTTTCTAAAAGCCTACAACGTCCTTTTTTTGCCATTTTAAGCGGGAGCACCGTGTTCCCCTGTCAGATGTAAATTTCAAATTACCAAGATCGATTATACATGAAATTTGGGCGGTAGTGTGTAAAACTTGTTTCACACACTAACATTAAGTACTTGACAACATACAACATATAACATACAATAAACACATATGATACGTACTCAAGTCTACATACCAGACGAACTTTACAAAGAAGCGCAGTTTTATGCCGCTATTTCGGGGTTGAATATTTCCCAGTTGTTACGAATAGGGCTCTCTTTAGGTATCACACAACAAAAGAAAAAACTTGCACAGCGTAAAAAAAGTATCTCTGCACTTGCGGGTACATTTACGTATGATAAACCAACAACTGCGGGAGAAGATCATAATGATATTTACGATCTATGAAGCTACTCTACGATACTGACTTTATTTTGAATCTCCTCATAAAAGGTGAAAGCAATCATGAA
Organism: uncultured Gammaproteobacteria bacterium; assembly: GCA_964407325.1. GTDB lineage: Bacteria > Patescibacteriota > Microgenomatia > UBA1406 > GWC2-37-13 > JAOAFZ01. The sequence continues at coordinate 13,788 of CAYOVA010000030.1, read as the reverse complement.
CGGGCAGTCTCAATTATTGAACAGATTACTCCCACCCAGGAATGGTACCTGAAACTGGTTCATTTTGAGCTTGCAACTGTCCTTTCAAGAAAATTTGATCATGATTTTGCGTTAAGAGTATTAGACGGATTTTCACAGACAACTCTTAACCCTCTTGATCTCTCAGAAAAAGATGAAAAAGAGACATGGGATTTGTTTAAAAGCTTTAAACGGAAAAATATTTCGTATGTTGACTGCGCGAATATTGTTGTGGCGAAGAAAAACGGGTTCAAGATACTTTCTTTTGACAAATTTTATCCGAAAGAACTGCTAGCGACATAACTAGGGGTTGAGGCCGGCCTTTTGGGCGGCTTCTCATATTCCTTCAAGCGGAGCAGCCTATCCTGTTGCTACAACGGCTTGCAGAAGTCGATGTCCAACTCTGGCTTGCCGCTTGTGGTAAGCGGTTGCGAGATGCCCGCGTGCAGGTCGTGTAGATAGAGCCGGCTCGTTCCGGTGCCGCCGACCGTGTAGCCGATAAACCGGGAGTCAGGGCTCCACTTCGGATGGTTCTGTTCAACATCCATCGACGAGAGCGGCACCGAAGTGTTGGTATCGAACCGGTACACGTAGATCTGCGCCCTCCCCTCGCGGTGGTCAGTGAAGGCGATCCAGTTGCCGTCGGGAGACCACACAGGGTCTTCCTGCTGGTATTTGGTTTCGTCGAACTGCCAGCGGATGTTCCCCTCGAACGAGACGGCGACGATTTGGTAAATCCCGCCACTCGGGTTGGTTACGAACGCCAACATCTCACTATCCGGCGACCAGACCGGATCATACTGGTTCATTGGTTGGGGGAAGAACTTTCGGGGTTTCCCCTGGACAACCGTGTCCCAGATGTAGATCTGGTCGTAGGAGCCATCCCGCGCTACGAACGCGAGCCAGCGGCCGTCCGGGCTGAAGACCGGATCGCGCTGTAGGAACAGGTCGATATCCGGTGAGTAGAGCTCGGGCGCCTCTGGTGTAGTCACGATGACGATCCAGTTCGAGCCGTTCTTGGCCAGGAAAGCGATGTCCTTGCCATTGGGCGACCAGATAGGATCGCGCTGATCAGTGTCCTGCTTGATGATAATGTCGTAGTTGATTCTATCGCTGATCATCACCCGATCCTTGTTCCCGTTTCGGGCGACAAACAGGATTCGCTCGCAGTCGGCTCGGAAGACCGGATCGGTCTCCACCGTGTCCACCTCTGGATCGGTAACCCGGTAGAGAATGTTGTCGTTTGCCTCCGTGGTGATAATCCGGCTCTTTGTGCCTTCCCGCATCACGTAGACTGTGCGATACGGCAGTGTGCGGGTGAGGGTCGCCGTGTTGGGTTGGGAGCCGATTTGACCACACGACGCAAGTAGGATGCCGAAGATGAACAGAATGGACATGATCGAGAGGTGGCTGGATGGGTGGTGCGGGCGGTTCATTTTAACCTCTTTGTATTAAGCTGCTGCCTGAATTGGCGTATCGAATTATACACTATGGGATTTAATATGTAGATGGGCGGCGCGCTTGAGGCGCGCCACCCGTGGGTTTTCAGCTTGTTATAAGCGGCACCTTTGCGGGCGCCGCTATGCGGAGGCCAATAATGGGTTGAAACCGACACGAATTACGTGAAAATTGTTTACCTTTTAACTCAGGTTTTGCAGCACCGGTTTAGCCAAGGTGCTCTAAGAGCTGCCAATACACCAGTTTTGACCGCAGGTTTTCCGGGTAGTGGGCTTCCACTGCCAGGAATTCCAGCACGAAGGTATGTACAGCCGGATTGTTTAAATCCGGAAACAGGGTGAGGTTGCGGGGATTGCGCCTTATACACCAGAGTCTTGCAACCTGGTCTACCACCTCTTGCCTACACCTAATCTGTACCTTGACCTCTAGGTCGAACGGGTAGGGCGGCTCTTTCGGCTCGTATCCGCAGGAACGCCAGTACCGGCGTCCGTATTCGCCTTCCACGACTTCGTATACCAGAACGTCAAACGCTCCGGTTGTTAGAAGTTCGTACAGTGAGCGAAACTCTCCTGCTGATCCGTGCCGTATCCTGAGTCCCACGGTCTCCTCCTTGCCCTATCTGGGCATTCGTGCGGTACATCCGCACAGCTGATACGTGGAAAGAAGTATATAAAAACTATAGGATAAAATCAAGGGAAGGCTACCTGCCTTCTAAGATAACAAGTAGTTGTGAGGCCAGCCGTTGCGACTGGCCTCACTTTCTTTACCGTTGACCGAGCGCTATCCCCAGTATTGGAGTGTGACGCTCTTGGCGCCTTGGTCAGTTCCAGCGTGCCACGACCCGTGCTTGAAGGAGAGAGGCTCAAAAGACAGCACCGAGTACTTTCCTTGTGCGGTATACCGGCCGTCATCGCTTCCGGATAGCCCTACCAGAACATAAGTAGGGCTGAAGCGACTTGGGCGCAGGCGAACAAAAGCCTCCAGCGCCTCATCCTTGCTGGGAAAGGTGATAGCCAGCGCAGGAGCCCAAGTCGGACCAAACGGGAACCAAGCCGTCAGGACTGTGTAGCGGATATCGGTACTCATTACCTCTCACTTTCTAACGGGCTTACGGTTAAGTAAACGGAAGTATAGCAGAGTTCAGCCAACTACTTATCAAAGGTAAATGCTGGTGTAGTGGAAAGTACTGCAGGAGGGATAGTAGTTGTTTTTCCAGGATTGAGCTTGTCGTAGTTCTGATTAAGATAGTAGACACCGATATTGAGAAGAACAGTTACAACAAGAAGAATAAGCAAAAGTTCAATCCGGTAGCGGGTACTGGGGTCGATGAGAGGTTGCTTCATACGAATAGTATAGCGAATTTGAGTGAAGAGACTTGTATTTATTACTATCCTATAGTATAATAAAGGTTGCTATAAAGCACTTTTACATAGCTTATGCGTCGCCTGAAAAGGAGATAAATTTGATGTGAGCTTGGATTACCGGATTATCTCTTTTTCAGGCTGCGTATGAGCGCGGCGATATCCCGCAAGCGCGGGAGGAGGCCTGTGATGAGTGTTGAAAAGATGACCGAGATCGCTAACGCCCTGGTCGCCCGCTTCGGCGGGCAGACCGTCAAGCTCGAGGAGGACGTCGGGCACGTCACGAGCTCCTGGGTGGATTTCTTCTTTGGCCCCCCTCTTACGGGGGAGGGGTTTGAACTCTCCTTAATAGTGCACCAGAGCGAAGGGGTGCATATTCAGGGACCGGATCCCTCCGACCACAAAAAGCTCCGCTTTAAAGAGGAGCTGGACATGCAGGAGGTCGAGAAGCTCGTTCGCGAGGTGATCCTCGCGATCGAGAAAATCTACCTCGACGCTGCTCTGCAGCAGCGCCAGAGGCTGGAGAGCCTCGGCCTCGGCTAGCCGCCCGGGACACTCGCACGGTGAAACCCCCGTAATAAGGGGCCCAAAAAGAGCTGTAAAATGCTCAAGGGGTAACCTCGCCGGAATGGCAATGAGGTTACGTAGTGGCTCCGGGAATTAAATCCCGGCGGTACCGCATTTACAACGGTACTGGTGTAAGCGTGTTGCATCCGCAATACGTGAGCCTCAGCTGAAACCAAAGCGAACTGTCCAGTTGGTGTCGGGAAGCCTTCAAATTGCAGATACGCGGCCTACCCACCGCGTTGAAACAACGGGTATCACACAACCTAACGAAAGGAAACGCACATGCCGCGCTCAAACAGCAAGCAGAAGGGTTTGGACGTTCACACGAGCATCCAGCCCTTCTGCAAAAACCTAAGACCACTGAAAGCTTGTAGTTTCAGGTTTTTTGTATAGGATCATTTGGTTTCTCTCTGTTCACCTGGTACTATTCCCTATGAAGTTGAGCGATTTTATACTCAAAAACTACAAAATTATTCTTCTAGTATCTCTTTTCCTCTTTGCCTTCTTTATCTTTACCTATCGTCTCACCTCTAATCCTCCCGGGTTTCATATCGACGAAGCGGGATTTCTGTATGAAGCTTGGCATATTCTTCAAACAGGGGGGTACTCTTCAAACGGGGAGTATCTTCCCCGCTCTATTTCTATCGACAACAAAATACGCGGTTATTCCGGTTCATTAATTTACTCGCTTGTGCCGTTGGTGGCAGTTCTTGGGTTAAACGAATTTACTATGCGGTTTAGCACGGTGATTATTTCATTATTGATGATGGGGCTGTTGTATAGGGTACTTTACAAACGGGTAGGCTTTCTTGCTACTATTACCACCCTTTTCTGGTGGCCTCTTTCCTCATGGGTATGGCTGCATTCGCGGATAGGAATAGAGTATCTGCATTTCTCATTTCTCTACTTTTGCACAGTGTTGATCTTTTACCGGTTCCTCACGGAGAAGGTAACAGTGAGTCTGCTGGCGTTGTTCACCCTTGTTCATAGTATGCTTTTTTTTACGTACAGTCCCGGCAAAATGGTATCCGGGATTTTCTGGTTTGCGGGATTTTGTGTGCTGGCAGCACGAAGAACCCACCTTTATACCTTAACTATCTACTCGCTACTCGGTTCTATTCCTGTTTTGCTTGCCTTACCTTACATTTTGGATGGCAGTTTTTTTTATCGCACAGGTGAACTATTCCAGTTTTGCCGGGGATATGAGTGGTTATGTTTTTTGCGTAGTGTTATTTGGCATATTAATCCCGACTCCTACTTCGGCAATACCTATATTCCCCCGGATTTCCAGGTGTTGACTCACAGTGTTGTGGGAACCTCTCTGCTTCCTCGCGCTCTTATGTTATTTTTTGCAACAGGAGTAGCCATTATGTGGTGGCGCATGTTTAAAGGCAGCGCTTTTGCCGGGGCACTGGTATTTGGCATGGTGATGGCAATTATTCCTACATCGTTTACGATCCGCGGGTTTGATAGCCAGCGAAGTATTGGATTGTTACCGTTGGTGTTTATATGCCTGGCGTATGGGTTTCACTGGTTTTTCGGTTGGGTTTCCCAAAAGGGTGAATTGCATCTGACTGCTGCTGCAGTGCTGTTTATCGCAGTCTCTGCTGGGTTCGGAAGCTACGAGCTGTACCGGTTCGCTCAATATGAATACTACCCGCAGGTTGCAGGTCAACATGGCTGGCAGTATGGGTTCCGTCCAGCGATGGATTATATTGAGGATAATATTCCAACAACCGCCCAGATTGTGCTGGCAGACAATTTTACCTACAACACCTGGTACTATCCGCAGTTTTTTGATCCGCATAACAAGTATCCGTACTTGCGGACAGGTGTGCGGAGGTGTTATGAGAATACCTCTGGCATTATCGGGCAGGAGCAGTACTATATTTTTCGGCCAGATGACATTATGGGTTTTGAAGACGGACTGCAGGAAGTTAAGAAAATCTATTATCCAAACAACAGGGATGTGGTGCTGGTGATTATGAAAGAGGAATGATAGTGTAGCTGTTCAAAAGTCCTTAGGCTTAGGTTACCGTTTCCTTTCCTTCCGCAAATGTGCGTGCATACATAAAGAAGAGGTCCGATAACCGATTCAGGTATTTGAGCATAATGGTTTGGCAGTCTTCACTCATTGTATTTGAGGAGTCGCTGGTAAAAAACTCTACCGTTTCACGCTCTGCACGGCGTGCTGTGGTACGAAGAATATGAAACCATCCCCCGAGTTCAGTTCCTCCGGGCAAAACAAAACGGGTGAGCTTGGGCAGTGTTTTTTCAAGAGTATCAATTTTTGTTTCAAATGCCAGGATAGCGTCTTCGGTGGGAAGGGTTATGTTGGTTGCACCGGCCAAAATTGCCATCATCTGGTACAGGTCTTTTTGAATAATGGTGAGAAAATCTTGTTCCGTTGAATCGTCTATTTTAGTGATTACCAGTCCGATAAAGCTGGAGAGCTCGTCAATGGTGCCATAGGCTTTAACCTGTGGATGAGATTTGGATACACGTGTTCCTCCAAAAAGAGAGGTTTGGCCTTTGTCTCCCGTTTTTGTATAGATTGGCATAGGGGTAGTATAGCAACTTTTAAAGGAAAGGCTTTGTTGTATGGTGTTTGAATAGATCCAAGAAACACTATATAATACGCCGGGATTCTCACAGTCATAACGGAGGTCATCATGCAGAGCTGGATTGATCTATTTCAGGGTAGGGTTCATCTTGACAACGTCGGGCACGCCTGGTGGTTGGGAGGGATTATACCGCTTATCAGCCTGATTGCCCTGGTTATTTTCAATAACCGGGCAGAAAAGGAGATCGAAAAGGATAAGGAGGCACAAAGAAAAGAGGCCAGTGAGTCGAGCAAGGTGGCTATGAGCAAGCTCAACATTGCCACAGTGGCCTTCTTCGCCCTTCTGATCGGGTGGATGGGTACAGGACCAGTTGCCATATGGTACCACCAGCAGCTATACGCAGAAGCTGTATTAGCGGCGCCTTCCCATGTGGCTGTGGTCGGAGGTTACTCTGATGAGAACGATCTGGTTCTGGTCGATGGAAAGGCCTACTATCTTTTGCCGTCTTACCAGGTTCAGTCACTCCGCGACATGCTGGACATTCTGCTCGAGTCGAACCGCGCACCGCTGTCGGCATGCGTAACGCTGATGGACGATCGAGTGCTGGTGCGTCTGCGGCCTGCAGAAGCGTGCAAGGATCAGGTCCCCTAGCTGTTCTTGCATGGCATGAAGTTTCTTTGCGTCACTCCTCCCACGTGGGGAGGAGTGACATACATCTAGGAGTATTTATGTCCCCTAGTCTTCGATGTACGAGATGCGCACGTCGTTCTTCGTGCCCTCGTCCTGCCCTGCGATCCAGAGATCGTCCTCGACCCTTACGGGCTGCCACGAAAGGAAGGAGAAAAGACCTTGATCTCCGAAGTGGGCGGCTTCACTCCTTGTCATGCCTACCAGGAAAAACTGATAGCTTGCGCCTTGTGCCGGAGTGCATGTCTGAGCCAGGTCGGCCAGCGCCTGCTCAGGTGTCTCAAAAACGAGTGTTGTTGCCCAGGTGTAGGTACTCTCCTGGAACTTCGCCACCACTGCGTACCCCGGATTCCCCATGTCGCCTTCCGTCGCTTCCCGTGCTGGTCGTTCCCCTTCCATGGTGTCCTCCTGTTGGTTTTAACGAATCTTCCACATCGGTCTTGGTGAAGTATAGCAAGTTATAGATGTTGTACAGAAAAGGTGATACACTGGGGGCGGTAATCAACTGTTTGTCAGTGAAAGGAGTCCGTGATGAAAGGCCTTCGACCCAATACCCTGTTGCAGAGGATGGAGTTTTTTCTGCTGTTTCTGGTACACCTGGGATGTGCGGGGATGATAGGATGGGCTATCTTCCAAAGTCAATCCTTCCCTCAACTGCGGGTGTTGTTGGGCGGGTGTAGCATAGCCGTCGGAATCAGTATGGCACGCCAGGCCTGGCTGCGAATGATATATTTAAAGCCCGAGGTAATAAAGACCGATTGGAACCTTACGCCAGGTCGATGGGATTTTTTTTCCCTGGCACTTCGACGAGGGAGAGGAGAAATCTGGGTGCTTTGTGCAGGTGTTGGGATAGCTCTGTACGGCATTCTTGAACTGATCTAGCGGACTTCTTCTGGGAAAGCGGGATGTGTTTACTGTGAGCGGGGATGGTTGTCCATCCCCGCTCTGCCTGTCATGGTGAGAACGGGCAGAAGCGCAGGAGAGATAGCAGAGACGTAAGAAAATGGAGACGGAAGCAGATTCCTACTCAACAACAAAGCCTCCCGTAACTACTACTTTCGTAGTGGCTCAGGAGGCCTTGCTGATTGGCATTCCTCAACTTATATAAAAGATGAGTCTAAATTAACACGCACTAAATCCGCATCCATAACACTTCTTACATCCTTCTTCATGGGCTAACAATGCTTGTCCGCAGTCGGGGCAGATATCAAATACTGCCTTTGACTTGGTAGTAACGGCTTCGCTTCCAACGGCTTCTTTCATCAATGCTGGCTGCTCAACGGATGAGGACAGCTGAGGCGCGGTATAGCTGGTATCAGCTTCGATAGCGGCTCCATCACTATGTCCGTTTCCATTTCCGTTTGCTGCAGTTGCGCCTTCATGTAATTTCTTTTCTTTTTCACGCTGGACAAAATGCATCGTCAGTACTTTGGAAATAGCGTCCGGTAGACTTTTGACGCGGTCTTTTCCGAAACCCATGGCGTTTCCGCCGCCGATTCCGGCCAGATCATCAATAACCTTCTTTACCCGTTCCATGGGCGGCAGATTTGAATTGACTCTTAGGAAGAGTGAGATAACACGTCCAAGACCTTCGGCCATGGCGTAGACATCTGTTCCTGCTTTTCCCAGGTTGATAAATACTTCCAGCGGTTCATCTTCTTCGTTGGTGTTGATGGTTATATATGCAGTTCCTACTGGAGTATGCATACGATAGGTTGAACCATGAACAACCATCGGGCGAGGCATTACAACAGGCTGTGGCCTGGTATCTGCTTTGACTTCTTCTTTCTTTGGTTCTTCAACACGGGATAGTACACCTGCACGTGATCCGTCACGCATATAGGCAATTCCCTTGAGTCCATGCTCGTAGGCCAGTGTATAGAGTCTCTTTACATCTTCCACCGTATGGGTTGTTGGTGCATTTACCGTCTTTGAGATTGATGCGTCAACATACTTCTGGATTACTGCCTGTACCAGAACATGATCTTCCGGTGTTAAATCGTTGGCTGAGACAAAGAAATCCGGTCTTTTGATGGTTCCCGCTTCCATTTCTTCTTTATGATTGGCATACCACTGGTCATACAGGTAATGGCGGATTGCATGTTCACCCAGGCGATCACGACGGATAAACTCGAATTCATAGACAGGTTCGATACCTGAGGTAGTTCCTGCCATCAGTGAAGTAGATCCGGTGGGAGCCTGCATCAGAATTACTGAATTGCGGATTCCTTTGGTGCGGACTGCTTCACGAATATCTTCAGGCATGGTTTTCATAAAGCCTGACTTTACAAACTTTTCGCCATCGTACTTTCCGAATGAACCCTTTTCGACGGCAACATCAACAGATGCGCGATAGGCTTCATGAGCAATAAGCTTATAGACCTTTTCAATAAATTTGTTTGCTTCGTCTGATCCATAGCGGAGGTGGAGTCTAATAAGCGTATCTCCCAGTCCCATAGTTCCGAGTCCAATTCTACGTTCTCCTTCAAGCTGGGTCTTTTTGATTCCCGGGAAAACATATGGGTCCATATCTACTACGTTGTCCTGGAACCGAACTGCAGAATGAACGAGTGTCTTGAGTGCCTCAAAATCAAATTCTGCTGCTTCTTCGATGTTGTCGCCTTTTACAAGTGCATTGAGGTTGATGGAACCGAGGTTACAGACACCCCATGGTGGAAGTCCCTCTTCGCCGCATGGATTTACGCAGTTTATCCTGTTCCAATAGTAATTATTATGCATCTTGTTGTAGCGTTCCATGAATACAAGTCCTGGTTCAGCTGATCTCCATGCTGCTTTTGCGATTAAGTCCCAGATTTCTGCAGCCTTTACGACTTTATGAACAACTACTTTCTTTCCCATCTTCTTCCAGGCTTCAATATCGCCATCCCACATTTCGTCGTAGTCTGGATCATCGATATCGGGGAAGAGCAATGGCCAGTCGGCGTCTTTCTTGACAGCTTCCATAAACTTGTCTGAGACACAAACTGAAAGGTTTGCGCCGTTAATACGTGAAAGATCTTCTTTTACGGTAATGAATTCTTCAACGTCTGGATGCCAGTCGTGAAGCATAAGCATAAGAGCTCCTCGGCGTGTTCCACCTTGCTGAATAATGTCTTTTGTGGCAAGTGAAAACATCTCCGCCCAGTTACAGGGACCGGAACTGAATCCATTTACTTTGCGGACACGTGCTCCACGTGGGCGGAGTGATGAAATGTTGATACCAACGCCTCCTCCGCGAGCCATGATTTCGATCATATTGCGCAGCGAGTCTAAAATACCGCCGCGAGAATCGCGTGGTGAAGGAATAACAAAACAGTTATAAAAAGTAACATTAAAGCCAGTTCCAGCGCCAGCAAGAATACGGCCACCGGGAATGTACTTAAAGTCTCTCATTGCCTCATAAAAAGCCTTTTCCCACTTTTTCTGTGCCGGCTTTTTTTCGATGGCAGCCACAGCCTTGGCGACACGCTTCCACATTTCGTCAGGAGTCTTTTCAATTGCTTTTCCTTCTTTGTCTTTTAATGCGTAGCGGTCTAAAAAGACCTTTTCTGAAACACCCGAAAGTTTCATATGTGTAAATGAAATAATAATCAGTATTTAAAATTTGATCTCTTGGATTTGCATAATACCGTTTGTCCAATCGCTGTAGCCACCCCCGTTCGCTTATGGCGAACGGGACCCTCTGGGCTCATTCCCAAACGGTATTCTACTTTGCAAAGTATCAAATTTTAAACGAGCTTTTTTAGTTCCTTTTCAAACTCTTCAACATCAACAAAGCGGCGGAACACCGAGGCAAACCGAATATAAGCCACTTTGTCGATCTTTTTCAAACGTGCTGCAACCATTGTCCCTATCTCGGTACTTGAAATCTCCTGTTTCCCTTGGGTAAGCAGGTCGTTGTACAAGCCTGAAACAATCTCATCTACCTGGTCGGCGGTAACGGTTGTCTTCCCTACCGCTTTGATGATCCCGTTTCTGAGTTTCTCCCCTGCAAACCGTTCGCGGCGACCGTCGCGCTTAATGACCAGAACGGGACTGTCCTCCACCCGTTCATAGGTAGTGAACCGCTTTCCGCATCCTGGGCATTGGCGTCGACGTCTAATCGTCGTCCCCTCTTCCTGGACCCGTGTTTCAATTACATCTGTTGTGTCGTGCTTGCAAAAAATACACTTCATATATAGGGTCTATTGCTAATATAGAACACTAATTATAGCATTTCAACCGGTAAAAAGCCAATCAAACTATATCATTGTTGTGGTCGGGCTGTTGGGGCAATATAAGGGATTTTTGTGAAGGAAAAATAAGAAAAAAGGAGTGAACAGAAGCAATATTTTAGGCCGTAAGAAAAAGGTGTGAAAATACGAGTAGCTGAAATTTTGTGATCGGGAATACAAGGATGGATGGGGAGCGGAGGGGGTATACTATACGACACGCTAGTGTGGCAGTAGGTAAGTGAAAGGGGAGCTGTTATGTTCGAGGCTATCCGCGAGGATATTTGGAAGTTGCCCAAAGGTCAAGGTGCGACCCTAGAGTATGAACTTTCGAGGAAACTAACGGAGGAGGAGATTCAGACGTTGAGACGCGGACTGGGAACGACGGGACGAACGTTAGAACTCCATCTCTTCGGCAACGATGAGGAGGGCTACACCCTAAAGGTAGTTGTCCACCGGTAACTTCGACCCACTGCTCGCCGGATGTTAGTGAGGGGCGGCTGTGCCGCCCCTCTTCTTGTAGGGTGCTCAGGCTGCCTGCAGCATGGTCGGTTGGGCGCGCTGTTGCTGCTTCTCCTGCAGGTAGGCGAGGTCGGCCTTGAAGGGATTCCTCACACCATACTTGACCTCGGCAGCCTGCTGCCAGGCCTGGAGGGCAAGATCGCTGGAGGCGCCGGCCATGTTGAGCTGGCGGGTTAGCTGGTCTGCGATCTCCGCGATGATCTGCTGGCGGGGGTCGATCGACCCTTTGAAACGCAGCAGGAAGACGACCAGATCGCGTACACGCAAGTTGCCACAATGTCGGACCTTGTTCACCTGCTTCAGCAGGGTGGGGGCAGCAGTCCCGGCATGATTCCTGATGAGGCAGTACATCACCGCCCACCGAAACCGTTCTTCCATGGACTCTTCACTCACGTAAGGGCCTCCTTCCTTCAGCTGGGTTGTGCCGCCGACACGTCGTCGACGTACGCATTACCCTGCAAATATGAAACTTCATCCACTGAAGCATCAGTTCGCGGTGCAATAGTAGGAATATTATATAAGAAAGGTTCCCGTGACAGACAGCAAAGATGTGAAAACGTGCAGGGTGCCCAGATTGGCTACCCTGCACGCGTACCTCTGCAAGACAGTTACGCCTTTGATAGGCGTGAGAGGACAGGGCAGATCAGGACAAAACCGCAGAAGGTCCGCGTGCCAACTCAAGGACCTACACCGGTAGCTCTACAGCTACATTCGGTGCGATATAAGCTGCGCCTCCAAAGTCGAGGCAAACACAACGTAACTTACTCAAACCGAGCGTCGCTCGATGCCCTAAGGCTAGTAGAGGTCCTCCTCCGAGGTGTTCCAGCGCGAGCGCTGGTACGTCTCCTCGAGGTACCGCCGCTCGAACTTCACCTGGGTCTCATTGACCAGCTCGCGGCCGGACTCCTTCTGCTCCACAGTCATGGTGACCGTGGTATCGATGGTGGTCTCGTACGTGAACTGCCGGGCCCACCCCTCGTGCTCGCTCTTCGCGTACCGGTTCAACTTGTGGGTCTCGCGGTACTGCACGGGGTTGGTCTCGGTCGTCAGGAAGAGGTAGGTGTACGACGGGTCGCGGTGGCTGAGGGCCCTCCAGGTGGTGTTCCACAGGGAGTTGTCCAGCAGGACCTGACCGTTGTACTCCACCTCGTTGGTCCAGAGGTGCAGCCTTGCCGTTGCCGGCTGGCTGTTTCCGGGCACGTCCAGCAGCTGAATGGTCAGCGGGCTGAGGCGTCCCTTCCGGATCCTGACGAGTGCGGGGCCGTTCACGGCATCTTCGACAGCCTTACAGCTGTCTTCGATATCGCGGGGGCTCCCCCAGGTGAGGGCGTGGTGATGCCTGTTTATGGCACCAATCACGCTCAGCCTCCTGTCGCAGAAGGCCGGGGCAATCGGCCAGGCATCGCTGGGGTAGACCCAGAACGTCCTGGCGTGGGGCGAGTAGTTGCTCCGCCCCATTAGCATCAGCGGGCCAATGTTTGTTCCGGTCACTACGACTTCCAAAAGCTGCCTGGCCATTTCTGGCCTCCTTCCTTTTGAGCATGTCGCCCTCCAGGAACACCCTTTCGGGCACTGTCTTGCTCAAGGACAGCATTCTGCGGAGAAACTGCGGTATATATGCGGGAATTAGTCTTCAAAAAGCGAATTCCTCAACATAAACGCACAATTCTATTGCTTCTCCATCACAATGCCGTCCTTGAGACTGTCTGTCACGGGTTTTTAATGTGCAGTGCTAAAACTACAGGCTGTAATTATAGCAGAAAAGCATAAATATACTATAGGTTTAGTTCATATAGATCCTTACACATTTATTATTGCAATATATGTATTACATATGTATAGTCGAACTAGGTTCAAATGCTTAGCCTGCGGGGGAGCAGGAAAGGGGAATGGCATGCCAGTCTTAGTTTTAGTAGCTGCATTAGGAGTAACCATATTTATTGCAGCAAATGTATGGGAACCAGCCATTTACATGGCTTATCTTTTGGCAATACTTCTTTTCCCGGCAATTTCAATGAACGAGCGTGCAAGGGGAAAGACCGAAGATCGTCATCAAGAGTATCCCCAAACACGGCAGAAAATGCCAAAACGTCCTCGAGAAGAGCAACAATCACACTGATGCCTTCCGCTCAAAGCAACCGTTGAACCTTGCAGGATCCGGAGTCCTTATCTCTCCGGATCCTGCCTCGCGACCGTTTCTTTAACGAGATTCTCTTCAACTTCTTTCGAGGAAAAATCATTTTTCTTACACTCATAACTATATTTATTCCGTATGTACTTTTTGTGAAAAAACGCCTCAGCCATATTGCTTTTAAAACACAACTCGTGCAAGATTTCTTGAACGCACTTTAACATGATGCCAGTCAGTTCCAGGACTGGTGTCAATGGGGTGCGTGAGTC
>CAYOVA010000029.1:13348-15840 GCA_964407325.1 uncultured Gammaproteobacteria bacterium | reverse complement strand
TTACTTATGCAGCAACTTCAACTCATCCGATATCACCGAAGCTATCGATATCTCTTTTAATTTGGGGAAATTAAAGTCGTTTTCCAACCGAATTGTATTAGTGGTAAAGAAAGTCTCGATTACGGAGTTTTGGATTACTTCTTTTGCCTTTCCTGAAAAATCATGGTGTGCTACCGCTGCTAAGACACGCTTTGCGCCGTTTTTCATACATAAATCGGCTGAATGGACTAGTGTGCCGGCAGATGTTGCAATATCATCCACAATAATCACTGTTTTTTCATTGACATCTCCATATAAGTCAAGGGCTTTGCTTTTATGCCTTTCCTCAAGGTTACGCTTTTTTTCAGTTACTGCCATATGGAAGTCTTCATGGCTAAAAAATGCAGTACCAAAGTTTCGTGCGCGTTCTATTCCACCCTGGTCAGGTGAAACGATTGCGTAGTTTTCAGAATTTGGTTCTTTATCCTGAAGGTAATCACGGATAGAGGCTGCAAGAGTGGGAAATGTTGTGAGGTTTGCAAATGGAATGCTGAAAACTCCCCCTGTTGATTCGTCATGAAGGTCGATTGTGTACACTTTATGAAACCCGATTGATTCCATAATGCGAATAATTACGTTTGCTGAGACGCATTCACCAATCCGATGCTGGATATTCTGCCGTGCATAGCCAAAATAAGGGACGACACCGATTACTTTTTTTGCTTCCGCGCGGCGAAGGGCATCACAGCTTAAAAAAAATTCAATGAGGTTGGTATCGGTTGGGTTTGAGAAAGGCTGAATTAATACACAGGTATCATTTCGAACATCTTCTTCGACCCGCACCCGAACTTCGGAGTTTTCAAAACGAACTATTTCAATGTTAGATAATTCGATCCCCAATTGTGAAGCAACTTCTTCTGATAACGGGCGGTTTGATGTTCCTGAAAAGAGTTTAATCATCTGGGTTTATTTGTGAAATCCCGAATAACTGTAACAGTCGAATACCTTACTTCTGTTGAGACATCTCAATGAGCTTGCGGGCTGCTACTTCCTGGGTTTTTTTGATAGCTTCGTTTACCGCGTCAGCAATACGATTTTCCAGCACTCCATCAACTTCGATTTCCATAACAACCTGGTCTCCTCGTACCACTACTCGAACACCATTTTTATTTGCTTCTACAGTTTCTTTTTTCAGTTGTTCCTGCATTTGCTTTGCTTGCTGCTGGAGTTTTCTCATATCTCCAAGAGCTCCGAATGGATTCATCATAACTCTATTTGTATTTATAACTTCCTCTCATTATAAAACTCGACCACCGCAATCTCAAGCGGAATAATCTCAATGGGTGCTGTTCTCATAAATGTGTACGCCTCGGTAAACAGCTTCATAAGGTGTCCAATTTGCCGTACAGTAAGCGTTGTATCCGGGACTTCCTCTATCGGGACGCCGCTTTTTTTCATAAGCATTTCTTCCAGTGTCCTGAGCGTTTCTTCCAGTAACAACTTGCTATTTCCCCCACTTTCGGTAAATTGATGTAACCATACAATTACCTCTTCAAGCTTTTGCATTTCAATGGCTTTTAGAAAGCTGTATTTGGAACGCATGCCAAAGTACTTTTGCGCATCTTCCAGGGTTACTTTGTTATGCATAAACACTTCCTCAAGCATTTTGGTAGCATCGCGGAATGAATAGTCAGCATTTTCGGCAAGGAATGCAAGAACATCTTCGGGTACTTCGCGCTTTTCTGTTTTTGTGATACGGGTAAGCATATGGATAATATCAGCTTTCGTTGCCCGACCAAAATTTACGCGCATACACCGGGAAGCGATAGTTTTGGGAACTTTTTCTTCGTTGGTAGTAGCAAAAATAAACTTTACATGTGGTGGTGGCTCTTCAAGGGTTTTAAGCAGGGCATTAAAGGCAGCAGGACTTATCATATGAGCTTCATCCAGAATAAAAATCCGAAAGCGGCAGACGATTGGAGCAAACGCAGTTTCTTTTATTAGATCAAGCATTTCCTCTTTTAATCCGCGGGCACCAGCGTCCTGTTCAATAACATCGGGTGAAGATCCCACATCAATGGAGCGGCAAATATCGCACTTGTTGCAGGGCTCAATACTGGAACCTTTTTCGGCAAACTTGTTTTCAAGGCAGTTAATTGCTTTTGCAAAAATACGGGCAGTCGACGTTTTCCCCATCCCCTTTTGCCCCACAAACAAAAATGCATGGGGTAATGATTTCGATTCCAGAATTCTGGCGAGAATATCTTTTACATTGCTGTTGTCGAGTTCGGAAATGGTACGCGGACGGTAGGTAGTGTAAAGCATGCTATATTCTACAGTACAATATGGAGTTGACAAAGTCAGATAACAGGACTACTCTGATTGTGATCTCTATTACCATTTTACTGTACTCCTATGGTAGCATCGAAATTTCTCTCTGTTGCAATAACCTTGGTAGCTTTTTTTGGAACGGTTGTCTATAGTGGTTACGATACTGTTCAGCGCGAGCAAGC
>CAYOVA010000029.1:0-13248 GCA_964407325.1 uncultured Gammaproteobacteria bacterium | reverse complement strand
CGGAAAAAAGGCGAGCACAAACAGGATTACTTAGTTATTAAACTAACCGATGTCCTCATAACTTCCTACCAAACAGGTGGGAATGAAGGTAATTCTGTCCCTTCAGACCAGCTTTCATTGAATTATTCAAAGATTGAGATTGAATATAAACCGCAAAAACCCGATGGAACATTGGGTACTCCTATTAAAGGAGGATGGAATGTTAAGCTAAACCGCGCTTTATAACTAACTAACCAACGTAAAGGAAATGTAGTATAGCGAAGAATTAGTTTTTTAGTGGAGTACTTGTATCGGCCAGAATATTATCTAGGCCATGTTCAATAAGGCGGATTATCATATCGTCTACTTTTTTATTGCGCTCGGCAGCAAGCAATACTACCTGGGGATAACACAGAAAAATCTCTCCCAGCAATTGCTCACCTTCCATGTCGATATCACGGTATGGAAAAGCCAGCACAGGGAGTGCTTCATCTTCTTTTTTATAAGTGTTTGCTATTTTACGCATTTTGCGGGTGCCAACAAAAACAATGTTCAATGTCTGCTTGGGATTAATGGATTTTGTAGAATACATTTCCTCCACAGCATCACGAATTGTTTTTTTGTTAAACACATAGCGCGTGGGACAGACAAGGTTTAGCATATCAGTTAGTCTTTCGACGACGTTTTTTTCTGTTCTTTTCCTTTTCTTTTCGAACCTGTGAAGGCTTGGTATAGAACATTCTCTCACGCAAAAGCTTCGCAAATTCATCATTTGCTGAAAGTCTTCCGAATTCTCTGAATAGCGTTTCGTTGTTTTGTCCTTTTTTCTTTACTACGGTTACCATACTGCACCTCCTTACATGAATAAAATCGATCTAACATAGGGATAACCAAAGAATATACTATTGTATTACATTTCTTGGATAATTTCAATCAGACGTGGAAGAGTTAAGGGAGAGGCTTTCATATCAAGGTTTTTTGAGGAACCATTTATAAGCATGTTCTTTGAAGAATGCAAAAACCAGCTTCCTTCTTTGTCGATTTCACTAATCTTTTTGTGCAAGTCTGTTAAGTCGTACTCTTTGCCGGGGAATGTTTTAATCCGCACATATCCCTTATCAGGATCTTTTCGTACTACAAAGGTATATCCGGTTTTTAAGGCCATTTTCATAGCTTCGTCATTGCTTGTTTCCAGAAACAAAGACTTGCCAAATTTCGTTTGCATGGACAGTCCTTTGTTCAAGTCATTTTCAGCTCCTATTTTATTACGCATGTTATACAGCAGAGCATCGAACATCGGCATCATTTTTTCTACTGTCTCATGGTCGTTTTGAAGCATTGCTTTTAGACCGTTGATTACCTCGTTTAAGCTAAAGTTGTAGATATCACTTTCAGGATTGGCAAAACTCGCTTCACCAAAGTTATCGTATATAGTTACCACATCGACGATGCGGTCTAAAGCATCGATACTCGATTTACGGATAGTACCTTTTTCTTTTAAGTAGTCAAGAACCCGTCGTGATGCGGAAGTTCGCTCTTCCAGCTGGTGGTGGTCGAACATTCCCAAACCCGTATCAACATGGATAACATCTTTGCTTTCATCGGGAGCCATGTCGTTCAGTGTTTTACCTGCAAGTACAAATTCGATATTCGGATGTTCCCAGCCATGGTGATTACGCAGTATAAGCCACATGCTTACCAGTGCGTCAAGATCGGGAGAACGATGGGTAACAAGGGTTTTCATAGGCATATTGTACCATTTTAGGAATGGTGTGTCGGGGCTGATGCCCCGACACTGGTGTGCGAACTGCTTGAGCGGACGTGCCATGTTAGAATGTGTTGTTATGGCTAGCTGTTGAGCCTCGTGCACTTTCTGCTGCGAGGTAGCTCTTCATGATGTTGGGCGCGGTGAAGGTCCCCAGGGTAAAGACGAATCCACCGAGTATCCACATCACTGCAGCCATGTCGAGGCTGGGGTATATAAACCAGCAGACCGGGAATGCGATGATCCCCACCAGGCTCAAGAGCGTCAGCAGTGTTATCCCTTCCAGCTGGTTGTTCCAGGCCACATACCTCATCCAGCGCACCATGATGGTGTAGCACATGCTCAGTGCTCCCACGAGGGATGCCGCATCCAAGAGCGACTCCATTGGGCTAGGCCATTGGTACAGCAACACCTGCAGCTCGATCAGAAAGTAGCTGAGCGAACCTAGCAGGAAAGTCCAGAGGATGAGCTGGGCTATCGTGGGCAGAAGCGGCCGGATAACCTCATGCAGGAAGCTCCTGTCACTTTCATCCATTACTTCCTGGGGTACATCCCACATCTTCTGATAGCTTGCCGAGGTCCGGATACTATTCCCTATTCTAAGGAGAGCAACAGCACCAAGCAAGGCGAGCCCTACGATAGTGGCGATTAACAGACTGTTCAGCCCGTTGTATTTGATCAGCAAGCCTCCTGGGACTGCGACAAAAAACACCTCCAGCACTACCAGTGCTATGATGCGGCTGACACGATCCCTTCCAGCGACTGCGTCGGCGTACGTAACAATCACCATCTTCGCAAGCGTCGCGAGGCCGATACAGATGGTGGTGTACCACAGGCTGTGTAGCAAATGCTCCCGTAGAGTGGCAACGGGAGCGGCATCCGGCCGGACTACATCGTACTCAGCGTTCAGTGTTGCGAGCAGAGCAGCAGCGATCAGTACTGTGGACGCAATAGCAAGTCGAATAGCACGCATTGTCCTATCCTTTCATGGTTCAGCGTACATTACGCACAGCAGCTATTATACTATGGGTTTGAACTGTATAGTCATAGAAGCAAATTACTTGTACATAGCGAGTATTTTTTCCAAAAGAAAGGGGAATTCCTTGTACTTGTCCCCTGCTTCGGTATTGAAGTGCCTTTCAGAAGACATCATTATTAGTTCAGCCTGCAGCTTTACCGCAAGGTAAGAAGCATGTTCGGGCGGTGAATAGGGGTCGTCAGCTGAATGAATAAACATAAACTGATCTGCTTTTTTTCGTAATAGCGGGAAATCAAGTTCAGGAGTAAATAATCCCCCTAGTTTTAACCGTTTATGTTCATCCCGCCACTGAAGATTGTCTTTAAAAGCGGCGACTCCGATAACTGCTTTTATTTTTGTGTCGATGGGTAACGCTTGGAGTAATTGCAGTGCTGCAACTGCCCCTGAAGAATGTCCTATCAGCACTGTTTCCTCATTATAATCCCAACCATTATGTACAAGAAATTCGATGTATTTTAATGCATTTGGATAGTCTGAGTTGGGTAGCTGTGGTACCCATGCATTAAAGCCGCGAGACTCTAACTGCGACTGTAACCAAGGAAACCAGTTTATTTCCGGGCTGCCATCAGTTCCATGAAGAATTACAGCATTTTTCATTACCCATATTATACAACCGGAAGATTGATTTTATGCTCTATTGCAATTAGGATGTGATACAATAGACTCTCACTATTATAAGATATATTACATTACAATAATACCAATGGCAGAATCAAAAAAACCACGTCTTGATGGAGTAAGAATTTTATTTGATCAAGATAATCAATTTGATTCTCACAAACCAATCTTAAACGATGTTACCATGAGAAGATTTGCTGCCGAAATTGTTGCCCGTGCTACAGAACGCCCCAAGCCACCGACTATGGCAGAAATTCTTCAGCATTTTGAAGATGGAACTGCAGCTCCACTGGAAGGTGGAAAGCTCATAGATCCGGCCCTGCAACTCAATTTTTTGATTGGTTACTTGCCCGACCGTTGACCATACAGAAGATACCCCATTTGCATTTCCTGATCTCACTTCTCGGACGAATGTCTATCGGTATTTTTTAAAAGCCGCTTTAGAAGGTCGTCCCCAGGATATCGCTCGTATTCATGCATCCGCACTGTTAGCAGTCCATGGATATCCCAGCCACTCTGTTGAGTTAGGGCAAACACTGTATGGAGCGTACGGCGTTTTAGCTGCTCACAATCGTATTCGTATGGTTCAAGCTGATACTACTGCTGAAAGGACTGCGTTCTATACAGAATCGTGGAACAATCAAAATCGCGCTGCTATCATTCAAGGGATGACATCCCAGCTTGAAACAGCATTGCTCGAAGGAACAGTGCGGGATGCCGTACAACGAGATGTTTTTTTGCAATACGATCAACTCCTGGATGAAACTGATCTGCAAGGATAAGCTGCTTCGCTTGCACACCTGTTCGTAATCTACTACACTGTATAGTACCTATGCCTGCATACAACCTTGGTGAACTGGAAAAAGATATTATGGATATACTGTGGAAACAGCATGAGATAACCGGAAACAGCTGTAAAGGTCTTACCGTCCAGCAGGTTGTAACAGAAATGCAAAGAAGAAAACCACTAGCGTATACTACTATCGCTACGGTACTCAACCGCCTTCACGAGAAAAAGATCGTCCTTAAAAAAGCGGAAAAGAACTTCCATTTTTACCTACCAGCTATTTCCCGTCAGGATTATAGTTCTACCGTTGTGCAGCGCTTTATACAGGACTTTATGCACTCTTTTGGTGATGCTGCAATTCCTTCATTTGCAGGAGGGTTAACCAAATTAAAACCCGATGACAGAAAAAAACTTATCAAATTACTTGAGACACAGAACAATGGTAAATAAATATCTTATTCTCTTTACTGGAACCGCTACGGGAATTGCAGGGTATCTTGCCTATTTGTTGTCTCGTGTTTCCCCCTTTGCATTTGGAAGTGTTGTGTATTACTGCAAATCACTGGTAGCAACAGTGCTCGAGTACCTCCCGGTTGCTGGAGTTACGCTTTTTTTTGTTTTTGTACTCGCAAGAATAGTGTTATGGCGCAGGCAAATGGATGCTGTTTACTCGTTGCCACAGCTTAAACCTACAAGAAAACTACGCAAAACGATATCAGAAACAGGTATAACCGCTACGGTTCATGTATTTAAACATGGTGAACCACTGGCATTTTGTTACGGCATACTCCATCCATCTATTTATCTGTCTTCCGGCCTTATGGATCTTATGACTGCCGTCGAGCTTCAGGCCATTTTGTTACATGAAGAGCAGCATATAAAGCAACACGATACCCGTGTTCTCACCGTAATGCGTACAGTTTCATGGCTGTTTTTCCCTTTTCCTTTTTTTCAGGAGCTTATCACCGCCTATTCTACAGAACAGGAAATACTGGCTGATCAAAACGTATACAACAAGACAAAAACGTTTGTTAATTTAAAAGGTGCTCTAAAAAAACTCCTTTCCTCAACCAACACTACTCCTCTCCCCGCTTTTGCATTGCCATTTACCGGGTTTCATACTTTTGCCGCCCGGATTTACGCCATTCAAGGAATTCCTGCACCAATAATCATCCCATATAAAGCTCTTTTCCTAAGTCTTGTTTCACTGGGAATTTTTTCAGCAATACTGTTTATGCCGGTGCAAAAAACAGAATACACTGTCAATAATACCCGAGTAGTTGTAATGTGTTACGATAAGCAAAGTTGCGAATTAAGCTGTGTTAACCGGGAAACTTCACAAAAAATGTCACAACTGTATCCTATATTAAACTCCAATTGACATACCCTGCATAAACTACTACAGTTAGTAGTAATTACAAATTCTCTAATCTCTAGTTATGCCTACAAAAACCGAAAAATCAGCAGATGCGGCAACGTCAGGAGCAGGGGCGACAGCACCTGCAATGCCTATTAATCCGAATCTGATTTTAATACTTATTATTCTTCAGTTCTTTTTTAGCGGTTATCTTTTCTTTAAAATTAACAGTCTTACCAATGGTGGTATAGCACAAGCTGCAGGAACAGCACAGCCTGCTGCAGATGCGGGTGCGGCAGCTCCAGAACCGGCAGCTGATGTATCAAAGATGCCTAAGGTAAGCGCAGACGACCACATTCGCGGCAATGCAAATGCAGATGTTGTTATGGTGGAATACTCTGATTTTGAGTGCCCCTTCTGTAAGACATTTAAGCCGACCATTGACCAGGCTCTGCAGGAATACGGTGACAAGGTCGCACTTGTGTATCGCCACTATCCATTGAGTTTCCATCCAAAAGCACAAAAATCTGCTGAAGGTGCAGAGTGTGCCGCAGAACTGGGTGGAAACGATGCCTTCTGGCAGTTCCACGATATTATGTTTGAAAGAATGCCGGATATTGAGCTTTCGGAAATGTCGGGAGTTGCAGGTGAGATTGGACTTGATGCAACAGCATTCCAGAGTTGCGTAGACTCCGGTAAGCATGCGCAGAAAGTAGCTGACATGATGTCAGGTGGTTCTGCCGCTGGTGTTCAAGGTACTCCAGGTCTTGTCCTTTTGGGAAAGAATGGAAAAACAGACTTTGTCGGCGGAGCATATCCGTATGCTGACGTAAAAGCCAAGATCGATGCATTGCTCCAGTAATGCTTCACAATCGCCGCTCATATTAGGAGACACGTTTTAAAAAGTTCCCGCCACTACGGCGGGACTTTTTATATCTACACAAAAGGCATAGTTCCGTGTACTATAAATAAATGGCACCAAAAAAAACAGCAAAATCAGCAGAAAAAAAATCAACAGGCAAAAATGCGAAAGTTAAATCCGGTAAATCCTCAAAATCAAAAACGAAAAAAAGAAATACTTCTCCTCAAGACGAAGTTCGACACCAGAGCACGGGGAAACGAGTAGCTTTGCTTGTAATACTGTGTCTTCTAAGTCTCCTTCTTGCTTCATCAATGTGAAAAGACTTTTCTATTACATTTTTAGTACATTATTTCACTTTACTGCGATTAAAATTAATGTATAATCGGTGCATAGGTTTTTATACAAGTCTTAAATCAATTTAACTAAGCGCGATAGAATGAACAGCAAGAATAGTCACTTATCAGCTCGTCAAAAAAAACTTCTTTTAGCTATTCTTTTTTTCACCTTTCTTTGCTTTTCTTACAAACCTGCACAGGCTGCTGAACAAGTGGTGTCTATTTGTAAAACTCAAACTGCAGTAACTACCCATCAGGAACCAGCAAGCAAACAGGAATTATTAGCTGCTAAGCAGGATTTACGTGAAAAGAGTCAAATAATTAAAGACTTAAAGGCACAAAATGTACGAAGAAATTTTTTCCAGCGTATATTCAACATCTCAACATCACTTGAAAAAGTACTCGCGGAACGGAAAAAAATACTTGCAGAACTAACACGGCAAGATCCAGAAAGTGCATTGCAATTTGTGCTTTCAGAAAAAGAACGTCACGAATTGTATGCGATAGCCCCAGGATGTGTCGAACAAAAAGTCTTTATTGAAGGAACAACTGAAGTATTACAGGCAGACTATTTAGACCACGAAATCGAAGGTATTCAGGAATTTTTGGTATTACCCTCTGGTGAACGGTTGGAGCTGCAACGTGCAAAAGGACCGGAAACCCAGTTTATCTCGGGGCAGAACTTACAAGTACAGGCATTTAAAGTTGATAATCAGCTGCTAGTTGACGGTTCTATTGCCGCAAACGAAATCCAAATTGAGCAAGCCGCAGAAGAAAGCAAAGAGGAACTTGCCAGCCAGTATGAAGGTATTGCTAATTCAGTAAGTGAGAATACCGAGCCAACTCCGACAGAATCTGCAACACCTACACTAACCGAAGTTCCCACTCCACTCCCCTCTCCCACGCCAACTCCCGTTTCACAGGAGACAACAGCAACAGGGTCTCCCGTGCCAACCCCGTCACATACTCCTGGTGTGAGCCCTACAGGTCAAGAACCTACAACTACCGCTGATGGTACTCAACCGAGTGGTTCTCCTAGTGCAACTCCACCATCTACCGTAGCAAACGAAACCGAAGTTGTACCGTCTCCTACACCTCAACCCACAGAATCTCAGACACCATCTTCAACACCTCTTCCCTCTGCTGCAGAAGCATTACCAGATCCCAGCAATACTCCTACCCCAACCGCAAGTCCCACAGCAACTCCTACACCTACCCCGCGCGACACTATAGGTACTCAAAAAGTGATGGCAGTTATGGTAGATTTTCTTGATACTGCTATTCCCACAAATGTAACCAAAACCTCAGCGGAAGATGCGATCTTCAATAAAGCAAACGACTACCTCAATGAAATCAGTTATGGTAAAGTGTCTCTTTCCGGCTCTGTTTATGCTCCTACAGCCGATAATCCCTGGGTGAGTTTGCCTATAAACCACACGTGTGATTCGTACTTCATTCTTAACGAAGCAGTAAAGGCTGTGGATGCGGATGTGGATTTTAGAACGTTCGACCGCTTAATTCTTATAATGGCACACCGTTCCGATTTTAATACCTGTAACCGTTCAGGGTCGGGTACTTTGGGAAAAATAAACGTAAATACTGCTGAAGGAAGCCTTGCGATATCAGTTTCGTGGGATTACACTGCCTATTTTAACCCTGGTCTGGTCGCCCATGAACTGGGACACAATTTTGGTGCCCACCACGCACGGTTTTACGATTGCGGAGACAAGGCTATTAAGGCAGTCTGTCCAATGGAAGAATATGGTGATAACTTTGATGTAATGGGTTCTTCAACGGCAATGGGCCACATGAGTTCCGCCCGAAAAGAGTTTGTTGGGTGGATGGAACCGGAAAACAAGAAGGTGGTCACTCAAAGTGGAACATACACTCTTGAGCCTCTGGAAAACGCCTCAAATGGAGTAAAGTATCTTAAAATTCGACGTAGGGAATGTAACACCTGTACCGACAGCTTCTTGTATGTAGACTATCGTCAACCCATTGGATACGACTCGCGATTTACTCAGATTTGGTCTGCAACAGATGTCTATAAAGGAGCGCAGGTGCACTTAGGAGGATCCATGTATAGCTATTTGATTAACTCTACTCCGGATCCGCTTACTTCATTGTCAAATCGTATCCTTACCTCAGCACTCAAGCCTGGTGATGCCCCTGTTGTTGATTCGGAAACGGGAACCACCGTCGAAGTTGTAGAGGCAAGCCCTTCCGCAATAACGGTGAATGTGCAACTGGGGAAGACCGACTTTACACCACCGGAAGTTGCAATTGTAGAGCCAGCGCCGAATGCTTCCGCGTCGGGAAACCTAACGGTACGTGCAAAAGCAACTGATGGAACAGGAATTTCTTACGTGGTACTTGAGGCATATAGTGGCAGTACCTATATTTCGCATATTGATGAAGAAGCCCCGTATGAAGCTACATTTGATACAACAAAACTGCCCAATGGTATTAATTATGTGTATGCTATTGCGGTAGATACCTCCGGTGATGCATTTGATGTACGCAGTAATACCGGTTTCTCAGAACAACGGGAGATTACGGTGTTTAATCCTGATAACGAACCGCCAACATTGGAGATTGTGTCTCCTACTACTGGAGCAAATGTAAGTAACCGCTTTACCATGCAAGTGAATGCGCAGGATAATAATGGGATCTGGAAGGTGGAGGCCTATAATACTGCTTCACCAGAATATCCTTACATGACAAACTACTACGAACCGTACAGCTTATTTATGTTCGCCGATGAAGGCAACTACAAGTGGAAAGTCGTTGCCTATGACTTTGCCGGGAATACCAGCGAACCTCAGTATCTCGATACCACTGTTGCACTCCCCTCGCCAACTCCGACTCGCACACCCACTCCAACGCAAACCCCCACCCCTTCGCCCACTCCTGCAGACACCACATTTATCCATCCCGGACCGGTTTCGATTACCGCCGTGGTTGGGCAAACGGTTCAGGCGTTTACCTTACGAACTCGCTCTACAACAATCCAACCCTATGATACATTTAAAGGATTTACTGTATCGCATCCGTCTATAAAATGGTATAGCGGTTCAGGCTGGGTGTATCCCGGAAGTCCCTCATCACTTGAAATTCGAATTGCTCCCGATGCACCGCTTGGAACTTACAATGTGGTAGGAAGAATTGTGAATTATCAAATAGCCGGATCGTATATGGATATACCTATGACGGTAACTGTCGTAGCAACACCACCAACCCCCACCTCTACCCCCACTCCTACACCAACACGCACACCTACCCCTTCACCCACTCGTACGCCGACTCCAACCCACACCCCAACGCCAACGCGAACACCAACGCCTGCACCCGTTACAGTAAACATTCCGGTAACAATAGATACCTTTGTTTCCAAGAGCGCCCCTTCAACATTATATGGAAGCAGCACCCTTTTAAAAGCAGTTGGCAGCAATAATAGTATCATGTATACCTATTTAGGCTTTGATTTACGGTCTTCGGCAATGCCTCAACTGCAAGGCCGACGCATTGTGAGTGCCAAACTCAAGTATTCTATCTGGAATAGTACAATAGGGATAATCAACTATAAACTGCTTAGCAATGTAAGCTGGACAGAAGCAACAATGAACTGGAATACTCGATTAGATTTGCCTCTTACGACAATTGCTACATCTACTGCGCTGTTTGCAGGAGCAAAAGAGGTTGATGTAACAGCGGCATTGGATTCACAAGTTGGTGCTTACCCGACCATTGTTCTGGAGACCATATCAACTGATGATCTGCAAATCTACTCCAGTGAATATGCTACCTCTTCATATCGACCTTATTTGACGATTGTGTACCAGTAATTCGTATTATTCTTCAGCGGGAGTTGTTTCAAGAAAGGAAAACGAAGAATAGAAGATATCACTTGCTACAAGTGGAAAATCCTTCTCCACAATCAGGTAGCTGTATTTTGGACCGTAGATTACAGTCTGTAGGCTTTCTTTTGTACCTGATGCTTCAAAGAAACGAAGGAGATATTGTGTCATGGGGATGCTATTACCCGGATAAACCAGCTCTTTTTTGTTTACAAGCAGCGGTTGATTTGTAGATCGGGCCTCCGCTTCAGTTGTTGCCAGCTTGGCCAGTTCTGCGTCCAAAATTTCTTTTGGCTGGTGTCGTATAGTCATGTATCCTTTCGTAGCATCTTTAGGGTTCACCATAAGTCCACCTCCCATTTCTGAAACTTCCATATCCAGTTCAATATCGAACTGAATACCAATATTTGGATCTTGATAATGGGCTTTTTTGTCAATGTCCGAGTTATATACAATGCGAGGTTTGGAAGCTGTAGGAGTAATATACAAAGGTTGTTTTGGTGACGTGTTGATTTGCGTTACAGGCTGCGCGGGTATGGGCCTGGTTTGAGTTTTCATTTTTTGAAAATAGAAGAGGAAGGCGGATGATGTAAGAAGAAGTGTAAACACAAACGTGATTAAAACTGCAATCACTGTTTTCGGCATATTAAATCGTAGCTTACAAAAGGGAGAGTGTCAATAACTCATTATTATAGATTTGCGCGCCACAATCCAAGATTCAATGTATTTTGGTGAAGTACAGCGATTTCTCCCCTATGCTCAGCGTATTGGAATTACACCACAGCAGTTATACCAGTGATACCTCCGACTTTGAAGGATTTGCACGAGTAGTGGGTGAAGGTATCCCCGGAGACGTAGATCCATTATTCAAGAGACTGGATGTCTATAGCGCAATCCACCAGGTACGATATGACTGGTTCGACCAACTTGGGTTGTAATACTTTACTCTTTCGGTTCTCTTCCTGCGACCGTATCAATAAGCGCTTCCACTGAAACCAGTTTTGCTTCCTGTGAGTCGCGGCGCTTGTATTCCACTTTATCCCCTGTTTTTTTGCTGATTACCACACGGTGTGGGATGCCAATTAGGTCTGCATCAGCAAACTTGGCTCCGGGTGAAATATCACGATCATCAAACAGTACTTCGACATCTTCTGCGATAAGCTGTTCGTATATTTCGTTTGCACGCTGTTCAACCTCCGAGTCGCCACTGGTAATAGCAATCAGGTGCACCTGGAATGGTGCAACGCTTTCCGGCCAGATAATACCTTTGTCATCGTGGAACTTTTCGACAAGTACTCCCATTACCCGGCTGGTTCCAATTCCATAGCAACCCATGTAGATTGGCTGTTCCTTGCCAGTTTCATCGATAAACTTGTAGTCGATAGCGTCAGAAAAGCGTGTATAGAGCGGGAAGATGTTCCCGATTTCAGATGCTTTGAACACTTCATACTGCTCCCCAGTATCGGGATAGAAGTCCCCTTCTTTGGCAACTTTGACATCGTAGAATTGTTCTGGTTTGGGAATATCGCGACCCCAATTGACGTTGTACAAGTGCAGATTGGGCTTGTTGCCACCGATCTCGAAGTTCTTGCGATCTGCGGTTGAGTCATCCCACAAGACTGTTACCTCCCCTAGCAGGCCGTGAGCACCAACAAAGCCAACCATCGTGCCGGTTTTTTGCAACGCTTCTGCAGAGGCAAGCTGTATTTTCTTGCTGCCGGTGATCTTTTTGACCTTCTCTTCATCAACATCGTAGCCACCGCGGACAGCAGCAGCGATTACTTCTCCGCGCTCGTTTTCAAACAGCATGGTTTTGGTCGTCTTTTCCACGGGAATACCAATCTCTTTTGCCAGCGTTGCTACACCCTTTGCAGGACTGTTGAACTCTGCTTTTTCCTTTACTTCTTCGTTGCTGTCATCCAGCTTTGGTGCTTGTGATGGGGCAACTTCCTTGTTAAAGGTTATATTCTTGGAAGGCACATGGAACAGGATATCCTCTCCCGATTCAAGACGGGTCTGGAATTCGTGCGAGTAGTCATCGGTGAAGTCGCCACCGCTGGCCATGGCATAGTAGGTATCCTTGCCAAGACCAACACGGTTAAACACGTTCCAGTATGCCTGGGCAGCAACCTCGTAGTATGCCTTCAAGTCGTCTGCGGACTTGTGGAAGCTGTACATGTCCTTCATGCGGAATTCACGACAACGCAGCAGACCCGACTTTGCGCGAGGCTCGTTGCGGAACTTGGTGTTGATCTGGTACGTTGACAACGGAAAATCCTTGTAGCTAAGGTAGTACTTTTGTGCAAGCGGAGTCACCACCTCTTCGTGGGTACAGGACAAAACATATTCGGTATCGTTCTTAAGGCGGGCTGGTTCGTTGGCAGGAGTGGTTTTCATCAGCACATCAACATAGTTGATACGGCCCGTGTCCTCCCAGAGTTTGGTGGGGACGATACACGGCATCAGCACCTCCATGGAAATCTTGTTCATCTCCTCGCGGACGATCTTTTCAATCTTTTCGAGGACTCTGAGACCAAGAGTAAGGTAGGTGTAGCCGCCAGCCATTACCTGGTCGATATAGCCTGCCTTGATAAGTAACGTAGCATTGATGGAGTCGTACTCCTTTGCTGTTTTGTTTGTTTTGCCGAA
>CAYOVA010000028.1:12258-15854 GCA_964407325.1 uncultured Gammaproteobacteria bacterium | reverse complement strand
ACCGCTGCTCCACAAGCCGCAGGAGTGATTCACACTGACTTTGAAAAAAACTTTATTAAGGCGAAAATTGTCCCCTACTCCGTGTTTGTAGAAGCAGGCGGCTGGGTAAAAGCAGCGGAAATGGGAAAAGTAACAACAGCCGGAAAAGACTACATTATGAAAGATGGCGATGTGGTTGAATTTATGGTGGGAGTGTAACTTCTTGCTATATTTCTTCACTCCTGCTACGCTTAATATCATGGATGTTTCACCTGAATTAAAGAAAGCGGTTGATATGGCTTTTCTCCACAGTTTAGCTTCAGATTTAAAATCTGCAAAAATATCTCCACTTCGTGCAAGACTGTTGGCAAAAGAGTTTCTCCCGATTAGTAAATCGGTCACTGTTGATTTACTAAAGTTGGGATTAGCCAATTTTTGCACTAAGAATCCAAGCTTCAACAGCATTCAGCTTATTGTTGAAAAACATACGGATGATTCCGAAACCAGCCAGCTTCTTCAAAAAATGAGACAACATATGCAGGATGGAAACATAGATGCTGCAATACAAGTTGCTGAACACCAGTAATGGCAGAATTAGCAGTAGCAGCTACCGTACCAGCAGAAGCAATAGGTGCGGGAGTTGCAGGAGCCGCTTCCCTGGAAAGTGCAGCAGCAGGAGTTGCTCTTGAAACAGGTGCGGGTGCTGCTCTTGAAACCGGTGGGGAAGTAATTACTCCTGAAATAGCAGCAGCAGGTGGTCAACTTGGGGGAAACTTGACTGAAGCTTTACAAGTTCCCGGTGCAGAACCAGAACAAGTGCTGGCAGAACTGGCTGCTACAGCACCAGATACACCTGCAGGTGCTGACCCGGCAACTGCATTGGAGATTGGCCCTGATGGCATACCTGTAGCGCAAGCAGCAAATAGTCCAGCAGGTTCAGAGGCTGAAAATCCAGCCACACCCGGAGAGGGGGCAAACGATTCTCCTGAGGCCGAAGGAACTCCTGATGATGCAGCCCCCGAATCTGATGCAGCTGCTCCAGATGAAGAAGGCGAAGAACCTTCCGGAAATGAAAATGATAAACCACTCGATAATAACGAAGCTGAGAAACTTCAAAATGAATTGCAGCAACTGATTGCAGAAAAAAATAGACTATTAATGCAGAATAATGATGTCAGCACAATTGTTGCCACCGAGTTAAGAGCATTTACTGCTGCCGAAGCAACTATAATTAATTCAAACAACGCAAGGATGCGCGAAATTGACAGTCGAATTGCGGCAATACAAGGAAGAATTCAACAGGAAACAGTAAAAAATCCGGGCAGTAAAGATTCTTTGGCGATGATGGCATTACTATTGATGCTTACCATGGCTGGAAGCATTGCTTCCGCTTCTAAATAATCACTTCTTCCCCATCTCCGCCCAGGCTTTAATATAGATTACCTGGAATCGTAGTGCAGAAAACAAGCTGAATACAAATCCCGGAAAGCCATCCATAAAGCCTTTATGCCGGAAGTATGTCCAGAAGAACCACCATTTTGGCTTTACTATAAAATAATTAAGAAAGGTAAAAAAATCCGGCTCGATTTGATTTTTTTTCCACACTTTTACAAGCAGCATAGCATCTAATGTGGTGTAGCGGTTCCATCTCATTAAGTACCTCTCAAATGTTGGATCTGCATAATGAAGCAAGTCATGTTTTATATATCCTGTCTGGGCCTCTCCGCCTTCTACTTCAGCTTGTTCATGTACTGATTTACAGGGAAGTTTTGCTTTGCCGTTTTTGTAAAAGCGCATAGTATAGTCGGGATATTGGCCTCCTTTTTTCAAAAAACTACCCAGGAAAAAATTAGCGCGGGGTATCCAGTACCCGTTTTTAGTAGATCCTGGTTCTGCGTCTTCCGCTTTCATAATATCTTCTATTTCTTTACGTAGTTCCGGACTTACCGCTTCGTCGGCATCCAGTTGCAGTATCCACTCCCCTTTTGCTGCATCAATCGCCTTCTGCTTATTAATGTGGAATATGGGAGGATTATCTGTTTGAATCAGCTTGATTTTGTCTCCGTACTTTTTTATTTTTTCAATTGTGCCATCATCCGATCCACCATCAATAATTACCACTTCATCGGCGAAACCATAAGCAGAATCAAGCGCATAATGGATTGTATTTACCTCATTGTAAACTGCAAGGCATACGGAAAGCTTCATACGTGTAATTGTAGCACACTTGCAATAACCCTAAACTTTTGAATGCTTTTCAAATTCATTGTTGAAATTCCAGAAACGAGGAGTACAATGGGATTAACTTAGATTTCCTCGTTGCTGATCCCTCCTTTGAACAAAGTGAGCGAATCGGAATAATGATAGTTAATAACTATGTTCATTTATTCCAAAATCGCCTTAACAAAACCGACCGTTATTCCTAGAGATGTTCTTGTGTCTCACAAGGAAGCAGATATCGTGAAGGTTAAAGAAAAACTTTCAAGTAAAGTAAAAAAACTGTTTAGGGGATCTCTTGCAATCCGCGAAGTAGATGCGGGTTCGACCAATGCTGAAGAACATGAATTAACTTCCCTAAGTAACTCTTTTTATGACAGCGAACGGTTCGGTATTCATTTTGTTGCCTCCCCCCGCCATGCTGACATGCTTATGGTAACCGGCCCGGCCAGCAGAAACATGGCCTACGCCCTTAAAAAAACTTATGAAGCTACTCCCTCTCCTAAGATTATTGTCGCTGTTGGTGATGATGCCATTGACGGTGGCATTTTTAAAGGTTCGTATGCAGTATACGATGGGATTCATAATGTAATACCGGTGCATTTCCAGATTCCCGGTGATCCCCCAACTCCAGCACAAGTATTAGCCAGCCTATTATATATTCTTGAAGCTGTGGACGTCCAGTAACTTATGCTATTACAATCACTCTTTATTGCTATTCTTGCAAGCTTTGGAGCCGGGGCTATAGGGAGTCTGCTTTTTATGAAGTCTCAATCCCGCTCCCATTTTGTAAGTACCACATTTTCGTCTATTGGTGCAGTTGTTGGAATCATTTTTTCACTCTCTTTCTTTGTCTCAAAACTGGATGTAACACTATCTATTCCTTCAGGACTTCCTTTTTTTAACATCGGACTGCATATTGATCAGCTAAGCACTTTTTTTATATTGATAATTTCTGTAATTGGTCTTCTTAGTTCAATATACGGATCAGATTATATGAAACACTACAAAGGCTACAATTTGGGTGTGTTCGGATTTTTCTATAATCTGTTCCTTCTTAGCATGGTTCTTGTTGCAACAGCAGCCAATGGTTTTTACTTTATCTTTGTATGGGAACTTATGTCTCTTGCTTCGTTATTTCTGGTTCTGTTTGAAAATAAAGAAAGCGCAACCTTACGGGCTGGTTTTGTTTACTTTGTAATGACTCATGTTGGAACGGCCTTTATTTCTGTTGCCTTCTTTTTGATTTTCCTGTTTACCCGAAGTCTTGATTTTTCCATTATTCAGGCACAAGCCGGGCTTATTCCCTCCCTTATCCGTGATGTTATTTTTGTCTGTTTTCTAATAGGTTTTGGTACAAAAGCCGGTGTAATTCCGGTACATATATGGCTTCCCCGCGC
>CAYOVA010000028.1:0-12158 GCA_964407325.1 uncultured Gammaproteobacteria bacterium | reverse complement strand
ACCTGCTTCAGCACCCACAATTATGGTGGGGTGTTGTTATTTTGCTTTTGGGTGCCAGTTCTTCAATGCTTGGGGTTTTGTATGCACTGGCCGAACATGATATTAAGCGCTTACTTGCCTACCATAGTATTGAAAATATTGGAATTATTCTTATGGGAGTTGGCAGCAGTATGATCTTCAGTACCCTTGGAATGAACCAGTTTGTATCCCTTGCACTAGCTGCAGCATTATTCCATACCATGAACCACGCTGTATTTAAATCACTTCTCTTTTTGGGAGCTGGGTCAGTGATTGCAAAAACGCATACGCGAAACATGGAAGAATACGGCGGACTTATTAAAACGATGCCCTACACTGCTCTCTTTTTTCTTATTGGAGCCATTGCGATATCAGGTTTGCCACCCTTTAACGGCTTTGCCAGTGAGTGGCTTACTTACCAGAGTTTGTTTGCCGGTATTGGTCTTCAATCAGCGGGCGTACAATCTGTATTTATAGTTGCAATTAGCAGTCTTGCTTTTACGGGCGGCCTTGCCGCAGCCTGTTTTGTAAAAGCGTTCGGGACAACCTTCCTTGCCAGGCCGCGCAGCACAGAAGCAGAAAAGGCGCATGAAGCAGAAACTTCAGCTATTGTCTCTATGGGTACACTTGCCGTATTATGCCTTGTCCTGGGGCTTGGATCGGCATTTATCACTGCCCATCTTACATCTGTAGCACAAACCCTTGCACTTGTAGCAGACACAAAAAATTCACTCCTTACCACAGCGGGAGGGATACACATTGGAACAAATACAACCGTTCTTAATTTGCCGCTTGTGTTTGCGGGAGTGCTAATTGCAGGTATGGCCGCTTTTGGATTTGCCTATGCTACCAGCAGACAGCAGAAAACAGTAAAAGATATTACCTGGAACTGTGGATTTGAATACACAACAGGAAGAATGGAAATTACCTCAACAGGATTTGCCCGTTCCCTTATTCTTATTTTCAGGGGCATATTCCAGCCTTCAAAACAGAGTACCGTTGAATATGTTGATGCTAACACCCATAATCCTTACCTTACTAAATCGAAAAAAATTATGCTTTCAACTCTGAATGTGTATGAAAAATATATGTATCTGCCCGTGGATTCTTATGCAAAACGTATTTCAGAAAAAGTTGCATTATCACAAAACGGAGTTATCAACACGTACCTGTTATATATTTTTATAACCCTCATCGGCCTGCTGATCTGGGTAAGATATTCCTGACATGACACTTATTGCAATACTAATCCAGCTTTTATTAATACCAGCATTATCTCCGCTTGTTATCGGTATCATTAGAAAAATAAAAGCACTCATGCAAAACCGGCAAGGGGCTTCAATTATTCAACCCTATTTTGATTTGTGGAAGCTCCTTCATAAAGATGAAGTCATTTCTCACGATGCTTCATGGATTTTTATGACAGCTCCTTATATTATATTTGCTATCAGCCTTCTTATCCCGGTCGGCATTCCAATGCTTTCTACCCTTCATCTGTTCCCTTTCCTGAGTGACTTTCTTGTAATCATCTATTTAATTGCTCTAATGACTTTTTTCCTGGCACTGGCCGGGATGGATACAGGAAGTGCATTTGGGGGCTTTGGATCAAGCCGTGAGATGACGTTGACCGCTATAACAGAAGGAGCTTTTGTCTTTTCATTGCTCCCCCCGGCGCTCATTGCCGGAACAGGAAATGTTGTTTCCATAGCCGCAGCGTTACAATCACTTCCATTTGCTGCCGGGGCCCCGCTATTCCTGGCATTTGGAGGTTTTATTACGGTTTTGCTTGTAGAAACAAAACGTTTTCCGTTTGATAATCCAGCAACACATCTTGAACTGACAATGATCCATGAAGCAATGATTCTCGAATATTCAGGAAAGCGACTTGCCCTTATTGAATGGGCTGCGTTTAATACCTTCCTGTTTTTTGTAGTTCTTGGTATGAATATCTTTTTCCCCTGGACACTAGCACAAACCCTTGCACCCGCGGCACTGCTGCTAAGCGCGTTCTGGTTGCTGGTAAAGATAGTAACAGTTGCAGGGTTTGTTGCTGTGCTGGAATCAAGTATTGCAAAATTCCGCTTTTTCAGATTACCTGATATTTTACTAACAGCATTTATTTTCGGAATTATTTCATTACTAATAGTCACAGCACTGTAATATGGGAACATCATTTGAAAGTCTGTTTCTGATACTGGAAGTAGTCATTTTTTTTTCGGTTATCTTAATGCATGTGATGAAGAAAAACAGAGATCTGGTAATTCTCTATGTATTCCAGTCAATAGCTGTCTCAGGCCTTCTTGGCATTGACGGGATAACCCGTGGTTCGTGGGAATTGAGTGCTGTGGCACTTATTGTTTTTCTGGTTAAGGTTATTTTTGCGCCGTACTTCTTTTATCGGTTTGTAAATAAAAGCCGTCTTAATATCATGACTTCGACTTACTTAAATGTCCCATTTACACTAACTATACTCCTTGCAATAATCTTTTTTTCCCAGTCTGATTTTATCCGGCCGCTCACCGGTATGATATCTCGGGAAGCTTCACTTTCAACAATGCTCATTAGCAGTATTTTTATGTCAATATTCCTGTTAATAAACCGCAAAGGCTCTTTATCTCAGATTATTGGTATCCTGTCTGTTGAGAACACTATTGTTTCACTCGGATTTTTCCTGGGATTAACACAAACGTTTGCGGTTGAAGTCGGCATCCTGTTTAACGTACTTTTGTGGGTTGTTCTGGCAACGATATTCCTTGAACTTATTTACCGGAAGCTGGGAACTACCGATGTTACCGAATTAAATAAATTGCAGAAATAATATGACTATTGCACTCTTCCTGGGAACGTATCTTCTATCAATAGCATTGATGTTTCTATCTCGTAACCGGCGTATTGCTGTGGAAAAGATTGCTGTAATCTCTGCTGTTATTGAATCAATTATTGGAGCTTTCCTTCTCTATCGTGTTGTGCAGGCTGGAAGCTATGCCACAGGTTCCTTTACTGTTGACTCACTTTCAGGCCTCCTTATTTTGATAACCCTTATTCTTGGACTGGTAATAACGTTTTATTCTGTCGGCTATCTGCGCGGCGAAATGGCAAAAAAAATGATTACTGAGCAGCGATTATGGGAATGCCATATTCTGCTACAGACATTTTTGCTGTCCATGATGATTGCGGTTACAACTTCCTATCCAATGATAATGTGGATTGCAATTGAAGGTACAACTCTTTCGAGCGCGTTTTTGATTAATTTTTTCCACAGGCCCCGTGATATTGAAGCCTCCTGGAAATACCTGATTATTAACTCCTTAGGTTTGTTACTGGCACTTTTGGGGACACTGCTGTTCTCGCCTTTTGCAGCCGGCCATGAATCAGCTACATGGGACAGTCTTGCAGAGTATATGGCTCATGCAAATCCCTCAGTTATTAAATATGCATTTATCTTCATACTTGTCGGGTATGGAACAAAAATGGGGCTGGTTCCCATGCATACATGGAAGCCGGATGCCTACAATAAGGGGCCAATTCCGTTTGTTGCACTGCTTTCAACCGCACTGTTGAATGTAGCATTGTTTGCATTGTTACGTTTTAAAGTGCTTGCATCTACTAACCTGGGGCCAGAATTTGCACAAACTCTTATGCTGTTTTTTGGAACTGTAACGCTAGTTACCGGAGCCCTCATTTTGTACACCCGGACAAACTTTAAGCGTCTTTTTGCCTATTCAAGTGTAGAAAATGCCGGATTGATGGTACTCTCATTCGCATTTGGAGGCCTTGGGATATTCGCCGGACTGCTGCATATGGTTTTCCATTCTCTTATAAAAACATTACTGTTTATGCTTGCCGGAAATATCGGTCTTAAATACAGTTCTTCTCAAATCGCAGATATCCGGGGAATGCTTAAAGTGCTTCCTGTTACCAGTATTCTATTTATTGCGGGCATACTGGCAATAACGGGCATTCCCCCTTCAGGGATTTTCTTTTCCAAGTTTTATATGCTCCTTGCCGGAATGGAAACATACCCGGTTATTACCCTTGTTGCATTTCTGGCAGTCACATTTGCCTTTGTTGGACTCCTTCGCGTTACCTTTTCAATGGTTTACGGTGAGCCTCCCGAAAAAATTGATACAGGAGAATCCAATGCCTGGACAGTTGTTCCGGCAGTTGTTCTTTTTATTCTGATTATTGTGGTAAGCCTGTATATGCCACCTTTTGTTCACACACTTATAGAGCGGTCACAAGTTATTCTGCAAAAGTAATATGAACACGAAATCTATTATCAAAAACTATATTCCTGAAAAATATAAGTCTGAAGTTCAGGGTAACATTTTACTCTATAAAGTACCGGAGACTGATATCCATGAAGTGTGCAAAACCCTGTATATGACAAAAGGGGTATACCTGCGCACCATCTTTGCAACTGACGACAGAAAGGATCAGAATGCTTTTACCATTCACTATGTTTTTGGAATCCCTGAAGAAAACTGTTTTCTTATCCCCTATCTCCGTACCGGGACATCGAATGAATTCCCGTCTATTGCGGAAACAATATATGAAGCCACATTCTACGAAAGTGAAATATATACCTTTTTTGGACTAAAACCGGTAAGCCACCATAACTTGCAACCTGTTATCCTCCATGCCAACTGGCCAAAATCACAGTTTCCACTTCGCAAGGACTTTAAATGGAACCACCGGCCCGAAAATGCTGCACCTGGCAAGGGAAATGACCATGTATTTGAAGTAATTGAAGGTGAAGGTATTTATGAAATTCCCGTTGGACCGGTCCATGCAGGAATTATTGAACCCGGACACTTCCGGTTTAGCGTGGCTGGTGAAGATATTGTAAACCTTGAACCAATGCTTGGGTATGTCCATAAAGGTACCGAAAAACTGTTTGAAGTGCTTCCTCTTGAGAAGAAAGTAAAGCTTTCGGAACGCGTTTCCGGAGACAGTTCGTTTAACCATTCTCTGGCATTTTGCCAGGCAGTTGAGTTGTTAGATGAGGATTTAAAAGTACCGGCGCGTGCCGAATACATCCGGGTTGTTTTTGCCGAGCTGGAACGCCTTGCAAACCACCTAGGAGATACCGGATTTATTATGAGCGACACCGGCTTTAGTTTTGGTGGAAGCCAGTGTACTCGCTTACGGGAAATTGTAATGCAGTTAAATAGTACGGTTTCAGGACACCGTTTCTTACGTGGAGTAAACACTCCGGGCGGAGTTACCAAGGATATTACACCCGACCAGTCGGAACTGATTATTGATACACTGGAGGCTTTGGAAAAAGACTTTAATGAAATAATCGAAATATGTGATGAATCGGAAACTGTCATGAACCGTTTAAAAGGGACAGGTATTCTTGATAAAAAAATTGCTTCTGACCATGGCGTGGTTGGGGTTGCTGCCAGAGCCAGCGGCTTAAATATTGATATCCGTATCGACCACCCGTATGCTGCCTACAAAAAGCTTTCGCTAAAAAAAGCCACCCATGCTGACTGCGACGTTTACGCCCGCTACCGGATTCGCGTGCAGGAAGTCCTTTCATCAATTGCTATTATCAGACAGGCTCTTACATCGATGCCCGCAGGTGATTTCAGGGCAAAAAATCCTGTAAAGCTGGCAAAAAATGCTCTCCGGTTAAGCATGGTTGAAGGATGGCGCGGAGATATTGTATATGTTGTTGTAACTGACAAAACAGGAGAAATTACCCGTGTTGCAGTGCGCGATCCTTCGTTTTTGAACTGGCCTGCAGTCCCTTACGCTGTTCTGGGGAATATCGTTCCCGATTTTCCTCTTATCAACAAGAGTTTTAATCTTTCCTACTCTGGATTTGACAGGTAAAAGATAGAAGATTTTACCCTGTATAATAAGTTCATGATTGACTTTGGATACTGGCTGTTTGCAACAGCAACGGTTATAACGCATGTTTTTATTGCTCTGTTACTACTGATGCTGTTGTTGCGGAAAAACAAAAAGATTGGACCCGTGTATGAGTTTTTCGCCGCCAATAAAGTAAACTTTGTCTTTGCTTCATCATTTATTGCTACGTTGGGAAGTCTTTTTTTCTCGGAGATTGCGCATTTTGCCCCCTGTATTTTGTGCTGGTTCCAGCGAATTTTTATGTATCCGCAAGCCGTTTTGTCTTATTTGGCTATAATGCGCGGTGAAAGCCGTTTTCTTGTCCCCTACCTGTTGGTGTTAAATATGGTCGGGATTCTATTTTCTGCCTATCACAATTTTATTCTCTGGTTTCCGCAGTACGCAGAACTGGTTAGTTGCAGTACCAAAGGAGGCCCTTCCTGTATCGAAGGATATACCTTTTACTACGGCTACATTACCATTCCGATGATGGCGCTCACGGTTTTTGGGTTTAATATCCTGGTACTTACTGCATTCCGCGATAGGCAGGTATCAAAGAAAAAATTGGTGAATTAATATAGATATTGACTATTTTAGCTAAATTAGCTAAAATAGAAATATGCAAACAATTACAGCGACTGAACTTAAAAACAATACCGCTTCAATTCTTGGTGAAGTTGAGTTCAATAAAAAAGAAATCATAATCGAAAAGCACGGGAAAGCTGTGGCGAAGATCGTACCTGTAAAAACGAAAAAATTAGCAAAATCAAAAACTACTCATGAGAAGCTAAAAGAATTCTTTGGTATACTCCCCGACTTTCCTACTGCGGAAGAAATTAGAAACGCAAGGACACCATCACGTGAACTCCCCGAATTATGAAATACATGCTTGATACTGACGTAGTAATTTATCATCTACGAGGTAAACGATTTTTAGAATCCAACTATCTTGAAAATGATTGTGCTATTAGCATAGTCACTTATGCTGAGTTATTGTATGGCAATGAAAAATCTCTGTATAAAACGGAAACTCCTATTAACAGATTTCTTGAAACGTTTCATTGTGCAATTGAACCGGTAGATAAAGATGTTGCATATACATACTCCAAAATCAGAGCTATACTTGAAAAGAGCGGTACACGACTACCCGATTTTGACCTGATCATTGGAGCTACTGCAAAACAGAAAGGCTACACTCTCCATACCAACAACAAAAAACACTTTGCTCGAATACCAGGATTAAAGATTGTATAAAGACTGTTCCCACAGGCAGATAATGCGTTTACTTAGGTTTTACGGTATAATATCTTCATGCTGAAAATAGTTACTGTCCCCCACCCGCTATTAACCGCGAAATCAAAACCGGTAGCTAAAATTGATAAAAGGATTATCAAACTGGTAAAAGATATGGAAGAAACGCTGGATGCACAAAAAAACCCCGAGGGGGTTGGCCTTTCCGCGCCGCAAGTTGCGGTAGGCTTACGACTGTTTATTGTAAAACACCCGGCTGATAAAATCTTGAAGGTCTTCATTAACCCGAAAATCATAAAACAAGAGGACATCCCCGAACACAAAAAGCCAAAAAAAACAAAAGAAGAAAAAGAGTATGAAGATTCAAATTTAGAAGGATGCCTGTCTATCCCTGATATCTGGGCTGCGGTAAAACGATATGATATTGTGAAGCTGGAGTATTTGAGTCTGGATGGATCAGTGCAGAAAGAAGAGTTTAAGGGCTTTATGAGTGTAGTCGTCCAGCATGAATACGACCATCTAGATGGAATCTTATTTACCCAGCGTGCTATCGAACAAGGAAATCAGCTGTATAAAGAGATTAACGGGAAACTACGTGAAATAAGTTTGGTATAACTTTCTTTAATTGATGAAGATTTACGCTGCTGCTGCTTCAAGCACTTTCTTTTTGCGAGCTTCAGGCATGTAGGTTACGATTTCTACCTTAGGGCGACGACCTTGTGCAATATCGAAGCGAACGCGCTTGATTACTTTTGCAGCAAGGTTTACTCTTTTGAGCTCACCGTCTTCGTAAATAAGAACTTTCTGAAGGTTTGGTTCAAAGATTCTGGCAGTCTTTTGTGCTCTTTTTTTCCAGCGTCCTCCGGCCACACCACGATGATGGGTATGAGAACGACCATACATTTTGCCGACACCGGAAATATAACACTTTTTCATAGAAATATTAAGCTAAAAAGCAAGAAAATTTATGATACCATAAGGAGGATAGAAAAGCAATATGAATAAGGTGTGTTCGCTTTATTCGAGCTTCTCCTATTGAATTGCGAAAATTGCCTTAAAACTATGATAAATTTACTCTTCGAAAACCCACTTTTGTTCGTAATTTCAGTAGTAGGGCTGATTGTCGCCATTACTGTACACGAATTTGCCCATGCATACACCGCCGATAAATTAGGTGACCCAACACCTGCATTACAGGGTCGCGTTACCCTGAATCCCCTTGCCCACCTAGACCCGTGGGGAACGCTCTTTATTCTGCTTGTCGGCTTTGGTTGGGGGCGTCCTGTTGAGTTCGACCCATTTAATTTACGCGATATGCGCCGTGATGCTGCCATAATTTCATTCGCAGGTCCGCTATCAAATGTTATCCTTGCCGGATTAACAAGCTTGCTTGCATTCGGATTGCAGGCTACAGATGCGTTGAATCCTCTCCTCCGCTCTATTTTCTATCTTTTTATCTTTATGAACATCGGCCTAGCCGTTTTTAACATGATCCCCATTCACCCGCTTGATGGTTTTAAGATCGTAGGAGGTCTTCTAAGCCGTGAAAAAGCCCATGAATGGTATCAGCTTGAGCGATACGGGTTTATTTTTCTCCTCCTTATTCTGGTACCTTTAGCGAATAACAATTCAGTTATCGATATTGTTATTCGCCCGGTTGTCCAATTTCTCGTAGGACTGCTGACATTCTTCTTCGCGTAACAGCATTAACAAAACAGCATTTATTCCTCCGCAGTTTCAGGCACGGCTAATGTAGGTTTCTTCGTAGGGGTATTTATTTTTTTGTGGGTACTCCCTGTAGATGACCCATCACTTGTACTGGCCCCCTGTACAGACCCTTTTTTCTTTACGCAGGCCACATACTCTGTGGAGGTGCAGCCTTTCCCCAGTAACGATTTAATCTGATTACAATTGGTGGTTTTCGGGCATACCGACTGTTTTTTTGCCGGTTGCAAAGTTTGCCGCTGGAGCACCACTGTGGTAGTTGAGGTAGGTAACAGCAATTTTTTTTCATCAACAACTTCTAGGGTGGGAACTGGATCTCCGTTGCCACTTCGATTACTTCCGTTTTTCTTACTTCCATTGGTCACATTTCGAGTGCCGGAACCTGCGGAATCTGAAACGCCCTGCACTTCTGCCTGCTCCCCTGCAGCCTTTGTGGTAAAAGTCCAAGGAATTCCATCGTTGTCATATACGGTTTCCCCGATTTCTATGCGGAAGTAATAAGGGGTCTTCGGGGTAAGCAAGGTAAGTTCAACGGCATGTTCCGTTTTGGGTACAATTTCAGGAGCATATCTGTTTATTTCCTCCGGATTTAAGCCATATTGTACTATCCCCTGCGATTCACGATCGGTAGTCCACGTTACAACGGCACGACTATCAGAGATCTCGGTGACTTTTACATTCTGAGGTCTTGCGGTGTTTGCCCGTGTTAATACCCCCTGCGTCAAAAAAAAAGCCCCAATTGCAAGTGGAATGCTGAGTGCTGCCCCAATTGCGATCGGCATGTACTTTTTATATGGTTTTATGTTCATATTATTGTTTTTTCTTTACGCACTGCACATAATCGGTAGCAGTGCACCCTTTTCCCATACGCTCCCGAATTTGGTTACAATCATCTGTTCTTGGACAGCTGCTGCTTGTGGGCTGTACAATAGTAGGGGCAGCTTTCCCGGTAAGCGATTTTGTTGAAAACACCCATGGTTCTCCCCCATTATCATACAGTTCATCCCCTATCCTGATCATAAAATAGTAGGTTGTTTCCGGTGCTAACAGTTCAATTTTAAGTGTATGATCGGTAACCCGTGACGGTTCAGGTGCAAAGGATCGGAGTGAAGTAGGTTCTGTACCATATAGGATTGTCCCCTGAGTTGCTTCACCAGTTGACCAGTGAACAGTGACTGTGGTTTGGGTAGTTTCAGAAATTACCAAATCCCGGGGGGCGGAATCGCTAGCGCGGGTAAAAACAGCTGTTTGGAAATGCACAAATCCGATCAGCATCATAGGAATGCCGATGGCGGTACCAATGGCCATGGCCAGTATTCGCTTTAATGAAAAAAATCTCTTCTTCTGTTTTACCTCAAAACCAGGTGGAGGGGTAAAATCAGGTGCCGTTTGCATGCAGTTAGTGTACACGTTTCCGTAAGCGTGCGCAAGAATGAGAATTTACTGGGTTGTTGCCTTTGCCGCTTCTGCCTCATTATTGGACGGACCGTAGTTGGAGTAGCTTCCTCCAACAATAAAGGCTCGGACTCGATAGTAGTAGGTTGTAGCTGAAGCCAAACCAGAATCAATATAGGTAACTTTGGAATCGGAACCGGAAATACCACTAAACGTTTTTACTACATCCCAATCTAAAGAAGCACTAAAGGTAGCCCGCTGCACTTCATAGCCGCTTTCGTTGCCGTTTTTATCCCAGAAAGTAACGGTAATTTGTGAAGCCGAATCTGTATTGGCGCGGACATCGGAAGGTGTCTGTAACGAAACTGTGGGGCTTGCCGACGGTGTAACGGAAATAGAGGGCGTGACGGTTGGAGTTATCTTTTTATATAAGCATTTATAGTAATCTTGAACGGTACATTTTCCCGGTCCCAGATACCCTGCTATTGCATCGCAGTTAGTACTGGTACAAGATATGCGTGTGGGAATAGGTGTTTTAGTAGGTGTATTTACGCGACTGGTGGGTGTGTTAGGCCGGGAAGTAGGTACTCGTGATACGGCTCGTGAGACAGTCCGTGTCGGTGTTGTGCCTGTTTCATCGTCATTGGAGGGTGTGGGTTCCTCTTCCGGAGTAACTTGCGGGGAATCACCGTCATCCAAATTGGCTTCTTCTGTAGCTTCTTGATCTTCTTCGCCATCAACTGGCTTGGTGGTAAACGTCCAGGGTATTCCTGCATTATCAAATACATTATCACCTACCCGGATAATAAAGTAATGGGTCGTATTGGGCTGCAATAAAGTCAAATCAACAGAATGGGTCGTTGTTTTCAGTGCTTCTGGGGCATAAAAACCCAGTTCTGCAGGAGAAGTGCCATATTCGATAGTCCCTTGTGTTTCTTCGCCTGTAGACCAGGTAATAACAGCTGATTGGGAGGTAATTTTGGTGACAAGGACATCGGAAGGAGCAGCATTGCTGGCACGCGAGAAGACGCTAAAATAAGTAAAAAGACCGGCTGCGATAACAACAAACGATATCACCACTCCTATTACAATTGC
Source organism: uncultured Gammaproteobacteria bacterium (assembly GCA_964407325.1). Classification (GTDB taxonomy): domain Bacteria; phylum Patescibacteriota; class Microgenomatia; order UBA1406; family GWC2-37-13; genus JAOAFZ01. The sequence continues at coordinate 812 of CAYOVA010000028.1, read as the reverse complement.
AGTAATACGAGTGAGCTTTAATTTCTGCATTACTCTTTAGTGTACTGTGAAAGAAGATTCACTGCAAGTAGTACGTAATTAGATTATAAACTTTATCACGACACCGAGGACAATCATGACGGCACCGGGAATTGAGTACTTAAGAACATTGTCGAATATGCCGCTTTCCGGAAGGGTTGTTGCATAAACGACACTCTGCTGTTGTTGTTGCTGCTGCTGTTGCTGACCAGCTCCACTTGCCGGGAGTGATGTAGGGTTTGCAGATGTTGAACCGCCGCCACTTGATCCAGGGGCAGTTGTTCCTCCGTTTATGCTAAACAATGACAATTCCGAACATTCAATGACATTAGTTGCATTTATATCGTTTTTAATAATCTTAGAAGTGCTGCTTTGGGTTTTATCACAGTAAAACTGAAGCGTCCCGTCGTTTGCTGAATTCAATTCAAAAGTAACTGTTGCAAGAATCCCTTCTTCGTCTATGTATTTTGTGGCATCAGTAAAAATGCCGTTTAAATAGACCTGATTCGTATCGATTGTCTGGTTAATGTTGTCGAAAAGATCAGTTACCTGTACATTTGTTGCTGAAACATCTTCACTATCGAAGTTAAGGTATACATCTACTGCTGACACTTGTTCCCCATCCGGATTCACCAAAATATCTACATCAAAGGTATCACCCGGCTGACCGCTAAAGGATGTAGGATCAAAACGGAGATTAGCAGCATTTACACTACCAGTCACCCCAGCTACTGCTAAATACAAAAGGAAAGAGATTAGAAATTTCTTCATTACAATCATTATGATAGATAAAT
>CAYOVA010000027.1:6636-17756 GCA_964407325.1 uncultured Gammaproteobacteria bacterium | reverse complement strand
TTCCCCGGCTTTATTGCAGTTTACCAACTTACTAATACCAGTTTGCCTGTATTTTTAGTCCTCGCAATAATCTGCTGGACAACAGCAATGCATTTGTTTTCAGCAATTCCGGATATAGAAGCAGATAAACGGGCGCATCTTCGCACTACCGCTACCCAGTTAGGAATAAGAAACAGCTTATTGGTATGCTTTATACTTTGGCTTCTCTGTGGGATACTTAGTGCATCTTACTATCTTGTGTTGTCATTTCTTCTCTTGTATGCACTCGTCCCGGCTTATCTGCTGTTAAAACCACAGACCGCTATAGATGATATTTACTGGAAGTTTCCACTGGCAAATGGAGTAGCAGGATTCATGCTATATCTACTGGTAGTATTTTTATAATGAATTTTCTTACTTCCTGTACGATTTTAATTGCAGCTATTTGCTATAGAGCCTGCCGTTGATACCGGTAATATGGCGGTTGCACCGCTTCCTGTGGAATACGAGTATGACCGGTAAGAAGAAGTTACATCAAGAGATGATCCTACCTGATTTGCTCCGGAAAATACCGGAGAGAATACGTTATTACAACTTGGGATAGACCCATCCAGGCTCATTTTACTTACAAGGAAACGTATATCTGCTACACTTTGGGAGAAGTATCCTGTATTTATTAGATTTCCTGAAATTACAGCAATATCGGTAAGTCCATCATTTCCTGTCCCTCCTACTGTTCTTACCCATTCACCATTAGAAATAGAAGACATTTTTACTACCCACCCATCATTACCGTAATCGGTGCCTCCTCTATCACTATATGAATTTGACCTACCCGAAAGAAAAATCCCGTCTGAAGTTTTGACGATACCCTGGAAGTTGTCATCTCCTGTCCCCCCAATTACTCGCGATGCACCTAATGTACCATCTGAAGACAATGACAACAACCAACCATCGTTATTCCCCGCTCCGTATGAGGAAGTATATCCTGACACTAAGTAACCGCTTCCATCGCTTACAATGCCTGTTAAATACTCATTCCCGCTTCCGCCATAGAACATAACCTTATTTACCGTTAATGCATCCTGTGTTATGTCAATAAAAAATCCTTGAAAGTTATTCGTACTATCTCGATGCGTTCCCACTACAGCAAAACCGCTTGTAGTCCCAATAATATCGTACGGAGTAAAATTCTGGGTATTTGCAACATGGCGTACCTCCCTTTTTACCAGCAATGTTCCGTCACGACTATATTTTGCAATTACCATGGCCGTAAGATTAACCCCTCTGGAGGTGTACCCCGTTGCCACTATTTCACCACTTACTTCCTTAACTGCTGTAAATACTACTTGGGTTGTCCCTTCTGATAGCGTATTTGTCCAATCAATAGTCCCGCTACTGTCAAAAAAAGTAATGACAGCGTCATCAGCCAATTGTCCCACAGCAACATAACCTCCGGTTACTTGAGATACCATATTAATATCACTCATTGCATCCACTTTCTTTGTCCAATCCAGTACTCCGGTTGATGACACTTTTGCCAAGTATGCCTTTTGTAAACCATCTAAAATCAATCCTGCAATAATATAGCTTCCTCCACCTGCATTCGCCAAGATTGCTCCCTTCTGTGCAGTCCCCCCGGGTGAAATACTTGACAAATAACCTGATGTCCCGGGTGCCACTGGGGGAGTGGCCGTTGGAGTTCTTTGAGGTGTAACTGAAGGCAATGTGCTTCCGCCCGGTGTTACATATGCCGTTGGAACCGGTGGGACGCCTGTTATTATCGTCGTTCCTTTTGGTGTACTACTATATACCTCCCTATTACCTCCCACCTGATTTTCCAGTGAAGTATACAACGCAAAGGAAATTCCATTGGACTCAACACGGTATTGGTATCCGGAGGGGGCGTTCCCTGACATTGGATCCTCAGGTAAAGAAGATAAAAACTTAGGAACAAGAAAGTCATCAAGCCCCTCATAGGTAGTATCTGGGTATTTCCCGACTTCATTTCTATATTGCTGTAAGGCAGCAGTAACCTTGTCAACGTCTTGTTTTCTTCTTGTATCACGGGCATTTTTATTCACCACTGCGTAGGAAATAACGGGGACAATTACCAAAGTTGCAATTATCGCAAGAACAATAAGAATCTCAACCATGGTAAAGGCTTTTCTATAAGACGACATAGTACTACATCACTATACCATCCCTGAATAGGATCCGCAATTACGAGTAGTTGCTTTTTAGCCTTTTAGAAAGAAGCGATTTATAATGATCCAGATGGGAGTAAAGGTGGCTGAGTGGCTTGATAAAACATTCGGTATGCATTTCCTCTGGCATAACCACACATTCCTCCAGGCCTACTTGCTTCATAATTCCCAAACTTTTCGGCTCATAGGCAACAGCAATGCTCGGGACACCCCCTGAAAGCGCAAAAATAACAGAATGCATTCTGGTTCCCAACAGCATATCCAAGTTGTCATATATACCTTTTACTTCATGGTGGGTAAACCTGTCGTATAAAAAGACAATATCCCTGTTTGGTTTCATGTGTTTCTGTAGCATTGTATGGACAATCCTGTCATCGTCATTCTGTTGGGTGGCAGTTACATGGGGAATAAATACCACCTTACAACCCAATTCGTGTACAGCATAATGTGCGGCTGTAGCAATTGCCTTTTCATACTGGTGTTGTTGTTCTTCAGGAAAACAATTACGGACTGTAATACCCAACACCTTTCTGGTAAAAAAGATTCCCCGCTTCATAAGGTAGTTTTTCATTCTGGTCTTTGTATGCGTCGTAAAATAAAACGCCGCATCGTATGCCCGTTTTATTTTTGGGTTGGTGATATTCAACTCTATCAGTTGTTGTCTTGAGATTTCTTCTCGCACCGTTATTTGCTTCACTTTGTTCAAAACATACTGTGCCATTTTTTTTTGGAAAGCAGTTGCAAAGGGCCCTATGGACTGTGAATACAAGTGGACAGTTTTCCCATACTGCAAGGCAAACCATACTTCAAGTAGTGTCAGAAAAAGCGACAATGTACTTTGCCAGGAGTGTTTTCCTAAAATATATCCTCCCCCGACTGCAACAACTAAATCAGCCTGCTTTAATTCGTTTACAAATTTCTGTAGATTTTTTGAAAAGTAAAAGGGTATCGATAGTTTAAAATAGTTATAGATAACAGCATGGAAAAAACTACCTACAGTAATCCAAAATGTATTCCATACTCGTAGCCAGGTTGTATCGGATTTGTAAATAGCTTGATAAAAGAAGGATGAAACATAAGGTGCATTACAAAAGTGAGATTTTTGAGGTTTAGTGATAGTTGATAAAGTAATGTCAGCATCAGGATACCGTGCCCGATAATCCTCAAGCATTACCTCCACAATAGCAGCATCACCTGTATTAAATTCACTGTAAACATGCAGAAATAGAATCTTCATATTGTTTTGCTGTTTGTTCCCAACTATATTCTTTAACGAGATTGTACGCTCTTTCTCCCATTTGCATGCGAGTGTTTTCCTCCTGTCCCATTACAACCAATAGCTGGGCATAATGATGTAAATCAAATGGTTTTGCCTTTAGGGCAACTTGGGAATTTTCTACCCAGCTAAAACCAGGAATATCAAAACATACAATGGGTTTTTTATAGGCAAAAGCCTCAAGTGCTACCAGTGACATTCCCTCGTATCGTGAAGGTATAACCACAAAATCTGCATTCGCCAGCATCTGGTGTTTTTCATCTCCCTCTACACGTCCTTTCAAAATAATGTAACTATCAAGATTGTTCTGATGTATTAAATCCCTCAAGAATTCAATTTCCTTGTTTGTGCCGTGTCCTGCCAAATAGAGCTTAAAAGGAGTTCTTTCTTTTACCAGCGCATACGCTTTTATTAGCATATCCAACCCTTTTTGCTTCCAATCCAGTCTTCCCAGGAATAACATGTAACGGTGATCTGCGGGTGTTGGGGAAAAAGTTCGGTGCTCCACTCCATTCGGAATAATAATAGTTTGTGTGTTTGAACTTGTTTTATGAATTTCGTCAGCAAGTTGTTTTGTAGGTACAATAACCTGCTTATACAATCTCAATCCAGCTTTTTCATACAAGTCGAAAGGAAGACCATACTTTGACTTCATTACTTCTCCACTTAAAATATGCGCTAACCCAATTACCGGTTTTCTAGTAAACAACGGCAGAAAGGCTGTAGAGTAGGGAGGGGTAAAACTTTCCATCCACACATCAAACGTTTCATGGCGAAGTTGATACGGAAGTAGAAACTGAAATGAGGTTAAACTTGAGAACCAATCCTCCAGTCCAATGTGCTTGTAATCGACCCCATCAAGCTGAAAGTCATTTGCACCCGGATAGTTTCCGGTTAACACAGTTATGGAAAATTTCCCCGCAAGACGCTTTGCTATTTCATGGACTACTACTGGTCCTCCACCGGAATAGTACGGGTTGTGAAAAGAATCATAGATCGATATAACAAGTCGAGGCATAGCATATTCTACCAGTCTTGTATAATCATACATACATGATTACGAGAAGAAGAGCGGCCATTACCGTATTGATCCTGGGAAATATCCTGTTATTGGGTATTATCCTATACGCTTCAGTCCACTATTTTAATCTCTACAGGATACAAGAGGAGAGGGAAGAGAATATTTCAGCAATTCAAGCACCACCACCAGTTGAAATAGATGCGGATTTTTCCAAACAAACAGGAACTGCATCCCCATTGTTGTATGGAGGTGTACACCATCCACCCCTAGCGCAAAAAGACGCTTGGGAGCGTTTATACAAAGTTGGTGTAACTTTTATGCGCACTGATTTTAATATGGAACTCAGCTTGCCCGATAAAATTACCTTAGCTGATTACCAGGAGAACACAGATGACGTCAGCAATCCTGACAACTGGAATCAGGAATATATTGAGGAGAAGATTGCAACGTACAAACTTGCACGCGAAAAGGGAATGAAGACGCTGGGAATTGTTTCGTATCTTCCCAAATGGCTGTCGTATTCGCGGACAAGTTACGGTGTTCCCATCGACTGGGAGGTGTATGCCGATATTGTCAAAAAACACTACAAACTCTACCGCCCGTATCTTGACTATGTTGAAGTATGGAATGAGCCCAATTTACCCGCCTTTCTCCAAACAACCGGCTCGGGAATAAACGCACAATCAGCATATGTGCAAATGTTTACGGTAGCAGCACAGGCAATCAAAGAAGTCGACAAAGAGGCTGGGGATGGTAAGTTTGTACAGATTGGCGGCCCGTCTTCCTATATTCCCACTGACACTGTCCCTTTAGAGGCACTGCTGAAGGATGAAGAAGCGAAACCATTGCTGGATTTTATTAGCTACCATAACTATGAACACAGCAAGGAACCTTCAGATAAACCCTACCGCGATATGATGAAAAAATATGGTGTCGAAACACTACCCTTATTTATAACCGAGTGGAATGTAACTCCAGAGATGAAAGAACCCCACCCGGTGATATTAACTGAACTTGGTATTCCCTATACGGCACGGAAATTCATTTCGTATATGAATATGAATATAGCCGCGGCCAACTACCATTCGCTAAAGGAGATCAAAACAAATTCTCCCCGCGGTGATGAAGGGTATCTGGCCTTTTACAAGTGGGAAGACAATATTGCGAAAATGGTACCCGCTGCCAAAACGTGGCAAATGTTTAGCAGGACTATGGGATTAGGCGTTGGGCTGGCTAAACTATTCCCCACAACCAACAGGCAGGATGAAGGACTGTATTCAATCGCTATACGAAATAAATACGAACAGCAGGGAATTATTGTTGTAAACAACTCGAAAGAACAGCAGTTTGTCCAAATTAATCTCAAAAACATCAACAAAAACAATCCATGGAAACGTGTTTATGTGTATGAGGCATCAGAAAAAAACGATGCCATAAATCCCCTTGCGGAGAATATTGTAAACCTGAATGACTCAGGCATCTCCAGGAAAATATACCTGTCTCCCTATTCCATAACATCAGTCCTGGTAACAAATGATGTGAACTTTGTAGAGAAAATGAAATATAGATTTTACTCTTTGTAAGGAAATCTGCTAAAATGAATCTACATGCGTAACGCATATGTAATAAAGGTGTAATAGAAAGTTCCGCTTTATTGTAAAAAAAGGGCTATCCTATATAATAAAGGTGGATATTGACATATCGTCCTCAAGGCAATTATAGGTATTAAATTACGATGGTTCATTTAAGGAAGCTCCATAGCATACCTATTAAAGTAGTGTGTATAGTATTTATTTTTATTCCGATTATACTAGCGTGTTACTATAATAGGGAGAAGCTAGTAGCTATATTTCATACATACAAGCTGATACCTCTCTCCGAAAGGTACACAGAACTGTATATTGGTAACCATGATTCTCTACCGCTTATCCTTGAACCCGAACAAGTTGCTACAGCCTCTTTTACCATTCACAATAAAGAAGGGCAAACGTACTCTTATTCGTACCTAGTAACAGGTGAAACAGGTGCTGAAAAACAAATTGTGGCATCCGGTTCTGCCCGCATTCAAAATAACGAATGGATTTCGATTCCTTTTACCGTTCAAGTTGCGACTACTGAGCCAAAAACAAAATACACCATTGCATTGCCGGAAAAACAACAAAGTGTCCATTTCTGGGTTAACAATTTATAGAACGTTGGACTAACCATTCCTATGATTTCGATTTTAATACCGTGCCATAACGAAGAAGAAGGAATCGTTCATGTGCTCAAAGAACTCCCCTACGAAAAAATTCATAAATACGGCTACAAAACCGAAGTAATAGTAATCGACAACAACAGTACCGATAAAACAGCAGAGCATGCAAAAAAAAACGGAGCAAAGGTAATTTTTGAAAAGAAAAAAGGCAAGGGTAATGCATTAAAAACCGGATTAAGAGCTGTCCATCCCGAATCTAAGTTCGTGATTATTATTGACGGAGACGATACATACAAAATACATGAACTGTTTAGGATGATTGAACCACTTGAGCATGACTTTTGTGATATTGTCGTTGGTTCTAGACTGGGAGGGAAAATCAAAGATGAAGCCTTTAGTACTCATCATCGTTTAGCCAACTGGGCATTTACCTTTCTTGTAAGACACTTCTACAAAGCTAACGTGACAGATACCCTTTCTGGATACATAAGTATGAAGCGCAAAGTAGCTGATGAGATATGGGAACATTTAAAAGCTCAGGACTTTCGCATCGAAATGGAACTGATTACCAAATCCGTAAAGCTGGGGTATTACATTACTTCAGTTCCCATTACGTACGATAAAAGACGGGGAGAATCCAAGATTGAGTCTTTTCGGGACGGCTATAAAATTCTTGATACCTTACTTAACAATTTGACCTGGCGACCGCAACAGAGTTTATGAAAGTTTTGATTGCATACCAGTACCTCTCGTTTCGCGGAGGGATAGAAGAAGTAATACTGGAATCTTCACGGGCATTAAAGCAGCGAGGCCATCACGTTGAGATACTTACCTTCAGATTTAAGGACGACGATCCTTCAAAAACCAAATACGATGTTTCTGTATCACGACTCCCCTCACTTAACTTTATGTACAAACTGTTTGGTATACCATTTGCACTGCCACTGCTGCTGCCACACCATGTACGCAAAATAATTCGGGTCAAAAAGAATTTTGACGTAATTAACATCCACGGACATCCCTATCTTGCTTCTCTTGTATTTTTGCTTATTGCGAAAATGCTCAAAAAACCGGTTGTCTTAACCCAGCACAATACCCGAATAGAATCGCCAAGCAAACTGGTAAATACCATTTACGACATAGTTGACAGGACCTATGGACGGTTCATTCTTGAAGCAAGCGACGTTATTTTATGCGGTAGTCATGAAACAAAAAAATACATCGAGGGAATTACAGGCAAAATAAAAAACAAAACGTATGTCCTGTACAACGGGATAGACAGCACAAAGTTTAAACCCACGAAAGATAAAACAGCTCTAAAAAAGAAATTCGGCATCGATACCGACAAGTTCACCTGCCTGACTATTCGGAGAATTACCTTCAAAAACGGCATTGATACTTTACTAAGAACGGCAGAGCACCTCGACCCAAAAAAATACCAGATTGTTATTGGCGGTACGGGTGCAGACATGAAAAAGGTAAAGCAGTATTTAAAGGAAAAGAATATCACCAACGTAAAGCTGCTCGGATTTGTAAAAGACGAAGACCTCGCTTCCTATTATGCGCTGGCAGATTGTTTTATTCTTCCCTCACGACGCGGTGAAGGATTTCCGATGGCAGTTCTGGAAGCTTTTGCTTCAGGAATTCCCGTTATTGCCACTGACAGTGGCGGACATACGGAAATTATTACAGCAGATAAAACCGGCTATGTGGTTCCGGTTGAAGGAGCAAAGGAAATTGCCCAACAGGTAATAAAACTGTCAAAGAATACAACACTGCAAAAAACGATGTCTCAAGAGACACGGGCATTTATAGAAAAAACAATAAGTTGGGACCGCTATATCGATACGTTTTTAGAAGTTGCTGAAAAAGTACATGGACATAAGAAATAAGAAGATACTGGTAACCGGAGGTGCCGGGTTTATAGGCTCTCACCTTACCGATAAATTAGTTGAAATGGGTGCGCATGTCACCGTTCTTGACAACATGGCAAATGGGAACATGCTAAATCTGGAACAATCCCTGGATAAAATTACATTTATTGAAGGTGATATTCTCGATTGTCCCTTGCTTGAAAAGATTATGGCGGAAACACAAGTTGTGTTTCATATGGCGGCTAACGCAAATGTTCCGTATTCTGTAAAAAACCCGCACTACGATTACGAAAATAATATTACAGGAAGTTATAACCTCCTTCGTTTAAGCATGAAAAACAAAATTGAAAAATTTGTTTTTGCCTCCAGTGCCGCTATTTATGGAAACCCGGTCTATACTCCAATGGATGAAAGCCATCCTACAGAACCACTCTCACCGTATGGAGCTTCTAAGCTGGCGATTGAGAAAATCGGCTTGTCATATTTCAAAACATTTGGACTTCCCTTTTCTGTAATCCGTATTTTTAACACCTATGGAGAACGGCAAAGCCAGTTTGTAATGTACGATCTTCTAAGAAAGCTCTATAACAACCCTTCTTATCTGGAAGTACTTGGAACAGGAGAGCAAATTAGAGATTATTCGTATGTCCTTGATACCGTTGAAGCGTTTATTTTGGTAGCTACCGGAGAAGAAACAAGCGGAGAAGTGTATAACGTTTCCGGTGGTAATCCTATCTCAATTAAGCAGCTGGTTTCGAAGTTAGCCGAATTAACTGGTCATGAAAAAACCCGAATTTCATTTACCAACCAGAGCTGGAAAAGCGATGTGCATAACATGACCGGTGATATCTCTAAGATTACCCGCCGTCTTGGTTTTGAACCAAAAGTTCATTTAGATGAGGGAATAGAACGACTGCATAGCTGGTTGGAGAAACAGGAGGACGTATGAAGGCACTACTCGTTTCACCATACTTTCCCCCTCATGTAGGTGGTGCTGAAAATTACGCATTTAACATTGCAAAAGGTTTGCATGTCAGAAAAACTGACATTGTCATAGTTACTTCCACCCATACAAAAGAAAACAAGTATGTAAAAGAAACAGTTTCAGGCCTTACTGTATACCGCCTTCCCATTTGGTTTACCCTTTCCAAATCTCCCTTTAATCCACTTTGGCTTTGGCACCTAGTGCAAATATTCAAAAAGGAAAAACCTGATATTGTTAATGCCCACACACCCGTTCCCTTTTTAGCTGATTTCGCAAACATAGCGGCAAAATGGTGTAAGCTACCATTCATACTTACCTATCATAATGATCTTGTAAAGGAAGAATCTTCGCTCACTATGCTTTTGAATGCGTATTACTCTGTTTTCGGGAGGTTCCTGCTGGCATCTGCAAAAAAAATTATCGTAACCTCTCAATACTACATAACCCAGTCGCCCTACTTAAAACCATATACAGAAAAGGCGGTGGTAATTCCCCCTGGTATTGATGAAACTCTTTTTTCAGGAAAAGAACAGATTTCAGAATTGCTTTCCAAGGCGACCGGTAAAAAAATTGTTCTTTTTGTTGGAACTATGGATTACTGGCACTCCCACAAAGGCCTTACCTACCTGCTGGATGCAATGGCAGAAGTCGTAAAAAAAGACAACGATGTTATGTTGTTTGCCGTAGGAAAAGGAAACCACATTCCCTTTTACAAAGACTACTCTTCGCGCAAAAAGCTGACTAACAATGTCGTGTTTACCGGTTTTGTTTCTGATAATGAACTTGCTGGATACTACAAAAAAGCAACAGTTATTACTCTCCCTTCTACCAACAATTCGGAAGGATTCGGAATGATTTTGCTTGAAGCTGGAATCTGCTCGAAACCCGTTATTGCAACCAAAGTAGGAGGCATACCAGCAGTGATTCAGGATTTACAGTCAGGTATTTTAGTTGAGCCAAAAAATGCTCATCAGCTTGCAGATGCAATATTGAAAATCACTTCAGATGTGTCACTGGCAAAGAAGTTAGGTGAGAATGGGAGGAACGTTGTTAAATCAAGCTATTTATGGAAGCACCAGGTACAGAAGACGGCTACCCTATATAATAATACTTTATGATACTTTTTATAGCGAACCATGCTTTTCCGGATCATTCTGGTTTTAGCAACCGGTGTAGGAATGCAATACAGGCCTTGCGCAAACTGGATAAGGTTGTGATCGTATGTCAACAAAAATCCAAATCTAGCATGAAGAGTAAAGAAACAACTTATTACGAAGATATCCCCGTATACCGCTACGGAATTGGCCATCAATCCATAGAACGTACTAACAAAGCTAAATACATTTCCGGCTGGTATGAAACAAAGAGAAACTTCGACTTATTTTGGAATATGATTACTACTCTGTCGCACGTAATTACAAAATATAAGTCAAAAGAAAAGATAAAAGCATACGTAGTTGTTTCTCCGCTCACAACACCCTTATACGTGTATTTCATTTCATTATTCCTGCCGATAGAGCTTAGCTATGTGGAGTTCCACGATCTTGAACCGGAAACAGCAATGCACTTAAAAGGCCTTAA
>CAYOVA010000027.1:0-6536 GCA_964407325.1 uncultured Gammaproteobacteria bacterium | reverse complement strand
GCTATTATTCCCTGGACAAAAGATGTTATGACGGAGACTATTCTTCCCACCAAACTGTTTGAATACATGGTTGCGAAAAAAGCCATTGTTGCACCTGATTTTGGTGAATTTAAACGGGTGATAAATGGGAAGAACGGTCTCCTTTTCAAGGACAACCAGGATATGATACACCTCCTCTCAAAACTGTACACAAACCCGTCTCTTAAAGGAGAGTTAGGGCAGAACGCTTATACTTACTATATGCAGGAATATAATCCTTCAAAGCTTTTGCAGAAGTTTAGAAGTTTTCTCCAGGAACCATGATACGGAAAATACTCATCGCCGACCTGTTTATAGTGATGCTGATGGTATTTAACTTGCTGGCACTTTTTCAGCAACCGTTTCTTGTGCAAATTGTTTACAACACTTTTTTTACTTTGTTTGTTCCAGGTTTTCTGATTTATGCGAGTATAAGACGTAACCTTGTATCCTTAACGGAAACAATTGTCTACTCAGTTGTTTTAAGTATCGCTTTTCAGTATTTAATAGGATTGCTTTTAACAGGAGTCTTTATCACACTCCGTATTAAAAACCCGCTTGATACTTTTTCGCTGTTAATAGGCACAAATGGTGGAATGCTCATCTTGGGTATTGTTGCAGTTATTCGCACTAACTGGTTCGCATTTCTACTATCTTTCCCCCCAGTTAACCCGGTTAAAGTAGCGGTTGCGGTTTTCCCAATTGTTTTTGTGTTTATGAGTATTGGAGGAGCAATTCGGCTTAACAATGGTGCTTCAAACGAGCTGACCATGACTATGCTTGCATTTATGGCAGTTTACATAGTCACAATTGCATTGGTGTTTCGTAACCGACACTTCCACTATGGATTACCTATCTATCTTATGAGCGTGTCGCTAATATCTATGCTTTCTCTAAGAAGTGAATATGTTACCGGTTGGGATATCCAGGAAGAATATGTAAAGTTTGCCCAGACCTTAGCCCAAAATCAGTGGTCAACTGCGATTGACCGGAGTGCATATAACACCTGCTTGAGCATTACCATGTTACCCACCATGATTCACCGTCTTACCAATATACCCCCCGAATATATCTTCAAAGTATTGTTCCAACTTGTGTTTGCACTTATGCCTATTAATATTTATCTTCTTGCACGCCAGTATGCGGACCGGTCTGTTGCCTTCCTTTCAATTGTGTACATGCTTGCTCAGCCATTCTTTATTCAGCCTATGACCAGCATAGTGCGACAGGAAATCGCTTTCCTGTTTTTTACCTCTATTCTCTTTACGCTGTTTAATAAGGGGTTATCATATATTCATCAACGGATAATTCTCTTTATCTGTGTTATCGGGCTTGTTCTGTCACATTACTCAACTTCATATTTGGCAATCGTTCTCTTCTCACTTACCTTTGTGTTCTTTTTTATCTATCGAATGCTGCTCAAATTCGAAAGGGTGCGCGCATTTTTTAGGAAGATAAAACTACATGAAGGAGAAATCTACACCTTCCCACATATGATTACCATCCCTTTTCTTATTGTTTTGATTTCCTCGACATTACTCTGGTATACCGTTATCAACAAATCTGACGATAATCTGTATACCATTGCTGTTGAAACCATTGAAAACTTTGCCGACACTTTTAAAGCAAAGCCAAAAAGTTCAGATGCCAATGCAACCTTTACATTATTTTCAAAAAAAGGGAATGATACTGTCAGCTTGATTAAACGCTATATTGAAGAACGCAAAGGGTTTTATGAATCCTATTACGCACATCACTACCGTCCGGAAACCTACCGTGACTTTAAGATTATGGTGCATGAACCGCAAACAATTAAGCCCGTGTTTGATAGTTTCCTAAACAGTAAAGTTCTCTTATTTTTTGAATTAATTAAACAGCTGGCAAAAGTGCTCCTGATTGTCGGCGGTATATATATCCTTATTTTTCTCTGGCGCAAACAGGAAACCAATAAAGAGTATCTGCTCATCGGATATGTTTCATTGCTTTTTATCGTGATAATTTTGTTCCATCCCACCCTGAGTATCCGATATAACATTTCCCGCACCTATCTCCAGCTTCTTAGCGTATTGTCGCTGTTTGCAGTTTTTGGATGTTTTGCGTTTACCTTTTCTTTTAAAAGGTGGTTACAGCTGGGAATAACATCAGTACTATTCGCATTTCTCTTTTTGTATAACCATGGATTTATAAACCAGATAGCAGGTGGACAGGCATACATGCATTTAAACAATTATGGTGAAGATTATGAAAAATTTTATGTTCACGATACCGAAATGTCCGGAGGTATGTGGCTAAAGGAATTCAGTGATCCTGTTCCTCCAATATTTGCTGATGGAGAATCTTATCTGCGCCTGTATAAAACCGGAAACAAATACGCATTGCCAGCGGTACTACCCCAATTTATTCAAAAAAGGGCATATGTATATGCACGCAATGCAAATGTGCTGGAAGGCAGAACGGTTCTTAACTACAATGGCCGGGCACTGCTATATAAATATCCCCTTACCTTCCTTAACAACAACAAGAATCTGATTTACAGTAACAACAATACTCTTATATACCGATGAAACCAAAACTTGCCATATTTACCGTACAGCTCCCTGGACTGGATAGCGGTACTCCTGTGCGCAATTTCCATTTGTTACAAGGTCTAAAGAAAGACTTTGATGTTACTTTGTACTGTTTCTTAAACGAAAAGGTTGATGAAGAGACGTTCAAAAAAGAAGTTCATCAGAATACTCGGTTTTATTACCAGCCCTATGCTAGTACTTTTGAACGTCTTTTCTGGTACGCAATGGGAAAAGTTCCTTTTATCGAACGTCTAAAAAAATACGTGTCAGATTTCCAGACACTGAAAATAGATCAAGGAACACAACTGTGTCTTTTCAACGAATTGAATTCGTGGTTTGTGCTAAAGCAATTCCACCATTTGCTTCCTGGGAAAAAAGTACTGGACGCGCATAATGTAGAGTACATTAAGGTCCAAGGCGAAATCTCTTCGCAATCAGCATTTATGCAGATACTGGGGAAACGGGTTATAAAAACAGTAAAGCGGGAGGAAGACCAAGCTCTCCCATTGTTTGACCATGTATTGGCGTGTTCCGCTCCGGATGCAGATTATTTTGCCCGGTGCACTGCAAAACAGAACATTACTGTTATTCCTAACGGCGTCAATTGCGAGTATTTTACCCCTCCAAACACGCCACAGAACAACCAAAAAAACCACTCCATTCTATTTATGGGCTTACTGTCATACCAGCCAAATGATGATGGCATGCAGTATTTTATTTTTGAAGTATATCCCCGCCTGAAAAAGAAATATACAGATAGCACTCTTACTATAGTTGGTAAGCATCCTCAGCAATGGCTTATTGATTATGCAAAAGAAGACTTGTCAGTAAAGCTGACAGGCTTTGTAAAGGATGTCCGCGATGAAATGGCAAAAGCAAGAGTATGCATTTGCCCTTTGCGATCTGGTTCAGGCACTCGTCTTAAAATTCTGGAGTATTTAGCAATGGGGAAAGCGATTGTTTCAACAAGTATTGGCTCTGAAGGTATTGTTATTCAGGATAGAGAAAATATTCTTATAGCAAATTCTCCCGAAACTTTTGCAGAAACGATTTCTGAGATATTTGAATCAGAAAAGCTGACACGCCAGTTAGGACTAAACGCACGAAAACTCGCAGTGGGGAAATACCAATGGAAGATACTATTAGACGACCTTCTTGGTACAATACATAAAAAAATACTATGAAAAAACTTCTTCACTTTGAAAACCTCCGTGTCCTCGCAGTACTCACTGTTATCGTGACCCATGTTGTTTCACCTCTTCTGTTTGTTGTCCCTACTGAAGGCCTGCAAACTGACTGGTGGATAGCAAACACTATTCACTCATTATTCCGTTTTGCAGTCCCCGTGCTGTTTATGCAGAGCGGAGCGTTATTACTCCATCCTTCAAAAAAAGAACCAGTGAAGGATTTTTTTCTGAAACGATTTTCCAAAGTGCTGTTGCCTTTTCTTACGTGGAACTTTGTTTATGCGGTAATCATTGCCGTAACATCTTCAACTCCAGTATGGCTTGTCCTGATAAAATCACTGGAAGGTTCCATTTTTTATCATCTCTGGTTTCTGTATGTTCTGTTTGGGTTATATCTTATTACTCCCATTTTGAGAGTGTATGTGCGAAAGGCTAGTTATGCAAATATTGCCTATTTTCTGGTTCTCTGGGTTTTTATAACTGGAGTCAATCCATTGCTTAAAAAACTATTGAATTATGACCTGGAAGTAAAAATAGAATATCTCTACGGTTATATCGGATACTTTGTACTGGGTTATTATCTGAACTGCATTGATATCTCTAAGCGAGTAAGAATTATTGTATATATATTTGCTCTGCTGTGTATACCTGTTATGATAATCTCGTCATATTTCCTGACAATTCAAAACAAAACACCTGATTTGTTTTTCCAGGAGTACCTAAGCATTCCAGTTATTTTGTATTCATCAGCAGTCTTTTTGTTTGCCAAGTATTCCTCATTGTTTAACACATTTGATATCAACTACAGACAAATGGTAAACGTTGCACGAATTTGCTTTGGAGTGTATTTAAGCCATGCGCTTGTGCTTGCCGTATTGAAGTATCGGTTTCATATTCAGGCAACCATCGAAAACCCCGTTCCCGGTATTCTATTTACCACTTTTTTAACGGCTGTTCTCTGTTTTGGTTTTTTTATTATTCTTGACATGCTAACGAAAAATCCACTTATTAATAGATTGTCCCGCTTTATCTACTAGCTATGAAAGTGTTAATGGTAAACGACTACATACATACCATCGGAGGTGCAGAAATATATATGCACTCAATCTCTGATGCTCTTAGAAGCCAAGGCCATACCGTAGAAATCTTTGCAAGCACCGTTGATAAAAAGAAATACATTCGCAAGTTACAACATCCTACAATTGCAGATTTGCTAAAGCGAATCTGGAATTTTGAACAGCTCAAACAATTTAAAAAAGTGTACAACGATTTTAAACCCGATATCATTCATATTCACAGCTTCTTTAACGAACTGTCGCCTTCTTTTCTTTCTGCAGTAACCACCACTCCCTGTATTATGACCCTCCACGATGAACGCATTGCTGTTGCAGCAACAAACCAGGAAGCACGTACTGGCAAAAAATGTGCCAGGGTTATGTGCCCGGGGTGCTTGAACTGTGTAGGTTTTAAAGGAATGGTATTCGAAAAAGTGCGCAGGTTTGTACAATCTCTTGTTCTTCACAAGATTAAGGTTTTTATAACACCTAGTATATTTCTTTATAACAGAATTGAACAGAATACCACCATTCGCCCATTACAGCAATTGTACAATGGGTTTCAGCTCTTGCCTCAAAAGCCACCCACGTTTCAAAAAAATATAGCCTTTATTGGACGCCTTTCACCAGATAAAGGAGTTGAATACCTCGTGAAGGCGATGGAAATAGTCCATAGAGAACTACCCAACGCTACGGTATCTATTGTTGGCAATGGAGAAGAACTTGTATCATTGAGACACCTTACAAAACTGCTACAACTGGAAAGAATAATTACCTTTTATAACGAAGTTCCTCATACTAAGGTTGCCGAATATATTTATAACGCAGACATTGTGTGCATTCCTTCTACCTATCCGGATAATCTTCCTACCGTTTGTATTGAAGCCATAAGCGCTGGTCGGCCGGTAGTAGCATCCCGCATTGGGGGATTACCGGAACTAGTAGAGCACAAGAAAACTGGTTTATTAGTAAAACCACACGATGCCGATGCTCTTGCAAGAGCTTTACTTCTGCTGCTTCGCGATAAAAAAATCCTTTCAGCGTTTGCGGAACAGGGACACAAAAATAGTCAACGCTTTACCATACACATACATCTTAAAGAGATAATCACTATTTACCAAAACTATGGAATTAAAAAACGAACATAACGCTATAGAGTTTAAACACCCAATACATAAAGGCTGTATGACGGTTATTATCCCCGTTTACCGCGATGCAAAGGGTTTAGAAGATACACTACTCTCTTTACAGAAGCAAACGCTCACAGGGCATACATTTGAGGTAATTGTAGGAAATGATGGTCACGCTTTGGAAATTACCAAAGTATGCCAAAAATACAAGGTAAAGGAAGTTTACACAAAGCAAAACAAAGGTTCCTACATGGTACGTAATCTCGCGTTGGCTGAAGCAAAAGGAGAATTTGTCAGTTTTACTGACGCCGATATTAAAGTGCCTGAACATTGGCTGGAAACTGTGTGTGAACTGTTCTACAAAGGCTTTGACTATATAGGAGGACCGGTTGTTATTGACACTTCTAAGATCAAGACATTGACGAATCAGTTTGTATCGTTTTACGAGTTTAATAATGCAGCGGTATTTAAGAAGTCACACTTCTCACCGACTGCGAACGTTCATGTCCGAAGAAAAGTAATTGAGGAACTTGGAGGATTCGATCGAAGAATGTTTTCTTCAGGAGATATGGAATTTGG
>CAYOVA010000026.1:18000-20289 GCA_964407325.1 uncultured Gammaproteobacteria bacterium | reverse complement strand
CTTCTGCACGCCTTTCGGTTTTGCAGTTGGTACCGGTTTCCCAGCCTTCACCGCTTCCTCACGCTCAAACTCTTCCAGATTAAACTTCTTTATCTCCTGTACATTGCCTTCTCCAACCCACTGTCCATTCGGCAAATAATACCCACCCGCGCTCCCCGAAACTCCCGTACCACCACTACCCGCACCACCCACATTCCCTCCAAACCCGGGTAGGGGAGTAATTATCGGTTCTGTAACTGGCTGGTAATCCCTTTCCGGATCGTAGGTTTCAATAAATTCCTCTGGACTTTGTTTCGGAATGCCGTAAGCAGGGGTAACAAAATGGAGTAAAAAAACAGAAGAAACCATAGAAAATACGAGGAGATATACAATCACTCTTCGGATTGTAATGGCGTGCCAAAACACGAAATTTCCCCAACGTTTTTCCATCGCGTAATTATACCATTGCCCCAATATTTTATCAATCTATACACACTCTTCAGAAATATGCAACACACCGAAGTATTTTCTGTTGTAAAGTAAACGTAATAATAAAAGACGAATTCAATGACAAGACAAAAACCTATTTCAACAT
Organism: uncultured Gammaproteobacteria bacterium; assembly: GCA_964407325.1. Lineage (GTDB taxonomy): Bacteria > Patescibacteriota > Microgenomatia > UBA1406 > GWC2-37-13 > JAOAFZ01. The sequence continues at coordinate 19,715 of CAYOVA010000026.1, read as the reverse complement.
TCAAAATATTGATAATTACCTCAAAATAGAATATAATAGGGTTCAGTTAGCGGAAATATTGTTATGACAGCCCTAATTAAATACATAATCAACATCTTCACAGGTTCAGAATCATCAAAAAAGGAAAAATCAATTCTGGACATTTCTTCTCGTGATAAAAAAAAATTAATTAGAGGAGCTATTATTGAGTCTAACAAGATGCAGAAGCACATTCTGAGTGAATATAAAAAAAAGTTTCCTCACGAAAGACAACAGTTTTATTTAAACTAATGCTACTACTGGTGTCAATTTTGTAATGCATCTTTTCATTAGAATCTAAACTCATAGACTGTTCCGTACACTAACCCATAGCAAATATCGATGCTTTTTGATATAGTACCTGCTATGTCAGAACTTGAACGGAAGAAATATGCAGCAAATGTTGTCTCATCGCGCCTTGCTGAACAATTTACCCAGGGGAGCGAGTATCTGTTTTTGCCTTGGGTGGATGAAGAAGGCGTGTTTCCTGATGAATCCGCCTACTATCCACTTCTTCCTGGTCTATTAGAATATGCACATCTTCTCCGGAGCATATTTTCAACTACCGATGAAGATGGAATGCTTCCCACAACCCGTGAGGTGGCACAAGCATTGCTGCCCGATGATTATAACCAAAGTCCAGATGTTGCAATTTCTGCAATTCAAAAAGCTGTTCCGTTTGTTTTTACTCCAGAGGAATATGCATACATAAAAGAACTTAAAATGAAACAGCTTGCGTTTCGTCTTCGTGAAAATGATCCTACCTTGTACTCACGCAAAGGAGCCGAAGGAGGGCTCGAAAAAACGAGAAAATACTCAAAAGCAGAGCTTGTGGAACATTCGGGTAAAATCCCTTGGACAGATGAAGAAATTGTATATTTGATAATGTTATACGGTACAGACCGGGTGCCTAACAGCAATAGTTTGAGCACGGGGCGCTATTCGATTCAGGAGATTGTTGATATTCTCAACTCCGACATTCACGGAAAACCTGTTCGTACCATGTATGCAGTGTATGCAATGCTGCGTGATTTAAGGTATGGTCGTCCCCGCGGGGTTACCGGATCTCAGTATGATTTTGAACTATAGATAATTGATTTCGTCAGTAAAAGTATGCGTTTTCTACCTAGCGTAGCCTCAACAATAATATTGCTAATTAAATAGACCTATAGTATAGTATACCTACGCACGTTGCAAGAAAGGAGGAACAGTAGCTCTCGTATAACTCCCCGGCCTGATGCCCCGCTGTGCGGATGCACTGAACAGGGGATTGACGACCACAAAAACCCCGTCACAAATGAAGCACGGGTAGGTCGTCGGGGAGGGTATATGTTCGAGGCATATTGTCCCGTAATCCGCGACGGGTACGAGTGGGCCCGTGTCCGGCTTGTCAACAACCTGAGCTACGAATGCTCGGGAGACCTGCCGGACCCGGGGAGCACGATCGTGTCCCGTATGGAGTTGGAGGACCTGCCCTTGCCTGAGGGCTGGCGCGAGTATCGGACGTACGGTGGTCACCACCTCGTGCGCTGGATGCCGTGTCGGCCACAGGACGCGCTGTCAAACCTCACCCTGTACGCCCGGGAGACTGGGCTGGAGGGTGAAATCAAACTTAAGCCGAACTCGATCCAGGCGGAGCTCCTGCTTCGCTTGGGGGAGTACTGGCAGGAGGTGAAAAGCGGGAGACCGGGGACGGT
>CAYOVA010000026.1:0-17900 GCA_964407325.1 uncultured Gammaproteobacteria bacterium | reverse complement strand
TCGCGAACCGAACCACATCCCTGGGCAACACCACGGCAATCGTGGTAAGCCTGCCGGAGGAATGGCACGAAAAGCAGCACGTTGAGCTCAGGTGCCCCGAGCACCTGCGGAAGTACCTCCTTGGCCGCAACGCCGAGGGGGAGCCCGTCCGGATCGCCGCGCTCGCCCGACAGCTCGGAATTGGGCGAATCCAACTGATAAACTGATAAGCAATGTGCGAAAGGGGCCGGTTGACCTAGTCGACCGGCCCTACTTCACAATTCATACTTTTCACTTCACCTCAAATGGCATCATATTCACATACCTCCATTTGTATTCGTTTTGCGTCCGTGGCTGGTACATAACCGCAGAAACCGCACCTTTTGACTTCTCCATAAAGGTGAAGGTTAGGCCGCGTAAACAAGCAGGTGCCGAATATCTTGAATCGTTTCCTGCCCCAGATCAAGTTCATTCTGAATCTGGAATAGTTCGTTGTAGAGCTTTTGAAACATACTGCATTGTATACTACCGCTTAGTATTCCGGTATCTTTGAGATCGCCTTTACAACCCTGCCAGCGTGAGCATCAGCGGAATATACACAAGAGAGAAGAGGGTGCTAACAAGTACCACCATCGCTGCTTTCTGCGGTTTTACGTTTAATAGCGTGGCGTAGGTAACGGTATTTGCAGCAACAGGAACAAGCGACATCAGAAAAATAATCTTGTGCACTGTTGTACTAAAAAGATGAAGTGTTGAAACATCCAGTAGAATGAGTCCAAAAGCGAGAACAGGCCAAACGATAAACTTGGCAATCATCACAAATACCAAAAATCCTATATCCAGATCTTTCGCTTTCCAGCGGGCAAAACCGCTGCCTACTATTAACGCACCTAATACTACGAAAGCGCCATACATTGCAGTAGCTATTTCATTATAAAAACCGGGAAGCTCCATATTGGTACTGTTTAACACTAATCCGGCTCCAAACGCATATAACGCCGGTAAGGAAAGCAGCTTTTTTGCAAGGTTTGCAAGTGTGAGGTGTTTGGGGTAGAGCAGAGCGTAGCCCACAGTACTTTCATAAAACATATATGCCAATAAAAACAGTACAGCAACCGATCGTACTTCTTCACCAAACAACAGAATCGCCACTGGAATGCCAAAATATCCAAAGTTAGATCCACCTGCTGCAAATGCCGCCAGGTGAGCGCTCCCGTCTTTCCATACCCTACTACCAATTGCGTACCATGCAATTGCGATTCCCGATGCAATGGCCCAAATGAATACAGGAATCAAAAATGCTGAAGCGGTAAGAGTAAGTCTGTAGCTAGTATCGAACACCACCAAAGGAATAATTATATACACGATATAAGGTGCGAGTGCTTTCTGGTTTGGCCTAAACATTCTTGTTACCATGTAACCGGCAGCCATTATAAGATACAAAGGGAGGAGCTTTACAAGCAAAACAAGGAAAAGTGACATAAAATATGCTACTATATTTGTGTATAGGAAGACAAGGATTTATCTCCATAACTATTATTACTTTGGCAATGCTGACTATTGCAGCAGGGACTGGTGTAATGGTTTACGAGAAACTCACAGGAAAAGACTCAGAAGTACAGGCACAACAAATGCAAGGGCAGTCTCAGCAAATGGGGGGGATGCAACAACAGCAAATGCAAGGCACCATCCAGATGGACGGGGGCATTGTCACAGTACAGGGGCAGGGACAAGGACAACAGCAAAGTGGCGGCGGGCAGCAGCAGCAGCAAACTCAATTTTTATGGTGGACATTTCCGAATATACCGATCCCGAATGGCACTCAACCGCCGGTAAAGTCGTCAGTTCCTAGAACCACCCGAACCCCTACGCCAACTCCGGGACCGGGAACACCTTCGGTAACACCTAACCCACGAAAAGGAACTTCAATAACACCGACCCGAACACCCACTCCCGGACCAGGTACACCATCTGTAACACCAACACCGGGGCCAGGAACTCCTTCAGTAACACCCACTCCAACACCAGGACCAGGTACACCTTCCGTAACGCCTACCCACACACCCACGCCCACGCATACCCCAACACCTACCCGTACTCCAACTCCGACTCTGACTCCCACACGCACTCCTACACCTACCCTTACAGCGACACCAACCAAAACACCAACGCCCACACCCACCCTTGGACCGGGAACTCCTTCTGTAACGCCAAATCTTACCATCACGCAAATAGCAAGGCTTTCGGCAACGGTCACACCTACTATAACACCAGTTCCTTCAGCTACTGCCAATCCGCAATCCGGGCAAAGCCAGCAGCAACAGCAGAACGGAACAGGACAGCAACAGCAGCAAAGTGGCGGAGGGCAGCAACAACAGCAGCAGGGGTTCTTTGGCTGGATTGTTTCGTTCTTCCGATGATACTTCCTCTCGAGAAGGGTTTGATATAATACTATCGGCTTATAAGCTTTGAGGTAGGAGACGTCCAATGCTACTTCGATTTTTGTATGGTTCCATGTTCGCTTTGCCGGGTCTCATGGTGATCGGGCTTTCGACACTTGCCCCCGAGCCAATCAGCTTGATTGTCTTAGTCATCGGCTTGCTACTCACCATCGCGCTACCGGCTTGGATGATCTTCAGGAAACGACGAGCTTCCGGCTCAGGAGGGACTGGCCAAAGCGCTGAGGTTACGAGAAGGCTTGCGCTCGTTGACCGGTTTTCCACACGCTTCTCGGGAGTAGGGGGAATCCGGATCGACAAAAGTCTGCTGACTGACCTCGCACAAGCAGAGGGGACCGACCAACTCTGGCCGCAGATCGAGGCAGCGGTGAACGAAACAAATACCCACACTGCAAACAGCAAGGCCAGGATAGCTCTGGACACTGCGAAGAGGTACAAACTAACAGACTAGAATCTGCCCCGCCAACTACAAGCCATACTGAAGGGGAATGCAGGTTGGATACCTGCATTCCTCAACACCCCACTATAGACGCCAATATAAACCTATAGTATAATTGGTGGTTATGCCACGAATTCCACCACGTCCAAGGAGCAGAGAAGCAGCAGAAGCATATCAGCAGGTTGCACAATTTAGTGCAGCCAAGTTCCTCAATGGTGAAAACTACCAGAATGCCCAGGAACGATTTGAAAGAGGTCCATTTCATCATTTCACACAAAACCTTGAAGCTGTTCATCGCGCCTATTACGATGGGGCAAAATGGATTGAAACAGTAGACCACGCGCGCCTTTTTGACGCGTGGATACTTCAATTTGGGCTGTTAACAGCAGTCTCAAAGTTAAAAAGATGGTATGGTGAGTCACAAAGTCAACGACAAGACCTATGGCTTACAACGAGAAGTAGTGAAAAGATACGGGTTGACCTGATACAATCTGCCTTTGAAGGTGTTGAACATCCTCTTGAAGTGCTTATGACGGGAGTAAACCAAAAAGGAAAAGTTCTGAGAGTTGAAAGTGAATAATTACCCCCCTGTATAGTAGGTCTTCATCCTATTCCACTCAATAGTAGCATGAATATAATAAACCCGCGTACTAAACAGTGGGAACAAACAGAACATATTGTTATCCCAGTACTCGCCAAACCAATAGTATATGATGAGAATTACAGATTCAGATATGAAATGTCTGAGTTGAATTTAAAAGTAGCTCCGTGGGAAAGTCTCTTAGAAATAGCAAATGCAAAATGACATAGTATGAAAAAGAAATTATATATAGCTAACCTGATCCTGTTGATATCAATCCTGGCTGTGCCTCCACTAAACGCGTTCCAGTCTCAATCACAATCGGGTGGGGGCCAGCAACAACAGCAGCAGATGGGTACTATGTGGCAGCAGCAGTCAACTTCGGGGTTTAGCATGACCCAGTCACAAGGTCAGTTTCAAGGTCAATCGCAAGTGCTGTATATTGTGATACCTACCAATATACCCATCCCAACAAATACTCCTATGCCTTCAAACACTCCTACACCTCGCATTTCTAGAGCTCCCACCAATACCCCTATTCCACGAAACCAACGGCAGGGACAAGCAGTACAGGGTGCACAAACTCAAACGTCACAGATTACTAATGAAGCAACGCCAGCAGCTACAATTACAGCTCAAGTACAGAAACAAGAAGTAAATAACACCTCATTTTTTGGATGGATAACTTCATTCTTCAGAAGCGCACAGGCACAATAAGACGTTCGTCCGGACGAACAAGTAGTGTTATCTATCTTTCCTGTTGCCATCCATGTTTAAAGCATTCTTAGCTCCTTGTGCTAAATTGCTGGATGTGTCTACTACAGCCTCCCAGGTTTCAACAACTACGCCTTTATCTTCATTCCTGCCTTTTGAGCTTTGATGATTGTTCGAGCGTGAGCGTGAACTGGATTTAGAGCTGGCAGATTTTTTGCTGGAACTGCTTGCACTCTTTTTTTGAGTATTTTTAGCAGCTTCCTTTTTTGTGTTTGCCATAGGTCTAAGCATTAATTTATAACTACACCATAATAGGTACTTGCTGTAAGAATAAGATGTGAGAAAAGTATGGCAGCTGATAGAGATTATGGGAACAGCCTCAAGAAGGTTATTTGTTAGGGAAACTGTGTATTATGTGATACCCGGCGGATATACATTTGTCCGCTTTTATCTTTGCAATGGGTGTTCCCCATAAGACTCAAGCAAAAATATTCTTCATTTTGAATCCCTCGTTGTATATCCAGTGCGACAAGTGAAGAACTAGATCCTGGTCCATCGCCACCTCCGCAGGTTACGTAGAGCTGATTATTACGATATCCGGCTATTGTTCCACAGCTGTAATATGCAATGGCTTGCCTGTAAGTGGGTTTGTCCTCGCTACTGGTTGTTTCCGAATCACGTTCCGCTTCTGTAAATGAAAGTTTAATCCCAGGTTCTCCCAACCTACGGAAAACCTTTTTTTCTCCAGTTGAAAGCAAAACACCTATATGGGGATCTCCCAATCCCTGCCCACCTCCTGCATATACTTCCGGGACAAGTTTAGTTAATAGATAGTGATTGCTTACCACAGAGTAGAACATGACAAAATAATCATTTTGTGCTGTTTTGCAGATTTTCATAAAACCAGCCACAACTGGACTGTTATCGGGATTTTCACCGTCAAATAAATCCGGTGCCTGACTATTTAACTCTTTTAAAAAAGCAAGAATCTCAGGACTAAAATCAACAGCGTTGTTTTCTATGGATTCGTAGCGGGTAAATTGGTCATATTCACTGTACAATGCACATTGCATTCTCGTAAATTCATCTGGCTGGATATTTCTTAGAGCCATGGGGGCATCGGGGGAAAGCTCCTCGTAAAAATTCACAGTTCGGGCAAATGAAAAGGAGCGTGCTGCGGTAGGTTCCGGTTTGAGGGATTGCTCATCGGTTTGCAGTGGAGATTGAGATGTATCCTTCGGTCTGGTATTGGGTATAAGCGAGATACCAATGCCAAGTAAAACAAAAGCAATAAATACTAATACGAAGAAGTTGCGCCGTTTATAAGAAAACTGATTTTCTTTGCTTTCCAGATAGTATGAGTATAAAATTATACTCTAACTCCTGTCAATAAGAAGTTACTGTTGGGATATTCTATAAATCACGTCATCAGTGGTAGCAGGATTCCCGCGGCCATCCTGATTAGATGTCGAAAAGTAGATACTCCCGTCCGGCCCTTCGGCTACCTCACGTATACGGCCATAATCAACATGGGGTAGCTTTTCCCAAGTACTCACTTCAGTGGGATCTGCTGCATTAAGAATTACTCGAAATAATCCCTCTCCCTTGAGTCCTCCAAAAAAGAAATTATGTTTAAACTGGGGAAACATTTTGCCGCTGTAGAACATTCCCGAAGCGGGAGCTACGGCAGGTGTATATACAATCTTGGGAGAAATAAAGCGGGGATCTGTTTTTTCATGAGACACTACCGGCCAGCCGTAATTGCCACCTTTCACAATTAGGTTTACTTCGTCACCACCAGCCGGCCCGTCAAATACAGAAGGGCCATGTTCGGTAGACCACAAATCACCAGTTTCCGGATGCCAGTCAATGCCTTGCGGGTTGCGGTGCCCAATACTATAAATGGCTGAACCCCGTATGGGATTGTCAGCGGGAATACTCCCATCGTCATTTACGCGGAGTATTTTGCCCGCAAGGGAAGTGGTCTCCTGTGCGAAAGCGCCCTCTGAGGCATCTCCTGTTGAAATGTAGAGCTTGTTATCAGGACCGAAGTTAAGACGGGTGCCAGCATGATTACGGGCAGCCGGAATATTCTTGATAATTGTTCTGTCTGGCTGCAACTGTGTACCAGTATCGGTAAACCGGTCAATGTGAACCACGATATTCCCTCCGGAAGTAGATGCATAGGCAAGATACACATATTTGTTTGTCTCGTACTCAGGGTGAATGGCCATCCCCATCATCCCTTGTTCGCCACCGGTTGAAAGCCCAGAAGCAGTGTAAAGGGGGTTCTCCTGTAATGTGCCATTCACTACTACACGAACATTACCATTGCGTTCGGTAAACAGCATACGATCCTCTGAAGTAAATACAATACTCCAGGGTACAAACAAATTTTCAACGAAGGGTTCGATAGTGTAGGGAACAGGTGCCACTACTGGAGCAGATTCTGAATTCTCATTTGAAGTAGTTTGGCCCTGTTGTAGGTTTGCCACCTTTGGAGGCTGTGAATTGGTTTTTCCGATTGCAAGATATTCACGGGCAAAAAAAACAATCGCTGCAACAATAACGATTCCAACTCCGCCGAATATGTATTTTTTCATGTAGGTTAATTGTACAGGAGCGGTATTAAGAGCTATTTAACAGTGTCTATAACAAAACTGATACTTCCTTTACTTGTATCAGTTTAGAAAACCTGCCATAATAAATGCATGCTTGAGAACAATTCTCCCTGGATTGCTCAATTACAAAGAAAGCGGCCTATCAAGGCTCTCTCTACTGACTTAAAAACCGATGTAGTCGTTGTTGGCGGCGGAATAGCCGGGGTCGTAAGTGCCTACTATATCCTAACCATGACTGACCACGATGTTACGCTGCTGGAAGCGGATAAAATTGCCCATGGCGCAACGGGGCATAACGCCGGCCAGGTGGTGCATTACTTTGAAAAACCGTTTTCTGATATTGTCCAGGAATACGGTATCGAAATGGCGGCCGATGCGCAAAACGCCATTCTTTCAGCTTGGGATTTACTTGACGATATCTACGACAATGCCAAACTGGAGACACCTATACATCGCTTTACCGGATACGCCGGTTGCTCCAGCTACGATCAGCTTATGGAACATTTGGAAAACAAATACTTGAGGGGTACCGCCGGTATTCACATTGAGGAAGTTGCCGTTGCTGACAACGTCAAGTGGCTAAAGAAAATACCAAAACGCTATTACGGGCTGTATTCAGTTATGCCACAATCCAACATTCTTTCATTGCTGGAAACAGACAATAAAAGCTATATTGCCGTTCTATCAACGCAAAAAGCAGTACTCAACAGCGCTCTTTTTACGGAAGAGCTCATTGGATTTTTGCTTGCCAAGTTCTCAAAGCGCTTTGAGTTATTTGAGATGACTCCGGTGCACCACTTAGAACTCGATAAAAAAGAAGTTTCGGTAAAAACAGAGAAGGCAACCTTAACTGGAAAGAAAGTAGTGCTCTGTACCAACGGCTTTGAGCACTTTACTATTGAAAACAAGCTGGGTTTTGAGATAGATACGAAGTTTCACCATACTATTGAAGGGAAAATCGGATATATGGCAGGATACGTAGAGCCAATGGATAAGCCACCCATCGCAATAAGTTACTTTACCGAGGAAATAAATGAAAGCGGCATGATTTATTACTACCTTACCCGCCGACCCTACGAACTGGAAAAGAATATGAAACACAACTTAGTTTGTATTGGCGGTCCAGAGGCGGTATTGGGGGATAACAAGCAGTACATCCGCGACAAACATTTATACGCCCTCAAAACGCTTTCAAACATTGATACGTTTCTGAAACACACGTACAAACCATTCCCCAAAGACAAAATCGAATTTAAGTTTCATTGGCATGGGCTCATGGGTTATACCCATAATCTGCTCAGATTAATTGGATTTGAACCATGCAATCCCAATCTTTTGTATAACCTGGGTTGTAATGGGGTAGGGATTCTTCCTTCGATCTATGGAGCAAAAAAAATCGGCAAACACATTCGTGGTGATAAACTCAAAAAAACAGTATTTGACCCGCTCGATACCCGCTGCTTAATAAAGTAATATGCTACAATAACACTTCTTACAATCAAAAGTCTTATAGTATAATTATTTATGACAATACCCGAAGCAGATCGTCACGGAGAGTATGATATCCTCCTGGATTTACCTCCCGAATATGAAGACTTCCAAGGAATACGATTTAAATGTCCGGAGTTTAACGCGCTCGTTCCTGATTTTGTTAACTTTGCCTACTCTGAAGATGGAGCAATCTTGGCTCCGTACATACAAAAGGGGAACAAGGTGGTACGAAATCTTCAAAGATCTCCCTCCGAAACTCATACGGTTATGAAAGCACGTCTCTTAGGCATTATGCTCCATCAGCTCAATATCTATAAGCCCGAAGTCAAAAACTATCGAGGTCACGAATCCACAAAAACTGCTAACCCCCGCCCGCTTCCTTATGCTGTACATACAGAGCGGGTTACCCACGCCGCCGCCGGGATGAACCTGGATACTGATGCACTCAATGCAGCGGCACTTCACGACACTAAGGAAGATACGAGTGTTCGAGTCGGTCAAAAAATTATTGAAAAGCAAACACTGATTGAAATGTACAAAATAGAATTCGCTGATAATCCCCGAACATGGATGCTTGTTGATTTACTCTCTAATGTGCGCGAGGAACTGACAGAAGAAGATAAACAAACCATTCGCAATTCCCGTATTTACGATATTTCGCTTCAAAAATATATTCAGTTTTTCAAAAAACAAGGAATACTCTTAGAAAATCTTACTCCTGAAAAGCGTGATGAAATTGATTACTACATTATCAAGGCAACAAATGGAATAGCCCATATTATTGCAAAGGCAAGAGAGCACGCGGGAGTGGATGATGAACTCTTTCTGCGTCTTGTGTATGAAGGTATTCTTCTCAAATGTCTGGATGGTTTGGATAACTCAAAAACAAAAGGAAGTCGTCCCCCAGGAAACCTACGTAATAGAATCCTTATCCATTGCGCTCGAATAATGGGTAGTCCACTTGCGGATAAATTAATGAAAGAATTAATTAAAGCTGATCCTGATGATCCATTTAACCCATATGAAACGCTTCGGTATGTTGATGCGCAAAGAAGAAGCCCTAAAACTGCAGCAGAGGTTGCAGAATTGAAATATCTACTTCGTGAAATGGGTCTACCCGGAGAAGTAAGTACCCATTTTCAAGTGAGTATTCATGATGAAAGCACCAACAACCCTGCTCATCAAGTGGTAATTAGTACCGATGGGAGAAGATTAAACCAACTTGCTTCAGCTTTAGAAAAACGAGCCTCTGTCATTTTTAAACCTAAATTCCCGTGGACTCAAATATTCGTTAGGCCAGTTACCGGTATTCATCACAAGGTAATGACGAACAATGGGAGAAACATGCGTATGTTTGAAATAATGGATGGTCAAGTTATGCCAAACGGTAGAGTTGTTGGTGAACTGGTATGTTACGTTCGGATGAATGGGAGCACTATCTATAATCCTGCAGACTATCCTGACAGTTGGGAACTAGTAAAACACGGTGCACCAGCTTTAACGTTCGATAATTGTCCAGAAGCTCCTATTTTCTATGTTCCACCAGGGGCGGGACTTGCAGAAGCGCTGGAAGTAGTGTCTTCAATGTACCACCCAACAGAAGTGGATTATCAACGAATGACCAAGCTGGCGCAACAGAAGAGAGCTGCCTGATTATTCCCGTTTTTCCAGCACCAGTAAACTCTCCATATGCATGGTATTCGGATAAAAATCAAAGCCGGTGAGGGAAGTGGGGGAGTAATGTTGTTGGAGCAGCTTGTAGTCGCGAGCCTGTGTTACCGGGTTACACGAAAGATAGAGAATAGTTTGTGGCTGCGCTTCGAGAATATAATTTACGACGTCTTGATGAAGTCCGATTCGCGGGGGATCGAGGACGAGAATATCGGTATCTGCTAATAGACTGCTCTCCATTTTTTCTGCGGGGACGGCTTGGCATTGATAATTTTTTATATTGTTGCGACGGGCATTTTCTTGAGCAAATGTGATAGAGGAGGGGACTGATTCAATGCCAAAAACGTGGTCTGCCTGCTGACACAGTGCTAGTCCTATTGTGCCAACACCGGAGTAGAGTTCAACTATTTTGCGCGGCTGGTTCTGAGATTTTACGACGTCTCGCATCTTTACCAAAGCGTTCTCAAATAACGGAACATTATTCTGAAAAAACCCATCCAAAGGGTAGCGAAATTGAAGCCCAGCGATGGTTTCTTCCAGATAATCTTGAGCTTCAGTTTTGAGTATTTTTGTAAATAGCGAAGCGGGGGAGAGGGGATCGGAAAATACAGTTACCAGGCCGCTTAAGTGGCCTTCTTTCGATGCACTGTTACCTTTTTCTAAGGCGCTGTGAGCTTTTTCTAATGCGCTATTTACTTCATCTAACCCAAAGGGAAGAGAAAAATCTTCTCTTTTTACGCACAGAATAGCTACTCGCTGATTCTGGGTTTTGCTTTCGCGTATGGTAAGGGATTTTAAATCCGATTTTGGAATCGCATGAGTGTTAATTAGCTCGACAATACGCAGCGCAGTCGTATTCATTGCAGGACTTGCCAGTTTGCAGCCATGGGGGAGGGGAGTGAGGACAAAGGGCGTACCCCGTTTGTGGAAGGCAATATGCAGATAGTTTTCGTGATACCAGAAGTTGCATTCCATTTTGGTCCGGTAGCCATCGGTCTGTTCTGCCGATATAAACTCGTTTACATCCAAGTAGATATCCTGATCTTCGTATGCCTGGCGGAGCATTTCTTGCTTTAACGCAACCTGTTTTTCATATGCAAATACCTGCCAGGGCGAACAGCTGAGGTAATGGTCTTCGATTCCGCCAGCGGCGCCCTCAAATTCACCAATCCGCGCTGCATCAGCCTCCAATACCTTCTCAACAATTGCCCAGCGCCTGCCCTTGCGTTTTTTAATTATCCGCGCTACAACCGTTTCACCGGGGATTGCGCCGATAATAAATACATCATTGCCATTATGCGAGGTATATCCAAATCCTTCTGCAGTAAGACGATCAACGCGGGTAGTAATAGTTTTCATGAGTTCTTATTATACAGCCTGCTATACTATAGGCATGCCGGAAATCCTCCTCAAAAATGAGCCCATACCATACACTATTATCCGCTCCCGACGGCGGAGTATTGCCGCGAGTCTTTTGTCCGATGGAACGCTAGCGGTAAAAGCACCGGTGTTAATCCCTGAATTTATTATCCGCCAGTTTTTGCGCAGTAAAGAAGACTGGATTATCGACCGTATTGTAAAGCGAAGAAAGAGCGGATTAAAGCAGCTAATCCCAACAATAGGCACTTTATCCAATACCTCGGAAACAGTTAATTTTTTCGATCAGAAAATACGAGTGGTAGTATCCGATTCCGACTTGGCAAAGTCAACCAGGTTGTATAAAGTAAAAGATTCATTCCAGATTATTCTTCCTCCTGGGTTACCTGCTCATAAGCGCGAAAAGGAGATCCAGAAAGTGCTTCATGATTGGTACCGCAAGTACAGCAAAGACGAGCTAGTAAAACGCATTCAAAAGTATGCTGATATTACTGGACTTACCTACAACAAAGTAACCGTTAAAGATGTTACCTCCCACTGGGGGAGTTGTTCAGCTGAAAAGAACTTGAATTTTAACTACCGCCTGGGAATGTTACCGGTAGAATTGGCCGATTACGTAATAGTCCACGAGCTGTGCCACACTGTGGAGATGAATCATTCACAGCGATTTTGGGATGTGGTTGAGAAATTTGTACCCGACTACAAAGCTCGCCGCAAAGAGCTAAAAACATACCAGTTTCTATAGTAATTAGTAAATAACCTGTAACATATTCTACAGGATTTATTACACTTTCAGGCTTTTATTTCAACCCGATAGGAGATATAATCCGAGTATGGAACCTCCAGAAAAAACAAATGAGCCAACTTCGAAGAATGATTCAACTGAGACAATTGAATCAAGACAAAAGAATTCAAGTTCTCATAACTCTCAGGAAAAAAAGCAACCCCTCTTGACCTGGCCTTCATTTTTAATAAGTGCAGTAATTATTCTTTGTATCTATATGATAGCTAGTGCGTTTACGGGCGACTCAAAAAAAGAGAAACAAGAAACCCATACCTCCGGCGGTAAAGACTATACCTATACCGTTGTTGATGGGGAAGAAGATGCAGACACCAGCATTCTAGCTATTCCTGTACGAGGCATTATTTTAACTGAACAGAGCAGCGACGTAGGATTCTTTAATTTTTTAAGTGAAGAAGGGGTAGTTTACGGGTATGAAGTGAAAGAGCAGTTAAAACGGGCTGCAAAAGACGATTCCATTAAGGGAGTAGTGCTTGAGATAAATTCACCGGGGGGAACTATTCCGGGTGCTGTCGCGATTTCTGAAGGTGTGGCGTACTACCGGGAAGTGACCGGTAATCCTGTGTATGCACATATTGCCGATATGGGTGCTTCCGGTGGATATTGGGCTGCCGCATCTACAGAATATATCGTTTCCGATCCGGGAAGTGCCATTGGAAGTATTGGGGTAATATTGGGTCCATTTACACAATACAACAATGTAATTGCAGAAAGTAATTTTCTTGGTGGTGTAGAAACTGAAGGAGGCATTGACTATCGATTCTTTACCGGAGGGCAATATAAAGATTCAGGTTCACCATACCGGCCTCTTACCCCGGAAGAAGAACGCCACTGGCAGACTTCGGTTGATAACGAATACCGCAGTTTTGTGAGCTTTGTAAGTGCACGAAGAAATATCTCTCCCGAATTTCTCGTAAACACGGTAAAAGCCCTTGCTTATGAACCACAACGGGCAATTGAGCTCAAACTTATCGATGAAATCGGTAGCAAGGAATCGACATACAATAAACTGGCAATGGAAACACAGCTTGAGGACTACAATATCGTAAGCGAAGAAGAGGATTTTGGAATCTTAAGCGAATTATTTAAGGGAGCCACTTCAGTTTTTCCAGCGCTGAAAGCCCAACAACAGGCAAAAGCTTGTAACTGGTGCAATGGGCCATTGGTGCTGTATGACAGGAGCTACACAATAGGGAAGTAAGTCGTTGAAAGACTAACGTATTCTCCAATTGTGTTACCACCCGAAATCTGCATCTTCATTGTGCATAACACAACGGGGGCAGCGCGCTCCCGTTCGTTGACACAGTTCACATAAGTAGTCGGCACCAACAAAGTAATTTTGTGAAGTAAACCGAGTATCTCTCCTAATAGTAAGCGCAGAAAGAATTGCTTCTTCCGCACTAGTGTACCAATCTGTTGCAGACTGGGATAAGGCATATCCGAGTACACTTTCGTACACTTCAACCTGAAGTCTTCGTAACTTATCCGGAAGGGGTGCCGTATACGTTTCATACGTTAAAGAGTTGTATATACTTGCCCACAAGGGCCCGTTGTATTCTTTTATTGCCGCTTCCAGTTCTTTCTGAAGGCGCGTTTCTTCGGTTTCAACTTCAGGTTGGATACCTGAATTGTAAGAAGGAACCAGTTCTTGTTGTACCATATCACAGTATATCAGATAAATACGTATAAAATATGTATTTTATATCACCTGTAAAAGTACGCTACAATAAAGGAATGGATATCTTTAATCAAGGAAAAGAGTTGCTTCAGGATGTTTTTTATACCGACATCCGCCATTTCAAAAACTTTACTTACATGCGTTCGATTTTTTCGGAGAAGTGGTATAACCTGATTATTCCTTCTGTGCCGCCGCACAATCTTGATATTTATATGGTCTACAAAATCCTGGATGAAGAAACCCGCAAGGGCTATGCAGTTTCATTATATATTCCTCACCATATGTATGGCGCCTACAAGCCGTTTCTTCAGCAAAAGCAGTTTACCGAGGCTGTTGACGATGTATATGTGAGGTACCTCATAAGTGGGGGAGAGGGGTATGTCGAGGGTGATTTCCGGGAGGTAGATGATTCGTTAATGGCTTCATTTATTAAGGCAGGTGAAGAGTGTTTTCCTGAATGGCCAAACCAAGCGGATTATTCCCGTTTTTGTTTGAAGATTCACACGGACCTGGTAGGGAATAAAGATAAACAGAATTACAATGTACTGCTTGTGGAAAGGGGAGAGTCAATTGCTTTTGGCTCCTTGTTACTGTCCCGGCGACTTGGGCTCGGGTATATTCATAATGTGGGAACAATACCTGCCCGCCGTAGACACGGTTTTTTTGAAAAGATAGTACGATATTTGCTGCATCGGAGCGTTGAAGAGGGAATATCTGTGGTGTATGCCAATGTCGAAAATCACGGTGCTTCGTTTCATGGCTTTCATAAACTGGGTTTCCAGGAAAACTGCCGGTATCATTTGTTTAGCAAATAAGGTTGTTAGGTTGGCAGACTGCCAGGCAAACTTCTTAGTGAACTAAATCACATATTTTATCTTATAGTATGTTACATTGTACAGTATGCTACCGGCGGGCAATACGCCGGGGGAAGGCTCATCCCAAAAAGCCAGAGCTCCAGTGATGGAGCAGGGAGGCGCTATGAAAGCGCAGTGGTTTAATGGAAGGGCGGCAGCCCTCGTGATAATCGGGCTGCTGCTTGTGACCGTGCTTGGCACGGCAACACCAGCCCGCGCCCAGGTGGGGACGTACGTGATGAGGCTAGTGCCAAACCAGACGTACGTGATCCAGAGGGGTGCAGACCACGCGGTGATCCTGTACAGCCCGCCTAATCCTGACCCCATGGTCGTCTCGATGGGGCATGACAGGCCGGGCATCCGGATCAACTGCAGCAGGGATACGATGCGGTGGATGCCATATGGCACCAAGTCGATCCGCGCCGACCTTGACGCGGCGGGAAGCGCCAGCATCGTGGGAACGCGGCTCGGGGCATTTGAGCTGCGCTTGCTTGACTACGGCGCCGGTGCCCGAGACGCCCGCCAGTGGGTGGTTACGTTCCCCGTGGAGGGGAACAACCAGACCCCACCGCGCACCTGCGGCTAGGTTGCTGGCGAACTGGGCTAAGAACTGGCAGCAACATGCGCTAACAGCTGACGAAGGGCTCATGAGTGCACTGCATTCATGAGCCCGCTACAACTTCACTATTTTTATTTTCTGCTATTTGTACTACTAGGGGTTGACGAAATACATATGTAGTGTGTAGAATATGGGTTCGTACAAGCCTATGAGGGAGGGTTCTGTGTCTTTGGGAACAACCACTGCCCAGCCTGGAGCACCGTTCATTTACAGGCAGGCTCCCCGACGGAACATCGGAACAAAAGATTACAGTGTCACGTTTGACATCTGCACGAACGACTCATGTCCAAAGGGAGATGTTAAGCAATTTTTGGTGGAAGGTAAATGCGGAAATTGCCTCTCCACCAGGCATCAACACGAACCCTCTACAATGGCTGATTAGGCCAAGCTTAATCTTCAACCTGGCCTAACAGCCAGGACGGACCCCGTCGGTCCACAAGGAGACCTTGGTGTCTCTTTGCCCTGCCCGGTGCGCACACGCGCTCCGGGCAGGGACTCTTCTACCTCTTTCCTCATCTATAGCTGGACTAAGTGTTTATCCATTGATTATAGGTTCTGTGGTCTTCACGCCATATTGCGGAAACCCTGCCAGGAACCCGCTGCTGAACTACAATAAGGTCCGGCTGATCGTCCCACTGGGGGAAAACGAAATGCTCTATCCTACACTTGGTGACCATCAACAGCTGGACGTTCCAACGTACCTCCCGATAGGTAATGACACGTACTACCTCCAGCAGGTTAACCGGATCTACCTCCATTTCTTGAAACCAGAGACCAAGCGGATCGTCACCTAACCTTCCCTTTATGATGCGAAAAATTATGTCGGCATTTAATTCGGTGAGTCTTAGAGCGATTCGTCTACGATCGCGATTGCTTCTTTCTACAATCTTAAGGACACCCTTACAGTCGATTAGGAGATGCTTGAGATCTGTCCCGCCTTGTCCTGTAGACATGTCATCCTCCATAGACTAAGCAAAGAGTATAGTGAAGCGATTATAGCAGGAGCTAATTCACTTTGAATGAAAGGTTACAAGAAGTGTGGTGCTCCGCTCCCTGGTGAGGGAGCGGAGCGAAAGAGGCGCTAGCCCTGTGGCGGCGGGGTGGGCCGCGGCGGGGGCGAGTCGGGGGCACCCGGCTTTCGAACGTCGGGGATATCCGATTCGAACATAGCAAACCTCCTTTCTAGCCTGGTGAAGCTGTTTTCGGCATCAGTACAGCCTATTTTAGCATCACCACAGCATATATATTATATCCTATAGTATGTAGTTTGGCAAGTCGAATTTTGGCAGTTTGTGAGCTAAATAGCAGAGTATTTATTGTCCATGCCCTGCCCGGTGCGCACACGCGCTCCGGGCAGGGATTCACAACCTTACAGTTCTCACTCGCTACGGGCACGCAGCGCGATCTCGTTGTCATCTTGTATCACCAGGACGATTGCTTTGGCACCAATAGGCGCCGGTGCCATGGGGCAACGATAACTGCTGCCTCGAACGATGACCGTGTACTGACGCACATTCTCCTGCCCCAGCTCGAGGAACATGTCGAAGCTTTTCCCCGCGGCGGTAACCTGGTTAGGCCAGCTCATTAGATCTACCTCAACAAACTCTCCGACAAGCCCAACGAGATGCTTGTACAGGTCCTCAGCTAGCTGCTGGGTAAGTCCCACAGCGACTGGCCGCTCTGCAACAGGCTCTCCCAGCCCAATGATGAGCTTACCCTTCGGCGTAACTGCGATCGAAAACGACCCGTCGTACTCGTGCCATGTCTGATCGTGTATCTGAAACTCTGACATTCCAGCCTCCCATTGCCTTTTCAGGCCTGTTTGATAAGGTAGGGTAGTATACCATTACCACCCTCATCCTACGCTCAACAATATCCCATAGAACTTGACAAACCGGCAAATCCGTGATATAATACCTTCATACTGTTATTACGATGACTTATGTCTACACTCACTCAGACTCCCATACAGATTCGAGTACCTGCCGACACACATTCGCTTTTGTTTAAAGCGTTAGAAAATATAAACGGCAACGAAGAAGTAAAGACACTCTGGAAAGTTCTCAACGTCAACGCCATCGACCGATTAGGGATGAGCGATCACGGCGCGGTTCACTTCCAGATTGTAGCCAATATAGGGATAAAGCTATTGAGAATGTTACATAAGCATAAAGTTCAGACTTCTATTGAAAAGGATTTTGAACTTACATTCAAGCATGCCGAACTAGTCGTCCTGCTGGGGTGTCTGCTTCATGATTTAGGTATGTCTATAGACCGCCAGAATCATGAAGAATACAGCTTGTTCCTTGCACATGACATGATGAAATCGATTTTAAGTTTCATGCCAGTCGAGGAACGCGTAATAGTTGCTTCAGAAGCTCTTCACAGTATAATTAGCCACCGTAGTGGCGGCAGACCGATTACCCTTGAGGCCGGTATAGTACGCGTCGCAGACGCACTAGACATGAGCCAGGGACGGTCCCGAATACCCTACGAAAGCGGTAAAGTCAATATTCATTCGCTATCTGCGTATGCAATCGACGGAATTGAAATTCAAGAAGGTAACGCGAAACCTATTCGCATAGAAATATCAATGAACAACTCCGCCGGAATGTT
>CAYOVA010000025.1:0-21542 GCA_964407325.1 uncultured Gammaproteobacteria bacterium | reverse complement strand
TTCGTTCCGCACAGGTTCTGTGCTTTTATACCAGCGAATGGCAGCAAGAAGTATTTTTTTCACAATTGTATTATACCTGTGTATAGTACAATATAGCATCAGGAAAACCTAAAAAATAACCTAAACGTATGAAAATAACGATACTAACACTCTTTCCAGAAATGCTGCAGCCGATCGTAAACAGCAGTATTCTCAAGCGCGCGCAGGAAAAAGGCGCAGTGGAAATCGAATTCATTAACTTCCGCGATTTCGGCAATGACAAATACCAAACTATAGATGACAAGCCATATGGTGGTGGTGCCGGAATGGTGTTAATGGTGGAACCGGTAATTAAGGCACTTCGGAGTGTACAATCGAAGGGAAAAGTCCACGCAGTTCTTACTAGCGCCCGCGGTGTCAAATACAACCAAGACAAAGCGCAACAGCTGGCACAACTCGACCATCTAGTTATCCTTGCTGGTCACTACGAAGGTTTTGACGAACGCATATCAGATTATATTGACGAAGAGATCTCAATTGGCGATTTTGTAATGACCGGCGGGGAAATTGCAGCAGCGGCCATAGTCGATTCGGTAGTAAGGCTCCTTCCCGGAGTCCTCAAAAAAGAAGATGCAACGCTACAGGAAAGCTTTTTTACAGTTTCGGTCGAGGAACTGAAAAAGATTGTTGGCGAGTCACAGGAAATTGATCAACTACAAAAATCCGGCAAAACAGAAGTGCAGCTACTTGAATATCCCCACTACACCAGGCCGGAGGTATTTGAAGACAAAAAAGTCCCTGAAATGCTGCTGAGTGGCAATCATGCAGAAATCCACAAATGGCGCATCAAAAAAGCCTGGGAGGAAACACTCAAAAGACGTCCCGATCTGCTTGCAAAATAAAGCTATTACAGCTTTCTTCTTGACAAATGAGCTCATTTGAGCGTAGAATGGGTAAAATATTAATTCACATTTAGTTTTATGAACGTTATTACAGTCGCCGCTCAACCATTCTCAGACTCCATTTATCAAATGAAAGGTATTTCCAAAAAAGCAGTGGAAGAACACATGGTTCTCTATCAAGGCTACATAAAAAAATACAACGAAATCCAGGAAGAGCTTTCCAAACTCACTGATGCTGATTTTGAAGCGGCTAACCAGACCTATTCAAAAATCCGCGAACTCAAGGTAGAGCTTAGCTTTGCTTATGGCGGATACCTCAACCACAATATCTACTTTGGACATCTCGGTGGGAACGGTGAAGCTCCCACTGGCAAACTGATGGAACAGATCGAAAAGGATTTTGGTTCGTTTGACGCGTACAAAAAGGATATGAAAGCAACGGGCATTGCAGCCCGCGGATGGGTTTGGACAGCCTGGAACTATATGGAAGATCGGCTCTTCAACTATATTGGTGATACCCAGAATACCTTCCCGGTGTGGGGATGTCTGCCGATTGTTGCAATGGATACGTACGAACACGCCTACTTTATGGACTTTGGTTCAGCACGGGCAAAGTATATCGATGCTTTCTTTGAGAACATGAACTGGAGCGTAGTTGAAAAGACATTTTCCATGGTACAAAGCTAAGACATGATCCAACTCGAGAATATTACGAAACAATTCCGTGCTAAAACCGCAGTAAACGATATCTCCTTTTCTGCAAAGAAAGGGGAAATAATCGGTTTTCTTGGTCCAAATGGGGCAGGCAAAACAACTACCATGCGTATTATTCTTGGAATATTTTCCCCGAATAAGGGAAAAGTGCGTGTCGACGGAAAAGACCCTGCTGTAAGCCGTGTCGAAGTAGCAAAAAACATCGGTTATCTTCCCGAAAACAACCCTCTGTATCCCGAAATGAAGGTACGAGAGTACCTGGAGTTTGTTGCTGGAGTAAGGGGAGTGGCAGTTGATAGTGAACTTCCAGGTGAAGTAGGTATTGACGATGTACTCGAATCACGAATCGAAGAGCTGTCGCGGGGATATAAACAACGTGTTGGACTTGCGGCTGCACTTCTAGCCAATCCCGATGTTCTTATTCTTGATGAACCAACGTCAGGTCTTGATCCGATTGAACAGGATCGTATAAAAGACCTGATAAACAAGATCGCGAAAGATAAAACTATTATTTTCTCAACTCATATTCTTTCCGAAGTTGAAGATATTGCCTCACGTCTGATTATTATCAATAATGGTTCTATTGTATATGACGGGAAAAAACCGAAAGGCAAAGGGGAAGTTGAGAAGCTATTTAAGAAGTTAATTAAAAAAGAATGAAAGCACTGTTTTGGAAAGAGCTGGGATATTATCTAAAAAATCCGATAGGGTATATCATTATCACCTTGTTTGCCGTTTTTGCAAACTTTTTGTTTGTAAAGGATCTATTTGCCTATGGGACTGCTTCAATGAGAGCTTTTTTTGATTTGCTGCCCTGGTTAATGATTATTTTTGTACCTGCAATAACAATGCGTTCATTATCGGAAGAAAAACGCTCTAATACGATAGAAACGCTCTTAACATTACCTGTCTCGGAGATTCAGATAGTTCTTGCAAAGTACCTGGCGCTCTTGGTGCTGATAGCAATAGCATTACTGCTTACCGTGTCTCTCCCTGTTTCCCTAGCATTTGTAAGCACGTTATACATCCCAGAAGTCGTTATGGGATATCTGGGTGTTATGGCCGTTGCATCTGTTTTTATCAGTATTTCGATGTTTTTCTCTTCGCTCACAAAAAATCAGGTAGTTGCATTCCTATCTTCTGCACTGGCATTATTTTTCCTACTTGTTTTGAACGGTGATTTTGCCGCGAGCTTTTTGCCGCGTGCATTGTTGGATGTGATTACCACACTATCACCGTATTACTACTATCAGTCTTTTGTAAAAGGGTTGCTTGATATTCGAGCCTTGTTCTATTTTTTTAGCTTAACATTGCTGTTTTTGGGGTTAACAGTTATCGACCTGGAGAAACGAGGATAATATGAAAATGCCAAAGCTAAAGAAACTGCCCCCGCTGCCAAAGTTGAATGTGAGTAGATTTCTGGGGTTGGTAAACCAAAACAGAAACACTATTTTTATTATGGGGGCACTGGGTGTTATAGCACTCAATATACTGTTATTGCCATTCTCGTTCAGGCTGGATTTTTCCCAAAACCAGGCTCATACCATTTCTAATGCAACAAAACAGAATCTCAAGAACCTAAAGCAAAATGTTACGCTTACCTTGTTTGAATCAGCCCAATTACCTTCCCGCATTACACCGTTCAGGCAGGATGTCCACGATATGTTGGAAGAGTATAGAAGAGAAAGTGGTGGGAAAGTCGTTGTCGAAATAAAAGATCCGAAAACAGATGAGAAAGCCATGCAGGATGCAGTGCAAAACGGTATACCTGAAATACGGTTTTCCCAGGTGGAACAGGACAATTACAATGTTTCTACCGGGTTCTTTGGTTTGTTGGTCAAATACGGACAGCAAACGCGGGCAATAAACCAGTTAAGCGATCTGGATAATCTGGAATACAATATCACCTCCGCCATTTATGCCTTAAGCCGTACTGAAACACCGAAAGTCGCAGTAGTCGGGGGAGAGGCGGGATTCAGCTTTCCGCAGATGGGGCAAGGAGACCCATTAGCTCCTGTTAAGGAAGTCCTTAGCCAACAGTATACGGTTACACCTTTGGAATTTTCAGCCCCACCTGTTCCTACTGCGCCCGATTCCTTAGAGCAACCTTCCCCGGCACCATCACTTCCTCCGATCGATCCATCAATAAAAACAGTTGTCCTGTTTACCAATGATGGTAAACAATACAGCAACGAGGATATTTCCCGTTTAAACACCTATGTAAAAAACAAAGGGAATGTGATAGCCCTTCTTGATGGCATATCGGTTGAGCAAATGCAGCTTGCTACCTCGGAAGCACAACACAATATGTTTAAGTTTACCAAAGGCTATGGGATTACCGTAAACCGTGATCTTGTGTTATCAGGGGCAGCTGAAGTAGTAAACTTTGGTGACCAAGTGCAGTCGATGTTTATCCCATACCCGTTCTGGTTTAAAACAAATAACGTTAACAGGGAAACAGGATTTTTTTCGAATGTTAATTACCTTACCTTCCCATGGGCTTCAACTATTATCTTGAATAAAAAATCCGGGTTCACAGTTCGCGATATCGTAAAATCGGATCCTCGATCTTGGAGGGAAACAGGACCATTTAGCTTGCAGCCTGCAGAAGCGGTGGCTGCCAGACCAACTGCAACTTCTGAATACGTTGTAGCAGCTGAGTCAAGTGTGCAAAATGGCGGAAAAGTTATGGTTATTTCGTCAAGCCGCTTTTTAACTCCCCAGTTTCTTTCGCAGCAGGCAGGTAACATTAACTTTTTCCTGAATGTAGTAAATGACTACGCCTCGGAAGGTGCCCTTTCTGGTATTCGTCAGCGTGGAATTCAAATATATCCATTACCTTCGCTTGATAGGAATGCGCAGGAACTGTTCAAGTACACGAACATGTTCCTTCTTCCGGCACTCTTTGTTCTGGGAGGGGCTGTATACCTTATGAGACGAAGGTAACTTGCAATTGTTTTCGGAATAGGATACTATATTTATTAATATGCGATTCTTACAAAACATTGTATGTTTATTCATACTTCTTACATTAACTACCTTCTTTCCTACCGTATATGCACAGTCAACCGGTACTACATTTTATGTAGACTCACGATCAGGAAACGATACAAATAGTGGGACTTCAGAATCGCAGCCTTGGAAATCGCTCGAAAAAGTGAAAGCTCAAACATACAAACCAGGAGATACCATTTTACTCAAGAAAGGTTCTGTCTGGAATAGCACACTTAGTATTCAGTCATCTGGAATTCAGGGAAGCCCTATAACGATTAGTTCTTATGGACTTGGAGATAAACCACGAATTGATGTCTCAAAAAAGGGAGTATTTTCCTGGACACAGCATTCAGCAAATATATGGACTACTCCGGTTCGGGATAATATTGTTTCTATCAATAATAAGAGCGCTATTCATGAAAAAAGTATTTCTGCGTTAGATAAACCATATGAGTTTTTTAAAGATGAAGAAACGGGTACAGGGAACGTATATGTATTTGCCCCGTCCAATCCTTCCACCTATTACGGAGATACCTTTCAGGTGGGTGACAAAGCCTACGGTCTTCATTTGCAGAATGTAACATTTATCGATGTAAACAATATTGAAATTACTGGTGCAAAACATTATGGAGCCTATGTGGCAAGTGGAGATTCGATTGGACTTTCCGATTTAACTGTTCGTGATTTGTACCTTACTGGGATTCGTGTGGTAAATTCTAAAAACGTTACCGTTCGCAAAAGTTCGGTGGTAAATGGTTATGAATTTGGTATTCAAGCTATATCAACAACTCCCGATTTTATTACGACAGGTATAAAAATTCTCGATAACACTGTGTCTGGATTTTCGTACATTGGTATTGCGCTTGATGGATATAGCGGAACATCTCGTATATCTTCAAGCGAGGTTTCCGGCAATTCTTCCTTTAATAACGGAGATGGTGTTTATTTGCATTACTCTCAGAATATCCTTGTTTACAATAACGAGCTTTACAATAACAGAAGAATTGAATCATATGGCGAAGGTTACGGGGTCGGAATCCAGACGGGTTCGAACAATACTATCGAGGGGAATATAATGCATTCCAATTTGACAGATGGAATAGAAATTTGGGGCGGTTCGCCTACTGAAACGAGACCCAAATATGGAGTAAGCAACGGCAACAAAGTTCTTCGAAACAGAATTTTCAAGAATACGAGACATGGTGTACATTTAAGCTCCGATGCTGATGGAGTTGTAGATGACACTGTTATTGCCTACAACGTGATATATCAGAATACCGAGAGAGGAATTCTTATTGCACATGCAGGGAATACTGGCACCAAAATTCTAAATAATACTACCTACGAAAATGGAGCACACTCTCTGTGGTACTATCAGAGCTCGAAACCTGAAGTAAAAAACAACTTGTTTGGTCCTGGTAATTCAGTTGTTTTGTATAGCGATTCAGTTTCATCACATAACGGGTTTGCCGGAGCACCTCTTCGTTGGAACGGCACCACAATTCCCAACGACCAGGTCTCAAGTAAAAACGCAACTTTTGTCGCAGGAGTAGCCAATTTTGTGGATGCTGCCAATGGTGATTTTGGCTTGAAACAGGATTCTCCATTTATTAATAAAGGAGTCAGTTTGGGGTATTCTCAGGATGTGCGGAGACGGACTATAGCAGATACGCCGGATATAGGTGCCTACGAATACACGAGTAATCTTCAATATGAAGGAACAGCAACACCCAATCCCACTGGAGTTTCCCAAACCTGTCCCTTAAAATCCAAAGGAGATGCCAATTGTGATGGTAAAGTGACTGCATTTGACCTGGAAGTATGGAGAAGTGAGTATGTACGGGATGCAAGAACCAGGCAAGCAGACTTCGATAGCAGTTCAACATGTAAGTTCCAGGATGGTACACCCAAATTCGTTTGTCTTACTGATTTTGAAATCCTCATTGGAACGATACGACAACAGAATTAACTGCGAATTGTTCATGCTATAATGCACACATGATACGAACACGAATTGCCCCATCGCCAACCGGAAACGATATTCATATTGGGAATTTGTATACCGCTTTGATTAACTGGACGGTAGCTCGCAAAAATAAAGGAGCTTTTATTGTGCGTATCGAAGATACCGATAGAACGCGTTATGTTGAAGGTGCAGAACAAATGATTCTTCAGTCGCTCGCTAGTTTTGGCATTGATAATGATGAAGGGCCCGACAAAGGCGGACCGTTTGCACCCTATAGGCAGTCGGAACGGCTTGATGTGTATAGAAAATATGCGGAAGAGCTTGTTGCAAAAGGAAAAGCTTATTATTCCTTTGCCACAAAGCAACAGCTGGAAGAGTTCAGGAAAAAAGCAGAGGTAGCAGGTAAAGATATTAAAGACGGCGGGGTAACAACAAAGCGTGAATTCCGTACTATGCTGCGTGACCCTTCAGCAGCTGTCTTTACCAACGAAGAAGCTGAAAAAAGGATTGCAACAGATAAAGAGTACACCATACGATTACTGGTTCCCGATAATACGCAGGTTACCTTTGTCGATCTTATCCGTGCTGAGATTACGATTTCAACTGACCAGGTTGACGATCAGGTACTGCTAAAATCAGACGGATTCCCAACATATCATCTTGCCGTGGTTGTTGACGACCATCTGATGGAAATTTCCCATATTATTCGCGCAGAGGAATGGATAAGCTCCACTCCCAAACATGTGCTGCTGTACGATGCATTCGGGTGGGAAAAACCTGTATTTGCTCATGTGCCCATTTTAAGAAACCCTGATAAATCAAAGCTTTCAAAACGTAAAAATCCGGTGTGGGCTCACTGGTTCCTCGAGCAGGGATATTTACCGGAAGCAATGTTAAATTACCTTGCACTTATGGGATGGAGCCATCCTGAACAAAAGGAGCTTTTTACTATAGAAGAGTACATTGAAAAATTTGATTTGAAAGATATTTCACCTGTTGGACCAGTATTTGATATAAAAAAACTCGAGTGGATGAACGGTATGTACATTAGGCAGTGTCCCGCAGAAGTGTTGAAAGATAAGTTGCTTAAGTATTTTAAAAATGAATTTTCTCAAGACCTTGTTGAAAAGACGATACCACTGGTACAGGAAAGAATCAAAACGCTTGCAGAGTACCGTGAATATGTTTCCTTTTTTGTCACGCCTCCCTCTGCCTACGAAGTTGATGTGAACGAATTTAAAGAAGTACTTCCAAAAGTAGCTGAACGGATAGAACAGTTAGATAGCTGGAAGGCAGATGCAATCGGCGAGAGCATGATGTCTTTGGCAAACGAGCTGCAAATCAAACCGGCACAGTATTTTCAAATGCTGAGAGTCGTTATAACAGGGAAAAAAGTATCTCCTCCTTTAAATGAGAGTATGGAAATACTAGGGAAAGACGAGTGTCTAAACAGAATCAAAAGTCCTGTAATGTAACGTCATTTTTAACTTCCCTGTAAAGATTTGAGCTTAGAATTTCTCACACATTTTTGATCTTAATTTGAAAAAGAAAGAGTATACTAACTTCAGGTTAGTTACTGTGATGAGTTTCACCGAACTTGTACTTTTCGGCAAGAAACGGAATAAGTATTACGGTAGTCATTGATACTGCATAGGAGATGCTAACTGCTATTACCCGAAATGCAGCGTCGTACTGGTTCGACAAGACATATAAGGTAATCATGGTTGGTAGTGTTAAACCAATCATTGTGAAGATATCACGTGCATATTGCTTTGTTTGTTGATAAAGGAAGTAGTACACGATACTACCGACTATTCCCAGAGAAATTGAACCAAGTGTAATAGCTGCAATCGAAGTTTCCTGGTAATATGCCTGAGCAATACTCTGAGTAATGATTCCTAGAAAGTTACCGATGGAGGAAGAAATAAATCCTGTAACTATCCCAGCCTGTAGAGTTTTGGAAAGGTTTACAAACGCCTGAGTTTTTGCCATATAAGTAAACTATAGCATATGAAGAATTTTAGCAGTCAATACGAAACGAATAGCAAGGAAGTGATATCGGTGGGAAAGACCTCTTTAAATACACATGAAATGTGTATAATGAAATATGCGAAACCTTGGAATGGCTTCATTTTATCGCGTAAATACAATACAATTAGTTATAGTGTATGTAAATTAAAAAGTACTGGAACATGAAGCAAAAAGGGATCTTAATCGGTATTCTGTCTTTTATAGTCCTTCTGGGAGTAGTCTCCTTTATTTGGTGGGAATCACAAATGGATAGGACATCCGTTACCGATAATGTCAAAGGAGTTCGGGAAGATACTTTTAGCAGTGAAATAATTCTAGAGATTTTTAACGGACCTGTAACAGTAGTTGCCAATGGTAAAGCCATAAATGCGAAAAATGGTATGGCACTCAAGCAGGGCTATGTTGTTGCCACCAGCGAAAATGGTCGCGCCCAAATAGTATTCCCGAACGGTACGGTAACCAGATTAGATAGAAGCACTACAATTACTTTGGAAAAAGCCCAGGTTTCACCTCAGCAAGTTGAAATTCTGGTAAACGATGGACAAATCTGGTCACGAATTGCAGAGCTACTACAAAACGAAACGTACTTAACAGTTTCAGAAAACATAAACGCATCGGTACGAGGCACTTCTTATGGTCACTCCCTTATCAACAAGATAGATCAGATTATTACTACTAAAGGTGAAGTTGTAGGTTCCTGTGCCAATAAAAAACAGGAAGGAGTTGTATCGAAAGGGCAGAAAGGCGTATTTACCTGTGGGGATGATAATCTTGAAATCATCAATATCTCAAACAATGATATAGAAAACGAATGGCTCCAGTTCAATAGCGAACAGGATGAAGGGTTGAACAACAGATTCGGACCTTTTACGTATCGTGACAACGAAGATAGCAGCGTTCTAGGACTTGCGACAAACATATTCCAGAATGCGCGAGAAATAGCCAATAATACGATAAATAGAATAACAAACACAATTAGCAACAGTACAAGTAACAACACAAATCAAAATACCGCCAATAACAACCAAAACAATAACTCAAATACAAATACAAATTCAAATACAACTGCCAGTAACAATAACCCAATAAACACCCCAGCTCCAACTACGGGAAGTGGAGGAAACACCGGAGGGAATAATGGCAGTAACAACCAGAATAATAATGGAGGAACAAGCTCTCCTACTCCGGTACAGCCTACCTCTACCCCAGTACCCCGAAGTGCGGTTGCCTCGCTAAAACTTGATCCCGATGCTTCGGCAACAATTTATGATCCTGAAACAAACTCAACTAAAAACGCAACAAACGGTACACCCATTTATGCCGATAACAAGATCTCAGTTACCGGAGGTATGGCAACAATTCAATACAATCGAGAAGATACCCTGACTCGTGTGGATTCGGGAACAACGGTGGTTGTCCGCAATAACTCGGATACATCTTTCCAGACAACAGTACAGGTTGAAGGATTGGGAAGAATCTGGAATAGAGTAAAGAAGCTTGGAGGACAGGAAAGCTTTGAGTCGGATACTGGAACGATGGTTGCTACAGTCCGGGGAACGCATTACGCCCATTTAAAGACAACAATTGATAATGAACCAGTTGATCAGATTTTCACTATTGAGGGAAGTGTTTTTGGAAAATGTAAAAACTTCCCTGATAAAGCAGGTTTGATTGTGCCGAATAAGAAAACGCGATTTAATTGTATCAGTGACAGCATAAACTCCTTCCTCCAGTCCTTAAACAATCTGGATACGGAGGACGCAGACTGGCTTATCCGGAATGTAGCTATAGACTTACCAGGTCAGCTTTCCGGCAACAGGAGACCGGCAATTGGAATTACTGTACCAAAGGAAAGCGAAGAATTTAATTTCGCTGATGCTGCAAGTGCAGTTGTTACAGTAAAAGCAGATATTGATGATGACGGAAAACCATTTGGAGAACCCGGCGTGTTCTGGGTGTGTACTTCGTTTAAGAGAAACAGCAATGCAAGTGCCGAGCCATGTTTCCTGAATGCAGTTTTTGAAAACCAGCTGCAGGCAGAAACCAACGTCAAGTTTAATATGTCGGGGGAATACACTTTTATGGTGGTAGCAAGCGATGTAGAAACCACTACGACCAAGGACGTAACATTTACGGTGAATATTTCCCAGGAAAACATTGCTCCGGAAGTCAACGCCGGACCTGATAAAACAGTAAATGTACCCGATAAAGCAGACTTGTCAGGGACAGTTACCGATGACGGATTACCTCTTCGTCGACCATTGTTTAACACATGGTCACTGGTAAAAGGCCCTCAAGCTTCAATGGTGGTAAGAATAGAAAATCCGTTCTCACTCCAAACTAAAATAGATTTCAGTCGTTCGGTTCCACCAAACGTAACCGGAGAATACATTTTCCGTCTCTCCTCCTTCGATGGAAGCAAATACGGAACTGACGACGTAAAAGTAGTCTTGATGCCGCCTATACCGACAAACACCAATACCCCTACACCGTCAAAAACACCCACACCATCACATACGCCGACGCCTTCGCCCACACCATCACCGGCAGCTTCTCTTG
Organism: uncultured Gammaproteobacteria bacterium; assembly: GCA_964407325.1. Classification (GTDB taxonomy): domain Bacteria; phylum Patescibacteriota; class Microgenomatia; order UBA1406; family GWC2-37-13; genus JAOAFZ01. The sequence continues at coordinate 10,397 of CAYOVA010000025.1, read as the reverse complement.
AGGTTTCTGCTGATAAAAAAGAAGTTAAGCTTAAGATCGAAAACTTGTTTACTTACAAATCGCTTTCCTATGTATTCAACTACGAAAGTGCTGAGGGTCAGCAAGGAGGAAAGGGAAGCGCTGGACTCATAATCGACAACAGATACGAAAAAGTAATTCCGTTTGGCACCTGCTCTAGCGGAGTGTGTACTTATCACACAGATCCGAAAAACGTATTGTTCAAGATTGATATTTTTAAGGAATCGAGCGAGTCGGTAAAGCTGGAAACGCGTGCACTGACAACACCATCACCGACCCCGACGATTACGGCTACACCATCGCCCACACCTACAAATACGCCTACTCCTACACCAATTCCCGAATCCCCCGCTCCCACAATCACTAAGGTGACAAGGAATTCCTTGACGTGTGGTTTCTTTACCTGTTCTGCAACGATCACAATTGACGGTTCCAACTATGTGTCGGGGGCTACTGTTAAAGCATACGGAAACACACAACTCGGAACGGTACCGTTTAATGGGACCATACAGTCATTTGGAACAACTTCACTGCGAGTAGTATTCAATTCACTACCTAAAAACACTACTCTTGATGTTAGGGTAACCAATCCGGATACAAAGACTGCAACAAAGAATGCAGCATTTGCCACGAATTAAAATTGAATAGAAGCTCATATTTTTCTTGTTGAATTCTTCCTATAATATTGATACTCTTTGGCATTACATATTGAAATTAACCACGTGAAATCAAACCCTGTCTCCCAACTAAAAACCGTATTTTCAACAGTCATTGTTTTTGTTATTCTTTTCGGGTTTGTTTCTTCACGATCCAGTGCTAGCACAACACTTGACACAACTGTTAATTACAACTCTGCAAACAACTCTTTTACGGTAACTCTAAATCCAGATGCTGACGGACAGGTTGCCTTCTACTACAAAAACTCTGCCGGGAATGTAAATGGTCTTTTTGGAGAGGACGGCGAAGAACTTCCTGCAAAAACCTGCTCTGATGTTTGTACTGAGGACACAGTCACCTATGCTATTATGAAAATTGCAATTCCATCTTCTGATCTATTGAAAACCATCTGGTTTAAGATGGATGGAAACAACCCAGTTGTCCTTTTTGAAGAACTGATTGAGGATGCCGAATCAAACGGAGGCAGTGCCAGCGATAATACCTTACTTGAATTGAATAACGAAGAAGATACCTGGCTTAACTCCCCGGTTGATATCACCCCCACTCCTTCCTCAACAAATACTCCGACAGCCACTATCACCAAAAGCCCAACCCCTTCAAAAACAAGCGCTCCTACGGCTTCGTTGACACCTTCTCCTACACCAGCAAATGAAGTAGTCGCTGGAGTATGTGAAAATGGTGCAGGATGGGTCAATAGCACCCTTTCGGTAAGTCAGGGGAAACAGAGAAACGGAATGAATGTCCCATTGTATCGTTCAAGCACAACATATGGTTATGGACTGGCAGATGAGTTGTATTACACCCTGGGGATGAACGGCACTGTAACTTACGGCTTTGCGGGGGAGGTCTTGAATGAAGCTGGTTCTGATATCAGCATTTATGAAGTGACATTAGGTCGTTTTTCCTATCCTCTTGAAAGAGCAACTGTTCAAGTGAGTACCAATGGAACCAACTGGGTATCATTTAGCTCTCCTGCATCAAGCAGGGCAAATGCACTAGGCATAACATCTTATGACCTTGCATCAGTAGGATTAAGCTCAATTCGGTTTATTCGACTTACGGATATAGTTAATCCCGCAAATTTAAATCCGGAAGCAGATGGGTTTGATATAAATGCAATCCAGGCACTCAACCAGCAGTGTGCAGTTACTGTAACTCCATCGGTAACACCTTCACTGACACCTACCAATACACCTACAGTCACCCCTTCCCTGACTCCGACGAACACACCGACTCTTACCCCCACACTCACTCCTACCAATACGCCGACTAACACACCTTCCCCCACCATAACGCCATCGCCTACAAATACTCCAATTAACGCTCCACCTGTAGTGGATGCAGGGGAAGATCAGATAATTACATTACCGGGAAGCGCTGTACTTTCTGCCACCGTTTCAGATGATGGATTGCCAAATCCTCCCGGGACTATCAATACCTCGTGGGAGCTGGTTGACGGAACGGGGATAATAGAATTCATAGATCCTGATCCACTATCACCTGAAATTTCTTTTACCGATCCGGGACTGTATATTTTAAAGTTCACCGCCACAGATTCAGAACTGATAGCAGAAGATACCGTTGAGGTATTTGTGAATCCGGAGCCAAGTCCCACCCCCACAGAGACGCCGACCCCGACCCTCACGCCCTCGCTGACTCCAACAGCAACGCCAACAAATTCACCAACACCAACAGTGAGCCCATCGCCAACGTTTACCCCAAGTCCAACACCTACAAACTCATTACCAAATCCAGTTATTAACACAGTTACCAGAACAGGAAAAACATGCTCATTTGGATTCTGCGGCGTGACGCTTGATGTTACCGGAGAAAACTTTGCTTCAGGAATTACCGTTTCGGTAAGGCGAAATGGCACCACGAACTTTTCTACACCAGGTGTAGCCGGGTTTCAGAATGCCAATTTCTTGCAACCATCATTCCTGCTCTTGCAACAGAACAGAGTATTTGATTTGCGACTCGCGTTCCCTGATGGAAGAGAAGTCATTAAACTGTCGGCGTTTAATACAAACTAAGACCTTAAAGAAGATTCTATAAGGTACAATTAGGTATGTCTAAAAAGTATCTGCATGTGTTGGGGATAACCCTGGGTGTAGCATTTTTGTATACCTTTCTCTTTTTAACAGGCTTTTTTGGCACTTGGCAAGAACGTGCATCAGATAGTTTGTTTCTGCCGCGGGAACCTTCTGCTGACATTGTCATCATTGCCATTGATGATGCTTCTATACAAGCTATTGGCAGATGGCCCTGGAGAAGGACTGTCCATGCTGAACTCCTCGAAAAACTAGGTAATTATCCTCTTGCGCTAGGATACGATGTTTCGTTTCCCGAGCCCAGTACAGCCTCTGACGATGCGCAACTGGCTGAAGCTATCACGAAAACCCGTAAAACCGTTTTACCCCTTGAAGCAGGATTTGTTGTAGTGGGCGGTAAAGTAACTGAAGCCCGTAGAGTTCTTGAGCCCATTCCGGAGTTGCAAAATGTAGCTGACATGGGACTGGTAAATACCGTTGCGGGAGAAGATAGTATCACCAGGTTTATTCCTGCTGCTATTAGCCGTTCCGATGGGGATAGAGATGAACCTTTTGCTGTTATTCTAGCCCGCGAATACCTTCTTGATAAAGGATTAACCGACTACACAAAGCGCATTAAGGCAGAAGAAGGATTAATGAGAATCAACTTTGTTGGACAACCGGAAACGTTTAAAACATATTCTTTTGTAGATGTTCTGGATGGGAAAATACCAGCGGATGCTTTCAAAGATAAAATCGTGCTGGTGGGTGCAACTGCAATCAATCTGCATGATAATCAAGTAACTTCTGTATCCGGCAGCACTCCAATGGCAGGTGTTGAAATACACGCCAATGCGATACAAACGGTTACGGAAAACCGCTTTATAGTAATGGAACACAAATGGGTAACCATAGCGGCCATTTTTCTTCTGTCACTTATTACAGGCTTTGTTATGGCGTACTTGGGGATTATTCCTGCTACAATAACTATTGGTGTTACCTTAGTCTTCTATCTTATTTATGCATTTGTGTATTTTGATAAAGGTGTGATCCGGAATATCATTTACCCGACTTTCGTTATCATCACATCATATATCTCTCTGGCACTGTATCGCTATTTTGTCGAGTACAACCAGCGGCGCTTTCTCAAAAAAGCATTCTCGTTTTACGTCTCGTCCCAAATTCTCGATGAAATTATCAACGATCCTAAAAAGTTAAGTCTCGGTGGTGAAAGAAGGGTCATGACGGTTCTTTTTGCTGATATTGCGGGATTTACCTCTATTTCCGAACGGATTCCCCCTGATGAGCTTTCCCATATGCTCAATGAATATCTTACTCGTGCTTCCCGAATAATATTTAAATACAATGGTGTTATTGACAAATTTATTGGCGATGCAGTTATGGCTTTCTGGAATGCTCCCATTAACGATAAAAACCACGCACTAAACGCATGTAAAGCTGCTGTTGAACTGGAAGAGGAATGTGACAGGATAAAAGAGGAATTAAAAGATCTTAATATCGAGGACTTTTCGGTTCGTGTAGGCATTAATACCGGTGATATGGTGGTGGGGAATATGGGAAGCGATATGCGTTTTGACTATACAGTTCTGGGAGATAATGTAAACCTTGCGTCACGATTGGAAGGTATTAACAAGGAATACGGAACTAGAATCATTATTACCCAGGCAACGTATGATGATGTCGAAGATCATGTAATTGCACGATTAATTGATATTGTCGCTGTAAAAGGGAAAAGTAAAGGCGTACGTATTTATGAATTGCGGGGAATTGGAAAACCAGGTCTGAAAGAGGAGCAACTTGTTAGAGAGTTTGAAGATGCCCGGTTGAGATATGAAAAAGGTGATTTTGCTGGTGCTTTAATGGCTTTTGAAGCAATTCATGAAGTTTGGCGAGATGATGAACCAACAAAACTATACCTGAAACGATGCCGGGAGTTTATGGAAAATCCACCCCATGAGTGGGATGGAATTTACCATGCGACAAGTAAGTAGGCTCCGGATTGAAATTGTAAGTAAAAAGCGGTATACTAACAAAAATATGAAATCTTTTATTGTCGAATTTATAGGTACTTTTTTTCTTGTTCTCGTTATAACTCTTTCAGGAAATCCATTAGCAATTGGAGCAGTACTAACGGCCATGATTTATATGGGAGGATATATTTCCGGAGCGCATTACAATCCTGCTGTAACCTTGGCAGTATATCTACGCGGGAAAATTGATCGGGATCATGCTTTGCGGTATATTGTGTTTCAAACCCTGGGTGCGTTGGCTGCATCCTTCGTGGCGTTTCTTATCACCGGCACGCCTATTGTGCCCAAACCCACTGCCGATATTACCTTTGTTTCTATCATACTTGTTGAAGCCATATTTACTTTTGCACTGGCGTCAGTAGTTCTCCATGTTACTACATCGCAAAAAACGGCACATAATCAGTATTTTGGATTAGCAATTGGTTTAATTGTTGCCGCCGCCGCATTTGCTACCGGTCCCCTTTCGGGAGGTGTACTAAATCCCGCTGTTGCAATTGGAACAACACTTGTAGACCTGGGAAGTATTGTTTCTAACTTTCCGAACATGATTTTTTACATTGTAGGCTCTCTGTTGGGAGCTTCTATTGCCGCCAGTGCGTATAATTACGTAACGCGGGATTAAGGATTAAAAAACTGGGAACAATGCCCTTGCTTCTGGTGTAAAATCTAAAATAATCCCTCCTTCAGCTCTTGCAAAGAAAACTCCACTTCGTATGTTTTTCTATCTCCGACATTCACGAACAAAGATAGCTTGTCAGGATTTTTTTTCTTGATAACTCCACCACAGCAATAGAGTACGCGACGTAATTCAGGATGAAGTTCTTCCACAAGCGGTTTTCCACTTGCGTCAAGGAAATCATCCGGTGTTAAAATAGGCTGTTCTGCTACTATCACTTGAAAACTATTCCCATTTCGTATTAGTTTAGCTCTCCCAATGCTGTATACATACTTCTCAATACCGTCAATTATCTGCTTTGTAATTCCATGAATAATAAAAAGTGCGTCATTTGGTGTCAGCCATAAGGGTGGCATCGTAGTTCCAATTCGCCATGTTGCCCATGGTAAATCGGTAGGAAAGCTAATATCGCCCAGTTTTTCGGGAACCTGAGAATGGAGCGAAAAAGCAATCAGTTTATGAAAATAATCTTTTGCATCGGGACGAAAAAGAAAGGTGTTGGGATCTATAGGAGTGAGATTTTTTCCTGGTCCAAAAGAATCGATGATAAGAAAGGGCGGTAAATATTTACTCCAGGAACTAAAAGAATCAATTTTTACCAGAGCGGGAAAGGGAATAGGATATCCTTTTTTGTCACGTAATACCGCAGTAAGTCCAATTACTAAATGTTCATTGCTAAGTTGCAGAGCTCTCGGATCTTCTAAATTAATACCATCATAAAGTGGTTGCCAGATGACCTTTTCCTGAGTAACTGCTCCTTTCTGATCAACTTCAATTAATTTAAGGATACCGTTGTCGGGCTCACCTGCGTTCCCCGCAACGGCAACTTCCCGTCCTATAAAACACAAGGAGTTGTTTTGATTATTATGCCAGACCGCAAGGTTAAAGCGGGCAACCTGAATAGTAGGAAATATGTTTTGGATACTTTTAGTTTTCATTGAATAACCTTGTTGTTAAATAGTTTGCCATAAGATAGGAAATAAGTGACTCAGCGCCTTGATTTTCATTTACTTTATCAACCTCCAGACCATCGTAACAACCTCCAGTTACAGGGTCATGCATGATAACGCCCAGCGTATTGTTTCCCAGAAACCAACTAAAGCACTGAAGAGCCAGTATTTTGTAGGTTTCATTATGAGTGCTTTTACATGCTTGTGCAAGTGCAATTATCATTGAGGCGGGGTCTTCGGGTTGCTGGTCGTGAGTACTGCGTGTACCATTTTTTTCATACCAGGCGGAATGTCCAATCGGATGATACATGTTCCCGGTGAATGTTTGTTGTATTAAGAATGTTATAGAACGAACTGCTGCCTTTGTGAAGGCTGTGTTTCCAGTAACATCTCCGGCGATAAATAAACTTTCCGGTAACAGCGCATTATTATAGGAAAGTGTGTTTTCAAACCAGTTCCACAGACTATCGCTATTTTCCAGCAGAGCCTTCTCAAGGCTTGTCGCAAGCCCATCAATTTTCTTTACGAGCCGCGATCTATGTTCTTTAAAATCTTTTATGACAAGAGAGTATGCTTTTAAAGTAAATGCCTGTGATCTCAAAAAGGTAGGTTCCGGCCCTTTTTCCAGAGTGAGAAGGAACATTTTTTTAGCTTCATTTCGCATCTGCAAAGGAAGGGTTTTATTTTTTATTACTTCACTGAGTGCCCACAGTGCGCGCGATTGAGCGTCTTCCAGATTCTCGATTTTATTTTGCGCAGTGGCAATTTTGTCGGGTCCAATATAGTTAATAAACGCACCATTTGCAAGCTGGCATTTTTTGATAAAGGCAAGGTAAATTGCTATAAGATCTTCAAGTTCTTTGCTATAGTTTTTTCTGATAAGCCAGCTGCAAAGTATCAGAGCCCGTGCATTATCGTCAAGAGTGTATCCTGATTTTCTATCGGGCTTTGTGTATAAGCTAAATTGAAAAAAACCAAAATCATCAGTCATTGCTTTAAGGTGGTCAAGTTTCAATTCAGGAATAACTGTGCGATTAAGCAATGTAATGTAACTTTCTGCTACCTTGCTCCATACCATTGGACGTGTAGCAGAGTATGCAGCCTGGGACATTCTTTGTAACCGTTCTGTATCACTTAATAAATCGAGCAGTGCTTCTGTTAAAGCCTTCGAGTCTTTAATTGCAACAAGGCGGCCTACGTCAAGCGTTATAATTTCTTTTGCCTGGGCAAATTCTGTACTTACAACTGGTCTTCCGGTACCAAGTGCATAAGATAATGTACCACTTACCGCCTGGTGCGGATTGGTTGAAGTGGAAATATAGATATCTGTCGCCTTGAGGAATTCAAACAAGTCATCGAGACTCAAGTATTGGTCGTAAAACTTAATATGCTTTTCTAATTTAAGTTGTGTTACAAGTTGCAATAGTTTACGCCGGTATTTTTCACCCTCTCTCCGCCGTACCACCGGGTGGGTTTCACCAAGTATCAGATAGACTAGTGTAGGGTGCTGTTGTATAACTTCAGGCAACGAGTGGATGACATATTCAATACCTTTGCCAACGCTTAACAATCCAAAAGTGCTTAAAATGGTACGATCCGGTAGCTCTATTTTTTCTTTGTACTCTTGTTGGGTAGAAAAGGAAGTCTGCGGTATTCCATGGGGAACAACATGGACTTTACCTTTACTTTTAGGATACAAGTTTTCGATAATTTTTTTTGAATTGTGCGTGAGCACCACGACAGTTGCAGCGTATCTAATGATTTCTCCGGTTACCAGTTTCATTTGTGGTAGCGGATTAGGTAAAACGGTATGCAAGGTTACGACTACTGGTTTTTTGCATGCTTTCATAAAGGAAAGGAGCTTTTTTCCGTAACAATCTCCAAAAATACCATATTCATGTTGTAAAATTACACCCGTAATATCGGGATTTTCATTTACTAATTCCGCCAGTTGAATATAATCTTTTCTAATATTCTGCACCAGTTCCCATTCAACTTCACGAGGATATTTATGAGTATCCAATACCGAGAGGTTTAATGCTGCGACCTTGCAATCAATATTCTCACCCAAAAAATCCTGAATTGAATGCAATAAATTCTGGCTAAATGTTGCAATTCCACATTCACGTGGAGGATAAGTGCTTAAGAATAGAATTGTAGGTTTAGTAGTTGAGATAATATTAATATTATACTATAATATAAGCTATAAAAGTTGCTATTTTATCAACATGCTCCTGGCGGACTCCTCCCCGCCATTACGGTCCGTGGGAACTATTCGCTTCCCTTCTTGCTGAAGGGTTGTGTAAACGTGGTCATGATGTTACTTTGTTTGCGACAAAGGACTCACAAACCACGGCAAGATTACGCGGGATAGTTCCAGTTGGCACTGAAGAGGATTCGTTGTATGGAGCTGGTGCAATTTCGCGTAATTCACGCTATTGGGAGTATCTTCATATTGCTGAATGTTTTGATAATGCAGACACCTTTGACTTAATCCAGAACAATATGAATTTTCTCCCCTTTCATTTTGCTTTACATACAAAAACGCCAATTGTAACAACTGTCCATAGTGGTCTGGTGGAGTTTGATACTAATCCACTTGTACTTGATATTTACAAGAAATATAATGTATCGAACACGTATGTTTCCATAAGCAATGCTGCACGCCATTCTGAGCTAGACTACGCGGCAACAATCTACCATGGTGTTAACCCGCAGGAGTACATCTTTGAGGCATTACCTGGTAAATACCTACTTTTTTTTGGTCGTATAAGCCGGGATAAAGGTGCAACTGATGCTATTCGTGTTGCAAAACGATTCGGAATGAAGCTTATACTTGCAGGTATTGTACCGGACAAAGACTATTTTGAAAAAAATGTTAAGGCACATGTGGATGGAGTGAATGTGGAGTATATAGGTGCTGTAGCGGGTTCTCAAAAAAAGACATTGCTGGCGCAAGCATATGCGTTGCTCCATCTTATTCATTTTCCGGAGCCGTTCGGGTTTTCGGTAATTGAATCTCTGGCCAGCGGTACGCCGGTGATAGCCTTTAATAAAGGTGCTTTGCCTGAAATAATAACATCAGGAAAAAATGGATACATAGTGGAAACGGAAGATGAAGCTGTGGAAAAACTGGCGTGGGTTCCTTATCTTGACAGAAGTGAATGCCGTGCAACAGTAATTGCAAAATTTACTGTCGAAAGAATGATAGACGATTATGGCGGCTTGTTTGAGAAAATTGTACAAAATGCGGTAGATCAAACTCAGTCACAATAGCTTTATGATCGCTTACCCCTCCACATCGAATGTGATGAGTTTGAAATTTACCATGCGATAAGTATACTTCTATCATGGATGTAAAAAAAGAGTTAACACAAGAAGATACAACCGGATTATTAACAGCATTAAGATCCCGTTTTGAAAAAAACAGGGATCGCCATAGAGGAATTGAATGGGAAAAGGTTCAGGAAAAGCTGGAGGTCGATTCAACTAAACTGTGGTCGTTGAATGAAATGGAACGTACAGGAGGAGAGCCCGATGTAGTAGGGCGGGATACAAAAACCGGTAAGTATATTTTCTGCGACTGTTCTGCAGAAAGCCCTTCAGGACGCAGAAGTCTTTGTTATGATCGTGAAGCGTGGGAATCAAGAAAGGAGCACAAGCCGAAAGATAGTGCGGTTGGTATGGCAGAAGCTATGGGAATAGAATTATTGACTGAAGAAGAGTACCGTGAATTGCAGAAACTGGGGGAATTTGATACCAGGACTTCCAGCTGGGTGCAAACACCTTCCAGTATACGAAACCGGGGCGGAGCAATCTTTTGCGATCGCCGCTACGGGACAGTATTTACCTATCACAATGGCGCAGAATCGTATTACGCAAGCCGGGGGTTTCGCGGGATGGTAAGGGTGTAGGTAACGTTCTTTGAATTGAAATAGTGGGTGCCCGACGGGACTTGAACCCGCAACCGTCAGTACCACAAACTGATGCTCTG
>CAYOVA010000024.1:0-23155 GCA_964407325.1 uncultured Gammaproteobacteria bacterium | reverse complement strand
CATGGATGTGAGAATGGTAAAGATTTTTTTGTGCTGGCTTGATACAATATGCCATGTAAAAACTGATTCAGTAAAGTTTCAGTTGTTTATCCATACAACCGGGAATACTAAACGGCTGGATTCATAATATTGTATTGTCATTTGCGGAGTGGTGTAGCGGTAACACGCCAATCTTTGGAATTGGATACCCTAGGTTCGAATCCTAGCTCCGCAGCAAACTTGGAATATTATCTACACAACAACATCACCCTATCTCTTTACTGTCAGTAAAGCTAAGGTTCTTTTCTTTGGGAAGATACAGGTCATAAAATGCTCGACTTCACCTGTGGTTGGAATGTAACAAATCTTGGGTGGAAAAGGACTTGTTTGTGTATCTAGGCTTATTTAACTAGCATACCCTACAATCCGCGGAATAATCGTAAGAAGAAAAATATCTGTCGTAAAATGGGCGATCATTGCTGCCTCAAGCCCTTTTTTCCAGTACAGCCATCCAAAAACGATTCCTCCCATTCCGTTGAGAATAATTGCCCTAGTAACTATAACTGGCGTTATGTGAGTTAATGATGCAGTAATCGGTAAGTGTCCTAACCCAAAAATAATTGCGGCAAGGACTATCGATGGCCATATTACTCTCTGATTTGGCCTAATCTGCCTTGTTATTGTTGTACCAATCCAGATAAAAAAAGACATTAAGAAAAGGCGCATCAGAGTTTCCTCTGCTATCCCTCCGTAGAACGATGCAAGTAGCGTTTGCCAAGCAGGTGCACGAATCTGACTGGTACTTATTGTTGCCCCTAGTAACGAGAACACATAATCGACAAGATATATCCCAATTGCGGTACTCATTCCAAGCAATAGAGATAGTCTGGAGATATCTTTTAGAATGGTTTTATACTCTTTACCTTGGGTAATTGCTTCCAGCAGAGGAAGTTGAAATTGTATTTTTTTAAGTAAATGTAATCCTATATAACATGCTACAGAAAATAACAGAACGCTTTGTACAAACTGCACTAACAAAATGAGGTTTAATGGTTGACCAGTCTGCTCTAATAGAGCTCCCTGAACAGTTAGAATATAGGGAAAAATTGCCAATACACTAAATACATTCAAGCCCAGTAGTATAAAAAAGACTTTCAGTGATAAGCCTGATTTCATTGTTTAAACAGTATACCTCATATAGCCGTGTGTATCAGTGTTATGCAGCACAGGAAGCTTCAGGGTTTTGAAACAGTTGCTTCTACGTACTGTTTCAACTTTTGCAATCTGAGATCCCACTGGTTTTCCAGTTTTTCAATAAATGCACGCCCCTGGTCTAGCGTATCTTTCAACAGAAGCACATTAGTATCCCGTCCTTGTTTTTTTAGTTCTACGACTCGTGCATCTGCAAGAACCTGAAGATGCTTTCGTGCTCCCTGACGAGTTATTTTTAATCCAGAAGAGAGAGAAGAGATTGTGTACGACGCCCCACCTGCAAGACGTCGTACCATCTCAATCCGAATAGGATCTCCTAATGCATGAAAAAGCAGCACTTCGTTCATAGTCCTTTGTTAAGTTCTTTTTCCAGACGAGCTAACATGTAATTCCAGCCTTCGCTGTTCATTCCAAAGCATCGTTCTGCAACTTCGGCCGGTAATGATGCAAACCCGGACTCTTTCATAGTAACTTTAGTACCATTTTTCGCTTCTTCCAGAAAGAATTCAACAAGAGTATTTGCTACTTTGAGTACATCTCCTTCAATTGCAGCATCGCCGGGAACCCAACGGTATGCAAAGTAATTGGTTGGCTTTGCAGCTACAACATAAATCTGGCTTGTCCCATGACCATTGAAGGTAAAAATAGGACGTTCACCGACATCTAAAGAACCATCAACCTTATCGGGGAACCATTTTATGATTTCTTTCGGGTCTGTAATTGCACTGTAAACCCGTTCTTTAGGAGCCGACACTGTTATTTCTCGAACAATTGTATCCTGCATAGAATAATAAATAAGTAATAGTGCAAGTATAAAGTATGGAGATAAAATATGCAACTATTTAGTTGCGTAATAAATGAAGTGAGACATTCTAATTTTTCCTCAATATCTTCTCCATTGCTTTACCGCGGGCAAGCTCATCGATAAGTTTATCCAGGTAACGAATTTCCTGCATGAGTGGCTCGTGGATTTCTTCAACACGTATTCCGCAAATTACACCTGTAATGAGTTTCCGTAAAGGATTTTTGTTAGGGGCGTCAGCAAAAAAAGTCTCAAAGTCAGTTTGTTTTTCCATGTGAGTTTCCAGTTCTTTTTGACTATATCCGGTGAGCCAGCGGATAATCTCGTCAACCTCTGCTTTTGTGCGACCTTTTTTTTCAGCCTTTTGCACATAATACGGATATACGCTTGCAACGCTAGTGGTATAAATTCGGTGTGCCATACAAGTTATTATTATTGTGCTTGCATTCTTTTCCCGTATGCAATAAAACCAGCAATAGCCGCAGGTATAAGCCCCCAAAGCATTCCAGGAAAGCCTGCATAAGAGGAGTAAAGAGCTAACCCGGCTAAGGAGATTACAGCGAGACCGGCAGCAGAAAATGAAGCCAGTGTATGTTTCTTCATAAACGACGTAACAATAAGGGTAACCGATAAAAGAATCTGAAGAAGACCAAGAATCGTCCAAAAGGGCTGTGGTAAGGCCTTCAATGCAGAAACAGTAGCGATATCTACGTAGTTATTCATCATAAAACTGCCACCGGTGATATTCCAGAAGGCTATAAGTAGGATAAGAATCCAGAGGGTTATTTTCATATAGTTATTATAGCACTTGTTGTAGTGGTGGGAAGGAGAAGGTGTGGACCTTCTCCTTCCCGGTGCGTGGATGTTGGTGTGGCCGCACTATTCGTCGGTCTCCTCCGCGGGGTCGGAGTCGTCGGAGGCCTGGTCACTGGAGCCGAGGTCCTCAAATGTTGGGTCTGCGTCCCCGGGGCCTCAGCCTCCGGGATGATATCCTTGATGTCGATCGACTCCTGCTCCTGACTCAGCTGCAGTTCGGCCAGCTTCCGGAGCGCAGTGTACACATCGATATGCAGGAGGCCACCCGTAGGGTAGCCCTTCTGGGTCACGATGATCGGCTCCTGGTTGGCCCGGGAACGCCGGAACAGCGCGTTGAGCGCTGATGCGGCCCTGGAGATCGGGACGACGCCCTCCTTCAGATCCACAGCATAGAGGCGCAACGGCGACTTCTCGTCAATCTTCCCGCCGGCAGCGATCGTTTTGGCTGCGCCAGTGACGTACTCCTGGGTAAGGCGCTTGTTAGCGAGCTCGCAGAGTGCGATCAGCAGTTCGATCTCGAGGATGACCCCAAAAGGGTACCCCTTGTTTGTCACGATGATCGGCTGATGGTTCGCGTTGCTGCGTTTGATCAACGCCGCGAGCGCTGCGGCCGCCTTTGAAATGGGCTTGACCCCCTGCTTCAAGTCCACGTCCAGGGTGAACTTGTTGAGGTCCTGACCTTGCTCGTCACCCTTCTTACTCATAATTTCCTCCACAGAAGTTTTGCTGCCGCCACCATAGGCGAACATGGATACTATTATAATATAGCCTATAGCATAATTCAATATATCGTTGTAGCGCTCCTACTGTAATAATCACAATTGTGAAGAGTATCAGAAATTCCCAGGCCACATAGTAAGATTCTGTATAATAATCCCTATGAAGGAAAATCCTCGCATTAAATCTATAGAAGAAGCAACACATAAAACATGGAATGAGTGGCTCCGGTTTATGGATTCTATTCACGCAAAGGATTTGGATCACACTGCCATTGCACAAAAAGTACACGAAGAACTGGAAGGTTCTATTGAAAGTGCCGGTTGGTGGAGCCAATCTGTTACTGTCGCATACGAACAGCATATTGGTCGGCGGCTCCCGGGTCAGCGATCCGATGGTACCTTCGAGGTAAGTGTTAGTAAATCTACCGAGCTCGGCATGAAGAACCTTATGAAAGCATGGGTATCATTTGCAGAAAAAGACAAGGAAGTACAAGCATTGCTGGCAGAAGAAGCACGGGCAGGCGGCACAGAGAAGCGCCTTACCTGGCGTGCAAAAGGGAAAGACGGCTCGGCAATTCTTATTACGTGTGAACCCAAACCTAATGGTACCGCTGCAATCATTGCTACTCTAGCCGGGCTGAAAACGGAAGCGCAGAAAAATAAAGCAAAAACCAAGTGGAGTGAAATTGTAACGCGGTTCTTGGAGACCCTTCACTAATATGAATATTCAAATAAGACACGCTTCTCCAGAAGATGCTCCGTATATAGTAACAATCTGTATGCGTGCGCGTAGGAATATGACTTACTTACCTCATCTGCACTCCGACGAGGAAACGGAACACTACATAACTAATTTAGTGAAGAATGAAAAAATGTTCGTTGCAGAAGTTGATAATATACCTGCGGGATTTATTCAGTTTGATGACACATGGATTCATCATTTGTACATTGATCCGGAATTTCAGAATAAAGGGGTAGGAAAACAACTTCTTGATGCAGTAAAAAAAGACAGCTCAGAACTTTTTCTGTGGGTATTTGAGCACAATACAGGAGCGATCGAATTTTACGAGCGCGAGGGCTTTACCTTGTTGGGAAAAAGAGATACACACCAGTCAGATAATGAAGAAGGCTTACCTGACAGGAAATACAAATGGACAAACAGTCTGCTACAATAGGGCATGGAACTGATACTCCCATCCGAACAATACAAAGATAGTTTTTTGCAAGCACTTACCGAATACCAATCAGAAAAATCAAATGACAGACTGGATATTTATTCCTTAAACAAAGCAGAGCTGCAAGATACTTTTTTACAGTTTATAGAAAAACTACACTCGCAAGCAAAAGGTGAAAATCTCCCAGAGGGATATGTTCCGTGTACGCAATATTGGCTGGTTGATAATGGAGAATTTATAGGGCGTGTAGACATACGCCACTCATTAACAGAATTCTTGCTCAAGGAAGGTGGTCATATTGGCTATGATATTCGGCCCTCGAAAAGGAGAATGGGATTTGGAAAGAAAATGCTAGAGCTAGCACTGCCCAAAGCAAAAGAAATAGGAATAACCAAAGCTCTCATTACCTGTGATGAAACAAATATGGGCTCAAAAAAGATTATCGAAGCAAACGGAGGAGTGCTAGAAAACAGAGTCGAAATGGGAGAAGGGAAACCTGCAAAATTGCGGTACTGGATTACTATTTAATTATCTTATATGAAAATGAAGAGCGTTTCCGGATTAACCTGCTATGTAAAGGATTTAAACAAGACTATTTCATTCTATGAAGCATTGGGTTTTGTCTTTCGCAAAAAAGAAGAAACACACGCAACGGGTTATGTAAATTGGTTCTGGATTGATTTTGTTCTCGCGCCTAAGGAGGACAAGGAAGAATTTAAAGACGATGCCAATGCGAAAAATAAAGGTGCGGGTATGTACATTGGCATAAGCGTTGAAGATGTTGATGCATTCTATACAGGAGTTCTCGAGAAAGGCATGAAGCCCTCCAGCGAACCCCGTGATTGGCCTTGGGGAAACAGGGAATTTGTTTTGAGAGATCCCGATGGCTATAAACTTGTCTTTTTCAAGAAAAAGTAATTCATTACAGGTACTTTTTATACCTGAAACTCCAAGAATATAACTTTCCTGTAATAGTATAAAATGAGTATATATTCATGGAATTTCACGACGTAAACTTCGAGTCAATTTTTAACTCACTGAAAGGACTATTTCTTATCCTTAAGCCTGATGCTCCTACATTTACCATTGTTACCGGTAATAAGGCCTATCTTGAGGCAACCCATATTACCTTGGAAAAGGCGTGCGGGAAGGGTTTGTTTGAAGTCTTCCCCGATAATCCCGATGATCCTACTGCAACTGGTGTAAAAAACCTAACTCATTCACTCAATACGGTTCTTGAAACGAAACAGCCACATGTAATGGCGATCCAGAAGTATGATGTCCGTTTGCCTGAATCAAGAGGCGGAACATTCGAAGAGCGGTACTGGAGTCCAATGAACACACCCGTGCTCGATATGCAGGGGAATATCCAATATATTATCCACCAGGTAACCGACGTTACGCATGAAGAACTCTTGAAAAAAGATTCCCAGCAAGTTATTTCAGCACGAAAAGAAGCGGAAAACCAGCTTGTACAGGAAAAGAATAAGCTTGAATTGCTCGTTGAAAATCTTCCTGTTGGAGTCTTTATTGTAAAAGCTCCTTCTGGCGAACCGATGTTAATTAATAAAGTAGGCAAACAATTGTTGGGCAGGGATATTAGCACCAATACCACGAAAGTGAACTACACTCACTTTTATCAAACAGTACGGGATGATGGTACACCGTTTCCAAACAATGAGCTGCCACTTGTCCAAGCCATGGAATCCGGGGAACCAGTATTAAATAAAACAGGGATTAACGCAAAAAGGCCGGATGGCAGCATAATGAGCTTACGCGTTTCTGCCGTACCGCTTAAAGATGAAAATGGTGACATAATTTCTGCAATGGCAGTTTTTGAGGATATCACGAAAGAAAAGGAAGTTGATCGAATGAAAACAGAATTTATTTCGTTGTCCTCGCATCAGCTTCGTACACCGCTTACTGCAATGAAATGGTTTCTTGAGTTGTTGTTGGCGGGTGATACCGGACCCTTAACCAAAGAACAACGAGAATATCTCACAAATGTAGAACTGTCAAATGAGAGGATGATTAATCTGGTGAACTCCTTGTTAAATGTTTCTCGCATTGAATCGGGCAGAATAATAGTAGATCCTGTACCAACAAGACTCGATGAGCTTGTACAGGAAGTTGTTACAGATTTGAAGGCTAAAATTGAAGAGCGACACCAGAATATTGTAGTGACAGTTGAAGATAACCTTCCATTGATAAATGTGGACAGAAAACTTATTCGCCAAGTATATCTGAACTTGCTGACAAACGCGGTTAAGTATTCACCTAAAAAGAGCAAAATCAAAGTGCATATCTCCAAGAAGGAGGATGCGGTGGTATCGGAAGTCGCTGACAAAGGCTTTGGAATTCCCAAAGAAGACCACAAAAAGGTATTTAGCAAATTCTACCGTGGTGGAAATGCAATTAAACTCGATACTGACGGAAACGGTTTAGGTATGTATCTCGTAAAAGCTATTATTGAGTCTTCACAAGGATCAATTTGGTTTGAAAGTGAGGCAGGGGAAGGAACTACATTCTGGTTTAGTTTACCGTTGGCCGGGGTTTCCCCTCATACAGGTGAACTTGAACTTCATTCCGTGAAAGAATAAGTTCTGTTAACGAAATGGGTGAAAGTCTCGCTATGTTTTCAGCTCATTCCGACCTTTCTTCATAACACCTGCCCAGAAAACGAGTTGTTCAATAATGTCGGTTGCAGCACTTTCGTGACGTTCTGTAAACTCATACTTCCCGTTTTCGTCTTGGTGTTCCCAATAGTTTGCAATCAGCAACTGTTCTCGGATATCGTACATTTTTAGTTCTCCAGCTACACCGCGAAGGTGTTCTACAGAACGTGCTCCACCTGCTGCTGACCCATAGCTGATAAATCCAATTGGCTTGTAATGCCATTCATGGAACAGATAGTCAAATGCATTTTTAAGAGCGGCAGGAATTGAGTGGTTATACTCAGGTGCGATAACGAGAAATGCATCTTTGCTGTCAATTTTTTCTGACCACTGTTTTGTATGGTCTTTGGAGTACTGTCGCATCATAGGAGGCATAGGTTCGTCCAATAGTGGAAGATTGATTTCTGCCAGATCGAGTAACTCAACATCGATATCGGTTCTTTTTTTGGCGAGTTCGTATGCCCATGTTGCGGGTTGGATGTTAAATCGACCTGGTCGTGTAGATCCGGCGATTATTGCTAGTTTTATCATAATTTGTAGTGTATACTTATACTACCTTTTTATCAAGTACGCACTAAAAAGGAATATACTTACTAAAAAGATACTATGACAAACAATACATGCAAAAGCACACCTGTAGGAGTAACACTGAGTGTTATTGGCGGTAAATGGAAACTGCTTATCCTCTGGCACTTGAATAACAGTCCAGTACGGTTTAGTGGATTGATGCGACAGATGACTGGTATCACACAGAAAATGCTCACGCAACAACTCAGGGAACTGGAACAGGACAAAATCATTTCAAGAAAAGTATTCCCTGAGGTGCCTCCCCACGTGGAATACTCGCTGACTCCATACGGGAAAACACTGGAGCCTGTTTTAAAGATGATGTCAGATTGGGGTCAAACTCATATTGACAAAACCCGTTAACATTACTGCTGCTTTTATTAAGCACTTCTCTGTAATATTAACTTATTGACAACAGATATGGTACAAGAAAACACACGCAAACAATCAAAAACGAACAGTCTTTTAGCTCCATCATTAAAAATGGGAGTAACTGAATTGAATGTGCACAATATGCAAATAATGGACCAGTATTACAGTGAAATAGTAGGGTTGGAAAAGCTTGAAGTTACCGATTCGAGTATCTTGTTAGGATATGGGGAGCGTTCTATAGTACGACTGGTAGCAAGTCATGGAAAGCCATCTCCTTCAGGCAGTGCTGGTCTGTACCACAATGCTATTGTCTTTTCTTCACGGGGAGAGTTGGCACGGACAATCAAACGGGTTCTTGAAAAAGCCCCTCAATCCTATTCGGGAACTGCAGATCATCTTGTAAGTGAAGCTTTCTATTTTACCGATCCCGAAGGAAATGGTCTGGAACTGTATTTTGATAAAGATCCTGTAACATGGCAATGGCAGGATGGGAAAATAATCATGGATTCTATATATATTGATCCGGTAGGATACATCCAGAAATTTCAGGCAGTACAAGAACAACCAGAGAAACACATGGGTCATGTGCATTTAAAAGTAGGTAACATTGAAGAAGCCCATAAGTTCTATGTTGATATTCTGGGATTTGATGAAACGGCTAGCCTGGGAAGCGCGTTATTTGTTTCTGTGGCAGGTTACCATCACCACCTTGGTATGAATACTTGGGAAAGCGCGGGAGCGGGGAAGCGAGAACCGTCATTAGGATTAAAGACATTTACTGTTTTGCTGCCCGATGAGACGTCGCTAGAACAACTAAAGAAACGCTTACTGCAAAATTCAATACAGTTTGATGAAGAAGGGAGTGGAATCCAGTTTGACGACCCTTGGAATAATCGCATAGTCGTAACAAAAGGTTGATAAGACAAAGGGAAAAGCGAATATTGTACAATGAATACATGTCTCAGAAAAAGTACAAGCCCCATTACTACCACTTAAGGGACACATGGACTGAAAAGCACAAAAAACTGAAAGAGAATCTGTGGGAAAAACATAAGGAATCGCTCGATTGGATACACAAACACACAAAAAACTGGATGGTGGGTTCTATGGCTGGTGCCCTGATGATGACGCATCCTGTAACTGGTGCTGTAATTGCCCAGAACCTGACTCCGGAAAAACTCAAACTGCCTTCCGAAGAACGTATAGTCAACAATAAGGCAAAGCTGATTGTAAAAATGCAAGAACTTCTTCCTCAAGTGGTACAACCACTGAATCCAGAACAGGAAACAGCGATTACCGAGCAGCTTTCAGAATTCTTGCATATTCCTGTTAAAGCAGAGCTCGAAGGGATCAAGTTAAACCGCAGCTATGGACTTATAGGAGCGGAACAGCATCTCATGCGTTATCCCGGCGACACAATGATGGCTCACTTTGAACGGGTTGAAGATGCAGAGCGATTTTATTCATCGGGAATGGCACCAGGAAGAGGTGCGTGGGGTTATTTTGCACCCTCTCTGGCAGAACTTACCGATACCGATATACAGCGGGAGAAATACTACATAGCGGTACAAACATTTCTTGCACCCGGATGGGACGAAAATGTTAGCCGTTACTATTATTTTTTTAAGTATCGCAAAATGCTAGTAGTAAATCCCGAAAACGGAAAAGCGATGGTAGTGGTTATTGGGGATGCGGGACCTGCTGAATTCACTGGAAAACATCTGGGAGGATCTCCTGAAGTTATGAACTACCTGGAACGACAGGACGGAGGAGCCCGGGGACCGGTTCTGTACTTTTTTATTGATGATCCGGGGGATACAATACCATTAGGGCCTATTAATTACTGATTATGAAAAAGAACCACTTTTACAGTCATATAGTTGAGTTCCACACCATTCATATTGATCTTGATAACCTCGAGCTGGAACACGACGAAAAACATGAATTATTGGATATTGCAGAATCAGCCATACACCATGCCGTGCTTGATACCATCTTATCTGAGCTAACTGAAGATGATAAGCGCACCTTTTTGAAGTATATGCATGAGGACGACCATGCAAAAGTCTGGAAATTTCTTTCTGAAAAGATTGATGATGCGGAAGACAAGATAGTAAAAACAATTAAAGCTCTCAAAAAAGAGCTTCACGAAGATATAAAAGAGTCCAAAAAAAAGAAGAAGTTGCATGATGTTGAACATCGCAACATCTGACTCTTACAGCTTTGTAATATGTTTATAATACCTCTCCAATAGACTTTTTCTAAAGTTACTATCATATGCCATATCGTTCAGCACAAGCCATACCAACCCGGATTAAAAATATACTACCGCCTTACGCACAGCACATTTACCAAGGTGCGTTTAATGGAGCGTGGAACCAGTACAATCGTCAGCCCAGCGAAAAAAGGGAAGAAACTGCGCATCGTGTTGCATGGACAGCAGTAAAGAAGGTATACGAAAAAAACAAAGAAGGGAAATGGGTGCTTAAAGATCAAAAAAAAAAGAGAACACCTGAAGAAGTCATAGAATCTCACCTGCAGTTTAGGAAGAACGGGAAAGTAAAAGAGAATATAGAGGAGAATTACTCGAAAAAGTGCATAATACTAACTTCAAAAGGGGTGTTTCGTAGGCATACTGGAGCTAAAAAGTCCGTTGCCTTGCTTGAAAAAGACTTGCCTCATGCAGTTTATACCTTTACCAATGTCACCTGTATAGACAGTATCGGTTTTCTTGAGTGGGCAGCCCAAGGTCCTGATGGAGTTATTCTTGATGGAGCGGATACATTCATAATTGAAAACGGGGAAATCCTGTATCAAACCATTCACTATACTGTTACCCGTAAGACTTAAGAATCGAGAGTTGTTGTTTTTGACTTCTGTTTTTTCTTTTTATTGCCACTAAAAAACGTAAACAATCCTACTCCTGTAGCAATCAGAAGTAATGAACCTGCAATAATTGCGCCTGGTACTACAACTCCATGTTCAAGAATTGATAACCCTTCTTTTTTTTCTTTGGGTTTTGGCTTTTCCACTTCACTTTGTTCTGTTTTTTGAGCTTCATCTGTCATAGGATTTCATCTTTTTTTTCTCTTTGGAAACTGATAAACGATTGTAGTATGGAAATTACATTTTTGTAAAATGGTTCGACACTTGTTTGGACAAGCCAGGGAATAAAATTGATTGATTTAGCCTGGCCTCCCAGAAATTTACCTAATTCGATAATCGGTATGAATGTAAAGTCGCGAATTGTATCGGAAATTGCTTCACTTTGTCCCAGAGTCACTTCATCTTTTAATTTATTTCCCTGGAAAGCGGATAAACATATTGTAGCAAGAAGAAAGAAAAATAATGCCAGTTGTGTCGGGTTGAATCCGAGATTATAGAGTAGCTGAATAATCAAATAGGTTTCGAGTATAAGCAGTGAAGCCTTAAACAGTTCAAAGAAGATACTAAAGTTGCGAGTTCTTGATAGCTGTGTAACGTGTTTTTTCCCGCTGATCCACCGTTCAGTAGAAGACGCCAACCGCTTAAAGCTCTTTTCCCGGTTGGGAACACGATTAAGCTTATAAAACATATAGTTGTAAGAAGTTATAAGGAACATAAGAATAATCGGGATAACAACAGACATGATGGTTCGGGGCCAGTCGATTAAGGCCCATCCAGTTGCGAAAGATGTCAATGAGAGGTTCATAGTGGTATCTAAGATATGGTTCATTTCATCTGCAACCAGAGGTATGTTAAATGATGGCTCTATTAATGCTGTTCCAATATTCCATAATGTCTTTACCCAACCCAACACAAAGTAGTCAATTATGTGCTCAATTCCTGAACCGACTAAATAGGCTTCAATAAGAATAATAAATCCTTTTGTTCCAAAAAGATTTCCCAAACCGGCATAATTGGTATTCATGATTCTGTTAAAGGTGTAGGCATCAAACCGGTTAAATACCAGTTTCTGGTACTTTTCCCGTACTTGAGAGTTTTGAAACAGGTCAGCGAGTCGAGGAATTTTTTCAGCATCCATCTCCGTTTTAAGGGCAAGATAGAGAATCTCGTCAAATTCATCTTCCGAAAACCGTTTTGGATTTTTTTCAGCTGATTCCACGAGTTTTTGTATCTTGTCTTCAGCTGACAAATCTTCTCCTTTTACTCGTTTTTGAGCTAATTCTTTGATTCGTTCTTCAACATTTCCCATTTCTTGCTGTTGTTCGTAGTAAACTTCGAATAGTTTTTTTACAGTATAAAACGATGTAAAGTTTTTCGTGAGTGCTGCATATTGGTTTTTGGGAAGTTTGTACCAGTTCCGGAAGGTTTGTTGAATAGTATTGGCTGTCGCCACAACTTTTGGCGATAGTTTACGTGCTGCTTCAAGGTTATCAAATTGCTCCCATTCGGGAAACAGTTCTTGGAATATAATCCACGTAATAAATTTATTGCTAAACTTAAGCGAAGTGCCAGCGATTATAAGCAGCAATAGGCGCTCATTTTTGCTTTGTTCTCTTGCAAGAAGAGCAACCATTTTGTCCAGGTCCTGGGTGTAAAATACCCGTACGATATCATCTGCCATAATCGGAATAGTCTTGTCGTAATTGTCTGTGTCAAGTAACACCCTCCATCGTTTCAGTTTTTCTGCACAATACTGGAGTACCGATTCAGGATCAAAAGCTCCGCTGGGGAAAGAAGGAATGGAGTGTAACTTATCCGCTATACGTTGGGCAATCTGATACAGTGTGTCTCGTTTCTGGAGAGCATCAAAATTTCCTTTGAGTTCTTTTACAACCGTATTGTACCCCTGGTCATAAACACGGAATAATGAAATGTCTTTTTTAAATTGAGATTGTAGGTATTTTTCGGTTTTTTGCTGAAGCTGTTTGGGGAGAGAAAGATTCAGTGGTTTTTTAACGGTGAGCAGTTCTTCTAGTTTAGGCTTTAATAGCAGTACTTCTTCTTTATGAAGATGGTGATCCCAATTTGTGGGAAACGTATTTTTGTATATAAGGTAGTTTGCAAAATGACCAGGTAGTCCTAATGCTGTTGCATAGTGGTGAATCAACGAAGAATTGGTCAGCGATGTTTGAAACTGATTGGTGTAGGTATGTATAAGAGTGGTGTCAAGATTACTGGGTACAAAAAGAGAAGTAAGTTCGTAGGAAATAATATCTGAAAGAACTTCTTTGATTTTCTTAAATTCCGGGTAATCTATGCCATCAACGATATAAAACCAGCGTTTGAGCGTTACGATAATGCGAGGAACTATTTGTTCGCGAACGAGAGAAGAAGCAGAGGCATACCCTGTTGCGATCATTTGTTCTGTTAGGTCTTCAGCAAAAGCAGTAAATTCTGTTTCTTCCAGAGAAAAAAACCGTTTTCGCTTTAAATATCTCCCTACAAATTCTTCCGCATGATGATAGGTGTAAATAGACTCGAGCCCGTTTACGATAGATTCGATAAAACGGGTGTAAAAGGAGATTGTTGTGTTTGCTTCATGAATTCCAACATCATCACGGATTGTCCTCAGATATTTGTAATCCGCACGGATAGCATTTTCGATACTGGTTAGAATTGTGTTATCCATAAAAAAGACTTATGTGTGCGTGAAAGTAGAATAGTATACCATTTTACACCTTCGGTCATGGCGGAGACGACGATATGACTGCTTAATTATTCGTAAATAATAAGTTGAAGGTCTTTTACACTCTCTGTATCGGTAAAAAGCATGGCTACTCTATCGATGCCAAGTGCAATTCCTGAAGTAGGTTTCATTTTCCGGAGATTGTCTACAAATTCTGTATCGGGAGGAAACATAATTTTGTTGTTGTGTTTACGTTCTTCGTATTCTTTATGGAGCCTCTCTTCCATTTCTTGAAAATCGGTGGTAGGCGATACTTCACTTCCACAATTGCCCAACTCTATGCCTGCAATGTAAATCTCGAAACGATAAGCTACATTCTTTTGTGGATCGTATTCAACTACTGCTGCAAGTTCTCGTGGATATTCGTAAATAATGGTTGGTTTTCCATTCATGCCCAGGTTTGGCTCGACTTCATGAGCATATATCTGTGACCAAACATCACTGTACGTAAACCCGTCGACTTCATACCCTTTTGATTGTGCTTCTTTAAAAAAAAGTTCTTTATTGTAAATATCGCTCATCTTGGCATATTTCTGGAATGCTTCCTGAACAGTAATTTTTTCGTAATCGGAAAGGGAAATTGAGTTACCCTGATAAGTAAACGAGTCAGTGTTGTGGAGTTCTTTACAAATGGCATGGAACAACCCCATTACGTCTTCTGCAATTTCGAAATAGTGGGCGTTTACTTTGTACATTTCCAGCATGGTAAATTCGGAAAGGTGGCGACTGGAAGGTGCTTCTGCGTTTCTATAGTTTTTCATGAGGGTATAGCAACTGCCTATTCCACTTGCCAGCAGCCTTTTAAGGAATAATTCTGAAGAGGGGATTAAATACAGTTTCTCTCGCTGGTCCATATATCTGTATTCTGTTTCAAATACTTCCAGATAGGATTCAGGGATAAGCACGGGAGAAAGAGAAGGGAGATCTACCTTTTGATACCCGGTTTCCGCAAGGAAAAGATCGACCGTTTTCAGGAGCTGTAAATACTGCTTGTGTCTCTTCAGATTGCCCGGATAAGTAACGACTTTCATTTTCCTATTATAACAGGCTCAAAGCGATGTCCGAAATTGTGACTTGGATCACAGGAAAATAGTCCCTCTCAACTTATACTGGAGACTATGAACAGATACTACGGTCCACAAACAGTGATGGCGCTTGATAACTTTCCGTTTCCCATGCCCCGGGTCTCCCTTACGTTAATACATGCAATTGCTGAAGTAAAGCACGCGGCAGCAGCCGGAAACTATGCCGCTGGCGGTTTGGATAAAGAACGAACTCAGGCGATTCAAAAAGCATGTGCAGAAATACTTAGTGGACGGTTTAATGACCAGTTTGTAACTCCAGCATTGCAAGGAGGAGCAGGAACTTCGCTTCATATGAATGTAAACGAGGTAATTGCCCACAGGGCTGAGGAAATAAGCAAACGCGCTCATCATGAATTAAAGATACATGCCAACGACCATGTTAACATGAGCCAAAGCACGAACGACGTAAATCCCAGTGCGCTACGCATTGTTGCTATAAGGTTATCACGCGAATTATTAAGTGAGTTAAAAACTTTAGTTGAAGCGTTCAAAGAAAAAGCAAACGAGTTTAAAGATGTTACTAAACTGGGAAGAACACACATCCAGGATGCAGTGCCCACAACACTCGGAGCTGAATTTGCATCATACGCTGCTATTTGTGAAAGAAACTACCATCGAATTGAAGAAGCAACTGCATACCTCTACGAGTTGAACCTTGGTGGTACCGCGATTGGAAATGCTATTAACGCCTCTAAACAGTACCGGAAACATACGTACCAGGAGTTGCGAAAAATAACCGGACTACCGGTAAAACCAGCGGCCAATCTTATGGCGGGTACCAGTAGCGGTCAGGATATCTGCCATTTGTCAGCCGTTATCACCATTGCAGCCATGGATCTTTCAAAGATTGCTACCGACTTGCGCTTTATGTCAAGCGGTCCTAATGGTGGAATCGGGGAAATTTTCCTGGAATCGTTGCAACCGGGGTCTTCTATTATGCCGGGAAAAGTAAATCCGGTGTTACCCGAAAGCATGAACCAGATGTTTTACTATATTTCAGGAAAAAACCTTACCATTCACCAGGCTTCAGAAGGTTCTCATTTGGAACTTGCCATAATGTTTCCCGTTCTTGCCGATGCTATTATTTCCCAGCTGGAGGTATTTACGGCGGGAATTTCAACTTTTACGACCAAAGCAATTACCACTCTGCGTGTAAACCGCGAGCGGTGTCAGATGCACCTTGATAATTCCACAGCGTATGCAACTCTTCTGACACCGCTTTTAGGTTACGACGTAATTTCTGCCGCAGTAAAAGAATCTGTCGAACAGAATAAACCGTTAAGACAAATATTGATTGAAAAAAAGATTATCAGTTCTGACCAGATTGAGCAGGTTTTTAAATCTCTATGAACACCCACTATAAAAAAGGAACATGGCAGC
Source organism: uncultured Gammaproteobacteria bacterium (assembly GCA_964407325.1). Taxonomy (GTDB): domain Bacteria; phylum Patescibacteriota; class Microgenomatia; order UBA1406; family GWC2-37-13; genus JAOAFZ01. The sequence goes on along the minus strand of CAYOVA010000024.1, from coordinate 6,741 downwards.
AGATGGTACATGTAGCGGATTTTATCAGGAATAATATTACTCCCTACGATGGAGATGAATCGTTTTTAGTTGGTCCTACAGACAAAACAAAAAAAGTGTGGGATAACTGCAAAAAACTACTCAAAAAGGAACGGAATAACGGTGGAATTCTTGATGTTGATACAAAAACCATTTCTTCAATTACAAGCCATAAGCCGGGATACATTGATAAAAAGAATGAAGTGATTTTCGGGTTACAAACAGATAAACCATTAAAGCGCGGAATAAAACCATTTGGTGGTATTCGCGTTGTAGAAGCTGCATGTGAAGAAAACGGCTATAAACTCGATATTGAGGTTTCTAAACTGTTCCGGACCCATCGTAAAAGCCATAATGACGGTGTGTTTGATGCGTACACCGATGAAATGAAACTGTTCCGCTCGTCAGGAGTAATAACCGGATTACCAGATAACTATGCACGAGGCCGCATAATTGGCGATTACCGCCGTGTGCCGTTGTATGGAATTGATTTTCTCGTTGAAGCAAAGAAAAATGATTTGAAATTGCTCAATGGAGCAATGACAGATGATACAATCCGTCTTCGTGAAGAAGTAAGTGAGCAAATTCGCGCGTTAGGGATGATACAAGAGATGGCAGCATCGTATGGATTTGATATCTCCAAACCGGCGCAAAATGCTAAAGAAGCGTTCCAGTGGCTTTACTTTGCGTATCTGGCTGCATTAAAAGAACACGATGGCGCGGCAATGAGTCTGGGGAATGTAAGCAGCTTTCTGGATATTTATATAGAAAGGGATTTGCAGCGAAAAGCATTAACGGAGAAAGAGGCACAGGAGCTGGTTGACCAGTTTGTTATTAAACTGAGAATAGTCCGCCATTTACGAATGGATGAATACAACAAGTTGTTTTCCGGTGATCCTACCTGGCTTACCGAATCCATCGGTGGAATGATGCATGATGGCCGCCATAAAGTAACAAAAACGAGTTATCGGTTTTTGCAGACTCTCTATAATCTTGGACCGTCACCAGAACCTAATCTTACTATTCTCTGGTCCGAAAAACTCCCTGAGGCATTTCAAAAGTTCTGTGCCAAGGTTTCTATCGAAACATCATCTATTCAATACGAAAACGATGATTTAATGCGCGAGTGTTCCGGCTCAGATGATTACGGTATTAGCTGCTGTGTTTCCCAGTTAAAAACCGGCAAGCAGATGCAGTTTTTTGGAGCACGCTGTAATTTGGCAAAAACGTTATTACTTGCCATTAATGGAGGGCGAGATGAACATTCCGGTGAGGTACTGATACCTGGTATTGAGCCTATGAAAAGCAAAACACTTGATTACGAAGAAGTGTTGCAGCGTTTTAAAAAGACCATTGCCTATGTTGCAAAAACATATGTTAATACCATGAATGTTATCCATTACATGCATGACAAATACTACTACGAACGGGCACAAATGGCGCTGCTGGATACGCATGTAGAACGGGTTATGGCCTTTGGCATTGCGGGGTTGTCAGTTGCCGCAGATTCACTCTCTGCAGTTAAATTTGGCAAAGTAACGGTGCAGAAAAATAAGGAAGGCCTTTCACAAGGTTTTACCACAACGGGAGACTATCCAAAATTCGGTAATGATGATGATGGTGTGGATACTATCGCAAACATGCTGGTAATTGCTTTTATGACAGAACTAAAAAAGCATCATATTTATCGCAATGCTGCACCTACCCTGTCGGTGTTGACTATTACTTCAAACGTTGTCTACGGTAAAAAAACAGGTGCAACCCCCGATGGCAGAAAAGACGGCGAGCCCTTTGCGCCCGGTGCCAATCCCATGCATGGTCGTGATACTTCAGGTGCGATTGCTTCGTTGAATTCAGTGGCCAAGATACCGTATACTTATGCCCGTGATGGTATTTCGAATACATTTTCAATAGTTCCTCGAGCATTGGGATCTTCGCAGCAAGAGCAGGTTGAAAAACTAACTCTATTACTAAACGGGTACTTTGGAATGCAAGCACATCATCTGAATGTCAACGTTCTTAATAAGGAAATGCTTATGGATGCCATGGAACATCCCGAAGATTATCCGCAGCTGACAATCCGAGTTTCAGGATACGCGGTTAACTTTATCAAATTAACCCGCGAGCAACAGCAGGAAGTATTGTCGCGCAGCTTCTTTGAAGCAATGTAACATGAGCACTATTATAAAAGTACATTCCGTTGAGACGTTTGGTACCCACGAAGGTCCGGGAATCCGGCTCGTCATATTTTTGCAAGGGTGCCATTTACGATGTTTGTATTGTCATAATCCCGATACATGGCAGCTTGAGGGAGGGAAGGAATACACACCGGAACAGATTATGGAACTGGTGGAAAAGGAAAAATCCTACATCAAAAAAAAAGGTGGACTCACCGTTTCAGGAGGGGAACCTCTTATTCAACGCAAAGCCTTAGTGGATCTATTTAAGCTTGCAAAAAAACGAGGTATCCATACGGGCCTGGATACAAATGGTACGATTCTTGATGACGATACAAAAGAGTTGCTGAAATATACCGATCTGGTGTTACTCGATATTAAACATATTGACGACGACAGTCATAAGAAATTAACGGGAGTCTCTAATTATGTTCCTTTGAAGTTTGCTGAATATCTGGAACAACAGAAAAAGCCATTCTGGATCCGCCATGTACTGGTTCCTGGACATACCTATGATGCAAATGCTCTCGAGAGGCTGGGCATTCACTTTAAAAACTACAACAGTCTGGAACGCTTTGAAATACTCCCTTACCATACCTACGGTGTCTACAAGTATAAAGAGCTGGGAATACCGTATAAACTAAACGGAGTAAAGCCGCCTGAGCAAAAAGAAATTGAAAAAGCAGTTACCATTTTAAGCAAGTACATAGATGAAGTCAGGGTACGGTAAAGTAATAAGTGTTGTTTTAGCGGTAGCAGGATTGGTTGATGCTGCCTACCTTACCTATGAACACTTCTCTCAGCGTATTGTTCCGTGCAGCAATTCCTGGATTGTTGATTGTGGTAAGGTGTTAAACAGTGAGTATTCCACGGTATTTGGCATACCTCTGTCGCTACTGGGGGTATTTTTCTATCTACTGCTCCTTGTGTCGTTTCTTTTTGCAGACAGAGCATCGGGCAAATTCAAACTGCTCCAATGGTCACCGTTTGTCCTATCCAGTTCGGGACTGATTGCATCGGCAGTATTTATGTATTTGCAACTGGGAGTGATTGGCGCTATTTGCTTGTACTGCACCGTTTCTGCGGCAATTTGTTTTGTAAACTTCTTTGTAATCAGATTTTCGTTTGCCCGGGAATTTAAGCAATATCTTCTTTTTATTTTTGCGCTACTCTATCAGGTGCAAAAGCGGATTTTCTTTTTGCTGGATCCCGAGTATGTTCATCACAGGATGACCAATACCGGAGAACTGCTGGGACGTATACCACCTGCCAAGTTGGTAATGCGTCTGATATGTAAGGACAGGTTTCCTACTCTCGAACAAACCATACAGGGGATCCGGTTTGCTACCCCTATTGGGTTATCAGCAGGTTTTGATTATGAAGCCAAGTTAACTCAAGTGCTTGAACCGCTTGGCTTTGGGTTCCAATCAGTGGGTACAATCACCAACCTGTTTTGTGAAGGGAACAACAAGCCGAGGTTAGGAAGATTGCCCAAATCAAAATCACTGTTGGTAAATAAAGGCTTTCGGAATCCAGGGGCAGAGGCTGTTGTGCAAAAACTTCAGCACTATACTTTCGCAATTCCTGTGGGTATCAGTATTGGGAGAACAAACACCCTTGGTATTAATACCGTTGATGGAGCAATCGAAGATATATGCCAAGCTTTCAATAAATTCGAGCAGTCAAACGTAAAACATTCTTATTACGAGCTAAATATAAGCTGTCCAAACTTAAAAGGTTCAGTTAGTTTTTACGATCCGCCAATACTAAATAAACTTCTCCAAGAAGTACTTAAACTGAAACTAAAAAAGCCGATTTTTATCAAAATGCCAATTGAACTAGATGATTTTCGATTTCTTGCACTTCTCAAAGTTATCGGCCCGTTTCCGGTTGCCGGGATTATTGTGGGGAATCTTCAGAAAGATAGAACTATTCCCGAACTAGACCAAGGTGAGGTAGCAAAGCTCGGGCAAGGTAATCTAAGTGGAAAAGCTACCTGGAACCGTTCAAACGAGCTTATTGCCCTTGCGTACAAAACACTCGATAGAAAATATACGATTATTGGATGCGGTGGAGTATTTAGTGCTGAAGATGCGTTTCAAAAAATCAAACTGGGGGCTTCCCTTATACAACTTATTACGGGAATGATTTTCCAGGGACCTCAGCTTATCGCGCAAATCAATTACGAGCTGGATGAATTGCTCAAGAAAAAAGGATACAAACACGTCTCAAAAGCTGTTGGATCGGCACATAGATAATTATTCGGAAAGGAGGGCTTGCAGGTTTTCTATATCTGGAATAATTATCTGATTTTCTTCAATAGTAATAACTCCTTCATTTTCCAGTTTTTTTATCTCACGACTTAGGGTTTCGCGGGTAGTCCCTGCCATAGTAGCCAGTTCTTTATGAGTGATGCGAAGTGGGATATGTGTTCCGTGAGGAGTTTTTTCTCCAAAGCGGTACGCAGCATTGAGTATTGTATACACCGTCTTAATTCGCGAATTTGCAGACATCGAGTATTCAAAACGGTGCAACAGGCCATCAATACCAATGTACATGCGACGGAGGAGATCGAGCAAAACGTCTGGCTTATCTTTAACAAAAGTGAGAACTTCTTTTGCGGGTGCCGCATTATAAGTAACATCGGTGATTGACTCAAAAAAATGTTTGTGGGGAAGGTCGGTAACTACCACATACATGGGGAAAAACGCAAACTGCTTAAACATGTTTACTGTCGATTCTTCACCTTCTGGGGAGATAGTATATTGTTTTACGACTCCCTGACGCAGGTAAAATACCGTATTTGCCGGATCTTCCGGTTGAATAAGAATGGTGCCTTTTTTCTTTTTTTGTTCCGGATAACGGGAAAAGAAAATATCTACTTGTGTTGTAGCGTCCTGTGCCATAAGAGATTATACCTCATCCACTCAAAAGTGATAGAGATCACCGGATGATCGAGCTTAGGTCGGTTATACTGAATATATGAAAATATACTTTTTTGAAACCCAGGAATGGGAAGAACAGATTTTTAAAGAACAGTTTCCCGATGCAACGTTTGTGCACGATGCACTTTCGGAAGAAAACGCAGGACAATATCAGGATATGGAAGCTGCATCTGTTTTTATCAAGTCGCAGGTATCGAAAGAGTGTATAGACAAATTGCCTAATGTAAAACTGATTACGACCCGTTCAACAGGATTTGATCACGTAAATACCGGTTATGCAAATGAAAAGGGGATTCCCGTGTGCAATGTCCCCGAATATGGAAGCCGTACGGTTGCTGAATTTACATTTGCACTCCTCCTCACCTTATCGCGAAAAATGTTTATGGGAATTCGCCAGTCAAAAGAGTGTATTTTTGATACCAGCGCCTTGCAGGGATTTGATTTGTACGGAAAAACATTAGGTATTATCGGATTGGGGAAAATCGGTACCGAAGTTCTCCACATAGCAAAAGGATTTGGCATGGATCTTCTAGTCTATACTGAACACAAACATCCGGAGGAAGCGGAAAAACTTGGCTTTACCCATGCAGAACTGGAGGAGTTGTTAGGCAAATCGGATGTAATTTCACTGCATTTGCCGTTAACAGAACAGACAAAGCATATTCTTAATAAAGACAACATTATGAAGTGCAAAAAAGGGAGCTATTTAATTAATACTGCTCGAGGAGGTCTTATTGAAACAGAAGCGTTAATAATGGCGTTAAATGAAGATCTTTTTGAAGGCGTGGGGTTGGATGTTCTGGAGGAAGAAAAAGAAATAAGCGATGAACTGGAAATTCTGCTTTCACATGATACCCATTCGGTAAACTTTAAAAACCTGTGTATCGATCATGTGTTAATGCATCATCCGAAAGTTGTGGTTACCCCCCATAATGCGTTTAATACACACGAAGCACTCAGAAGAATTGTGATGACAACAATTGAAAATATCAGGAAATTTACAGAAAATGCAGCAATAAATACCGTTTAAAGCTGTAGCCAGATACATCCGTACGGTCCGAGCTTTATTTCTTCCGCCGTGTACATTGCTTGATTCACTTTTAGCACTGGTTCAAATCCAGCAAGATCCTGTTTTACAAATTGTTCGGTGCTGGATACATTTATATACATTACAAGCTGGGAAATACCATGTCGATAGGTAACCCTGAGCACTTTGTTGTCATTCATATCTTCAAGTGTGGGTTCAATATTCAGATAGTAGCTGATAAACCGACGTTTATTAAGAATGTCGCAGATTGAATTGTAGATCGCCTTTTTCCCTTGATCTTCCAGCAGGGAGCGCTTTAGCTTTCCTCGATTAATATTTCGCGTATCCTTTCGTTCTTCTTCATTGAGCTCATCAAAAGAGACATTTTCCATGCCCACTTCATCCCCATACATAATTCCCATTGAACCGGGAATTGAAGCAAGCAGACAAAATGCCATTACCATCCGCTGATAATTTGCGCCAAGGAGCGAATAGGTTCTTCCAGCCAGACCATGGCCGCCTCTAAACACAGCGCCTTTCGGTGCAAGTCGTTGTACCAAATCTTCTCGAAGTT
>CAYOVA010000023.1:19875-23966 GCA_964407325.1 uncultured Gammaproteobacteria bacterium | reverse complement strand
CTATTGATGGCTGTTATCAGGCAGGCCGCGTAATCAAAACCGACGGTTCAGGCGACGAAGCCCAAACCATCGAAATCCCCGAAACTTCGTGGATGAATATCTGTATGAAGGAAAAGGGTTACAAGTAATTTTCTCTTAGCATTTAAAAGTCCCGCCCACAAAGCGGGACTTTTTTTGTATATAGGACTTCTATACCCTTGACTTAGCCTCATTTTTTTGGTATACTATAGGCCTTTACTATGCGCTAGACATATGTTTAGCGCATAGAAAGGTAAGGTTTTTGTACCTTAACATCTAGGTTAGGAAATTTTTTCCGACTATAGGATTGTCAACTACTGACAGTTCCGGGTCTCCTGTAATAGGGTGAATATTGTTTCTCCCTGGTACAGGGGACCTGGAAAACCAGTACGTTAGCTGAAACGCAGAGCGTGCTGACCCCTATAGGTATCAACTGGAAGGAGTACGGCTGTGGAGCGTTCAAATGGGTTGGCCCGGCTGCTGTTCATCCTGACCCTGCTCTCCTCCTCGCTCGCCCTCTGGGGCGTGCCCGGGAACGCGGAGGCGGCCAGCGTGAACTGCGTGAACCGCGGCCAGACGATCAACCCGAACTCCGGTCAGGCCGAGAGCATCGGTGCCGGAGTGTGGTTCGCTGGCGTGGAGTATGCCAGTTCGTTTCAGAGGCGCGTGGGTTCCAACATCACCAGCACCGAGACGAGCTTCAACTTCGCGCTGCAGCCCGGCGGCTTCCCGCTGGGCACCAAAGGCTTCTGCGGGGGCAACTCCGCGGCCGAGGCTCAGCTGACCGCAGTGGAGATCGTGGAGGGTGAGTTGTTCACCGCGCGTGGCGAGGACGGTAACCGCGAGATCTCCCTCTACGGCAAGCTCGTCCACCCCGTGGATGAGCGGACCGTGAACCTGTCGCTGCTTGACCCAGAAGCCTCGCAGATCCAGGTGGGTGACGTCGTCACCCTCGCGATCTTCTGCGAATGGAGCACGCGCTGTGCCGGGAAGTGGGGCGACGGCCAGTCTTTCGACCTGGGTTACCAGGCTGGCGGCCAGAACCTCACGCACATCTACGCCACCCCAGGGTCGAAGCTGATCGAAGTCGCCAATAGCTCGGACAAGTTTGTCCGGCTGGCGATCAACGTTCAGGACGCGCCTACGCCGGAGATCTTGACCGGCAGTATCGGTACCGACAAGGGCACCTACACCGAGGGCGAGCTGGTGACGGCGATCTTCGCCACCAGCATCGATGCCGACGTGTGCGTTGTGTGGCGGCCAGGGGTTGAGTTCTGCCCGCGCACGACCGGCGGCCAGACGCAAACGAGCCAGCATGTGTTCCCGGCGGGGACCCGAAGCGCGACCATCGAGCTCCGCGGCCCGAACCGCGAGCTGCTGGATAGCGCGAGCATCACCATCACGCCCCCGACCCAGACCCCGCCCACCATTACAATCGAGGCTCCGGCCATGGTGAAGCACGGCGAGGTGGTCACCGCTACCCTGACCGCTGGCCAGGGGAACGTCAACTTCGTCGGGCGGCTGCACTTTGGCGACGGGCAGGACACCGGCGTGATCGCCATCCAGCCCGGCCAGTCGGTTGGCTTCCCCCACGTGTTCGCAAACAGCGGCAACCAGCCGCAGCAGCGGCTGATGGAGGTGCGCGACCAGCAGGGCACGACGGTTGCCAGCAAGGCCATTACGGTGCTCCCGGCGGCGACGCCGGTGCCCGCGACTGCCACCGTTACGCACAGCCCAATCCGCCCCAAGTCCGGCCAGATCGTCACCTTCGCGGTGAAGGCAAGCCAAGGTGAAGCCGACTTCGTCGGCTCCCTGGACTTCGGGGATGGCAGCGACACTGGGCTGTTCAACGTCAAGCCTGGGCAGACGCTGTCGATCACCCACGCCTACGACATCGACGCTAACGCCCAGCCCGGGCAGGGCGGCTGTCAGCCGCGCACGTACGCCTACAGCCTTAACACGGCCGAGGTCGCCTCGCTGAGCATGGCCGCCCTCGCAGAGGGCGCCACCATCACCGTCGACCCGGCAATCTGCCGCACGTTCCTGCCCGTTGTCCACGGCATCAGCCACGTCGTTAACGCCACCGCCGAGGTCCTGACGCGCTACCCCGACGGCGGCGTCAAGGTGAGGTTCACCCTCACCAGTAACGGCAACTTCGGGGTGACCACGGACTTTGGCGACGGCGAGAACACCGGGCTGCGGGGCATGCGCCCCAATGTCCCTGATGTGTTCGAGCACGACTTCCGGCCTGGCATCTGGAAGGTGCAGGCCAAGTCGGCTGACGGTGTCGTGCTTTGGGAGCACACCGTCATCGCTGCTCGCTAAAAAGCCAGCACCCGCTGGCAGACTAGCACGACTGTCGGAAACCTCGCGGGGAGGAGGTCAATACTCCCCACCTAACCTAGGAGGTGCCCGGGGACCCGCAAGGGATCCCGGGCATCAACCCAACTATAAAATCAACTATAATAATTCCATGCACAAACTCCGTTTATTCCTTTTTAGATTCCGCTATCCCCTTCTGCTATCTGTAACTGCCTTCTTGATTTTTGTAACCAACTACAAACTTGGTACTTCTCTTATCGGCTGGGACAATTTGCAAACAGAACTTGACCCATGGCTTGCTGTAAAGCGGGCTTTCTTTGCCGGCTGGCAGGAGTATCAGAATTTTGGACTGGTTTCAGGACTCGCCCACTCCTCCGATCTTATTCGAGCAATTCTTATGTGGGTTGTTTCATTTTTCCTGCCTCAAACATTAGAACGATACTTTTTCCACACAGCAATGCTGGCTATCGGAGGTATTGGCATGTATCGGTCACTTCGGTATCTCCATTTGGCAGACAGCAGACCTTCCATTTCCTTTCTTGGCGGATTGTTTTACATGGTAAACCTGGGAACAGTTCAAATTTTTGCATTACCTCTGGAGGCGTTTTCTATTTTCTTTGCTGCACTCCCCTGGCTTTTGTGGATATTTTTGAAAGTACTATTACCACAGTCCGCACAACAAAACAAAAAAATACAGCAAAACACAATAACGCAGTTCTTTATTATCAACCTTCTGGCCACGCCTGCTTTTTATATTCAAACGCTGTTTATTGTGTACATGCTGCTATTGGGATGTATTTCATTTGGGTTATTATTCAGCAAACATATCAAGCGCGTTATAACAGTGGCTCCGCTCCTTGCTGTGTTTATAATTGCTATCAACTTATTCTGGATTTTGCCCCAGGCTTACTTTATTTCCAACAATATCGATGTGGTAAAAGAAGCAAAATCAAATACCTTTAGCACGGTAGATTTGTTTTATCAGAACCAAGAGAAAGGCACAATAGATAACTTTCTAACCTTTCAAGGGTTTTACATAGATTTATATAGCGCTACCCATGGTTTATTATTTGCACCCTGGAAATCATTTTTGAACCAGGAAACCGTCCGTACGATTCAGTTTGCGATTATTTTGATAATGTTCGCCGGCTTTTTTTATCACTTTAAACGGAACAGGTACCTGCTGTTCGGGTTTTTACCTGTAGCATTGGCTCTATTATCTGCAACTCCCCCATTTGAACAGCTAAACTTGCTCATACGCAGTAACGAGACACTCAACCAGATTTTTCGCGCACCATTTACCAAATTTATTATTCCCCATGCCTTTTTTGGAAGTATTTTTTTTGCCACAGGAATTCTTGCTATCGGAACAGCGATTGAAAAAATCTATATTCGATACAAACACCTTCACGGTTTACGGCATGTTACTGCCCGACATCTCACTAGTTTTACAGTTGCCACCGCATTTCTGCTACTGCTCATTGTTTCAGTTCCTATATGGAAAGGGCATTTTTATAATGCTGAAGTTAAGCAAAAAATTCCCAAACAATATAGTGAGGTAATGGCGTACTTTAAGACTGTTGATAAAAATCAGCGCATTGCCCTGCTACCCGACTATACGTTCTGGGGGTGGTTTTTCCATAAGTGGGGGTACAATGGCTCCGGTTTTTTGTGGTATGGAATAGAGCAACCAATTGTGAGCCGTACTTTTGATGTATGGTCCGAAAAAGGTGAAAGTTACTTTTGGGAAG
>CAYOVA010000023.1:8260-19775 GCA_964407325.1 uncultured Gammaproteobacteria bacterium | reverse complement strand
GTGAGCCGTACTTTTGATGTATGGTCCGAAAAAGGTGAAAGTTACTTTTGGGAAGTGAAAACTGCCATTGAAGCCGAAGATCCGCAACAACTAAAAAACGTACTGGAAAAGTATGCTGTCGATTACCTGGTTCTGGATTATTCACTTATCCCTGTTTCTTCACCTGTAAAGGGATTGCAATATGACCGCTTAGAGGAGGTGCTTGGATCTACACAGGGTGTGGAACAAGTGAAGCAATTGAAAGACATACGGGTGTACAAAGTAAATCATGAGTACACTGCAAAATCATTTGTTGCCATTGCAGAATCTGTTCCCAATATTGGTCCCACCGTAAAACGAATGAGCGATGACACTGCCTATGCCAATAATAAAACATATATTTCAACCGATACCCTTCCCTACAATGCCTACTATCCGTTTCTTGACTTTATGACTCAATCACGCCAACCACAACAGAACTGGACTGTTACAAAATCTGACCAGTTCATTTCCGTATCTACTCCCCGCGCAGCTGCTTTGCTTGATGATGCAGACTTATATAGCATTCAAACTGGCACTTCTTCGGCGGTATTTCACATTATCAGAGATGGTAAAGAACGGCAGATCACAGTCCCAGTAACAGTCGAATCAAAAAATGGAACAGTCTCACTCCATTTTCCTGACTACAAAGCTACTACATTGAATCCTTCTGCAGTGAATGTTCTTTCGTGTGGAAAGAGTGCAGGGCCTATTACTGTAAAAAAGATTGGATCAATATTACAAGTACGAACAAATAATAATGTCTGGGGATGCTTTACTTATCTTGTGGGCCAGGTTGAACAGCAATACGGCTATTTGCTGTCGGTTTCATCTAAAAACAGTGCCGGCAAACGATTATTTTTTTACATTCTCGACCGAACGAAATCACAAAACTATATTGAAGACCTTATTCAAGATAATGAAACCTATTACGTAATTAGCCCTAAGTACCAGTATGGAGTCGGGTATACATTTTCGTTCCAGAATACTTCCTATACAAATACTCCTTCTGAAAATACATTGCTGAAAATGGATCTCTCTTACCTTCCCTACTCTCAGATTAAAAATGTTGTTATTACAGAAAAAAACCCGAATATTCCTCAGGCACGCTATGTGAATGCATTTCAAGCAAAGAAACGATCTTATTTTCATTATGAAGTGAATCCAGGTGAAATTTCTCCAGGTGCAGTTGTATTGCTGAACCAAACGTATGATAGTGGCTGGAAGGCATATAAGCACAGCTCAAAGGACATATTTGCCGCTGTTTTCCCCTTTGTAGGAGGCAAAGAAGTTACCACACATGTCCCTGTAAATAACTGGGCAAATGGCTGGATCCTAGATAAAGACTCTATCGACCCTTCATCTACAATTCATCTGGTATTTTTACCGCAATATCTTGAATTTGCAGGAATGCTCATTGTTACAATGTTAGGGTTTGGATTACTCTATAGAGCAAAAAATAACAACTAATTACTTTCGTCGGACGCTGACAACCTACATATTCACTACACACAAATCCCCTTGTAATCCTGCTATACTCCCTAAAGGAACCTTTACATCACCGATATATACAACAGTTCCTGCGTAATCGCGTGTTTAGGAGGACAAGGTATGCAAAGGCCGCTTTGGAGTGTCCTGCGACGTGTACGGTTGGTTCTGATTGCTGCTTTGCTGCTCACGCTTCTCCCTGCGCTTCCCTCTGCCCGCGCCCAGGATACGGTCTGCCCTTTCCGGGGCTACACTGTAAATCAAAGCGCCGACACCAGCGCGGTCGTGCCTGCGGGGCGCCGTGTTGCCGTTCTGGAGATGAACGGCGAGAACGTGCACAAGGTGTACCATGCTACGACAACCGGCGACACCACCTTCAGCTTCACTACGAACGCCACTACCGGGAAGCTCCAGGGAGTACAGGGTAGGTGTGCCGGCGAGGACGACTTCGAAGCCCAGTTTACGGCCATCGAATACGCTGAACAGGAGATGAACAGAGCCCGCGAGGAGGATAACTCCCGCTGGGTATTTCTCGACAATCAGCTCCTCTATCCGGTCGACGAGCGCCGTGTTGAACTGAGCCTGAGCACCCCGGCAGTAATAACGCTGGGTGAGCCGGTGGATATCTGGATCTTCTGTGAGAAAAGCACCATCTGCCAGGTCCTCTTCGGCGACGGTAACGCTGCCAATGCGTTCTACCGCGAAGAGCATACGCTAATCCGGCACTTCTACACGCAACCGGGGATCTACCAGATAGACCTTCGGAATAGCAGCGACAAAGGGCCGAATGATCGCACAACGCCGCTTGAGGTAATTGTGCTGGCGCCGGAGGCACCGTCTCCCACATTTACCAGTACACCTACCGCTACTCCCAGCGGCGAGCCGACGGCGACACCAACATCTACCCCTTCCACAACGCCTACAATGACAACTACCGGTACGGTCACCACTACGGCTACCACTGGACCGGGGCCTGATCCGTCGCCAACCAGTACGCCAACCGCTACGGCGACAACCGCTCCGGAGCCGGGCACGCCATCACTAACACTCAGCTACAGCCCGAATAAGCTAGTGAGTGGCAAGGATGTAGCGTTCAGGATCAATGCTGGTGAAGGGACTCGACCAGTTAACACTCAATTGTGCTATGGTGACGGCGTGTGCTCGCATGTGTTTACGTTGCAGCCGGGTAGCACTATAACACTCATCCACCGTTACAACATCTGGCGCAACATGCTCACCCAGCAAGGCTGCGATCCTCGGCCATACACGGTGACATTAGAAGGAGGTCCAACAACAACCATCTTTGTCGACATCGACATGTGTGTAGTACGCCTTCCGCTAGTCCATCGGTAACGCTAAGTCATCACTAGCACTATATATCGGTGATCGAGAGCTATGCTCTTCCTGGTGTCCGGACTCTCGATGAGTCCGGACACTGATACAACTTTCACACCCTTATTTTACTATAGGTTTTAAAATGGTATAATGAGCTTCTGAACTTTTACACTCAGGACATTTTCGGCCTTACGCCAACAGAATATATCAAATAATGGAAGGAGGACGTATCCACAAAGTTGCCATATCCATGTACGCCGTCGGAGGGAAGAAGAATATCGAGGATAATAGCAATGACTCCTAACATGAAGCGGCTCCTTATGCCGCTTACCCTGATCCTGCTCATGGCCGTGCTCGCCGGTGCGGTTACATCCGTGGCTGCGGCCCCGGCGGAAAATCCCGCACAAGCCCCGCTCGCCCAGAACTGCCAGTTCTTCCCGGAGACGGGTTACCAGGTGTGCGGTACCATCCTGAACTACTGGCGCAACAACGGTGGCCTGGCTGTCTTCGGCTACCCGATCAGCGAACAGTACCAAGGATCGGCCGAGGGCTGGACAGGCCAGATGCAGTGGTTTGAGCGGGACCGCCTTGAAGACCACTCGAGTGAAGGGCTGGGAGTCCTCGCCGGCCGGCTCGGCGCGCGATACCTCGAACTCGTGGGCAGGCCATGGTCACCCGGGCCGGGTTTCTCGGGCTGCCAGAGCTACATTGAGACGGGCTACCAGGTCTGCGGACGGTTCTTGAGCTACTTCAACGCCAACGGCGGGGTCAACCGCTTCGGCTACCCCATCACGGAGGTGATGGAGGAACAACTCGAGGACGGCAACGTTTACCTCGTCCAGTACTTCGAGCGCCGCCGCATGGAGATCCACGGCAACTCTGTCCTGCTCGGGCTTCTGGGGAGAGCTGTCTACGACATGGGTGGCTAACCTAGCCTCCCTCCCATCCTGCGTGTCTCCGCCGCCCCCGAATTTCGGGGGTGGCGGAACACATCTCCAATCCGAATCCGTAACCACCGGCGGGCATTTCTGTATAATAATCCTATGCCCCGTATGTCCCCGTTTCCGTTTCTCTCCGGTGATTTGAATCAAACCAAAACTGAATTTCTCTATTGGATTCGTACCCGTGCTTACTACATCATGCTCATTTTTGTTGTACTGGCGCTTTTCTTTACGAACTACATTCCCGGTACTGTTGTCTCAACCGATAAAACAGTATTTGCATTTATTCAGAATGCCGGATTTGTTCCCTTTCCTGTTTTTACCTACCTTTTCCCTCTGCTGTGCCTTTTTGCCGGTGCGCTGGGTATGCTTGTCCTTCTTGAACACATCCGGTTACACGAAAAAAAAAGACTTATGGGGTTTGTGGGAGCGTGCGCCTATATTCTGAATCCGTTTACCTTAACGGTAGTACACGATCCCTATGCCCCAGCGCTCTGGTTTATTGCGGTGCTCCCCTGGTTACTCTGGACATTTCTGGTAGTTCTCTGTGATAAAACGGTACCAGCAGGAAAAAAGTTATTTTTGTTTTCTCTTGCTCATATAGTAGCTACACAAGCATTTGTCGATTTCTCCTTTTTCCTAGCGTATCTTGTTATTCTCCTTGTTGTATGTACCGGGCTTATTTTTTCCATCTACTTTTTCCAAGCTGTATGGCGCAGTCCCTGGCTGGTTATTCTTGCTGTCATATTGCAAATACCGTGGCTGGGACCACTGCTGTTTCAGATAAACCAACCGGCACTGGGAACCACATTTGAACCGGCGCAAATGATACCACTGCCTTCTTCCATCGATCCGTGGCTCGTACCTTTGCTTGTTCTTGCAGCATTTGGTTTTTTTTTGCTGCAACGATACTACATCGTATTTCTTCTCCTTTTGGGGATTGTGATTGCCGAATGGATACCCTTTCCAGATTATGTGTTACAAGTTATAAAACCGTACTCATATTACTTTTTTATCCCATTAGGTTTTGTTCTCGCATATTTTGTTGCAGCAGGAACGAGCAGCATAAGTCTCATCGCACATTTTTTTGCAACTATCTTTAGAAACAATAAAACAAAAAACCGTGCGGTCTGGAAGGAGTTAAAAGGCAAATCTCCCTATGATATCTACCAGGAAATAGCACTAGAGACAAAATACAGGCACAATACTTCTTCATTTACGCCCATTCCGTTTACAGAGCACTTTCTGGAACACATACTTAAACATCCCCACCATCCCGTGCATGAGCGCAAGCGCCAAAAGAATATGCTCCCCCGCATAATCGCCTATCTGGCTTTTATTGTGATTGTTATATGCAACGTGGGCGTCTTTACTGGACAATTATTTAGTAATGAATACCAGGTTTCATTATCATCATCTATGAATGAAGTCATGCGACAATTACGTCCGCTTAATACCGCTCATGTTGCATATATCCCAGATGATACCCCTGCTTCAATAGAGTTAAAAACTGCCATAGAACGGGAAAACGAACGGATTCTACAAGCTGTAATCGAAAAATATCTGTTATCCCACATCGTTGTCGATGCCACGCATCTTCTTCCTTCTCATATGCAATTTATGGGAAAACAGCAGTATCTGACTCTGGAAAAGAACGCAGATGGCATTTACCTGTTCTCGCTCAAAACACAACCTGACACCTCGAGACGCTTTTACCTGGCACGGAATATGCCCAATATCGGCCCCGCGGCTGCAAAACTAAACGATGACATTGCCTATCGTAACCACGGCTTGTACATGACAAGCGAAGAGACACCTTACAGTGCCTACTATCCGTTTCTGGCACTTGCCCAAAGCAGTTTTATGATTACCGAAAAGACTACGCGCCTGGAAACAGTATTGGGTAATGAGTTAATGAGCGCTCTGGATGACTATGAGTTGGAAAGCGGCACCGAATCGGCCACCATTACCTTGACTGGCGATGCCGGACAGATTCTATCCATCCCGGCGACAATGTACCCCGAGCTTATCGCCAACCGGATGGTATTAACCATGAATAACCAGCGAATCCGTTACTTTAACCCAAAACAGGAAAAAGACGATGCGGTATATTTGGAAACGCAAGCCCTGGAACATAAATATGGATACCTGGTAAACGTTTTGAATACAAAAGAACCCAACCGGATATACCAGATTGATGTTACCGACGCTTCGCGACAATACGAACTTCTGGATACCACCGTAACTTCAAATACGCCTTTTGTTCTTGCCCCGACAAATGAAAACGGGTCTGGATACATATTTGGCATTACGCCAGAACGGTTTGAGAATATTACTGTGTATTACCTCCCCTACCAGGAAATTCTTTCCACCCGTTTTGTAAAAACGGACGATTTAACGAAACGGGCACGCCTGGTAGATCCGCCTGCGGTAAACCAGATCGCACCCGGCATATACGAAGTCACTGTTGAACCAATCCCCGGGGACCCGGAGACACTCATATTCCTCGATAAGTTTTCTTCCGGCTGGAAAATGTACGAAAAGGATCCTGCAAAGGTTCATAATGCATTGGAAACCCTTATAGCCCGCTGGCTCCCCTTCTTTTATGGAAAAGAATATGGACGACAGGTTTCGGTAAACAACTGGGCAAACGGTTGGGTTGTTGATAAAGCGGTGCTTGATAACACAGTTATCGTTGTTGATATCCCCCGATACATCGGATACTCCTGCTGGTTCATTGCCGGTTTATTTATACTTATTTTTGGATTTATGTGGTTTACAAACTGGTATAAGAACCTGGAGTAAGCTATACTATCCTCTATGAGTACTCTTTCTCATCTCCAGATACGCAATCCAAAAGATGACGAAACTCCGATTGAAGCTGCCGCTCAGATTTTTTCGTCGATTATGTCGAACGACGTCGCCGGATTTTTCAGTCATTTTTTTGAAAAGCCGCCGTGTTTTTCGTTTGAGTTATTCCTGTTAAACCAGACGATCTATTTTTACGCCACTGTGCCTTCCGAATCGGAAGCGTTTGTTTCCAGTCTAATGTCGTCTTCCTATCCGAAATCCGCTATAAACAAAACAACCGATCCCGTTGATATCTTGTTAAAAGGACATACCATTGCTATTGGTGAAGTTGCTCTTTCTGCACCTTACTACTATCCGTTTAAAACCTATGCCGACTTTGCCAACGTTGATCCGCTTACACCGGTAATCGGATATTTGTCGAAAGTTGACCCTTCAGTAAAGATGGGCTTGCAGTTTTTGATTACCAAGCCCTCATTTTCCTGGCAGGAAAGTGCATTTGCACTTACCCAGCCCAAACCACCCAAAAAGAATGCCGACGGTACCACTTCACCGCAACCTCCCGGTCCCAACGCAAGTCTGATTCAGCGAAAAATCGCCTATCAGGGTGGGAAAGCAGTTCTACGACTGGTTGTTGCAGGAAACCGCGAAGGCGTGCCCACTGACTCATACTTAAATAACCTTGCGGGGACTTTTGGTGGCTTTAGTTTAGGGGAAGGAAATAAATTCGGATTTGCAGGACCAGGCTGGGGAAAGGAAAAAATGCTGAAACGATTTAAAGACCGTACCACCAGCTACTTTGAACGCACCCGTCAGATTTTAAATGCACAGGAACTGGCCACTTTATGGCATTTGCCAGGCTTGCCCCTTGCTGGAATTAAGAACATTGCCTGGGGAAAAACACTCGCTGGAGAGCCTCCGGAAAATCTTCCTATTGCAGATAATATCCCGGAACAGGAAGCCCGTGAACGCAACTTTTTCGCAAAAACTGAGTTTAAAAATAAAGAAACGATTTTCGGGTTAAAAACAGTCGATCGCCGCCGCCACATGTACATTATCGGAAAAACCGGTGCAGGTAAGTCGACCCTTATTGCCAACATGGCTATCGACGATATCCGCAAAGGCCGTGGGGTGGGAATCGTCGACCCACACGGCGATTTGTGCGATACGATTCTTGAATACATCCCCAAGCGCCGCGTAAATGATGTTATTTATCTGGAGCCCTTCGATACCGAGCGCCCCTTCGCCCTGAACGTTCTGGAAATCAAAAACATGCAGCATAAGCATTTAATATCGTCGGGTATTGTTGGCATTTTCGCAAAACTCTATGCCGATAGCTGGGGCCCTCGTCTTGAGTATATTTTGCGAAATGTTATTTTGACGCTTGTAGAAGTCCCCGGTTCGACTCTGGTCGATATTCTTGCACTACTTTCGAATGCTGCCTACCGAAAGCAGGTCGTCGCAAACGTTACCGACCCGGTAATCAAGACGTTCTGGGAAAAAGAGTTTGAGAAAATGCCGGATCGCATGAAAGCTGAAGCCATCTCCCCGATTCAGAATAAGGTAGGACAGTTCGTATCTGCCCGGATGATCCGCAACATTATTGGACATCCAAAATCCACTATTGACCTTGAGGAGATAATGAATAGCGGCAAAATTCTGATTCTGAATTTGTCGCAGGGAAAGCTGGGAGAAGATAATGCTGCCCTTTTGGGAGCAATGATTATTACCCAGATTCAGCTTGCTGCAATGCAACGGAGCTTTATTGCCGAAGAAGAGCGTCGCGACTTTATGCTGTACGTAGACGAGTTCCAGAACTTTGCCACCAGTTCGTTCGTAAAAATTTTATCTGAAGCACGAAAATATCGCCTCTGTTTGAATTTGACGAACCAATATATTGACCAGCTTGATGAAACAATTCGCAGCGCCATCTTTGGAAATGTCGGGACCCTTGCTTCGTTTGTGGTTGGTGCCAACGACGCAGAAATCTTATCAAAGGAATATGGAGGCCTATACACGCCTGGGGATCTGGTTTCATTAGGAAAGCACGAAATTGTAGTGAAGATTTCCATTGACAATATGATGTCTTCGCCCTTCCCGGCCAAAACCCTGCCACTCCCTGCATTGAAAAACGAAAACCGCGAGAAGATTATCGAGATCTCAAAAGAACGGTATGGCCGCACAATGGTAAATGAAGAAACAGCAACACCTATTACCACAGAAAAAATGCAAAGACTGGTTGCCTCTCCGGAACAGCCCTCATCCTCGGAAAGACCAGCTCATTACTCTTCACCCGCGAATCATTCATCTTCCAATTATTCGTCGTCACACCAGTCATCGCCCACTGTAGCTCCCCGTCCACCAGCACAAAGACCCTCATCTGTACAGCTACAGCCGTCCCCTACCTCTACTCCCGATCCTTTCTCGTTTGTACCGCCCGGAGTAACAATCCCACCCGGTGTTGTTCCACTTGGCGAACTTAAGGAAGGGGCAATTGTACTGCCAAATGGACAGGTTTTGAATCCTCCCGGTACTGGGAAGAAGAAAAACAAGAAGAAAAAGCGCCCACAAAGCCATTCTCAGGAGTGATTGGTAATTACGAATGTACTTTATTACACAAGAACAGTTGCGGGATACTTTCGGATAGTTTTTTAGTCCTGATTGCGTTTTTTCCTTCCGAAGAGTGATCCGATTCTTCCTAACACCATAGAAGCCAGCCCGGCTCCTACAGTACTTGCGATTTTCATTTTGTTTTCACTTACCAGAGATTCAATTCTGTCAACTGTCTGGTGCTTAAAATCCTTTACTGTTGTTTTAAACGTATCAACAGCGTCTTCGACGGTGTTTTTAATCTGAAACAAAACGTAAATTAATGCAATGACCAGAATAATCAGCGAAAACATAAAGATTATTCCGAGTGTGTAAAAAACAAGCTGTACTGTATAAAGATCCATAATTATGTAATAGCTAATTAACTTTTTTTGGTTTTTTTATCGTCGTCCTTCTTTTCTGTCTTGGTGGTCTTCTTTTCCGAACCACCTTCCTGGAAGAATGACATTAAATAGTTTCGTGCCTTTTCCATTAGCTCTTCTGCACCACCTTCTTTTTTCAGTTGATCAGTGATTTTTGTAACCTGCTTTGTATACTGCTCAATATCAAAATTTTGCGCTGCATCCTGTAGATCAGCCCAACGGGTTTTTGTTTCTTGTTGAAGCTGCTGTGAAAGCTTTTTGGTTTTTTCTGAGACATCACCAAATATTTTTTTTGCCTCTTTGTCGATTTCCTTTTCCTCAATAAATTTTTGCATATCCGCAAGTTTCTTTTTTACCATTTCCTGGTTTTCCTTTCCTGAACGGGGGGAAAGAAAGAAAGCGGCAAGTCCACCAATGACTGTGCCTATCACTAACCCCATTCCGAATTTTGATCCTCTTTGTGCCATATGTGTAAGAATGTTAATAACTAATAGTCTATTTATACTAGCAAATTTGCCGCACAAAGTCAAAACTGTGTAAGGGAGATGTAATAGAGCAAATGCAAATAAAATCATACTTTTATTTTCATAATACATATGATATATTCAATTTATTAGCAGTTGCAAATAAACAGCAAATAATATGCAAAAACAACGAGTACAAAAGCTTATCACCTTTTCACCCCAACTGTATGAACTTGTAGAAGACAAAGCACAACGACTGGGAGTATCATTCCCGGAATACATCCGCAGCCTGGCACTGGAAGATATAAAAGACAACAAGGCACCATATCTGACAGTTTCACAGGAATTAGCTGATGAGATTGAGGTCGCAGTTACAGAATTTAAAGACGGAAAAGGAAAAGAATTTGATCCCGAAAATTCAAACGACCTCAAAGAACTATTTGAAGGTGAATAACCATGATAAGACTTATTCGAGGACTCCAATTTAAGCGCATAGTGAGGGTTATTGTTATTAACAATCCCTCACTCAAAACTCGCATTGCCCGGGTTCTCTATCTTTTGAGAAAAAACCCATTTCATCCCAGTCTGAAAACAACCAGGATTTATACAAAAAGAAAAAGACTCCATTGGAGCTCTGTAGTGACTGATGAAATGAGAATTATCTGGGATTTTATGGATACGAAAAAAACAAAAATTATGCTTTTGACAATTGGTGGAAATCAGGAACCTTTGAAGGTGTATCGTGAGATTACTTCTCCCTTACGCAAGACTAAGGCACGAACTTCATTATAAAGCGGATTATCTTGTTAATAAATCCGCTTGTATCAGGGTTGTCTTCTGCATTCAATCCTGGGAGCTTATAAATGATAAACTGTACCTCCGGGTAGTCGTTATCGATAATATCCTGCAGTTTTACAAAAAAATCCATGTCCCCTTTTCTGTCACCTATTCCCACAATGGTAATGTTCGGATTGTTGGTTATACCTGCGCCACCATGTTCGGCATCCGTCAACAACCAACTTTTCATTAAATAAAAGGCGTTGTCAGTTTTTTTGTATTTCTCAACCATAAACAGTGGCCCACCTCCAAATACTTCCACCCCCATCTTCTCAAGTGTTTCAGGGAAAACCGGGTAATCACCCATAACATCAGCCATTGCCTCTGCAAGCTTAAACCCTTCTTTAGGGCGATTCGTAGCTATCGCCAATTTTGCTCCGCTCTGGGTAATCTTTTTTACTTGTGCCAGAATCGTATCGGGAATACGTTCGGGTTGCAGTTTGAGTATATTCTCCGCTTCCTCTTCATAGCTAATAAACGTGTTATCAAAATCGGTAATAATAATAGTTCCCGGTCTAAGAAGTTTTTGATAATCAAGCTCACGGATTACCTCGGTAAAGTTGATACGCTGTTGAACATTCATAACACATTATATTACAATGAAGGATGCAAGCTATGCCAGCATTGGATGAAGATCCACACAATCAGGATA
>CAYOVA010000023.1:0-8160 GCA_964407325.1 uncultured Gammaproteobacteria bacterium | reverse complement strand
AAGGCTTCAGAACAGTATCATTTTGACCGTAAAGAAGTAATATGGATTGGACACTCAAATGGTGCAAACATGATCGCGAGTATCATGCTCTTCTACCCGACCGTTATTCAAAAAGCAATTTTACTCCGTCCTAACAGTTCGGCCACCCCAAAACCACTTCCCATTTTTGCCGATGTCTTTGTACTTATATCGGCTGGTCGCCAAGACGAAACAGTACCCCTAGAGAATACGGAAAAGTTAATTCGTACGTTTCAACATTGCGGAGCAGTTGTTGAACTGTTTCAGCATGATGCCGGGCATGAAGTAAACGAGACAGATATGGTTGCAGTGCAAAAATGGATGCTTCGTCAGCATAAGTAAATCTACCTATAGTGTTCAATAAAATACAACGTGATCTTTCTATGAGTTATAAGGATAAAAAAAGTGATTTTTTATGAAGTATCAGTATCTTAGGAAACAGATTTCCCTGCCTTCGCCAGATGTGTGTGTACTTTCTCTACTACGTCTTTGACATTAAAAGGTTTTTTTATGAAGTCATCGGCTTTTAGTTGCTTTGCGGTTTTTTCCAGTTCATTGGTAGCTGATACCAGGATCACGGGAATATCATGCATTTCCTTATCAGCCTTCATTAATCTGCAGATTTCTACACCTCCCAATTCCGGGAACCACAAATCGATAAGAAGCAAGTCCGGCTCGATAGCACGGACATCTTCTATATCGTTGCAGAATGTCCAGGCTGTGACCCGGTACCCTTTCTCTTCAAGGATAAGTTGCAGTACATCCAGTATAGATTCGTCGTCTTCGCAAACAAGTATATGAGGATTCATCGTACGCTGATTATAACAAAGGTCTTCCAATGTTTACGCAGTTGTAACCGTCAAAATTGGCGGTAGCTTTAACGTTGTCCGCAATCCAGGTAATAGACTGCCCTTTTCTTCCAGTTGAGGGGATATATTTTCTATTGTTGTCTGGGGTTAATGTAGCCGGTGGGTTGCCTTCACCTCCTTCAAACTTACTTATAAAGAGGAATACAGGAGTGTTTTGATAGAGCTCGTAGTCAAAGTAGGCTGTGTATGTATTATCTTTATGGGGCTCAACACATACTAAGTAAATTCTGTACACCATTTCCGGAGTTCCGCCGGTGCCTCCATCGTTAGGAGGAGCCTGGGGAGTAGCAGTTGGTACTGGTGTGGATGGTGGGGGTGCGTTGGTCGCTGTGGGTAAAGGTGCAGAGGTGGGTTCAACGGGAGCAATTGTTGGTGACGGAACCATAGCTGTGGGTGCAGCAGTTGGAATGGCAGTTGGCGTTGTGGTTGATGAAGTAGACGATCCTGATTGAGATGTTGAATTACTCGCCACTGTTTTTGCCGGTGGGTTTTTAGCATTCCAGAAACTATTCAGATTATCACAATCAAGTTTGGTCGCTCTAAAGTTTACACCATCGGGACCAGTACAATTAATAAGCTCTGGGGTAGACACAGTTGTAGCCTGAGCTCGGGTGCTCGTTTCTGCTTGTGTCTGAGCACCAAGGACATTATCCTTAAAGACATCGCTATTCTGTTCCATCCACTGTTTATCCTGCTCAAGGTTAAAATCTGTCCATTCATCTGCTTGTTCTGCAACATCAAAATCGACGACCTTCGGTTTCTCATCCTTATCAGGATTAAAGGAAAGTCTTCTGTTCTCATCAACTTCGTAGGTTTCATCGTCCATAGATACATTCACTGTACCTTCTGCTACCAGGGTGAGATTTGTACCATCAGGCAAAATACCCATTCTGTATGCCGTACCTCGCACTGTTGCAACCATAAAGCCTGTTTCTGTACGGAAACTGTCTCTTCCCACCAATTTTGCCACACGATTCCAGATTGACCCCTGTAACAATCGGAGAAGGCTAGTCTGGGGATTCTTAGTTATTTCCTTTATTTCGACCTTTGAATTGAAGTTCAATCGTGTGACTGATTTATTTGGATACCGAAGCTCGGCTCTCCCCTTTTCTCCCGTACGGATAATGGTTGCATTTTTTACTTCTACTGATTCCATTACTTCAACCTCTGAAGATGTATCTGCCGTTTTGATATATACTGGGCTGCTTAACACAACAAGCTGCAAAGAGCTCTCTGCTGACTTTCCCGCCTGTTTTACAGCAACAGGAACTTCTTTCTTTTTTTCTACTGAATAGACTCCCAACTGTTTCAGTGTGAAAACAATTGCGATAGCGAAGATCGTAGTAAGAAATGCGAGAAAGAAGATATTTTTTCTAAGCGGTTGAATATTCATATATTTTTCAATGGTCGAGTATCGCACTATATTGTACCCTTTCTTATTAACAACCAAGTAATACCTAGGTAAGAAAATACAGAGCATTTCTTCGTATTCATATCTTACTTATCCTACTTGGCTTTGTCATGTCCATATGCATTGCCATTCCCATTTGCGTTCGGATTTTTATCTTTGTCATTTGCATTCCCATTTCCCGGTGGCGGATCCTGTGGAGGTGGAGCCTCTTGAGGAGCTGATGTTGGTGGTACGGATGTTGGCTGGGCAGGAGGCTGGTTATTCCCTACACCATTGTCTACTCCAGTGCCATTCCCCAATCCATTGCCGATACCATTCGCATTTCCATTGCCATTTCCGTTCCCGGGATTTTGCTGAACAAAGGGTATTGTTGGTGCTATGGAAGGAATAGTGCCTTGATTTTGCACATTTCTGTTGTTTCGGTTGTTTTTTTCTGCGGGCGGGTGTACTGAATCACCTAATACTTCTGCATTCCACTGGGCATCCCTATTTAGATTAAACTGAATCCATTCATCAGCAGAGGTATTTACATTCACTTTTTCTACTACTGGAGCTGTCTCTGAATGTGGTTGTACTGCAAAGCTGGTATCTGCGCGAATAATCTGCTCCTCTCCAGTTGGGGTGTCAACACCGACAGCACCTTCTTCCACAATAACCAGTTCATTTCCATCTGGCTGAATACTCATACCATAAGCAGTTCCACGAACAGTAGCGACCATAGTAGCGCTTTCGGTTACAAACGTTTCCCTACCTAGCAATTTTGCTACTCTGTTCCAAATGGATCCCTGAATAAGCTCAATAATGCTTTTCTGTGGATTAACATCAATCTGTTTGATTTCGATCTTTGTGTTGAAGTCAAGTCGGGTAACAGACTTGTTAGGATAATGAAGCTCTGCCCTTCCAGTTTTTCCCGTACGAACGATAGAACCTGCTTTTAACTGCATAGTCCCATTCATTTCTGCTTCTTGTGTAGCTTCAGGAAGTGTTACAAAAACTGGTTTACTGAGTGTTACCAATTTGAGCGAACTTTCAACCGGGATAGGTGTAACAGCTGATTTACTATGAGAATCAGTTTTCGAACCGAAAATAAAGTCGGGGGTAAATACTTTAGTTGAATAGAAGCCCCACAGACTCAATCCCACCAAAATAAGAGCCGCTATAGTAAAAAAAATCTGTTTTTGTGTTAGTGAAATTCGCATTGCTGTCTTGTGATAGAATAAACTGTTCTATTCTACCATCTAATTAATATTTTAGTCCTATAAAACGTACGTTTGGTAATATTACTGTAAGAATAACCTGAAAGGAAAGCAAGAAATAAATTAGTACTTTTTACTGTGCTATCGCTTTGGATTAACTTTATTCCAAAAATCTGTAAGGTTTTTACAATCAATAGGTTTTGCAAGAAAGGTAATATCATCCGGGCCTGTACATGGCTCGAGTTTTGGAGTCGGACTAAGGTATCGCATTGGAGCAATATAGGGAAGGATAAACTGCGCTATGGTAGGTACTGGCTCCCTGGTAGGTGTAGGGCTCATCTGGTATCGGTATTGGTTTTGTTTCATAAGATCTGCATCTCTCTGAGTATTCATTTGAACCCATGCATCGGAAACATCGGGATAGTAAGCTTCCACACCAGGGTTTTCGCTTTCTGGTGGTACTACTACTTGTTGATTCACTTCAACAGCCAATTCATTGTCTTTCTTTTTTACTCCTACACTCCCTTCATCTACCATGACTTTTGCAGTGCCATCTGGCAATACCTGCATTTGGTATGCAGTTCCTCGCACAGTGGCGACTATATCCCCTATTTCTGTTTGAAACGACTCTTTTCCAACGAGTTTCGCGATCCTATTCCAGATAGTACCCTGTAATAGGGAAACTATCGATTTTTGCGGTTCTTCCGAAAATGACTTGATTTGAATTTTAGAATTCACATTTACTCTTGTTACTGATTTATTTGGGTATAGCAGTTCCGCTTTTCCCGAGTTACCGGTACTTATTACACTGTAAACCGGAACATGAGTTTCTTTTTTTACTTCTATAAAATTCTGACTCTCTGGGAGCTGAACAAATACAGGTTCTGAAAGAACTATAAGCCTTAACTTTTGTTCAACTTTATTCTCCTGTGCGGAAACAGGTTGAACTGGATTGAAAACTGCATTTGTTCCAAGCACTTGTAAAAATACCAGTATGTTGGAAGAAATGAAGATAAACAAAAGCACACCGACAGTAAATAGCGCTCTTTTTGATTTTATAACCATAGCTGTGTAACAATTACATATTCGATATGTTTTATTGCAAATAGTATTTTATAAGGGATTATTATGAGTATGCAGTAAGAAAAATGTGAGCTACCTGGGATTTATATTTATTGTGTAAGGAATGTGAAATAAAAAAGGAATGAAGGATGATTGTTTTGAGTTGGAGGGGGACGTTCGTCCCCCTCCGGCACCTCCTTGTAGTATGAAGCTTTTTAGCTAGCCCAGGGTGGCCTCGATGGCCGCCAACTCGCTCTCCTGCAGCCGGCAGATCTCGTCCTCCAGGGTGTAGCCGGGGCGATTGAACTGCGCTTCGCCAATCTCGATGCCGCTGCAGATGACGTGATCGTCATCCTCGCGGAGAGTCCAGCCGAGGTTCTTGCCGGCGTCGGACACCAGGTGGGCGCTGAACTCCTCGCGCCGCTGGGCGACAAGCTCAGCCTGGTCGGGATCAGAGGTCGTCTGCTCCTCCTG
The DNA here is from genome assembly GCA_964407325.1 of uncultured Gammaproteobacteria bacterium. Classification (GTDB taxonomy): domain Bacteria; phylum Patescibacteriota; class Microgenomatia; order UBA1406; family GWC2-37-13; genus JAOAFZ01. Next base: position 3,130 of record CAYOVA010000023.1, on the reverse strand, counting down.
CGCCGCGGCCTCCTGTCGGGCCTGCTCCTCCTGCTTGGCGAGGTAGGCCACGAGCGCTTCCCTCACCTGGTCACGGTATTTGCGCCAGGGATCCTGGCTGGGGTCGCGCACCTGGTAACCCGTCTCCGGGAAGAACTGGCAGTTCTGGGCGAGCGGGGCTTGTGCGGGATTTTCCGCCGGGGCCGCAGCCACGGATGTAACCGCACCGGCGAGCACGGCCATGAGCAGGATCAGGGTAAGCGGCATAAGGAGCCGCTTCATGTTAGGAGTCATTGCTATTATCCTCGATATTCTTCTTCCCTCCGACGGCGTACATGGATATGGCAACTTTGTGGATACGTCCTCCTTCCATTATTTGATATATTCTGTTGGCGTAAGGCCGAAAATGTCCGAGTAGGAAATGTGGGAGTGTACTCAATCTTTAATTTACTAGCCAAAGACAAAGAGTTTTTTTCAAAAAACGGTTTAAATGCAGAAATCACTGAATTTACATCAGGTCCAGAATCAATGGCGGCTTTACTTGCAGGGAAAACAGATATCAATATTGCCGCAGACTTTGTCGGCGTACGGAACATTTTTTCCAATCCGCAGATCCGGATACTTGCACAAGTAAATCAGCATAGAATATTTCAGCTTGCAGGAAAAAAAGACAAAATACCGACTATTCAAAGCCTGAAAGGCAAAAAAGTGGGAATAACCGAAAACAGCGCGGGAGAATATTTCATGGGAACTTTCTTAACTGCAAATAACATGCAATTTTCAGATGTTACTCTGGTAAATCTTACTCCGCAGGAAATGATTGACCAGGTGGGAAACGATACTATCGACGCAATGGTAGTTTTTGAACCCCATGTGTATAATCTCAAGAAAAAACTGGGTGAAAATTTTGTTTCTTGGGATGTTCAGGAAGACCAGAATATAAGCGCTATCGTATATACAACACAGGGATATATAGATCAAAACCCGGAGATCGTAAAAAAATATCTCAAGTCTCTTATTGATGCAGAAAACTATTATAAGGAACACTTGAATGAGACGAAAGAGATGGTTACCCGAACATTCCAGTATGAGAAGGAATATGTCGACTACTCCTGGCCCAAACTTACCCATCATGTTACCCTGAACCAGGAACTGTTACTTGGCATGGAAGATCAGGCACGGTGGATAATTGAAAATAATTTGACCGATAAAACCACTGTCCCCAATTACTTGGACTACATATATTTCGAAGGATTAAAAAGTGTTAAGCCGGAAGCGGTTACAATAACATACTAGGAACCTCTGTACAGTATGAACATAAAAAGCCAGTTATTACTCGTCATCACCTTTATTACTTGTGCCCTTGTTGCATTTAGTATATCTATATATGTTTCGCTCCGGAATTATAGCTATGCAGTCGCAAACACCGGTATTGCAACGCAGATAGTTTCCGATGTTTTTGAAGAACGACTATTGGCAGACGATTTTATCCTCTACTCTGGAGAGAGAGCAAAAAAACAATGGTTTATCAAGCACAATAACCTATCGGATGTAATTACTGAAAGCAAGAAAATTACTATCAACGAACAAGAAAGGGAACTACTTAACACCATCGAGCAATCGGCAAACTATAGTGAACGAGTATTCAGACAGTTGGTGGATCAGGAAGCAAAAACGTCATCTGTTAGTGCAACATTAAATGAACAGGACCTTCGGCTTGGACGTCAACTTTCCTCCAGCGCACAGGAAACAATCTCGGCAGCAAAAATGCTCTATACATTTTACAATAGTACGGCAGAACAAGCACTCCAGCAAATCATTCTTATTTTTGCGCTTGCCGCCATCCTCTTTTTTACCATGTTACTTGGAAGCTTCTGGATAATTTGGAGAAACACAAACAAATTAGACCTTGAAAAAGCAAAGGACGAGGCAATATTATCAAGCGTAGGATCGGGATTAGTAGCACTAGACTTGGAGGGAAAAATAACAGTGGTAAACCAGGCTGTCGAACACTTGATCGGGTTGAAACAGCATGAAATTATAGGTAAAGTGTGGTCGGATATTGTTCCTATTCTCGATTTTAAAGGAAACAAAGTTCCCGAAACCCTCAGGCCTATAGCGATTGTTCTTAAAGAAGGCAGAACAGTTGAGTCAAATCAGTTTAGTTATGTCCGGAAAGATTCGCGGATAGTTCCTGTTTCCATCACCGTCTCACCGATCATCTCTGAAGGCAAAAATCTAGGAGCGATTGAAGTAATTCGGGATATAACCCATGACCGTGAAGTAGACAGAATGAAAACCGAATTTATATCACTCGCTTCCCATCAGCTCCGCACTCCATTGTCAGCGATGAAGTGGTTTTTGGAAATGCTGCTGGATGGAGATGCCGGAGAGTTATCTCCAGAACAGAAGGAAATGGTAAAGACTGTCGACGAGTCGAATAAAAGAATGATCGACCTGGTCAATTCCCTCTTAAATGTCTCGCGTATCGAATCGGGCAGAATTATTGTCGACCCGGTGCCGACGGACATAGGGCAACTTATCAAGGAAGTTCAGACCGATTTGAAAGCAAAGATAGAGGAGAAACAGCAGAATTTTACGATTACCATAAGCCCCGATTTGCCCCAGGTGAAAATCGACCAGAAGCTCATTCGGCAGGTATATATGAATTTGCTCTCCAATGCGATTAAATACACTCCGAAAGGGGGAACCATTTCAGTTTCAATAGCAATCAAGGACGATCAGGTACTATCGGAAATAAAAGACAATGGCTACGGTATCCCCGCAAAAGACCATGATCGTGTCTTTCAGAAATTCTACCGAGGAGAAAACATAGTAAAGGTGGTAACAGAGGGTAATGGCCTAGGTATGTACTTAGTTAAATCCCTTATCGAATCTTCAAAAGGGAAAATCTGGTTTGAAAGTGAAGAAGGAAAAGGTACTACATTCTGGTTTACTCTCCCCCTTTCCGGAATGGAAGTAAAAAAAGGCGAAGTCGTCTTGGAAGCGTAGAGATAACCTGAACACCCTCCTTTCTTATGCGGAATACACAAGCAGAATGAGGATACGGTAACAATTAAACTTACTTCTTTTTCTTTTTGGCAGGAAGGAATTTTGATAGGAGCCACTCGATAAGCAGTGCAATCAGGAA
>CAYOVA010000022.1:12793-24091 GCA_964407325.1 uncultured Gammaproteobacteria bacterium | reverse complement strand
GGAGCAGATTGTAATTAAAATATTTCACTTGGTTCTGAATTAAAGCATGATTGCTTATCATGACCTAAAAAGGATTTCTCTTACTCGCTTTAAAGAAGCTAAACTACTTCGTGACAACGGTTATTATGATGGCGCAGTTTACCTGTGTGGATATGTAGTTGAAACTGCGTTAAAAGCAAGAATTTGTAAACATTTGAAACAAAACCATTATCATGATAGTGGTCAGCATAAGCAAGTATTTCTCTCGCACGAGTTTGATAGGTTATTGATTCTTTCAGGTTTATCAGATCAAATAAATATTAAATAAAGACGAGCTTCAAGATCATTTTAAATTTGATTGAGAAGGCATTTGTAGAGTTTTTAGATATCTTATATAATGAAAAAAAGTATACTTAAGGTTGCGAAGTTTGGTTTCACTTTCTCTGCATGGTACTTTGGGATTGCTATTTTACTACTTGCACTTACTTTGCTTGCTCTTGTTGTTAATTACTACATGTACGAGTAATATCAGGACCCTGTTCCTTCAAGTTACTCTGCTGATAAATAAGTTCGAAAATCGTCCATCCTAGTGAACAACAATTTTAACCTTAGAAGAGTCTTCTCCAGTGACCAATATCACATATATTCCAAGACCGATGTCTTAACATGGCATATATCAATAATGATAAATGTAAAAAATGAACTTCAATTTGGACTACTATCTATCATATTGCTGTGCTTGGTTATAGGTTTTTATTTCTTTCAGTACACTAAGAATATGAATCCTTTAGCAAGCCCAGCAGGCGCAATATTATATGATACTACTGTTTTAACACCTGAAGAAGTTTCCAAACATAACAATTCAAATGACTGTTGGATAAGAATTGAAAATAAAGTATATGTTGTATCAGATTTTCTTTCACGTCATCCTGGGGGAGGAGGACTCATTACACCATACTGCGGAAAAGATGCAACTCAGCCATTTTTAACAAAAGATGGAAGAGGCAGTCATTCAGCCGAGGCTTTCCGTCTACTTGGTTTTATATACATTGGTGATGTTAATGGGAAAGTTATAAAACAACCTGACACACAGTCAATTAAAACAATACAAATTAACGCAGAAGAAGATGATGATTAAGATGTATCTTTGGGCAAAAAAAATTCACAGGTTATTTCTATTTTTAACTTCATTTCTCATAATTTTTATGAGTATTACAGGTATCATCCTTAAATTTTCCTTTTTTAGCAGTCTATCTTTTTTGGACTTAGGACTTATGAGAAGTTTACACAATGACTTTAGTATCTATTTTGTAATCTCGCTTGGGATTATGATGTTGACTGGAATCTATATGTATCTTTTTCCTCTTCTAAGAAGACGAAACGATCAACAACTTTAAGCTCTTTCTCCTTCACTTTCCATTTTTTGTTCTCCAATCTGTTTCGCCTCTTCAAAAGAAACTAGTTTTTTTAATGGCATTTAACTTGCTATAATAATGCAATGCCTACACTTAATACCTGGATCAACTTTAACGGAAATGCCGAAGAAGCATTCACTTTTTATAAATCTGTTTTTGGCGGAGAGTTTACGAAGGTGGTGCGTTTCAAAGATATTGCCAGCGATGAATTCCCTATTCCCGAAAAAGAAGAACAAAAAATTATGTATATTGCTCTGCTTATTGGCCCCAATACCATGTTAATAGCCAATGATGTGCCCGAGGTTATGGGGAAAGTAAATGAACGAGAAAATCGAAGCAAAATCTTGGTACAAACGGATAGCAAAGAAGAAGCAGAGAAATTGTTTAATGGACTTTCCGCAGGAGGAGAAGTAGAAGGAGCCATGGGAGATAGCCCCTGGGGCTCATACGCAGGAATGTTTCGAGATAAATACGGGATTGAATGGATTATTGAATTTTCATCTAAATAAATATGAGTAAACTCATCACCTGTCTTTGGTTCGTTAATAACGATGGCGAAGAGGCAATACAATACTACATAGAAACATTTAATTCAGCTCCAGGAGAACACACAGCAAAGCTGGGTGATATCACAAAAGCTCCAAAAGCATCTGAAGAGGTTTCCGGCAGACCTGAAGGGTCCGTTCTGACAGCTGAATGCGAACTTGATGGAATTAGCTTTATGGCTCTGAATGGTGGGCCTATGGACCAATTCAAACTGAATGGGGGGACATCTTACATAATCGAGTGCGAAACACAGGAAGAAATTGATTATTTCTGGGAAAAACTTTCGGCAGTCCCTGAAGCAGAACAATGCGGATGGTGTATAGACAAATTCGGGGTTACCTGGCAGGTAGTCCCCAGGATTCTCGATGAAATGATGAGACAGAGCCCTGAAATAGGGGAAAAAGTAACTGCCGCATTTATGCCAATGAAGAAAATCGACCTTGAGACAATTCGAAAAGCCGGGGAATAACGATCAATACAATTAGCCTCTTTACCAGATTCCGGAATTTTCTTATAACACTGTTGTGACTTGACACTTTTCCTGATTCGAGTATTACATATGGGCTTTTGTGTAAGGCGATTTTTTCAGGTGGTAACGGACTATCCTACAAAGAGGATTTCTTTCTTCTCTTTTTCAATAGAATAAACAGGATCAGAATTCCAATACACAACACAGCAATAATACCCAAAGCAAGGGGGCTCAAAAACGTATTACTTGGTTGTAACTCCACGGTAAAACTCATTGTTACGTCTTTATCTTTCCCATCCAGCGTTATCTGTTCTTTCCCCTGGAATCCTTCGTACGACAGGAAAACAGTATGCTCACCCTTTTCCATATCCGGGAATCGGGCGATACCATCTTTGTCGGTTGTTGTTTTTCGTGGTGTTGAGTGCACTTCAACAGTTGCCCCTTCGACAGGTTTTCCTTCATGGATAACTTCAACAACAAGCTCGTATCCCTCTGCTTTTGAAGGTGAAGTGTCGTTTTCCGTTTCGTTTGTTTCTAATTCTTGAGGTTGTACAGCCTGTTTGGTTGTTTCCTGCTTTTTTTCCACAACCTGGATTGTTCCTCGCGGAGTAGGTGAAGGAAGTGAAGAGGGTTGTGATCCACCTGTTGTTGTCTGGCCCAAGGCAGCAGACCAGTCTCCAGCAGTACAATCGTTTTTACCCTGTATTTTAAAGTAGTAGTGAGTACCGCGGGATAGCTCTTTTATAGTGTACGATGCTGCGCCGCTACCATTTGAGTAGCTAAAGGAATAGCTGTATTGATTCGCTTCAGGGGTAGTACCGTAGCTTACAATATACCCGGTTGCCGGACTAACAGGCGTAAAGTAGAGCGTTGCTGTTGTAGGGGACGTGCTGATTTGAAACAAATCAGGTGCTGAAGATGGCTTTTGTGAGGAGCAGACAGAAGAGATACTGCCTGTGGAAGATGAGGACGTTGAAGAAGAGGAGGTACTCGTGGTAGGACTTGGTGTGGGAGTTCTCGTTGGCGTTAGTGTAGCAGTGGGTGTTGGTGTACTGGTAGGAGTTGGGGTTGGAGACGGTGTAGGTGTAGAAGTAGGCAAGCCCGGGCCAGACCCGCCTTCAGAGATATTCTGGACTTCGGACAGTGTTAAAGCACGGTCATAGACACGTACATCGTCAACTCTTCCATTGATACCTTCATCACCTGTATGTCTTGTACCAATGTACATTGTGCCGCTCAAGGCTCTCCCGGCCGATGTCCCGGAGAACCGTTCTACATTGTTTACAAACAGTTTTATATTGGTACCGTCATAGGTAAAGGTAATGTTGTACCAGGTACCAACAGACATATTAAAACCGGTATCCCGCCAGGTACCATCATAAAAGGCCAGTCTGTGTACAGATACATCTCCAAATGTTCCGGCAATTTCGAACTTATCATCTGACCAGCTAATAATGCGATCGAAGTTTCCTGATGCGTTTTCACCGTCTCCTGTGGGTTTGTACCAGAAAGAAAAGGATCGTGGTGCAGTTTCGGCAAAGTTAAGCGCAGAAGGCCAGGCTATTGTTATCCCGTCACCCGTTCCACTAAAGTCCAGAGAATACGGGTTGCTAAACTGTGTGGAAGGTACATCAGTGGACCATGTTGGTTGTGTTGCAGTAAAAGATCCTGAGACGTTTTCCCCGCTACTGTCAACAGGTGATGTTCCACTGCCCTGATCAAACTTCCAGTACCCGACAAGATTATCTGCGCCTTTTACATAGAATGGAGAAAAAAAAGGAGTGCACGCAAGAAGAATGGCAATAGCTGCCAAAATTTTTTTCATACTTGTATATATAAGAGTATCACATTTTGTGCTGGTAGAAAGTCCTGGAGTTATATATCCCGTAGCACTACCTCAACCCGAACACTGCCTGTTCCGATGTTACCAGGATCAATAGTTACGGTGTAGGTGCCGGTTTCTGTGAGTTGAATCCCCCCCGGATCAATGATGCCTTCGCCGTTTGTAATACACGTACTGCCGATGTTATTCCCTTCCGGTCCGGTAAGATAAAATCCTCCGCACTGGCCGGGAAGGGTACTGTTGGAAAACTGTACTTCGATTTGTTGTCCTGCTACACCTGCAAAGGTAAGTTGTGCCATCGCACCGGGAGTGGTCAGGTTTACATCAAAGGGGGAAGTTCCGGGAATAATCGTACCTGTTACATCCTGTACCGTGTGCATTTTTACCGCGGCCTGTCCGGTTGCTCCACCTACCGGCTTGAAGAAAAACTCATAGGTGCCAGTGGCAGGTATTTCAAAGCGGTCAACAAATCCGCTGCCGCTGGTTATGCAGCCAGTTGCAATTATATCTCCCCCGGGATTGCGAACACCAAGTGCACCACACTGGGCGGGAAATGTTGTACTCGGTATCTCAAAAAACAGAACATCTCCCTCCGTTGCTTCAAACCGCTCTACTGCGCTTTCGCCCGGTTGGGTAATAACCATGTTCCACGTTACATTGTTACCCTGGGGTGTAGCTGCAAAGGATTTTTGTACATAGCTTGCGGAATACGCAAAATCCGGACGGTTGGTAATAGCCACATCAAAAATACAGGTTTCTAACACCGCGGGCTCGGTAATTCCCAGTGCCTTACAGATTCTTTCAGCACTGGCTCTGTTGCCAAGTTGTTCTGGTGGAACATATTGTTCCGGGAGCGACCTGTCAGTAAATGTTTCGGTGTCTGTTCCTGGTGCATAGGTAAACAGTGAACTTTCTTGTGTTAACCGCCAGCTGTCTGCAAAAGCGGGATAGATCTGATCAAATTGCGCTTTAATAACCTTTCTGGAGCCACGAATCTGCAAGTCGTCTTCTCGGTTATCGTTCATATTACCGAGAACCCCTGCCAGACGGGATTTTCTGCGTTCCGAAGGCTGCACAAAAATATCCAGCCCATAGGTATTGTAAAAATGGACCTTTACCATCGTGCCGTCCGGCCATGAAAGGTAGGCATAGTTGCCATTTTGCGTTTCGAGTTGTCCTCCAGATGGCAGTGTTTTACTTTCCAGAGGCGTTTCTTTCCCGTTTTCTACCAGAACAAACTGTCCGCCCTGTACCTTTAGTTCCACTGTATCCTGCATTATTTGTATTGCAATGGCCGTGTTTATTGCAGCACTTCTTGAGCGAGGCCAGGACTGCTGGCGTACCTGCACCTCATATTCACCGCTGGAATCGGTGGAGTATAGAAACTCTCCTACTGCATGAAAATCAAAGTACACCATATCGAACGTTCGTATATGCGGATCACCCCAGGAAGAAGCACAGGAAAAGCCGCAGCCAAAGGAAGGTGGCGGTGGCTCTTCGGGTTCTTCTTCGTCACACCCCCCGGAGGGGAGCGGATCGAAGCCATAGTGGGTTCGCGGAGGTAATCCCATCGCTTCCCGCAGTGCGTTCTGGGCACGGACAGCATTGACTTCAGCAATCGGGATACCGGAGCTGCCGCATTCACTCCGGTCATTGGTGCGGTTGCTGATTTCGTAGACATGGTACAGCTCATGAAACAGCCTGTCGCACGGGTTTGACATAACCCCGTCTCCGCCCGGGTAGGGATACTCGGATTCAGGATCCCAGTGTACATGGTACGAACCGTCCGGCCAGTCTGTTGCATCATTGTAGTGTTCGCTGTTGGTAAAGATGTAAATTGTCTCCGGATCAATATCGCTTAAGATGGGATCGGTAATCTCGGGATGTTCATTAAAAATCGCCATGCAGGCATCGAATTGACCCACTGCATCTGTCGGAACAGAGTATTCGGCGGAAACCGGTTTTATACACAGCAGTGTGGAGGCTGTAATAAATAGCAGTAGTGCTGCTCCCGTTTTAGAATGTTTTTTTCGCTTCCGGAGCAATATGAAAAGCAAAAGTACCAAAAGAACTATACCACCGATCCCGATTGCTACCATCTGCCAGTTGGCAAATGGCGGTAGAGCAGAGTCGCCAGTTGATGCAGAAGCGCTACCACACAGCGGGACATCCCCAAGTGCGGCAACTGGTGGCTGATACGCAATTTCCAGCGTGTATGGTTTGTTTGCGACAAACGGATAGATCATCCCGAATGCGCCAGTTGTTTTTGACCAGGATATGGTCTTGAGTGCGGAGCCTGATTTGAACGGATACACCGCAAGTTCAATAGCTGTCTTTTCTCCCGGTTGAAGTACCTTCACGTTGCGCTCAAAAAACACGTCCATACTGTCATCCAGGTTGGTCTGGATGGGAATTGCTTCTATCGTTTTTCCCTCCTGCTCAAATCGGGAAACAGAAACAGTCCCGTAGCTTGTGTTGATAACAGCACAGGCCTGGCTGCCGGTGTTTGTAAGCTCCAGGACGGGTTTTACCGGATTTTCGATGTTTAGCGATCCCTTAAGTGGCGATTCAGGTACGGAAGGGGCGGTTTGGGCAAGCACGGGGCTAAGCACTTGTAGCAAAAGAAGGAGGACTATAAAAACTGTTGCTTTTTTAGCATGCTGCACTGCTTGCATAGGTATATAGTACTGGATTTACTATCATAGTACTATGAATCTGCTGGCAAAAATCCTTGCAAATGTTGCTATACTTAATATACATTTCTAGTTTAAACACATATGACAAAAAATCCTTTTATCAACGCGGCCTGTGCGACTGCATATATTAGCTTTATTGCCTTGTTTATGACCTTTGGGAATCAGTTATTTGGTCCCAAAGACACCATACTCACGCCAATTGCCGTCCTTTCGCTCTTTACGCTTTCCGCTGCTGTGATGGCCTATTTGTTTTTGTATCAACCATTATTGCTGTTGCTGGATGGGCACAAAAAGCAAGCAGCCACTCTTTTTTTGCGGACGGTGGGTGCTTTTGCAGGAATTACCGCCTTGGTATTTGTTCTTATCTTTTTAGGGGTTTTTAAGTAAGAATTAAATTCTTCTATTGTTTTTTCTTATTCGTTCTTCATATTGACGAGTATTGTTTTTCATCTGTAGCCTCCCTATACTGAATACATGGGTTATTTCAAAAAAATCTTCATGGTGTTCCTTGTGGGACTGGTACCCTTTCTTCTTGTGCAACCTACGTACTCGGCCGATCCTGCCTGGACTGAACTTCGACCGCTGGGCAATGTTGATGCGCCCTGGACAAGTATTGCAACCAGCCCAAATGGCCAGGTGATTCTTGCCGGGGGCAGTAGCGGACGTCTGGTGTTTTCTCGAGATAGCGGGGCAACCTGGACAGACCCTTTTGAAGGTGAGTCAGACCAGTATTGGAGCTCAGTAGCGGTGAGTTCAGATGGACAAAAGTTAGCGGCAGCGGGGTTTCGGGTGTTTATTTCTACAAATGGGGGAACTACCTGGACGGATGCTCGGGCTAATGGGAACCAGGATAACGTATGGGCTTCTATGGCAATGAGCGCCGATGGACGAACCCTTGTTGCAGGAGTATCTAGTGGGCGTATATTCCGATCGACCAATGGGGGAACATCCTGGTCAGAGACGCGGCCTGCTGGCAATGCAAACGGAAACTGGCAGACAATTGCAATGAATACTTCCGGAGATACAGTAATTGCCGGAAACTATAGTGGCAGAATGTACCGTTCCCGCGACAAAGGTGAAACCTGGTCGGAAATTCGTCCTGCGGGAGATATGGATTCTAGCTGGAACACCGTAAGTATTGATGGCGCCGGCAAGATTATAGTAGCCGGACAGGATGGGGGCAGGGTATATGTTTCATCTAATACGGGAGACACCTGGCGGGAAGTACAACCATTGGGAGACCTTGACCATGATTGGCGGACATCTGGTATAAGTATGGACGGCAGCAAAATACTGATTGCTACCAGTATCGGAACAACGAACAATAACCGGGTATTCTATTCAGATAACAGCGGGCAGAGCTTTCGGGAAGTGCAGCCTGCCGGGAATGTGGATTTGGACTGGTACGGTGTGGGGATAAGCCCCGATGGCCATTCCCAATTTGCCCAAGTGAGTGGGGGTCGTATGTATATGCGAACGTTTACGTACGGCGAGCCAGAGGAATTGGTAGAAGACAAGGAACCGTGGGATTGTGGTGTGGAAAAGCCGTTTAAAACAGAACTGTTTCAGATTGATACAAAAGGGAATACGGCCACGCTCTTCTTTAGCCCTATTAGCAACACGAATGAATTTGTAATCAGTTACTCTACCAACCCCTCTGCTGAAGAACATGGCGCTCAAGTCAATCTGGCTCGCGAAGGCGTGCAAAGCTACAGCGTGTCTATGCTTCGACCCAATACATCCTACTACTTTAAAGTTCGCGGACAACACGAGTGCCGCCCCGGTGATTGGTCGGAAATTGTCGAAGCAAAAACCAGCGCTTCTGGCGTGCATAGTTTTTTTCTTCACAAATAGGTTTCGATTAGGAACTCGTATATGAAGCACCGGGTGAAAAAAAGTTGTGTACAATATCCGTATTACTCATTTCACTATTTGTATGGCAACCTTGCTCAATGCATATCTTAACTTTAAAAACACTTCTCGCGAAGCGATGGAATTTTATCACTCTATTCTGGGGGGTAACCTCATAGTCACCAGCTTTAAGGATGGTGGAATGTCCCACGGACCAGAAACTGATAACCTCACCATGCACTCCCAGCTTACCACTGATTTCGGGACACTGATGGCCTCAGATACCCCTCCGGAGATGGAATATAAGCCAGGTACTAACTTTGGCCTCTCTCTGAGTGGTGATAACGAGGAAGAACTACGAGGATTCTGGAGTAAATTAAGTGAGGGCGGCACTATTACTATGCCGATCGACAAAGCGCCCTGGGGTGATATTTTTGGTATGTTCACCGACAAATTTGGAGTTAACTGGATGGTAAATATTGCCGGAAAGCACGAAACCGCCTAACGCATGCGTAATTTATTGCGAACCAAGTATCTATGAACATGTTTAAACCTGTAAAGGCAACCACTATCAAAGAGTATATGGACATGCTCGAACCCAGGCGTCGTACACAAATCGAACAGCTTGATGCATTTATTCGCAAAACAGTTCCCTCTTTGAAGCCTCACTTTGCTTCGAACATGCTGGGATATGGTTCTTTCCCATACAAGAACTACAAGAAAGAAGATATCGAATGGCCGGTAATAATGCTGGCAAGCCAGAAACAGCATATTAGCCTGTACATTTGCTCTACCATCAACAAGGAGTACCTTGCCGAAAAGTATAAAGATACGTTAGGAAAAGTGAAAGTCGGGAAAAGCTGCATTCGAATAAACAAACTGGAAGATGTTGATATGGAAGGCCTTGCAAAGGTTCTCAAGCTTGCAGAGGAACATCAGGGGTTTACTTAAGTGAAGAATCTTTCTTTGAAAGGAACACTTTTCATGAGTTTTTGATCCCCATAAACCAGTCACAAAAAAGAAAGAAAAATAACGTTACACCGACTTCACCGCCTCCCTCAATTCCCTAAACACACGTGCAAAATCTGCCGGTCTATAATGAGCATTTAACCCGCTGGGACTAGGCAAAACCCATATTTTTGAATCACCAATCATATCTTCCTGTTTCCCTACGTGTGCTTTAGGCTTGTTGAAGGCCGCTCTATATGCCTGAATGCCTACAAATGCTACCCAGTCAGGTTGGTATTTGAGTACTTTTTCTATAAGAATCTTCCCTCCTTCTACATATTCTGCTTTGGTGAGTTCATTGGCATTTGCGCTCGCGCGGGCAACGACATTTGTCATTCCATATCCGTATTCCAGCATGGTCTTATATTCGGAAGGCTGTAACAGTCTGGGTGTAAATCCCGCGGCATAAATAGTCGGCCAAAACCTATTGGCGGGATGGGCATACGGAAAGCCGGAATAAGCTGTAAACAACCCTGGATTAATACCTACAAAAAGCACTTTCATATCAGGACCGAGCAAATCGGTAAGTGTTTTGGTGGAAGCCTTTTGCAGTTCTTCTTTGCTTGGAAGTTTCATATTTTTCAAGCTTATTCTACTAAATCTGCTTATCCATGAAGAAGCTAAGCTAGTATAATCTCATCATGGTAGGAAGACTTATTATGATTTGCGGGCTCCCAGGAGCGGGTAAAACAACTCTTGCAAAAAAGCTTGAAGAAGAACGACATGCAATTCGCTTGTGCCCGGATGAATGGATTATCCCAATTATGAAAGATCCAGCCGATATCTCTGAATTGGATAGGTTGCGGGTACCAGTCGAGCAGCTGCTATGGGAGCATGCTCAAACGCTTCTCAAGCTAGGGATGACGGTAATAATGGAAAACGGGTTTTGGCCGGACTGGGAACGTGAACAGTATCGAAAACAAGCTAAGGAACTGGGAGCAAAAGTTGAACTGTATTTCTTAAATACCCCGTTAGAGGTGCTGTGGGAGCGTATTGAAAAGCGAAATCAGACAGCGGATATCACAATTCAGTACAACGATTTACTTTCTTTTGCGAAAAAATTCAACCCTCCCACTGCTGAAGAAGGCAAGCTCTATGACAGTTACACGGAGTATAATAACGAATAATTATGAATAAACCAGAGTCAGTAGACGCCTATATAGCATCGGCGCCGAAAGAATTGCAGGACAAGCTAAAGCACATGCGAGCCGCAATTCGCGAAGCAGCTCCTGAGGCGGAAGAAAAGATCAGTTATGGTATGCCCTATTATGGCTATAAAGGAAGACTGGCCTATTTTGGCTATGCAAGAAACCATATAGGACTCTATTTAATCCCACCCCTTTTGGACAATCTAAAACAGGAACTGAACGGGTATGTAACATCAACATCGACTATTCAGTTTCCTCATGATAAAGAGCTACCCATATCTCTTATTAAGCGCTTGGTAAAAGCAGGTGTTAAACAGAACGAGGAGAAAAAGAAATAGGTTTT
>CAYOVA010000022.1:8832-12693 GCA_964407325.1 uncultured Gammaproteobacteria bacterium | reverse complement strand
GATAAAAGTAAGCCCCGATATGGTCGACGACCATTGTGGTAATGGCGATCAATTTTATAAATGAAGTGTTCATATTCTATTATAGAAGGCATATTACTTCTATTAGGTGGATGTTACCATATTATATGTTTCCTTATACTTCTTCTTTCTATCATTCTCCCAGAAAACAGTAATAGTTACTTTCTTATTGAATATGATATTCGTTTATGTCACTATTAGTGTGTGAAAAAACTAAATTACGCACGTCTGACATTAACCCGATATCTGCTTGCTGTTGTTTCCGTATTTGTGTTCCTTCTTGTCATGCCTGTTTCTGCGGAGGAATGTTCTATGTCTGTTGATATGAATGCTCCGGATTTATTTCAGATCGATGTCCAGTCCACCAGCGCGAAATTGTATTACACTCCTGCAAACGATGCCGATAACTATTTTATCGCGTTCGGACACATGTCGGGCGACAGGCAATACGGTGCACAAATTGGGGGAAATGATGAGGGTGTACAGACTTTTACTGTGAATGCGTTGTCACCAAATACGACCTATACCTTTTTAGTCCGCGGAGGGCGAGGATGCGCTCCAGGACCATGGGGAAACGAGCTTACCATAACAACATTACCTGCCGAAGGCCAGACCGCCAATTACTATCGATATGACCACAATATGTCAGTGGCAAATGTACCGGTACGCTCAATTAATGGGCAACCGATGAGTTCTAACGCGCAGCTTGGATCAGCAGTCCTTTCGGGTAAAGTAGCAGCTCCCGCTCCCTCAGCTTCTCCAACAGGCACAGCGCAAAAAGCAGAACCTACTGCTACTCCTACCGCTACGCCAGCAAAGAGATGTATCTTAGGTGTGTGTTTCTAATCCCAGAGAGACTTTTAGAGGATATTTCTGGTATACTGACAGTATGCTTAATTCCACCTATACTACTTATCCCCAAGTTACTTCTCGCGTATGTCCTGATTGTCGCAGCAAAATACTGCTGGTAAATCGTACTACCGTGCTTGAAGAAGGCCAGTTTAACCCGGTAACCACTTCTTTTTACGAGTGTTCAAACACCGGATGCCGGGATGACTTTAAGCAGCGTGAAGTTATGCGACAGAAAAAAGACACTGAAAGAAGAAACAATAAAATTATTGCACGGTCTCGAGCGAAGGCAAATCAGTAAATTCTTAAGCTGTAAAAGAAAACATTACCAGTCTCGTCGATAATTATCCCTTCCCGATCTTCCATTTCTACCCCCGTTTTTGTTGTTGCCGAATTTGTTTCCACCAAAACGGCTTCCCGAATGTTCACCTTTGGGAAGAGCCTCTTTTACCATCAAATTTCGTCCTTTGAAATCTTTCTGGTTTAGATTGCCAATTGCGGCTTGAGCCTCTGCATTTGAGCTCATTTCTACAAATCCGAAACCCTTGCTTCGATCGGTATCGCGATCAATTATAACTTTTGCCGAAACCACTGAACCAAACTGCGAGAACAGTTCTTCCAGTTCGCCGTTGGTTACTGAGTAATCCAAACCGGCTACAAATAGATTTTTTGCCATATAAAAAAAGAATAAATAATGTTTTTAGAAGCTCGCATCTAATTAAGGTAGAAACTTAGTCTAAAAAGTAGATTACAACTACAACTTGATTATATCACATATAATAGTGGGTATTAGATATTATTCCCTCTATGGAACACCACGAAGAAAAGCATCATGCAACCGATAACTCAATTATCTTTTTTATTGTTGCAATAGCAATTGTTATTGCAATTCCCACATTTTTAGTCGCCTCTCAGCCGCAACCTACACCCGAGCAGTCGATAATAGAAGAAATTCATTCTATTGAAGTTGCCAGCGATGAAGCATTTTTGAACGCAATGATCCCTCATCACGAAGAGGCGGTAATGGCATCGCGCACTATTGCGAGTATTTCAAAAGATCCAAAGGTAATGCAGTTTGCAGAAAAGGTTATCGATGTTCAAACAAAGGAGATTGAGCAAATGAAAGTGTGGTACGCGGAGTGGTATGGAAAAGAATATAAATCTTCCGGAATGTACAGACCTATGATGCAGGAGCTGAAAGAAACAGCTGGAGAAGAACAGGACCAGCTGTATATTAAGGGAATGATTGACCATCACAAAGGAGCTGTGGATATGGCAGAGCAGATTCTGGCAATTACCCAGCGGGAGGAAGTTCGTCAGCTGGCACAAGAGATTATTGAAAATCAAACTGCGGAAATCAATCAACTAGAAGCATGGGTACCATCTGATACTTCACATTCGGAAACGGTAGAGACGCATTGATGTAGTTGTTTTTATGTGAGCGGCGGGATTGTAACCCGCCGCTACTTCTCATATACCGTTGCAGGAGCAGTGCTATGCCATCGACTTGCCCGGATCGATCAGGCCGACCTGGTAGTCCATGCAGTTCAACAGGATCCAGTACGTGCGGCTCCCGCCGTTCGTCCTGATCACCGTGATGCTCAGAGTCCAGAGGCCGAATAAGAGATCGAGTTCGGTCTGGACGATGGTGGACTGGAGTGACGCTGGCATGATAATCTGAGCCTCGGCCAGTGTGGTGTCCTGGGGACTGTCGCTGATACCGAGCTCCATCTGCACCGCCATCTTCTCGCCATCCGGGGCGGGGTGAAGGGCAAGGAAAACGGAGTCGCTACTCACGTTAACCGTCACCTTTCCTTGGTGCTGGAACTCGCCCGGTTGCGCAGGGAACCAGCCGGCAGCGAGCGGCGGCAGAAAGCCAATGAACATGCCTTCTTCGGTCATGAAGCCGTGCCGCCCCGGCTCGGTCAATACCTTCAGCGTGCCGCGCACTAGATTAGACCCTTCACTCATCTTTCGATCCTTTCTGTCTCCGCACGGTGCGGAATGTTCTTGTAGTATAGCATACTATAGGTTTCCCCCCATTATCTTAACGAAAAATGCGAACGGCCACATTATTTAAGTATTGACTTAATTAAGAGAATGCTTTATTATAAAACCATATGCAAACCTATGAAATCTTCCAGGCACTAGCGGAACCCACACGCTGCGAGATAATCGAAATGCTTGCAACGAAAGGGGAATTGTCTGCTTCAGACATTTTCAAAGAGTTTGATGTGAGTGCTCCCGCGATTTCTCAGCATTTAAAGGTGCTGCGTGAAGCCAATCTTGTGCAGGTCGAGAAGCGTGCACAACAGCGCATTTACCAGATCAACGCCGATGCAATCGACAATCTGGATGAATGGGTTACCAAACTTAAGAAAATGTGGAGCGAACGCTACGATCGCCTGGATGCGGTTTTACAGCAATTAAAAATTAAAAAACAAAAATAATATGGCACATAAACTACAGGTTACGGTTAACAAAGAAGCAAAGCAGCTCGTGATGGAACGCGTGTTTGATGCTCCCAGAGAATTAGTTTGGGAAGCATGGACAACTCCAGAACTATTAGAAAAATGGTGGGGACCAAAAAACTGGAACACCAAGATTACTGAATTAAACCTTTCACCCGGTGGTAAATGGAAATACTGCATGTATCAGCAAGGTGGAGAAAAATGGGTTTCCTGCGCAGTTGCAACTTTTAAGGAAGTAGTCGCACCCGAAAAAATGATATATACCGATCAGTTTAGCGACGAGCAGTTTAATCTCACTCCTGGGATGCCAACACTTGATATCGTTAACAACTTTGAAGATCGTGGAGATACCACAAAATTGGTAAGCGTTTCTACTTTTGCTTCACTTGAAGAACTCGAAAAAGTAGTCGAAATGGGCGTAGAGCAAGGGTTTAGTGAACAACTGGAACGTTTGGATAGCTTACTAGCACAGAACTATCAATTACAATAATAGAATGGCACAAGAAAGTGAGCAGGATCACAA
>CAYOVA010000022.1:1976-8732 GCA_964407325.1 uncultured Gammaproteobacteria bacterium | reverse complement strand
ACAGAACTATCAATTACAATAATAGAATGGCACAAGAAAGTGAGCAGGATCACAATGATCGTATGGCAAATAACATGAAAACGTTTTACAACATTCTGGTGAATGTGTTTATTGCAAACATCACCACAATGACTGTGTGGTTTGCAATTATCTTTTACGCGTTTCTCCAGACAAAATCGGTATTTGCTACTGCTATTATGTCGGGCATCTATACCTTGTCTGTGGCAGCCACTGGAATTTGGTTTGGCAGTCTGGTGGATCATCACAAAAAGAAAACGATGATGCTTGCCTCCAGTGTGGTTACGCTTATATTGTTTACTTTATCATTCATCATTTATATTGTTGCCCCCGAAGGGTCATTTACCAATATCCAAAATCCATATTTCTGGACTTTTGTAACGCTCCTTTTATTCGGTGTGATTGCCGGGAACATCAGGTACATTGCCTTGTCTACTCTTGTAAAAATGCTTGTCCCCGAAGATAAGCGGGATAAAGCAAACGGCTTGGTGGGAACAACAAATGGCATTGTATTCCTGATTGTTTCTGTCTTAAGTGCATTTTTAGTAGGCTGGGGCGGAATGAATGTTGTAATGGTGCTTGCAGTAGTGCTTACATCCGGAGCAATTCTTCATATGTGGCTGCAGAATATCCCTGAACAGGGGGTTGCCCATGTAGACGGTGAGGAAGTTCCAAAGAAAGTGGATATTAAAGGAACAATTCACGTTATTAATGCAGTTCCGGGCTTGCTTGCCCTTATTCTTTTTGCAACATTTAATAACTTTTTGGGTGGTGTGTTTATGTCCTTGATGGATGCTTATGGATTATCCCTGGTTTCCGTTCAAGTGTGGGGTTTAATCTGGGGATTCCTCAGCACTGCCTTTATTTTGGGAGGCATTTTTATCGCAAAATTCGGTTTGGGCAAAAACGCGGTCAAATCGTTAATGATGACCAACTTTGTTATCTGGGGAATCAGTTGCATATTTACCGTACATCCTTCTATCTGGCCAATGGTAGTAGGGATGTTTGTCTACTTGTGTGTAATTCCGTTTATCGAAGCTTCAGAACAAACAATTTTCCAGAAAGTAGTTCCTCAAGAACGATTAGGTCGCGTAGTGGGATTTGCGCAAAGTGTTGAACAATCTGCTTCACCGATTATGGCATTTATTATTGGTCCAATCGCGCAGTTTATCACCATTCCCTTAATGAGCGAAGGGGGAGCAGGCGCTGAATTAATTGGGAGCTGGTTTGGTGTGGGGTATGCACGGGGAATTGCTCTGGTATTTACGGTAGCTGGTTTCCTGGGTTTACTCACAACAACAATCTTTTACAATTCCAAGTTTTACAAAGAGTTGTCGAAGGCGTATATTGAAAAGTAATTATAGTTTTCACCTGATGTAAAAAAAGGAATACAATATATCCATGGAAATCTCAACTCTCAAACAAAGCTTTACTGGAGACATTATCCTTCCCGGTGATCCAGAGTACGAAAAAGCGGGTTCGTCCCCGTTCTATAAAGGAAAACCTGCTGTTGTGGTGCGGCCAAAAATAACAGAGGATATCACCGCTGCAATTTCTTTCGCGCGAAAGTATACAATGCCTCTTGCTATCAGAAGCGGTGGGCACAGTGTCGCCGGTTTTAGCACGAATGATAATGGCATGGTTATTTCGATGGCACACTTTTCAACTACCGAGCTGAAAGATCCGATGAAAGGCCTAGCCCGTGTCGGTTCGGGGGCAGTGTGGGGAGATGTAGCAGACACGTTAAAGCGATATAATATGGCACTATCTTCCGGCGATACCAAATCGGTTGGGGTTGGCGGATTAACGCTTGGCGGTGGTATAGGATGGCTGGTGCGTAAATTTGGACTGGCAATTGATAGTTTGGTTGGTGCGGAGATTGTTACTGCCGATGGAAAAGTGCTCTATGCCAGTGAATCCGAAAATGCAGATTTATTCTGGGCAATTCGTGGAGGGGGAGGTAATTTTGGGGTGGTAACGTGGTTTGACTTTAAAGTTCATAAAATTGGACAGGTATATTCCGGGATGATTATGTATACCCTTGATAATCTAAAAGATCTGATAAAAGGCTGGACAGAGTATATGCGAACCGCAGAAGAAGACCTAACCACTTCTCTTATGATTATGCCAGAATTTACGGGAAATCCTCCTGGTGCATTGCTTCTGCTATGCTATAACGGAACGGAAGCAGCAGGTAAACGTGCAATAGAGCCACTCATGCATATTGGATCGGTTACTACCACCAATATCCAGGTAAAAGATTATGCTGATGTGTTAGAAGAAGCACACCCTCCGGAGGGGATTCGCGTAATCGTAAACAACGCCTTCGTAGAAACAATGACCGATGAAGTTATCGACTATCTTGCCAATACGCTTGGGAAACCGGCGACTCCCTTTGTCCAGATGCGAAGTTTAGGTGGAGCGATGGCACAAGTCCCCCAGGATTCGACTGCATTTGCCCACCGGAACAGCGAGGTTTGGCTTATGGTACCAACCTTTGTCCCTGTCGATGCCGCCGATGACGTAATAGATAAAGCACTGGTCACATGGAAAGGAATACAGCGATTTTCCTGTGGTGCATATTCCTGTTTTATCAGTGACTCGAAAGCAGACATCTCCACGCTGTATCCACTGAAAACATATCAGCGCTTACTGGAAGTAAAAAAGAAATACGATCCGGAGAATATCTTTAACCAGAATTTTAATATCGTATAAATAGCGTATAACAAGCTTGCTTGCACGACGGCAAGGGATTACTCAGTTCCGCCTTTGGGCAAGCTTTCACACGCCTCACCATCTTTGTCACCGTCGAGGCGGTTAATATCGTTTCCAGTTCCGCCTACTTTGTCAAAGAAAGCCTGCGCACGAGGCTGGGTTTCAAAATCATCACAGTTGTATTCGTCTGCTTTTTTTCCGGAGCCATCGGTTACGATATTGCCTTCTTTATCAAACAAAATATTGCCGCCTTCATCGCGAGAAACTTTGGATTCGTTAAACGATTTTGTCTGAATAAGCTTTCCCATGTCAAAGTCGTTTTGAGTTGCTTCAAGGCCAAATGCTGCAAGAAGAGCGATAAAAGCAATAACAAGACCAATACGTGCCTTTTCCCAAACTATAAAAAGAACAACAACGATTGCCATTAAGAACAAGATAAAACCTAAACGGAATTTATGATTCCCACGGAGCTTTTGAAAGAAGGAACCATTTTTCTTCTCTTTTTTTTGAGCATTTGCTTTTTCCGAAACTGATTCTGATTCAGTTTCTTCCATACTTTCATCATTTTCTATTTCTACATCTTCTGTTTTAGATTTTTTTGTTGATTTCTTCATACCACTATAATAACCCAAAATTCGAAAAATAGCGTGACAAAGAGACATTTTCGCTATTTGCGTGTATTCTAGTAGTATTATCATTTATTTAATTCTTATGGGAGTACCTCTTAACTATCTTGCAGTGTTTGCGGCTGCGGTTGTTAGTATGATTGTCGGTGCTGTCTGGTATGGACCACTTTTTGGAAATGCCTGGATGAAAGAGACCGGCGTTTCAAAGAAGGATGCGGAATCAAACCAGGGGTATAAGTACGGGATTATGTTTGTGGGATCGCTGGTTATGAGCTGGGTGCTTGCACATGCGCTGATTTTTGCGATTGATTACCTTGGTTTTGGAGGGGTAAACGGAGCATTAGCTGGGGCTTTTTTTAACTGGCTCGGGTTTGCCGCACCGGTTACGTTAGGGTATACCTTGATGGAAGGGCGTAGCTGGAAGCTATGGGGTATCCTCAATGGATATTACCTGGTAACACTCGCGCTGATGAGCCTGGTGCTGGTGTTGTGGGTGTAATCAAAATAATGAAACAAGAATGGTCTATTTTGCATCGCCATTCCACTGGACAATACAACCTAATGTAGCATTTTTGCGTAAGAACAGAGTAATAGCAGTGTAGTTGAAAGATGAGGCGTCAGGGTTGCCCCCAACGCCTCTTTTTGGCTAGTGCTTACTAGCACCGGTCGCGACCCAAAACCTGAGGCCAAATACGAACTGCCAGCTCCAAGATCAGCTCGTTCAGTTGGCCGTTGAGAACAGCCTTTTTCCGCCGCTGCGGAATATGCGCAATAACAGTCCCGTCCGCGTACACTCTAATCGTAATTGGGTAGTAACCGGCGTAGGTGAGCACCCTATCCAACCAAGTGGTCACTAGATGACACAGCCGAACTGCTTCTTCGCGCGGACGATACAGTGAGCGCCTTTCGTCAGCAGCTCTCAGCATCCAGATACCGGGCTTCTGCTCTCCAGTGTGACCCGATACTTCGAGAAACAGTTCGATCCAGGCGGGGAACGGATCATTGTCGATCTCCGAAGCATGCACCGACACCCGAGCAAGCTGCAACCCTTCGTACGTACCGTTTCGGATCTTACCGAAAATGAGCTTCCAGGCCTTCCGCGCTTTTTCCTCAGCGGGCGTCGAGCCAGTGGTCTCCATTTCTGAGTTCTCCATGGTGTACTCCTTGTCTTTCTTTATTGAGAGTCTAGCGAGATGCCGTATTATAAGCTAAAATATGACCTGTATGATAGAAAAGAAAGACTACGAAATAATCCCTTTTAAAACTGCTGAAGAATTCCGCAAGTGGCTCCATAAGAATCATGACAAGGTTCCGGGAGTCTGGATCCGCATGTACAAAAAAGCTTCAGGCGTACCCTCTATTGTGCACCAGGATGCTATTCCCGAAGCGCTCTGCTACGGGTGGATAGACGGCCAGTCAAAAGCCTACGATGACGTAAGCTGGTTGCAAAAGTTTACCCCGCGGGGAAAGCGCAGCCTATGGTCGCAAATAAACCGGCGGCATATAGAGCGGTTAACAAAAGAAGGGAAAATGCAGCCTGCTGGCATAGCTGAGGTAGAGCGTGCCAAAGCGGATGGAAGATGGGATGCAGCGTATGCACCTCCTTCTGAAATGGAAGTACCTGATGATTTTGTGAAAGAAGTTTCAAAGCACCCAAAAGCGTTCGAGTTTTTTAATTCGCTGAATAAAACAAACAGGTTTGCCATTGCGTTTCGATTAGCTACTGTTAAAAAGCCGGAAACACGTAAGCGAAGGATGGAAAAACTACTGGAAATGATGAAAAAGGGTGAGAAGATATATTAATCTATAAGGGTTTTTTCTTTTAGGTAGTCGAAAATAATCCTGTCTACAGGTGAAAGTTCTGCATAATCAACCGAAGTATCAAGCCATGCCATTGTTTCAACTTCGGAGGCAACTTGGAGAGTTCCTTCGTACTCGGCGGTATAGCAGGTCATTTGCACTATTACCCCTTCCGCTTTTCCATGTGCCTGGGCTTTAAACGTTCC
The DNA here is from genome assembly GCA_964407325.1 of uncultured Gammaproteobacteria bacterium. Classification (GTDB taxonomy): domain Bacteria; phylum Patescibacteriota; class Microgenomatia; order UBA1406; family GWC2-37-13; genus JAOAFZ01. Next base: position 3,367 of record CAYOVA010000022.1, on the reverse strand, counting down.
CAGATATTTGATTGTTTCCGTCTTCAAATCTACCATTAATGCGGGTGCCGGCCAATTCCAAAAGCACTGCGAATACTGGGAGAAACTCTTAAGGAAAAAGAATTGGTTTTTAATAATGAGTAAGTTGTGCACCTATTGCAACAAAACTTCGCCTGGGTTTCTTTTAGGTGTTTCCTCAACACGGGTATCAAAGTACCCTAACGCAATAGCCCCACAAAACAATAAGTCATCTCCACCATATCGTGCATGGAATAATTCGTAATTTGTCTCCCGTATATTGGGATTAATATAGGCAGCGCCAACATTGTTTGCTTCAGCAGCAAGCAGGGTAGTCATTATCATTGCTCCCGCATCAAGCCACGGCATAAACTGTTGTTCTGCAGGACTCTTGTAAGCAGTTTGATTTGCAAATAAGAGCATCAGCTTGTTTGCACGGTGGCTCCATCCCACTCCACCAACAAGTATTCCGGATAGAAATTCCTTGTCATCGCGACTTGAAATAAGCTTTGCGTTTATAGCCTGGCGGTTACATGACGAGGGGCATAACGCCATTGCTTTCAGAATCTGCTCGATAACAGCATATTCAACCTCCCGTGATGAAAATACTCGCTGAGAGCGACGTGATTCCAGAATCTGATAAAGAGCAGCAGCTTCTTCCGGGGAAAAAGTTTGAAAGCTACTAGTGCCTGGTTGCGGCGATAGCTGATCCCTTTTTTTTTGCTGGTGCGCTAGATAGCGTTCCTGATAGATATCATTTTCGGCCATAGTACATGTAATTGTATTTGCGTTATTGTACCAGTCAAAAGTGGTAGAATAACAACAATATGTGCAGAAGTATCAGACCGTTGTTTAACTATGAACCAGCAACAACCCGTGAAGAAATGCACGATGCCGCCTTACAATTTGTGAGGAAGGTGAGTGGATTTGCAGAACCATCGGAAGCGAATAAAGAAGTGTTTGATAGAGCAGTGGATGGTGTAACTGCTGAGGTTGAGAAGTTGTTAGCTGGATTGATTACTAAGGCACCCAAGCGGGATAGAGCCGAGGAGATTCGGAAAGCACGGGAGCTGGCGAAGGAGAGGTTTGGGTAAAAAGTGTTCGCATACTATATACTGATATACAGTAGTTATTATGCGAAAAAATGTAACCGTATTGTTATTGTTGCTGGGAAGTATTGGTATAGTAAGCGCTGCAATGTTCAGCTGGATTACACAGAAGAATGTACTGGCTGCAAACACCTTTAGTGAAATTGAAAGCAATTCATTACTTTCCGCTATTTCCGAATGGAAAACAATTCCTGGCCAGTGTAATCCCGGGATTGAAGCTACCCGGGTGGTTTTTTATTGTAATGAAAGTGGACGGGAACAAGTTAGTACTTCACTCCCGTATGC
>CAYOVA010000022.1:0-1876 GCA_964407325.1 uncultured Gammaproteobacteria bacterium | reverse complement strand
CTGCACCAACAGCTCCGCCTGTGCCTACACTTGCTGCAAGTGGCTCTGTGTTAAGTGGGGGGTATCGCAATCTGTTTTCTGAAACTGGTTACAGTCCACCGGATATCGATAAAAAACTGCAGGATTCATGGAATGCTCTTTTTTATGGTGACCCTAATACTCAGGCGGTATATCGCCCCGTTGGAACCGATATGGCATTTATTGAAGATACAGGAAACAGCGATATCAGAAGTGAAGGAATGTCCTATGGCATGATGATTGCCGTGCAAATGAATAAACGTGATGAATTTGACAGGTTATGGCGCTTTGCCAAAACCTATATGGAATGCCCACGGGCTACTCAGTGCCCGGTGGGTTCAGGAAAGGAAGGGTATTTTTCCTGGCAGTTGGATGCGTTTGCCCCGTACCGCGCCCGTGATGAAGGTCCCGCTCCCGATGGGGAAGCATACTTTGCCACTGCTCTGATATTTGCCGGTAACCGGTGGGGAAATGCCGGTGGGCATAACTATCATACCGATGCTCAAAAGCTGTTAAATGCCATGCGAAATGATAATCGTCCCAATGGTATGCGCAGTATGTTTGATCCCACAACAAAATACATCGTGTTTGCCCCCATAGGAGATGCTGCTCTTAAGACCGATCCTTCATACCATTTACCGGCTTTTTTTGAAGTCTGGGCACGTTTTGATACCACCAGTGATGGCAGAACCTTCTGGCAACAGGCAGCACAGCAAAGCAGAGCGTACTGGCAAACTGTCCTATCAAAAACACCCCGCCCGGAAACCGGTCTATTACCAGATTGCACCGATCTTACGGGCACTCCCATATATGGATGTGCGGGAGGCGCTGTATTTGCGTACGATTCGTGGAGAACGATAGCCAATATTGCTGTAGATCATGCCTGGTGGGGCACCAACCCTTGGGCAATTGAGTATGTGAACCGGTTTCAGACTTTTTTTGGTACCAAGCGACCAGCGTACGCCAACCGCTGGAATCTTGATGGTACGCCGATTGGTGCTGATATGAATTCTCCAGGTCATGTAGCCATGAACGGAACGGGAAGCCTTATTGGAAACAATGAATTTGTATATCCTCTGGCACAGGATGTGTGGAATCTGCCGATACCCTCAGGAAAATATCGATATTACGACGGAATGTTGTACACCATGGCACTGTTGCACTTGAGTGGTAATTTTAGAGCATACCTTGCCCCGCAACAGATGGTTACAACGGCACCAGTTGTAACAACTGCGACTCCTTCTATTGTTCCCACTGTACCTTTGACTACAGCTCCTTCACCTACCATAACTCGTGCTCCCACGATCACTCCGAGTAGAATTCCTACAGCAATACTAAAAACAGCGACCCCAACTCGTATTCCGTCAGCTACTATAACAAAACCACCCACTCCTACCCTTACCCAGGCCGCCGGGGTGCAATCGTATTTCCTTAGCACCCTTTCATGGACTGGCACATCAAATGGATTAGGGCCGGTAGAACGGGACCGCAGTAATGGGGGAAGCAGTGCAGGTGATGGTAAGGCACTTTTACTACGTGGTGTTACTTATTCCAAAGGTCTAGGCACGTATGCGTATTCCAGTATTAATTATCATCTAAAAGGAAAGTGCACGCGGTTCTCCTCGGTTATCGGGGTAGACGATAGTGCGAGTACAGCAGGAACCGTTCAGTTTGATGTGTATGCCGATGGAAACCGGGTATATCGCAGTCCGGTTGTAAAAGGAGGAGGGCAAACGTACACAGTGAACTTGGCTTTGGCAAATCCGCAGTATCTGGAGTTACGGGTAACAGACGCCGGAGATGGCAACAAAAGTGATTATGCCGATTGGGTAAATGCACGAGTGTGGTGTAGTTCTGC
>CAYOVA010000021.1:0-24483 GCA_964407325.1 uncultured Gammaproteobacteria bacterium | reverse complement strand
CATGGTCATATTTGCTGTAGGGGAGTCTTTGCGGACATCCCACAAGCCTACAAAAAGCTGGTTATAAGGGGATGTATACCAGATTTCATCTTGTTTCTTGTGGACATGCCAGGCCTTTACGGCAGTTGGGAAGATGCGGGTTCTGTTGATCTGGGCGAGTTTAAATCCTGGAACTGCAAGCAGTTCTCCGTTTTCATTTAATCGGATGATTTCTGAAAAGTCGCCTTCGTCTGTTACAAAACGGTTTATATCGATAATCTGTACGCCGTCAATTTTGCCTTTTGAAGAGTAATCCTGAGCGTACACACCATTTGCAACATCCTCAATAAATTCGTAGGTATCCATGCCTAAAATTATACTATAATTTGGCTAATGAATAATACATTTCGTAAAATTGCACGGAAAGTTTCCGAGTGGGCAGGAAACGCCTGGACATTTGTTGGCGCTCTACTTGTTATTGTTGTCTGGGCTTTTTCTGGCGCGCTCTTTGACTACTCAGATACGTGGCAGCTGGTAATTAATACCGGCACAACGGTAGTAACGTTCCTTATGGTGTTTTTAATTCAGAACACGCAAAACCGCGAATCGCGAGCGGTAAATATTAAGCTCGATGAGCTGATTAGATCAGTAAAAGGGGCTCACAACACTATTATTCATGTCGAAGAAATGACCGATGAAGAGCTGGATCAACTTGAGGAAATCTATATGAAAATCGGTATGGAGAAAGAAAAACGCCGGCATCGTAAACACAATTCCTAACTGTACAGTCTCCCTATTATCCAAACGTAAACGCGAATAACTCAGCCTTGTTATCCAAAAACTCAAGTTTCAGCTGATGCTGTCCGGCTTTAGGCAAGTTAATAAGTTTGTACAGCCGGTCTGTGTCGATAGTAACTATTCCGTCGGTAACATCTTCACCCGCCCCTTCAGTAACAACCACTCCATCCAGATATATTCGCATTCGGGCTGGTTCTTGTGCTTTTGGATTCATAACCAAAAACACTTCTTTTGACTCAAACTGGAGGATAAGAGTGGCATTTTGCGAAGGCATGGATTTTTCTTTTGAAATATTCCAAGTTCCTGAGTAACTGAATGTGTTTTGTGGTATGTTGACAGGATCTGTATATACTGCTTCACTATCCCGTTTAACAGGTTCGGGAGAGGACAGGTGTTCCATTCTTAAATAACCTAAATACAGTTCTGGAGTTCGTGAATATACTTCGTAATCCGGGTTATCTACTTTGTTTGAAACCTCTGCGCCTGATTCTTTTAGCAACTCCTGAATTTTCTTTTCTGTTTCATCGTATTCACCTTCACCAAAGTGAAAAAAGCGAATACGACCGTTTTTATCTACCAGATATTTAGCTGGCCAATAACGGTTATTATATGCACGCCAGGTGCGGAAGTCGTTATCCTGGACTACAGGATACTGCAATGTAAAATCTGCAAGTGCCTTGGCAACGTTTTCCGGATCTTTTTCAAATTCGAATTCCGGCGCGTGAACACCAATAATAACCAGTCCCTTATCTGCATATTTTTCATGCCAGGAACGAAGATACGGGAGTGTACGAATGCAATTGATACAGGTATACGTCCAGAAATCTATTAAGACAACCTTGCCGTCTTGTCGCAGTTGCTTCATGGTTAATGGATCTGAGTTAAACCATTGCCCTTCAGATTGGATCTCCGGCGCCATTCCGTAATCTTCTGTCATCTCAAATGAAGGTTTCCCATTCATATCTTCACTATTCGATGGTCTCTGCAATCGATTTAGTTGATCTTTTACAACTGCATTATCCTCAAATGCGATTAATCCGGTCCCATACCGGGGGAACCGTTCAAGAATAAATGTCTGGAATTTCCTATCAGCATTCAGGGAAATCCCTATAGCGGTAATAATCATTAATACACCAAATGCCTTTTGAATAGAGCCAGTATTCTTTAGAAGCCATGGAACTTTTTGTAACAGTTCTCTCCCTCCATAGGTTATCGCCAGCATCGGGATGGCTGTTCCCAAGGAATATGCCAGAGTTATAAAAAAAGCGGTTGTAGTAACAGAACCCGTAAGTGCCAATGAAATTACCGAAGCAAGGATTGGCCCGACGCAAGGGGTCCAGAGTAGTCCAAGTGACAACCCTACAACAACACCACTCCAAAAGCTGTTGGTTTGCTGGTTTTGCTGAGGAGTACTGTTTGCCAGTTTTGAAAAAAGCTGTTCAATAAAGAGTTGTACCTGGGGGACAAGTAAACTTACGCCAAACAGGAGAATTACCACAATAGAAAATGCACGTAACGCATCTGCTGAAATCCCGGTTGCGTTTACAATAGCTGAAAGAAAAAGAGTAAAAAAAGTAAAGCTTAAGATAAACCCGGTAACAATACCAAGTGGTTTTCTTTTATCTCCGCCAATAGTGCCTGACAGAATAATCGGGAGTACCGGAAGAATACAAGGGGAAAGTATTGTTACAACACCGGCAATAAAAGCAAATCCGAGAAGTAGTATCATACGCGTAATAAAACTGATAAGTTATTTCAGGTTGGCTTTTAGCTCTTCAATATCGCCACCGTTCCATTTGGCAACTTCGTTTCCGTTAGTATCAATTTGAACAAAGGTGTGCTGGTATGTAATGCCGTACTTCTTTTTTAGATCTGTATACGTATCGTAATCAACTTTCAGTATAGTGATATCTTCTGGTATCTCTGAAGATCTTGTCATGAAAGCCTCTTCTGCGGCCTTACATGTTGGACACCAGGATGCATGGAAAAATAGAACAGTTTTACCTTTCTGCGCGGCCATAGCATGATTTGCCTGTGAATACTCTATATAATTCCCGTCTTTGTTATCCATCATTATCGGGGATTTTTCTTTTTCTTCCTGCTTTTTCATTTGCATTTTTTCAGATTCGGAGAGCTGTTGGCCGGACGAGTTTTGTGATAAAGCATTTTGTCGTGTTGAGAAAATTACCAAACCGATTACTGCAATCACAGCTATTCCTGCAAGAAGAACCAGTTGTTTGTTCATTGAAATACATTACTGCTAATAATATAAGCCTAAAATAATGCATGTAAAATGTCAAGTTAACTTTACTTTTTATATGTCTGATACAGGTGCATAATCAGTTTAGAGAGTACCATTCCAGAAAGAGCGTATATAAGCCACGGGTCTATGGCATGCTCAAAACTCTGCATAATTATTCCCAGAACAAGAATAAGAGATCCGGCTAGAAATGAAATTCTGCCTGCATGTAACGTATGGAGATTTTCCCGTTCATCGCGGCCATTTTCCTTCCAGATAAAAATCGTAAAAAAGAAAAAAAAGAGTATCAAAGCAAGAGAAAGCATTATATGAGTACCCATTGGCATCAGCAGTTCTTCAAAAAACATAAAACATGCAAGGAGCAGCAGCAAAATAAAAGCGAGAATAATTTCTCTCATAGTTGCATTATAGTGAATCGGTAATAAAAAATACGGTATCTGTTTGTACCTTAAAATACCGTGCGATTTTGATTGCAAGCTCAACTGAAGGAGTATAATTGCCTTTTTCTATTGCTATTATCGTCTGGCGTGTTACGCCAACAGCTTCTGCAAGCTGGCATTGAGTAACTTTTTTTTTAGTCCTCAATTCAAGTACAGTATTTGAAACCATTGATCTGCATTAAATTATTCAGTTGCTTTTCCATTATCAGCAAGGACTGCCATATAGGTAAGATACTTGTTGAGATCGTTTGGTTGAAGACTGTTAAACAGGTAGTCCAGTTTGTCCTTTAAAAAAGATTCAACCTCAGGGATAAGGTCTTTTCCTTTTTTTGTAAGGTGGATTTGTTTTACCCGTTTATCAGAGTGATGTTTTTTTTCACGGATAAGACTTTTTTTCTGTAACCCTTCAATAAGAACTGAAATAAATGAAGGTTCTACTCCCAGTTCGTCAGCTAAAGATCCATATCTGAGTTCTTCTTTTTCGTAGAGTAATCCCAGAAGCGCCCAGTCAACATATGAAAGTTTGTATTTTTTTAGGGCGTGTGATGTCGCTTGTTTTACGATTCTATGTGTTTTGCTGTGAAGCAAACTAATCTGGTAAGTGGGTATTGCTTTTATAGGTACATTGCTATTGGTTATCGATGTGATTAGTTTTTTTAACATAGATGAAATTTCATTATATCAAATTTTATTTAGGGCTTTGTAATGATATAATATTTAAATGCTTATCATACTCTTTGGATTGCCGGGAGCAGGGAAAACATATGCTGGGCATGTGCTTCATAACTATACAGGGTTTCGTTTTTACGACGGGGACCGGGACTTGACTGATGCAATAAAAAAAGCTATTACCACACGATCGAAGATAACGGAAGAAATGCGCGATGTGTACTTTGAGCAATTGTTTAGCAAAATAGAGAAAGAACTACATAAACATAACAATTTGATTGTCTCACAAACGTTTATAAAAGAACGGTTTCGCCGGAAAGCAATTGAGAAATTTTCCGATGTGAAATTTATTCTTGTAAAGGCCTATCCACGGGTACGCGAGCAGAGGATACGATCTCGTGTAGGTATGACTCTTGAAAAAAACTATACAAAAAGAATGGAACGTCGATTTCAGAAACCGGAGGTGAAACACGAGATTATAATAAATAACGAAGAGGGGAAAACAGCGCTGGTCCGACAATTTAAGCAACTGAAGCTTTCTGTATAACACTATTAACTATTTCCCTTGCAACAGTTTTTTTGCTTGTAAGAGGAATAGTTTTAGCAGATGTTTTGCTTACCATAATGACTTCGTTTGTATCTGCAGCAAACCCCCGGTCTTTTATGCTGATATCGTTTGCAATAATCATATCTGCCAGAGATTCTTCCAGCTTGGCTTGTGCAATAAGAATAAGCTTTTCAGGATTTGATTCGAACTCTGCTTTAAAACCCACTACATACATGGCGGGATTCCAGCTTTTTGCGGAATCCAGGATTTTAGGGCGGGGCGTTAAAGTCAAAGTATGAGATGTTTTGCTGGAAAGTTTACCCGGTTTATTCTGAACAATAAAGTCACCTACAGCTGCCGTGTGGAAAAGAATATCTGCGTGTTTAGTATGTTGCTTTACCAGTGTTTCCAGTTCTTCCGGTGATTCAAAAGTAAAAGTTGGCATTGGGTATCGTGGCTGGACAGCAGAGGGGGCTTTAAGAAGAATTACTTGTGCTCCTTGCATATAACAAACTTCGGCTAACGCAACTCCCATTTTCCCAGTGCTGCGGTTCGTAATTACACGCACCGCATCCAGTGGTTCAAGAGTTGCCCCAGCAGTCACAACCACTGTTTTACCGGCAAGTCTGTTTGCTTTCTCCAGCTGGGTTTTTGTTTCTGCGAAAATATGGTGAATGTCGGCTAGTCTGCCTTTTCCTTCGTATCCGCAAGCAAGAGGTCCTTCTTCAGGATCAAGAATTATCATTCCATTGATGCGCAGTTTCTCTATGTTTTCCTGTACGAGCGGATTGTTCCACATATGCACATTCATGGAAGGACAGACAATGATTGGAGCGGTAACAGCAAGGAGAGTAGTAGTTAAAAAATCGTCGGCAATGCCGTTCGCCATCTTGGCAATGGTGTTTGCGGTTGCAGGAGCAATGACCAATACGTTTGTTTTGTCTGCCAAAGCAATATGGTCAACAACACGATCCTTTAAAATATCTTCATAGTTAAAGGTTTTGCCATAAAGTTCGCTATGAATGGGCTTTCCGGTTTCTTTTTCGACGAGCGCTGGAGCAAGCATATTGGTGGCATGGTCTGTCATTATAACTTCCACATCAATGCCTTCTTTAGTCAGCAATCGTATAAGGTCTAGTATTTTATACGCAGCAATCCCGCTTGAGATGCCAATTGTGACAGTTTTCATAGGTTGGGGAAGTATTTTTCGACTACTTTGAGTATGCCATGTTCAGCTTGGGGAGGAGCGATAAAATCGGCTAATTTTTTTAGTTCCTCGGGAGCGTCTCCCATGGCCACTTTGGTTCCACAGGCTGTTAAAAGAGGATAATCGTTATGCCCATCTCCCACTCCGATTACCTCATCAGGTTTTATACTCATAAGTTTCATTAATTCAAGAACCCCAATATGTTTGGATGTTCTGCCCGTAATATCCAGTCCGATTGAGCCAACATAACCCATTTTAATTACGTGTAGGTCGTCTGCAAACATTGCGTTTAGTTTTTCTTCGACTTCGTTAATAAGCTCAATAGGATAGTTATGAACACGAGCGGAAACAAGAACTTTTGCTATTCTATCGCTGTGAAGGTCGGATATTGGGCGGATAATGATCTTTTCACCGCCATAATCGATTGTTTTTGGGCCATCGGGGGCAAATAAATTTCCTCCGTATTCGGCAAGATAAATAACTTTTTTGCTATCCATATAGGAGAAAATCTTTTCAAAAATTTCCCGTGAAATGTATTCTCCCCACAGGATGTTACCCGTTTGCGGCTCGACAATTTCAGCTCCGCCATGCACGACAAGGGGGGCAGTAAAAATATCCGGGTGTGCTTTAACTATACGCTCTATCACTCCATGATAAGGCCTTCCGGTGGCAATAGAAACCCGTACCCCTCCTTTGACGAGGTTGTTGAAAGCAGCAATAATATCAGAATGTAAAACTCTATCTACCCCGACAAGAGTATTGTCGAAATCACAGATTAGAGCCTTATAGGTTTTCATAACGGTATTATAGTATACTATCCCAATATGAAGATAACCTGCGTAATGGTTCAGACAGTAAACGGTAAAATTACTGAAGGAGATAACTCCAAAGTATACAAATGGACTTCACTGGAGGACAAAAAACACTTCGAGGAGCAAATAGCAAAACATAATCTGATAGTAATGGGCAGCAGTACGTACGAAGCGGCTAAAAAGGTTATAAAACCCGAGCCTGGGAAGCTGCGCGTGGTACTAACGCGTGATCCTGCACGGTACAAATCTGAAGAAATAATCGGACAACTGGAATTCTTGACTGCATCAGCAGAACAAGTGGTACAGCAGTGTGAATCGCGGGGATTTACGCAGATGCTTCTGGCCGGTGGCGGGCAAATTAACCGGTTGTTCTTTAACGCAGGACTGGTAAATGAACTCTACCTAACGGTAGAACCGAAGATTTTTGCGGAGGGGAAAAGCATTGTAGATGAGCAAGTGGAAATGGTGGACTTGCAACTTCTGGAAGTTAATAGGCTGAATGAAGCGGGAACTATTCTGCTTCACTATCAGATACTCCCGCGTGTGCCTCAAAATAATACTCAAACACAGTCTGCAGTGTAAAGAACCACATGGGAATGGGACGAAACGGGAATCCACTTTCCAATAAACACGTACATCATATGTTTTTTAGCATTTCCTGTGTAACCATGGGAGAAAACGTATATTGCCCATCCTCGATTGTAAGCAAACGAACCGACCCCTTTTTCTGGTACAGAGGATTACCGGACTCTCCCTGTTCTTCCTCTACAGTAGGCAATTTTTGCCCCACAAGGTGGTAATATAGACTTTGCAGTGGATCTCCATGGGAACAGACAATAACATTGTTATCAGGCCAGCTAAGCAGATCGTTAAAAAACGAAATCATACGAGTTTGTACATCTAAATAATCTTCTCCACCCAACTCTTTTCTGTGACTGTAGAATTCGTCCCAGGACCCGGAGACCTGGCCTGTTTTATGCAGTTTCCAGAAGCCTTGGTATGCAGAGAAGGTTTCCAGTAACCGGGTATCAAACTGAATGGGGAGGGAATCATCCGCTATTATTGCAGATGTTTGTTTGCAGCGAAGAACGGCGCTGCTGTAGATTTTTTCGATAGATTTGTCTTTAAAGTAGTTACAAAGGCGCATCGCCTCAGCCCGTCCCTCCTTTGAAAGGGGCACGGGGAGTCTTCCAGGATATATTCCTCGGGTGTTGTGGTATTGTCCATGCCTCACAAAGTAGACGAGCTTCTTCATAGCTTATTGTACCTTACCAAACACTATATTACCCGGTTTATACATTTATCCTTTATAATATATACCTATTGTAATTAGTTTGACTGTAAGCTCTAATTATTATGAAAGTATATTTTACCGCATCTCTGGCAGCCAAAGATCAATACATCCAAAATTACGAGGCAATCGTACAGTATCTTAAAAACCAGCATATTCAGGTAATTTCCGACCATATTTTGAATAAAACCGAAAAGCTGATAAACAGTGAAAGCCGTGAAGACAGGCTAAAGTTTCATAAGCAGTTGGAGAATTGGATTCACACATGTGACTGTATGATTGCGGAGACATCGTTTCCTAGCATCAGCGTGGGATACGAAATCTCGCTGGCTCTAAAAGTAGGCAAACCAGTGCTGGTAATTTACAGCAAAGGCGATCCTCCATCGTTGCTTGCCTATCACAATGATGAAAAATTAATGTGTGAACGTTATTCGCTAACCAACTACAGCGAAGTCCTTGACAGCTTTCTCCATTTTGTCCATGAAAAAAGCGATATGAGGTTTACTTTTTTTATTACGCCCCGTATCGCATCTTATCTTGACCGTGTTGCAAAACAAGACAAACTTCCCAAGTCAGTGTATCTTCGTAAACTTATTGAAGATGATATGAAAAAACGCGGATAACCCGTCCCAACAATCTTTGAATATCTATAGGGTATAATTGTGTATGGCCAAAATTCTCATTTTGTATGCTTCTGTCGGAAAAGGACACAAAACTGCCGCAAATGCCTTAAAAGAAGCATTTGAAGATTTAGCTGACAACGAAGTGATTGTCGAAGATATCCTTGACTATGCCCTCCCGGTTTTTAAGTCCATTTATGCCGATTCTTATCTGGATTTAATGGAAAAAGCACCCGACTTTATGTCTCTCCTGTACAAACTTTCGGATAAAGCCAATTCGGAATTTGCCAAGGAATTTGTTTCATTCTACAGCCGATTGGGAATGCCCAGATTTAAAGGAGTCGGGAAAGGAACCCCTCCCGATGCAATTATCTTTACCCACCACCTGGGTATGCATCTGATTGAATCAATTACGGCCAAACACAAGAAAACAAAGGTATATTCAGTGATAACAGACTACACAACGACGGCAATGGAGGCGAACCAACAAATATCGCGTTATTTTGTTGCCACGGATATTGTCGCTGACCGACTGGTAGGAAGGGGGATTAGCCGTAAAAATATAACAGTAACTGGGATACCCGTAAAAAAGGAAATAGCGCAAAGTAAAGATCAGGCGAACATTCGCGAACAGCTTGGGATAACCAAAACTCCGGTTGTTTCTATTTTTGGAGCAGGAATAAAAGATTCCAAGATCCGCGATATTCTTCTGGAGTTGCAAAAATCTTTTTCAGGTACTGTATTGGTAGTTGCAGGAAGGAATATCATGCTGGAAGAAAAAATTGAGGATATTGCTTCCACCAAAACTGTTGATATCAAAAAGTATAAGCAAATTCATTTTGTAGACGACGTAATTGTTGCCAGCGACCTGGTAGTAACAAAAGCAGGTGGCTTAATCATCAGCGAAACGCTGGCAAGAAGAAAACCTCTCCTTTTTATAAATGGAATCCGGGGGCAGGAGGAGTGGAATGCCGACTATGTCTGTATGGAAGGGGCAGCTATTCAAATGCATACTCCGGAATTGATGTCCGTTGCAATTTGCAGTATTTGCTCTGACGAAAAAAGACGAGCTTATATGCAGGGTATTGCCCTGAAATTGGGAAAACCGGATGCAGCCGGTAAAGTAGCTGAATTGATTTCGAAAGATATATCCGCCAACGCTTCACAGTAAGATCCTCACAAGCTTTCCTCTTACACTCCCCTTACCTGTATGTAACTATTCTGTGCTGGGTTGTACATACAATGCGAAGTATGAATAAGGAGGACATCCTGATTCGCTGGTTGCAAGATGCGCACGCGATGGAAAGAGCAGTTTTAAAAACACTTGAGGATGACGAAAAGGAGTTTGCCCTGTTTGGAGCAATACAAAAGCAGATATCAGAACATATCGCAGATAGCAAAGAACAGGCAGAAAAAGTAAAAGATTGCTTAAAAGCGTTAGGGGCTGATGTTTTCGAAACTAACAGTGAGCCATCATCTGTAATAGGAGTGGCACAGGGTGCTTCTGCTGAAATACTTGGCGATGAGAAATTGATTAAGAACATAATGACAGAGTATGTAACTGAACATGCGGAAATTGCAATGTATCGCAAAATACTCTGTTTAGCGGATGAGTGTGATAAGCCTCAGATAGTAGAAATGTGTCAACAGATTCTTATTCAGGAAGAAGAAATGGCCGAATTGGTCATTGAAAACCTGGATAGAGTTGTAAGTTCTTATATTAGTCGAATGCAGGAGAACATACATGAAGAAAATAATCGTTAATAAGTTGGACAAGATACACGTTCTTGTCACACATGTGGCAAAGCAGCATCCGAAGGGAGACATAAAGGAAATCACCAGCACACATCTTGCCAGGATCTCTCACCAAAAGAACTTCTTTACCTTCTATCTCACGAAGGCTGCTTTGCCCAGCAACCCAAAAGGGGAGATCGAAACTAAAAAAGAGTTTTTATCACGCCCGGACGCGCTTTACAGATGACAAATCGGGCACAATATGTTAGTATTAAGCTCTCCAATAGCAATAGTACTGGTTTTTTTGTAATTACCTATGTCAACAGTTTTAGCTCAGTTAAATAGGATCGCGGTAAAGTTTTTGGAAACGATGGAGATAGGAGATCTCCAGAAGGTAATCGTGGATGAAGGAGTAAAGATTGTAGATGCCAAGTACGGATCTATATATTTAAGTGAATGGCGCAAATTAAACCGAGTTTACACTACTCTTCCGGAGGAATTGCAAGTTACCATCCGTAAGAAAGGGTTTACCTATAAAGCATACAAATCACGCAAAGTGTTGGTTGTACCGGTCGATCACGTGACTCCTGTTCATACTAAGATAAAGGTGTTTGAAGTAAAATCTGTGGTTCTTGTCCCTCTTTGTTATAAACAAAGGTGCATTGGAGTAATCTCTTTTGATTCTAATAAATCGTCTTTCTCAGAGCAGAAAATGAATCTGCTTCGCCTGTATGGGGCATTAGCTACCCTTGCTTTAAAACAGGCAAATTTATATGCCGATCAGCAGAAGTCTATTGAACTGCGAGACCTGTTTATCTCCCTCACCGCACATGAATTTCGCACCCCTTTAACGACGATTAACGGCTATTCTCAGCTATTAAAAGGGAAACTGAAAAAAGAAGAGAGCGGTGTGTTGGTTGAATGGGCGACGGAATTAACGAGCGAAGTCTCACGCCTTATCGAGATGACCAACGAGCTTTTGCAAATAAGCCGGATTAAGAGCGGAAAAATAGATTATACATTTGAGGATTGTAAACTAAGTGAAGTTATCTCTACAGCGGTTACGAGATTCCGGTTCAGCTTTCCAAACTACCGGATTGAAGTTCATGGGACGTATGTGAACGAGGATGCAATAATCGGAGACTTTGACAAGCTGCTTCAAGTTTTTACCAATATCCTGGAAAATGCGGGTAAATTTTCTCCTCCCGATCAACCGGTTGCGATTACCTTGAAAGTAACGGGGAAATGGCTAGTTACCCAAATTCAGGATTTTGGACGGGGAATTGCAAAAGATGATCTGGAAAAAATCTTTCTTGGTTTTTATAAAGGTGTAAATTCGGATGAAAAACAGGGAATGGGCTTGGGACTCTTTATTTCAAAAAATATTATCGATGCCCACAAAGGTAAGTTAAAAGTGACTTCGCAGCTAGACAAAGGAACTACGTTTAGCATTTTACTTCCACGACAGGAAAATGAGCCACAGAAACGAAGATAGTGTCCCAAGACTTCCCCCTGGTCCAATAGAATATGCCCTTAATTTAAATCAGGGCTTGTATCAAATGCCTGTGCAACGTGAGATGCTTGCGCTGGAAATGCAGTACCTTCTTGAATTGCGTCAACGTGAGCCGAAAGTTCTTAACTCAGTTCGTTTTTTTAATGCTCCTGGGTTTTACAATGGAGATAAAAACATGTGGCTTGAGTCGCTGAAAGCTGACGTGTTAAACAGAGTACTGGTGAGACGAAGAAAAAGAGAACGGGAACCTGTTATTTTTCTTCTAGGAATTGGTGGACCGGGGAGCGGGAAAAGCACGATACTGGGCGATATGGTTGAACAAATGGTGGTGGGAAAAGATGTAGAAGACCAGCACACTTTTATGGGTTCAAAGAATCTTAAATCAAAAAAAAGTGAGCTTGTCACAAGAACTGTTGACTGGGGTGGTAACTTCCCCTTGCTAAACGGAAAATACCTGGAAGTGAATGGTCATTGGGTGCCAGCACGAGTGCCTGAATGGGTGAATTATCATGATGATAATTCATTACAGGAATGGCAGAGGAATATGCTTGGAATCGGAAATATCAATCTTGGTGAATGGAAAAGAGCTGAGCTTGAAGCTGCGTCCCAATTATGGCGGGTAACGCTTGAAGAACTTGCCGGGAGATACTACTACAACGAGGACAAGTATCCCGAACTATACAATCCTCACAAGGTTGCCGACATTGTTCGTCTCGACCATCCGGGATATACTGGAGAGGGTCCGGAGGGATTTGATCGTGCAACAGGTGTTTTGCGTGACTTCATAAATCATCAAGGTTCTTTTGAAGATTTAAATTACATTGTTGTACCATTTGGTGTAGTTGCACTCCCTCATGTCCTAATGCACAATCAAAGTCAAAGGCCTGAAGACAGAGCTCATGCTCATACCGTAGATCCATTAAATCGTGACAACATTATTGCGCGAACTGAGGACGAGAGAAGGCTTGTCGAACAGTTGTATATTGAAGAAGCTGCTTCACGACAGGAAATCCAGACATTCGACAGAGATAAAATAATAGGACATATGATGCAGTCAATAGCAATGGGAATGGATGATGATCCTGAAGGATTGCGAATGCAAATAGAAGCAATACATTCTAACCTTGCTGCACGGCAGCAAATGGAAATGGGAATGCTGTTACCGGATATGTTTCAGCGAGTAGTGGGAGCGAAAGATACATCGAATATACCAATTATGGTAAATTGTCAGGTTCACAACGGGTTACAATACTCATCTGTTGCTATCAACCGTCCCACGGAAGAGCTGCAAATGGCTGGTGTGTACGCGGAAAGAGTACCACAGCTTGCTGCATTCGGCATTTAACCCTACTCCTTTATCACGTACCCGAATCCACGTACCGAGTGAATAAGTTTCTTTTCAAAGCCGCTGTCGATTTTTTTACGGACATAGCCGACATACACGTCGACTACGCGGGTTTCGATATCAGGTGAAAAGAGCCAGATTCGGTTGAGGATCATATCGCGGGTAAGTACACGGCCTTTATTCATCATCATGTAATGGAGCAGCTTGTACTCCTGGGGGGTAAGGGTAATTCCCTTATCACCGCGCTTTATCGTATGGGAGACGGTGTCCATTACCAGATCGCCAACTTCGAGTTTTGAGTCAGCTCCTTGCATGCGACGGAGGCGTGCTTCGATGCGGGCAAGAAAAACGTCTGCCACAAACGGCTTTGTCATGTAGTCATCTGCTCCAAGCTGCAGGCCCTGAACAATGTCGGAGGCACTGTCTTTTGCGGTAAGGATAATAATTCTAATATGCGGGAATCGTTCGCGAATCTCGCGGCAGACGGATTCTCCACTCATCTTGGGAAGCCCAAGATCAAGCACTACCAGATCAGGTTCTACTTTTTCCAAATGTTCGATAGCTTCAACACCATCGGACGCGAGGGAAACAGAATAACCGTTATCCAGCAATAATTCTTTTAGATATTTTTGTAAGGGTTTGTCGTCTTCGACGATTAAAATGTTTGCGCTCATACAATTATTATACATATCTCTTTCTAATTCGGAGCATTAGAAGGCTTTTTATTACATTTCTCTTACATGGTTTTATTTTGTAACAAATTCAATGTTATGAGCGCCGGGACGCCTCATTATAGATGAAACTTTGACTCCGGTACTCTGGGAGTTCTTCTTCCCGGATTGCGTACACAACAAGTCTATCAGAGTAATTTTCATTATTGCTGTCGAAGGTTCCGGCACAGGTAATCAGATTGAGCCGTTCATAATCATTTGCCCCAAATACCCGGAACAGAGGAACTTTATCGTAGTCAAATAACTGCTTATCGACAACCACATAAGTGTACTTTTTCCCAATACTGTCAGTAATGGTAATTTTATCCCCATCCTCCAGCTTACCTATATCGGCAAATACTGCAGGTTTACCCGTTTCCGTGTCCACATGTCCCGCCATTACTACACTTCCCCGTTCACCGGGGAAATATCCCAGTTTGTACCAGCCTACATTATCAAAATCTTTTGGTACGTCCATTTTCTTTTCTTTATCTAAACCAACCTGTTCTATGTCAGCATTTACATTGATAGTTTCGATTGAAAGGCGAACGGGATAAGGAAGCTCAACTGGTTTTGATGAAGGAGTGACGACGTTATCAGGAGGGTAATTTTGCTGAGGAACTTGGGTTACGACCGCTCCGCGAATAGGCAGAGTTTCACCACGCTGGCTTACTATATAGCCATACGAAACGAAAAATAATGTAACAAATGCGATAACAAAGTACTTCATAATCTAAAAATAAGGGGTGCCTGAAAGCACCCCTTATAAAATTGGTATTTATTCTGCTGCGTGTCCGGTGGACGGTGCCTGATTTGGAATTACAACTGTTGGAGTGGCAGTCATGGTACTACCACTTGTAGGTGCAGGTGTATTGGATTGACCAAATACAGCCGTTATTCCAAAGAAACCGATTAGCATGACAAGTCCGATTATGACTTGGTACTTCACTAGGCGAAGCAGTTGGATTTCTTGGATGTTCATACAAGTAAACAAAAACTTATAAATATACCCTTACTCTGTAAACGGGTATTCAAAACGTTCTTCATAGCTCTCTATTGTCTTTTTAGAATAGTTCAGTTTTGTTAGAGAACTATAAGAGTTATGAATCAGTAATGTATGGGTGCTTAGAGTGAAACCATTTCGGGAGGGTTAAACTCCTTTTATTCCCGCTATTATTTTTATCCCGCAAGTAGTAAAAGCATGTGTCTAGCTTATTCGGCCTTGAGTTTTTTTTGCGTTTGATTTGCTGTGATCTTTCCAGGCCTGCCATGCCCATATAAGCACAAGAATAACTTCATCGATTACCGGCAGGAATAAATCATCAAAGGGAGATAAAATCCACAAGATTGTTACAATTGTAAAAATCGGATGGCGCTTGGACATTTTCTGGAAGATATCCCAGAACAAATATAATTTTGCCATACTTTTATTGTATCCACTTTTGTAACGGATCAGTTAGAAGCATGTTCGCGTTGTGCATGAATGTTTCCATCCTTTACCACGAAGGTGATAGCAGTTCCTACTTTATTGGCACGTCCTGTTCTTCCAATACGATGAACATAGTCCTCGTAGGTTGCAGGTTCATCATAGTTGATTACGTGGCTTACATCAGAAATATCAAGTCCGCGTGCTGCAACATCGGTTGCGACAAGAACGTTGATTTTGTCTGATTTAAAGAGGCGAATAGCCTGTTCACGCTTGCGTTGCGGCTTGTCTCCGTGAATGGAATCCACCTTAAAACCCATTTGATAGAGCTTTTTTGACAGTCTATCTGCCTCGCGCTTGGTGCGGACAAAGACAATAGATTTCCAGAAACTTGGCTGTTTGAGGTATTCGGATAAGCGGACAATTTTTTCATCCTTGTCGCGGACATAGATCATTTCCTGTTCTACGTTTGCTGAAGTTTCCTGTTTGCGAACGGAAATTATGGTGTGCTCTTTCAGGAACGTTCCCACCAGACGTTCAATATCCGGAGTCATGGTTGCTGAAAAGAACATTGTTTTGCGCTCTGCAGCAAGATGCTGAAGAATAAACTTTACGTCATGGATAAATCCCATGTCAAGCATTCGGTCAACTTCATCAAGAACGATAATCGAGAACTCCTGCAAGTTAATGTATCCTTGCTGCATAACGTCTTTCAGGCGTCCTGGAGTGGCAATTACGATATTTGGCTTTTTGTGTAATGCCCGCAGTTGAAAGGAAATAGGATTTCCTCCAATAAGCAGAGCATTAAAGATATTCATGCCATAACTAAAAGACGCGATTTCCTGATCAATTTGGATTGCAAGTTCGCGGGTTGGAGCAAGAATAAGCGCTTTCACCTGCCGTTGAGACTGTGCAATAAAATGCAGAATCGGTAATGAGAAAGCGGCAGTTTTTCCGGTTCCAGTATTTGCAATACCAAGAACGTCTTTTCCACCTAAAATCTGGGGAATAGCCTGGTCCTGAATAGGAGTTGGCGTAACATACCCTTTTCTTTTTACGTTATGAGCAAGCTGCGGCAAAAGGCCAAATTCATCAAACGAATTGTGACGAACGATGTCCGGTAACGGAGTTGCATTTACAACTTTTGCACGCTGAACGTACTTTGACGGATGAATGTTGCTGATTTTGCGGACAGCCTGGCGTCCTCCGCCACCACGAACACCTTGCGGTCTCCCACCAAATCCGCCCTGACCACCTGGTCTTGAGCCGGGTCGGCCTCCGCGATTAAAGCCACCGCCTGGTCTTCCCCCTGGGCGACCTCCGCGCTGAAAACCACCTTGACCACCACTGCGGCCATTGGAACTGCTAGATTGCGAACCACTGGAAGATCCTCGATTACGATTATCGAATCGACTTCCTCGACTGTTGTTGTACATACGAAATAAAATAATTGGAGGTTAACCGGGGTTCAAATCGAACCTGTATACCCTGGTACGTTTTCACGTAGTTTAAAATATAATGGAGGGTATTAAATAACCTATAATAGTATACCATATTGTTCGGGAAATAGCTAGTCCAAGCGTTTCAGTCCCATCAACCACGCTCATCTCTGTAAGAAGAACGTAATAAATATTGCCACAAAGGGATAAAGCTGATTTTCATCGTATAATTAGTACATGAAAGTGCCCCTCTTTCTTAGCCACTATTTGCGCTCCCGCGTAGGGAATATTCATACTCAGCTTCAACTGTTAAAGCTGAAATCAAAGGATGCAAATGTATTGTCGATAGTTCAGTTTATCCAGGACAAGCTTATAGTAGAACAACTGGCAAGGGGAGACTTGCTAACGGTATACGAGCTGATTAAAGGGAATATGTTTATTCTACCCCAAAACGAGTTAATGGAAAACCATCCTTTACCTTCGAATATTCATATTTCCGGGAATTCTATGAAGTTGACAAAGAAGATACAGAAGATTTTTTTCTTGTTGGTAACGTTGTCATTTCTTGTAAAGAGATGTTTGTTGACAATTGAAGATACAAAAATTACGTGTAAGTTAGAAACGGAAGAACATGCAGATGATTCTCTTACCAATTTTCTTTTTATTTATTGTGCTGAGCACATCCTGTCACCCTTTAAATTAATAAGAAGTGAAACAGATGGAGTATATGAAACCGTTTTTATTTTCAAATCACGAAGATAGTATAAAGATTTCTTGCTTTTATAGCCTACTATAACCCACAGATGAAAAATATAAATCCCAATACTTATACCAATCTGGAAAAAGTGGCTGAGACCATTCCTATGATGATCTGGATTACTGACCCTCAAGGCAGTTGTGTGTATTTGAATGCCCGCTGGTATGAGTACACTGGACAACAGCCTAAAGCTGCATTGGGATATGGATGGCAGGATGCAATTCATCCTGAAGACGTGGATTTCTTTAAAGAGCACTATCGCGAATCAGTAAAAAACAAATCTCCCTTTAAATGGGAGTATCGCCTAAGAGCTAAAAACGGAGAGTATCGCTGGATGCTTGACGAAGGAACGCCTACCTTTGAGGGAGAAAGGTTTACTGGTTATATTGGGGTAGTAACAGATATTCACGAGCGGAAAAAAACCGCAGAAGATTTAAGTGAAAGCGAACAAAACTTTAGGAATCTTGCAGAAGCAATCCCGCAAATCGTATGGGTAACCCGAGGTGACGGTTATCATGAGTACTACAATAACCACTGGTACTCCTATACAGGTAAAAGTTATGAAGACAGCAAAGGAGACCAATGGAGCAGTGTCCTTCACCCTGATGACAAAGAAAAAGCCGAACAGACATGGCAGTATTCACTTGAAACAGGCGAACCGTATGAAATTCAATACCGTTTGCGTGACCATACTGGAGAATACAAGTGGTTCCTTGCCCGTGCATTGCCTATTAAAAACAAATACGGATTCATTAAAAGCTGGTTTGGCACGTGTACGGACATCAACGAGCAGAAATTGCTTCTTGAGGCGCAAACGTTTCTTGCTGAAGCAGGGAAGGTGCTATCTTCTTCATTAGATTACAAAAAAACCTTGCAAAAAGTAGCCCACTTGGCAGTTCCACAAATTTCTGATTGGTGTTCTGTGGAGTTGCTGGAAAACGGTGAACTGGGAATGCCAATCATCGCTCATAAAGACCCGGCAAAAGAAAAGTGGGCCTATGACTTGAATAAGAACAGGGATATTGATATGAATGCTTCCCAAGGCCTCCCCAACGTTTTACGAACAGGGAAAGCAGAGCTGTACAGCCATATTACCGATGAAATGATAGAAGCCGCTGCTCGCAATGAAAAAGAACTTAAACTTATGAAGAAAATAGGGTTTACATCGGTGATGATAGTACCGATTGTGATTGGGGATAAAACAATAGGTGCGATACAATTCGTATCTACAGAATCCAAGAAACATTTTCACGAGGCTGACCTAAAGATGGGCGAAAAGCTGGCAAGCCGCGCTGCTATGGCAATACAAAACGCCCAATTGTACGAGGAAGTTAAAAAAAGAGAGTTGCAATTTAAAGCGCTCTATGACTCCAACATAATAGGAGTATTTTTCGGAAATATAAACGCAATGGTGATCAATGAGGCCAATGATGCATTTCTCCAAATAATCGGTTTCTCGCGATACGATCTTGAGCAGAAGAAAATCAATACAAAGGTTATTACCCCTCACGAATTTATTGCCGATACTATGGAGGCAAGGAAAAAGATAATTAAATACGGGTACACTCCGCCTTTTGAGAAAGAGTACATAAAAAAAGACGGGAGTCAGGTGCCGGTTATCATCGGGAGTGTGCTGCTTGACGCAAAACGGGGAGACGTTATCACATTCGTACTCGACATAACAGAACGCAAGAAATTGGAGCAGCGGAAGGATGAATTTATAGGGATTGCATCACACGAACTCAAAACCCCGTTAACTAACATTAAGGGATATGTGCAGATTCTCGAGAGGATCATTCAGCAAATGGGTGATGACACCCTCAACCAATATGTTAAAAAAACCAATACATACATCAACCGTCTAAATAGTCTTATTTCCGATCTGCTGGATGTCTCCAAAATCCAGGCAGGAAAAATGGAGTTGAATTACAGCACGTTTCGTTTTGATAATCTCGTAAAGGCTGCTGTCGAAAGTGTCCAGCACACAAACCACAGTCATACTATCTATTTAGTAGGAACAACCAATATGATGGTGAAGGGCGACAAGCACCGGCTGGAGCAGGTGTTCACAAATTTGTTAACGAATGCCATCAAATATTCTCCCAATGCCGATAAGGTAATACTGAGCGTATCGAAGGATGATGAATGCATTAACGTAAAAGTGCAAGATTTTGGAGTAGGCATACCCAAAAAAGAGCTTCCCAAACTGTTCCAGAGGTTTTTCCGGGTTGAAGCCACCTCAAAAAAGTTCTCGGGGCTGGGTATAGGATTATATATATCGAATGAAATAGTCAAGCGCCACGGTGGTCGCATGTGGGTTGAATCAGAATACGGCGAAGGGTCGACGTTTTATTTCGCATTACCAATTAAAAAGGCGAGGAGGCAAAAAAATGGCTAAGAAAGTACTGGTTGTCGATGACGATGAAGGCATCCTCGATATTGCAAAGATTGTATTAACAGAAAAAGGGTATGATGTTACGATTCTGCAGGTGTCGAAGCAGATATATAAACTTATCGACAAATTAAAGCCGGATATAATACTACTCGACCTGTGGATGCCCCACCTTTCAGGAGATGTGATTGCAAAAGAACTGCGGAATAACCCGAAAACGGCACATATTCCTATAATCCTGGTTTCCGCAGTAAAAGACCTTAAAGGTGTGGCAAATAATGTAGAAGCAGATGCATTTATTGGAAAACCCTTCGATATTGAAGTCCTGGAAAATACCGTTGAAAAAATTATTGGTTAATTTTTTACCTTTACTTCCTGGATAGATCCAAGCAGCGTATCGATTCCAAATGGTTTTCTAAGATAACCATCTGCCTGAGCTTCTCGTGCTTTATCTTCAATGTGAATATCTACTGTCATTAAGATTACCGGAATGTTTTTGGTAGTAGTATTTTTTTTCAGTTCTTTCGTGATTTTTCTGCCATCATGCTTTTTCATGTGCACGTCAATAAACATAAGGTCCGGCGAACCATTTTTCTTAACCCGATCGTATATTAAATCAGGATCGTGCAAGACCTCCACATTAAAATCCTTCTGTTCAAGAGCTGTCTGGATAACATCAAGAATAGCCTGGTCATCGTCGACAACCCATATTTTTTTGATATTCATAGATTCATACTATATCTTTTCATATAGTTTGTAATATGTGGGTTTTGTATTAAATCTGTAATAAGCGGTTCGATTTATTCCTTTTGTGATAGGCCAAACAGATAATGAATGTGAGCAGGAGTAAGCCTTACGTTCTTAGGTTTGGGAAGTTTGTCAATATCTTGATGTGTTATTGGGGGAACATGAGTAGTATCATATCCCAAAATGGTAAGAGCCTCATTTTGAAGTTGAGCCATAAAAGCCTGGGACTGTTCATATGATTGAGTAGGATCGGAATGATTACGCCTATGCCTTTGCATAAGTTCCCATATCTGAAACGATGACCGTCTAAACCGATGAAACACATCTCCCAATGCAACAATCTTCCCGATGTCTTCCAGATGAATTGGATGGTCAGGCTGCACCTGTAACGTATCATCACCATGAATGAAAATTCGCGCCATCCGTTTTAGCATTCCTTCTGTCCCGGAACATACATGTTGGTAATGCGACATTAAAAGGTATTATACATATTTTTTACGTATATATATTGACTTTTATCCCACAAAAAACCGGAGAACTATTGCTATTGGTCAATAATTCTCCGGTGAAAGATCTGTTATGTTCTTTTTGGTTCCTTGCGGGCATTCCCATTATTCGATGGGACCGCTTTCTTCTCGACATTTGTCTTGACATCGTCAAGCACTTTTGCAGCAACTACATTGGTTGCCTGTTTTACTTCAGGAGTTTTCATAAATTTTTCTCCTTTTTTAACTGTATCTCGTACGAGATTGGCAGCTTTTTCACGATTTTCCTTTTTGGACAGTACAGCTGCTGTTACTGCAACTCCAGCAAGAACTGCACCGGCAACTAATGGGTTTGCTTTATTTTTTTCGTGTGCCATAGGTATAAGTAATTAATAACAACTCAATAATAAGGTGAATGAGTATGACTAAATACACGATGGAGTTACAATAATGTAAGAACTATTGTATTTTAAAATACACTCGTGTACAGTAAAAAGTGATACATATGCGTCATACTTTAAAAAAATTCAAATCAAAGGTGACATTATCAATTTTGATACCGGGGATTGCACTTTTCCTCATTGTTTCCATACTATCTCTTCTTTCCCTTTCAGACTCGGCTTTACTTGATAGTTATGTTACTGAAGCGCGTGCTGGAGTAAATTTGCAACGTCTTGGGTTTGAACGGATAACTCCCTCACCCACACCACAGCGATCACGTTTAGTAGATGAAAATTTTACACCGGCACCGGATAGCTGTCGCATAACTCTGCGCTTTGCCCAAACTAACCAAGAAAATGAACAACTTGACCCACTAGATGGGGTTTCATTTACTCTTGTATCTCTTGTGAATGAAGAAAATCCACAGACTCTCGAAGCAATTGCGGACTTTGAGGGAGAGTTTTTCAGAACTTCCTCCAACATGAGGTCTGGTAATTACCGGGTAAGTGTACAACGGGAAGGATTTCAGAGTGAAACAGTTACTATACTGCACTCCGCGCCGGAAAATTGCGATCATACAATAGTGCTTTTGCGAGAAGGAGAAGAACGTGAGCAGGGCAATAATCCGACAAATACACCTATCCGTACGCCGACACCTTCGCGGTCGCCCACCTCAACTCGAACACCCACCCCTTCACGAACACCAACACCTGTACGCCAGAACACTGTTACACCACGTCCCGATAATACTCGTACCTGTCCGCTGACAATTCAATTTGTAGATGAAAGTAACCGTGAGAGGGAAATCCAGAATGTGGCCTTTATTCTAGATAGGGTTACTTCCCAGAATCCCCTTGCTTTAGAGCGGATAATGGACAATAGAGATTTTGATGAGGGTGTCCTAGAAATAGATCCTGCGCAAAATGGCCAGTACAGAATTATTGCGTGGCTGGAATCACGCGATCTTCAGGTTTTGACGTTTACCCATGCGGGAAACATTTGCGACCACCAGGTAGTTCTTGCTACTGGAGACGAGCAGGATAATGAAACGGGCCAGGAACCAGGAGATGAGGATGAAGATACCGGTAACCAAGACAGAGATGAAGAACCTTCTCCTACACCCGAAAATGCGTCACGTCCAACCCTTACTCCACCTGTAGCCGGTGCCATGTGCGAAATGGTTCTTATTTTCAACTTGAGAGGTTCAGGAAATACACAACGTATCAGGTATGATCTTGAAAGGATACTTGAGGAGAACGGCGAAGACGTAGTAACAGAAGTCGTTCAGTCTAATCAAACTGCGCTATGGCCGGTGAGTAGAATCTCCCCTCCTATGCCAAGTGGCCGTTACCGGGTAATGGTAACCCAAAATGTTGAAGGAGAAGAGCCATTTGAGCACAGGTTTGACCACCAGGCACCAAACAGTGAGACGTGCCAGCACATAATCGAGTTGGCGCAGGAAAGCCGCCCCTCTGCTGATCAAGATGATAGATCATCTCGCGAATCGGATGAAACCGGTGATAATTCCGAACCGGAAGCAAGGATTGATGAACCCTGTGACATGAGGCTTGATTTCATGGACGGAGAAAGAGAATCGTCATTCGTAGTGTTCGATTTGGATAGGATAGGTGAAACTGATAATGATGGCGTGAGCATCATTGAAAGAGGCTTTACATGGTTCTCGTCTTCCCACGTGGAGGAGGATATGGAGCCGGGAAGGTATCGTGTAAGAGCAGCGCGCTTTAACTTTGGTAACGAGGAGTTTGAAACAACTGAAGTAACGCATGGAGGACCGGACAGCTGTAGACATAGTATCCCGATTACCTCATCTGGAAACGGAGGCGAGGACGAATCG
Organism: uncultured Gammaproteobacteria bacterium; assembly: GCA_964407325.1. Taxonomy (GTDB): domain Bacteria; phylum Patescibacteriota; class Microgenomatia; order UBA1406; family GWC2-37-13; genus JAOAFZ01. Next base: position 1,016 of record CAYOVA010000021.1, on the reverse strand, counting down.
GAAAACCAGCCAACTGAAGCACCGGAACCATCAAACACGCCACGTGTAACTCCTCGAGTTACTCAGGAACCTACAAATACACCTCGAGTAACGCCCGGAGCAAGCACTCCAACGCGTGCACCTAATGGCGGAAATGAAGCTGCAGCTTGCCGCATGCAGTTCAACTTTGAATTTGACGGAAGGCCGGTAAACTGGGCTTTATTTACCTTAACCAGACCAGCAGAGAATGGTCGGGGAGAAGAGGAGATATTATTCAATCGGGAGTTTTCGTGGGGGTCGCAATATATTACCAGAAATGCAATGCCCGATGGGATCTATCTTCTTAGAGCATCCAGATCTGCTTTCCTTGAACTGGAACGATGGGTGTCTTTTGAGTTGGATCATGCCTCTCCTGATAATTGTGTCCATACGATAGAATTAAATCCTGAGGCTGTGCAGGAAAACGGAGACGGGGATAACCCGGAAGGGCGGATACCCCAAGCTCCGGCGCCTTCAAACACACCTCAAACTCCCCTAACAAGAACTCCTACTAGAAGTCCGACGCTAAATCCTGGTGGCAATCCACGAGTCGCTCTCGGAGTGGAAAAGCAGCTGTTTATAGAGAATGAAACCGATCAGCCGTTGCTGGTTACCCACATAGCCCTGGAACAGTCCACCACTTCACGTTTAGTTGGCTCTATGAGTCTGGAGACCAACTTTACCGTTCCGCCGCGTTCCCGATCGGGAAATATCGAAGTCATGGGAGACTACTGTGAACAATTCAGCGACAGGCTCCCGGCCGATAATCTAATATTGTTCCGGGTAGTGTATGTAAAAGGGGATCAGCGGATAAACTTCTGGAAAAATTCTCCTGGTTTTCTCAAATTTAACTGGGAATCAAAACCAGAACCGGGAGAATTAAATGGATCCCGCTGCGATCAGCCTGAAGTCCCCGCAGTGTATACAGTTCGATAACGGTATCGTGACTGCTTGCCAACAGATCCATAAAGTAAAAGGTGAATCTACCAAATCTGCTG
>CAYOVA010000020.1:0-25402 GCA_964407325.1 uncultured Gammaproteobacteria bacterium | reverse complement strand
ATACTTTCCCAGAAAAATGTTTCATCCAGAAGACTAAACAGATTCTTTGAAACATCAAGATTCAAAAACTCGTTCTTGTCCAGCAAATTTGCTACTCCTGAGTAATAAATGTCCCCATAATTTGTTGCAACGAGCGATAGTAATCCAGTTCGCTGGGCAAGAACTTTTACTGCATGTGACATAAGACGCTGAGGATTCTCACGCTCATCCCAGATGCTGTTTTTGTAGGCTACTTCATCAAACGTTGATAAATCACGCTTTTTCATTAGGTTCTGAATGTAAAAACGGTATCCTTTAGCCGAAGGAACCCGCCCCGAGGAAAAATGGGATTTACTCAGATATCCTTTTCTGTTAAGCTCTACCATTTCGTTACGAATGGTTGCAGGGGAGACCCCAAGCTTATATTTTTTCTCAAGAACTTCAGAACCTACAGGTTCCCCTGTTTCGTTGTACTCCGTAATAATTGAGCGTAAAATGTCGATTTGTCGTTGACTTAAATCATTCATAAAATCTAGAATTGTGAATTGATTAGCACTAGTATATTAATTCTGCTAACAGATGTCAAGAGGGAAATAAAATTGCTTGTAAAGAGCACCATTATGCTTGAATTAGTCCTATAGTATGATATACTAAAGGTTCGTCGTGCATGTTCCGGCCTACCCCGAACGGGGCCTGAGCTTGCACTTGAAACCCTCAGAAAGGAGGAAATGCGGCGTACTGTCGTCGCGGGAACAATCGTCAGGCATCGAATATGCCTCACGATACCAGCCTGAGGGCTGACCCGAATAAAACAGCGACTGCAGGCTGATCCTGCAGCGTTTGCCGAGCGAAAGAGGCAACCGTACTCCGGCGGATCCGGAGTTCGTAAGGACGCAGGAGATGAAAGCAATCTCCCCCGGCAGCCCGCACGCAGTGTGCGGTAACGGAATATTTAGTCGTCCGCTCGGGCTGTAAAGCAAGGGCGGGCGCAGGCTTTGAAGCAGTGCCTAACTGTTTCCGCATGCCGGTGTGCGTAATCACCTGAGCCGCCGAGCAACTGGGCGTAAAACACCTGCCGATTAGCCGGAAGCGATATTCCGGCAGAATGCTGCCTGCGAGCGCCCCAACCGCGGGGAAGCGCCGGCCAAAAGGGCAGCATATGAAACGGGGAGGAGGCGCCCCAATGGATGAGTATTTACTTATCCAGGCCTTCATCGGGAAGTGGCTGCATTATGCAGCCACTTCCCGGAACACACTTCATACCTTCACTTTACGTTCAAAAATACTATAATTACCTATGCATAGAATTGGTGGACACCTCTCAACAAGTTTAGGATACGTATATACTTTGGAAAGTATTGTCGAAAAAGGTGGAAATGCATTACAAATATTCTCTACTTCACCCCGCATGTGGAAACCGGCAAAGGTTTCAGATGAGATTGCAAAAGCTTTTAAAAAGAAAAAAGAAGAACTTAATATTTATCCGGTTTTTTTCCATGCCAGCTATCTTGTCAACTTAGCTGACAACGATCGAATTGGTACTGTGTCGAAAGAATCTCTCATATCAGAACTGCAACTCCAGCCAAGAATGGGTATCCGGGGAAGTATTGTTCATTTAGGTTCTTTTAAGGATAAGGAAAATTCATTTGACGGGTTGTTTGAACATGAACGTTTTCCTACTTTAATTGAAAACATTAAAGAAATACTAGCTGAAACCCCCGAAGATAGTCTTTTTATTATTGAAGATGTAGCTACCCGTAAGATTGGCCAGAAAATAGAAGAACTGTCACAAATCCTGACTAAAGTAAACAGTGATCGTATACGTTTTTGTCTTGATACGTGCCACCTCCACTGTGCCGGTTATGACTTATCAACTGAAGAAAACTTTGAAAAATTCTTTCGTAGATTTGACGAGCTTATCGGAATAAATAAAATAGAACTGTTTCATTTGAACGATAGCCGCGATCCATTCAGTTCCATGAGAGACCGACACGAAAACCTGGGCCAGGGAGAAATCCAGGAACAGGTTTTTATTAACTTACTGAACAGTCCTAAAACTAAAAATATCCCGTTTATTTTAGAAACACCTGGATTTGATAAAAAAGGACCTGATAAACAAAATATTGAAATCGCGAAATCATTTATAAATTCACATTCATTTCATGAGTAAACTTAGAGACCAGCTTATATCAACTTTGACAAAGTTAAAAGGCATGCCAAATACCGATAAAACAATGATTGACATCGGTTTTCAGCAGCTGAATAAAACCGATACGTATACACGGGATGAAAATGCCTATGAACATTTTTGTGTCTTTACTGTTCCAATTGTCCCTTCAAAGCGGTTAATTTACATGGGACACCACATAAAAGCTAACGACTGGATACCTCCAGGTGGACACATTGACCCAGGCGAAAACCCAATGCAAACGGTAAAACGCGAATTTGATGAAGAATTAAAATACAAAATTACTTTTGAAGTTGTTGAATTGTTTGATTTTTCCGTGCATAACGTTGAAAAAGCAGGTCGTGACTGCAAAATTCATCTAGATGTCTGGTATCTAGTCCATCTTGCAAGCCCTGAAGATTTTTTGTACGACACAGGTGAGTTTCACGATGCCGGTTGGATGTCGTATGAAGAAGCCGCAGAAAAGGCTATGGACATGATAAAACCGATAATCGAAAAAATCCGTGATTCAAAGTAATGTTAGAATAGCCCGCTGTTATAATAAGATCATGATTACTCTACCTAGACCAATCCACGAGTTTATGGATGTATTCCGTAAACATAACTATCAGATCTACCTTGTAGGTGGCGGGGTGCGTGATATGTTGTCAAAAAAGCTGACAAACAACTATGACTTTACAACCAATGCTACCCCGGACCAGATTATCGAGCTATTTGAAGACAGCTTCTACAACAATTCCTTTGGAACGGTTGGTATTCCTTCAGAAATTGATGGAGAAACAGTTGTGTACGAAGTTACCCCATTTCGTAAAGAATCTGACTACACTGATTTCAGGCACCCGGACCAGATCGAATGGACAGATAAGCTGGAAGATGATTTAGCACGTCGTGACTTTACAATTAACGCAATGGCCTTTGATGGGGAAAAGATTGTGGATATTTTTGACGGTCAGAAAGATATGGCTAGTAAAATCGTTAAAGCTGTCGGAAATCCTGACAAACGTTTTCAGGAAGATGCTTTGCGATTATTACGAGCTGTTCGATTCGCAACGGTAATGGGCTTTACTATAGATCCCAGAACAAAAGAATCAATCTCTCGCAATACAAATTTGCTTCAACATATATCGTGGGAACGCATCAGAGAAGAGTTTTTCAAAATTCTGGCTTCAGAAAATGCTGCTGAAGGAGTAATGATGTTGAAAGAAACAGGTCTCCTCCCCTATATCCTCCCTGAGCTTGACGCTGCTTTTTCTATTGATCAGAAAAGCCCAAATCGTCATCACAAATACGATGTAGGGACACATTTAGTGGAATCACTGAAACACACCCCTTCAAAAGACGTTATAACTCGCTTTGCTACTCTTATTCATGATATTGGAAAAGTTAAAACACACAGAAAAGATGAAGAAACAGGTCAGGTGACATTTTACAATCATGAAGTAGTGGGCGAACAACAGGCAAAAGTAATTGCAGAACGTTTTAAGCTTTCAAATGATCAAAGAGATAAACTTGTAACACTTGTGGCAAACCATCAGTTTACTGTTTCAGAAGAATTATCGGATACAGCTATTCGCCGTTTTATCCGGAATGTCGGTAAAGAGAACTTGCAGGACATGCTGGACCTGAGGACTGGAGATAGAATAGGTTCAGGGGCAAAAGAAACATCATGGAGACTGGAACTTTTCAAGAAAAGGCTTGAAGAAGTCCAGCACGAACCCTTCAGTATTAAAGACCTGAAAGTGGACGGCCATGATGTAATGGAAATCTTTCAAATAAAACCTTCACGACAAATTGGTGAAATTCTTGAAAAACTTTTTACTGAAGTCGAGCAAAAAAGAATTATAAACGAACGGGAAGTTCAGCTTGAATGGCTAAAGAAAGAAGCACAAAGAAGTTAATTTTTCTTTTTTCTCTTCAATAACCACACCACCAGGTTCATTGCTACAAAGGGTGAAGAATATGTCCCAACAATCGTTCCAATTAGCAAGGATATTACAAAGAAGCGAATTGTTTCTCCTCCAAGTAATGCTAAAGCTAACAGCATGAAGACAACTGTCATGGAGTTGTTCAGTGACCGGACAAATGTTTCGGTTATAGAAATATTGGCATATTTTTCAATCTCATCAGTTCCTGCACGCTTTAAATAATAGCGTAACTGGTCAAACATAACGATCGTATCATGGACTGAAAACGACATAGTCGTTAATGCCGCTGTTACAAACATGGTATCCAGCTCGGCACCAAAAAAATGGCTCATTAATGAATACGATCCAATGAGAATAAATACATCGTGCATGAGAGCAACAATTGCAGCAACTGCAAAGGTAAAGTTTTTAAACGACCATGCTATATAGAGAAGAATTCCTATAACTGCCATACCGGACGCTATAAATGTTTTTTGAACTGTTTCCTGGCTTAACGAAGCGCCTACTGTTTCAGATCGCACTATTGTAACTTTTGTTCCTAACCCTTCTATCCCGTTGCGCAATTGCGTTTCCTGTTTATCTGACAATGAAGATGTTCTTATATCTACTACACTATTTTCCACATTCATTTCATCAACAGGAAACTTAAATTGCTCCATTACCGTCCGGATTTTTTTTTCTTCCTGGGGAACTGAAAGTTGATATTGCATGTTTGATCCTCCGGTAAATTCTACTGAATAGTTAAAACCCCAGACAATAAGTGAAAACAACCCAATGAGAACAAGCACTCCCGAAAATATCGCATACCACATTTTGTACTTTAAAAAAGGAATCATATTAGGCTTTGTAGAACATTTGTATCAGTCTCCGGGTAATAAATACTCCGGTAAACAAACTCATTAACACACCAATTGCAAGCGTTAGGGCAAATCCACGTACCAGTCCAAATTGAGGGAGAAATTCCCAGTTGAGCGGATTAAACAGGATAAATGAAACAAGCAAAGTAGTAAAGTTTGCGTCTTTAATAGCATCCATAGCACGTCCAAATCCCAGTCGGACTGCCTGGTCAAATGCCCTGCCCTTCCTGAGTTCATCTTTAATGCGCTCAAAGATAAGAATATTTGCATCTACTGCCATACCTATAGACAAGATAAATCCTGCAATCCCGGGCAGTGTTAAAACGATCGGGATAGCTCTAAATACCGTAATGGAAAGCAGTCCATAAATAAACAAGCCCAGACATGCAATTAAACCAAGTCTGCCGTAATAGGCAATCATAAAGATCATTACCATACTTAAACCAACTGCTCCTGCAACAATACTCTTCTGTACTTCTATTGCTCCTAAACTTGGCCCAATGTTACGCTGTTCAACTAGTTTAATTGGTAAAGGCAAGGCCCCTGAATTAATTGCAATTGATAGCTGCTTTGCACTTTCAGTAGTAAAGTTACCATTTATTACTGCGTTTCCGTCAAGAATTGGCTGCTGCACGACTGGTGCAGAAAGAATCTGCTCATCAATCCAGATTGCTACCGGTTTACCAACATTTCTGGTACTGATTTCAGCAAATTTCTTTGTTCCATCTTCATTAAATTCAAGTAACACAGTTGGCTGACCATTTTGAGGATCAAAGGTAACACTCGCCTTTTTCACATCATTCCCGGTTAAGCCCGTTTCCTTTGTCAAATTAAGCATTCCGGCAGAGAGGGTTGCGATTTCCGGCGGTAAGGGAGCTTCTTCTTTAAATGAGAGTTGTGCTGTAGACCCGATTAAATGAACAGCTTCTGACACATCCTGCAAACCTGGTAAATCTACAGCAATACGATATTTGTCCCCTGACTTAATAGTCCGTACTGACGGTTCTGAAACACCGAAGAAGTTAACACGACGTTCTACTATGTCACGTGCTGACTCCAGAGCATCCTGGAGGTCTCCTTCAGCTACTTTTGAAGTATCTACATCAAAAATCAAACTGCTTCCTCCTTTCAAATCGAGCCCTAATTTCACTTCAAAATCCTTCACTACCTTCCCCTGCTCTGTATCCCAGGAGATTGTTGGCCGTTTTACTTCACCCTTAAACTGGCGACCGGCAATTCTGAAATCATACGGATAGGAAGAGGGGAGATTCACCCACAATAGAAGGAAAGCGATAGCGAATACAAATAAAAAGCGTATTGTCTTCATCATTTTACTAATTCTTCTTCTGAGCCAATTATCATAACTTTGGGTAGCTTCAGGAATCTCCAGATAAAGGGATCATTGCTTTTCTTTCGATACACAATTTCCTCCTCAGTCATAACTGTATAATTCATTTCACGTCCCATCTGTTTTTCAATCTCTTTCATTATGGATTCTACCTCAGGAATGACAATTACGCCAACAAAGATTAATGAGACATCGTCTTTTTTTATAACTTGATCGGTAAGAAGGTGCTTTGCCATAGCCAGAAACTTGATTTTCCCCAGTTTTGACTGATGCTTGTGAACAAGCTCATATACTGGGCCCATTTTTGCAAAAATGCGAAGAAATTCATCAAAAAACAGCCAGTTCTTGTTGAGTGAGTAGAAGACTTTATTGAGTCGCTTTTCCTTTAGCAAAACTTTTGCTTCAGAAAGGATATCCAATTCACGCTTTACGGCATTGACTTCTTCATTCACTTCCCGTACGATGCGACGGAGATAAAAATTCTCTTTCGGGTTCTGAAAAAACAACCCAAGGATTTTCCTCCGTGCTTTTGAAGGAATGATGTAATGCAACATACCTTATCTTATCATGCTCATTTATAAGTTACTTTGTTTCCTTCAGGGATCATTGAAACAAATATCTGCCCTCGGACAAATTCTACTTCCTTTCCATCCTCATCTTCAAAAGTCATAGGCGATTCGAACTCCTCCTTGCTCCAGGTGCCTTTTATGGCCTTGCCGTTCTGGAAGATGTAGGCTGTTCCACCCGCTGTTACATCGTACAGCAAATGCCCGCCTTCGTAGCCATCGTTTGCTGGAGATTCTTCCGCCTCGATAACAACCACATTGGCAGCTGCAAGTTGCTTACCTGTGTTTTTATCGAGATGAGGTTCACCTCCATTTGCTCGCTTATATGTGTTGGTTTCAGCATCGTATGTCCAGGTTACACCATAGTTGGCCTGTGACTGATCCCAGAAGTGATAGGTGATAGTAGATGTTGTGCCCCGATCATCAGCCTTTGCACCATCCTGAAACTTCCACGGGGTAAATGTTTTGTCCCATGATTCACCATCTTCATCAACATTGGTGAGTTTTTTCTGCTTGGCTGCAAAATTCCAGAGCTTATTGGTATCTGTGTACATAGTATGCTCCGTAGCTACGCCCGGGAGGCGATCATAATCTCTCCAGAAATTCGGGAACGGAACTGAAAACTGGTTTAGATCGTTGTATCCTCCCCATTTAAGGTCAGCAATCTCACCAAGCGCATCAGCTGGTCCAGGTGTATTGGCTCCACCCACGTGTGCATAGAGCGGAAAGTTTCCATACCCCTGGAGAAGTCGAACAAAGTAGATACGAGCAGAGCGTACCGGTCCGACAATCTTTGGATCCTGGCAATAGAACATAAGCAGGAAGCGGGTAATGCCACCCTCTGCCACAGTCTCATAGATAACATCAGCTTCGCTCATACCCGACTGGGGGCGCGCGTCGGTACTGTTTTCAACCATAATGCCAAGTGGGCGCCTTTTTTCCCATTTCTGGCGTGCTGCCTTTGAGTACATAGCGCCATTTAACGGACACTCCTCGGTTTTTGGACCACCATCCTCCCCAGTACCGTTACTTGCAGTAGTCGGCGGTTTATAATTCCCTGTGTTCGGTAGTGAGCCTGAGAAGTAGGCATACGATCCAACTGCTGAGATTACATAAAATACAACAGCAACAATCAATAAAGTCTTTTGATTCATACGAAAGTCAAATAATAATTCGGTGCTTCATTGTAACTACTTTACAAAAACGTGTCAATATGGTTACAATGTGCGCATGCCACAGAAAACAAAAAAAGAAAAACTCAAGATCCAGGAACGCAAAGAGGAAATGAAGGTGAAAGCCTCACTTGCTGATTCGAAGCAGGAAAACACTCACTACTTTGTTCAGGATATGAGACGCTCACTTTTGCTTGTTGCAGTTATTTTGGTTGTTGAAGTAGGCATCTATCTTGCTGCAACGGCCAAACTTCTCCTCTTTATTCCACAAGCGTAAACGTTTCCAGCTCTTCATAGCTTGGTGGTTTCCCATGATGCAGCTCGCTCTTAAACAAAGTAATTTCGTTTATAGAAAAACTATGGTCATACTTAAGTGCATGAAACTGATTTTTCATGTGAGTATATTGCTGCTTTGAGGGATTTCGCGCTCTTCCAACAGTAATGTGCGGACGGTATTTATACTCTGGAGGTCTATGCAACAATACCTGATGCAGTTTATCGGCACCTTTTTCCAGTTCCTTATGGCGATATGCCTCAATAAACAACACTAAAGGATCGTGCTGGAAAATACCTCCTGTCGCTAGTTCCAGCTCAAATGGGCGCATTTCAAAAAGTGTCTCTTCTATTCTCGGAATGAGTTTCTGATAATCCTCGACTTCGCCAATAAAACACACTGTAAGGTGAAAGTTTTTCGGCTGTACCCAATTGGCACTGTAATACTTCTGTTGAAGCTTTACCAGTGATTTTTGGATAAGTTGCTGTGTCTGTTCCGGTAATTTAATCCCTAAGAAGATTCGCATATTCGATTATTGAACTGCTGGAAAACGATTCCACAACAGGTGTCACAATTTTTAACTGAGCTCCCACCTTTTCCGCCTGTCTTTTTTTATTCTCGAGCTGTGGGTCACCATCGGTAATGGCAATGATTGTCGGCTTTGTCATATCTACCAAGTGCATATAGTCGGTATCCCCGTTCATAAACGGCAACTTAATAACATAATCTACAAAGCTTAGCCCCGAAAGGATTTCTGCACGCTGCTGCTGAGTATGGACCGGAGTACGGTTTTTCCTTTTTTTGATAAACTCATCAGATTCCAAAGCAATAATCAGAATATCCCCTTCCTCAGAAGCTGCTTTTAGGAATGCATAGTGTCCGTAGTGAAGGATATCGTAACAACCGCCCACTAAAACTATTTTTCTGCCAAACATATCTGGCCTTACATTGCTTATTTCACTTTGTGTAACTATTTTGCCATTCATCAGTAGAATTATACTATGAAAGGACGCTCTCTCCATCTGACTACGGTACAAGAGGCCGATACGCAGAAAATTCTTATCGTTACAAAAGAAAGGGACAGTTATGTCCGGATGCTGCAAACCAAGCTCGCGAGCTATGACAATGATGCGATAGTTCTTGATGATATACCACAGAAGCTCGATCCTTATTTTGCATGCTTTTTTATCAATATTTCTGAGCGTACGTTTCGCGAAGTCATAAGCAAACACCAGTCCCGGAACATTTTTGTATTTCTAAACCACCATAAAACCGCGGAGCGATGTCTGGAACTTGTAGCCAATTATACCGGTTCTTCAATAAAAATTGCCGATATCCAAACTTCCTTAGATTTTTTTGAAAAAGATCTTGAAGCGCTCTTCTGGTTCAGTTTCGCAAAAACCAGCGACAAATTGCTTACCATTAGCCACCATCAACTGGAACAACCAAAGCATGTTCCGGTAGCAAAACACCCCGTTGAGCACCACCATAGGCGTCCTAAATCTATATATGAAGTATTAAACGAAATTATCCATCCTCGATACAGCATCCCAATTATCCTTTTGATTGTCATCATATTCCATTCCTTGTTTACGCCTGTTTTGGCGTTGAGCTCCTATTTACATTACCAGGCTGTATCAGAACTACGAGAACACAATGTAGAGCAATCTGAAGCAACACTAGGTACGGCACGTACGTTCCTTGGAATTAGTAAAGCCTTGTACTCTTGGGTGCGACCAACTTTTTCGTTGTTTTCCTTGGCAATTCTTCCTGATGACTTGTTTTTGGCTAACCAGGCTGCAGGCAAGATAATCGAAAATGGAATATATATATCCAAACGAAATGAGGAACTGCGCGATTTGTATTACCGCACCGATAAAACAGTTGCAGAAACTGAGTATACTTCACAACTCACTACTAACATTATTGAGCGGATTGGAGAAATAAACGAAAGTATGGGAGTGCTAAAGCAGAAAATACCAAGTTGGAATCCACAGCTAAAACAAACAAAAACCCAGCTCCACGAATACAATCAGTATATTACATCGCTTCAGCCTTTTTTCCCTTTTATCGATTGGCTGGGCGGGAAGGATGAAGAGCGCAAATACCTTATTCTGTTTGCAAATAATATGGAGTTGCGACCCGGAGGTGGTTTTATTGGATCCTTTGCCATCGTAACGATGCGTAACTTGTCTATTGCCGATTTCAACGTGTACGACGTATACGATGCGGATGGGCAACTCACGATCCATGTACAACCTCCCGATCCAATACGAGACTATCTTGAACAGCCAAACTGGTTTTTGAGGGATTCTGCGTTTTCTCCCGATTTTACCGAAAATGCCCAGCAGGCTCAATTTTTTGTCAAAGAAAGTCTTGGTATTTCTGATTTTGACGGAGTGGTTTTAGTAACCACAACTGCAATTCAGCATTTTTTGACAGCATTAGACAAGCTGTATATTCCAGACTTCAAGGAAACAGTTACCGCGGAAAATTTCTACATTAAAGCACAGTTGTATGCCGAAAAAGACTTTTTCCCGGGCTCTTCACAAAAAAAGTCATTCCTAGGTGCAGTGATGAACCAGATGATTTTGGCGGTATATGAAGCTAACCCTTTGGAGCTGTTTAAAGCGGCGAAAAAGTCCCTCGATGAGAAACAAATTGTTGCCTATTTTACTAACAGTGATTTACAGAAACTTATTGACAATAACTACTGGTCGGGTCGAGCTATTACACTCAATTGTAACGTTTCACCCAATCCAAATTGTCTTGTTGATTATGTATTCCCCTTAGATGCCAACCTCGGGGTAAACAAAGCAAATTTCTACGTGACTAAAAACGAAAAAATGAATATTCGAATCAGTGAGGATGGGACAATCCGAAATTCACTTACAGTCGGCTATAAAAACAATTCATTTAAGGATGTATATCCTGGCGGAACATACAAAAACTACTTCCAGCTCCTGTTGCCGCGTGATATTACTATTACTCGACTGTTATATAACGGCGAAGAAGTGGAAGACTATAACATTGAGTCAGAGATGTATACTACTATTGGCTTTTTAAGCGAAGTTCCTCCCCAGGAAACTGGTGAAATTGAAATTCAGTACCAGCTCAACAAGAAAATACAGAAAGGAAGCGGTATTTACCAGCTTATCCTACAAAAGCAAATCGGATCACCCAATTCGGACTTTGCAATTTCTATTGATCTTCCGAAAAATCTGTACGTAGTAAATAAAAACTTCTCTCCAGTTGTAAAAAACAATAAAATTAACTATAATACATCTTTGTCAGCAGATAAAATTTTTTTCATAGAATTTTTTACAGAATAATCTATACCAACCTATGGCAGCAAAAAAACAGGAAGAAAAACTAACTATTCAGGGCGACAAGCGCGAAGTTCTCGGAAAAGGCGTTAAGAAACTCCGCCGTGAGGGTATTCTTCCCGCAAATATCTTTGGAAAAGATTTTACTTCTCTCTCTATTCAAATAAAAGAAGCTGACTTTAAAAAGGTATATCAGGAAGCGGGAGAAACCGGCGTTGTATACGTCCAGGCTGGTTCAGATACCGTCCCTACTCTTATTAAAGCTGTTCAAAAACATCCTGTTTCTGATGCTATTTTACATGTGGATTTCCGCAAAATTAACCTGAACCAGAAAATTGAAACCCAGGTTCCTCTTGAGTTTATTGGCGAATCTCCTGCGGTCAAAGATGGGGCTGTCGTACTTTTCCAGCAGGATGAAGTCACTATTGAAGCATTGCCAACCAATATTCCATCAGGAATCGAAATCAATCTTGAAAACCTTACTGAAATTGGACAGGATGTTACAGTCTCCGACCTTCCAAAATCAGCAGACTACGAGTTTATTACTGACCCGGAAACAGTACTTGTGTCTCTAACCGAGCATAAGGAAGAAAGTATTGAACCGGATACCACTTCAACAATTCCTGAGGATGCAGAAGCAGCCGAAGGCGAAGGTGCTGCTGAAGGCGCCGAAAGTACTGAAGGTGGAGAAGCTGGTGAAGCTCCCGCTGAAGAAAAGAAAGAAGAATAATCACATTTCCTCTTTGCCTCAATTCCTCTCTTTTTTGCACTTGTTTGTGCTATAATTTACCTTATGGGAATTGTAAAAAGTGAATTTGCGTTAGCACTGAATCAAGTTGCGTCCGAAAGAGGCATTTCACCTCAAGACGTTCTCTCCTCTATTGAGGCAGCTGTTCTTGCTGCGTTTAAAAAGGAACACGCCGAAATGTGGGATGAAGAAGTCTCGGTACAAGTAAGCAAAGATAATGGTGAAACAAAGGTAATGCGCGACGGGAAAGATATTACCCCTCCTGGTTTCGGACGTATCGCAGCCCAAACTGCCCGCCAGGTAATCTTGCAGAAAATCCGTGAAGCAGAAAAAAAGACTATTATTTCGCAGTATCGCGACCAGGTGGGAACACTTATACGAGGTCGTGTTATCCGCGCAGATCATTTTAATGTATATGTCGATATTGGTAAAGCTGAAGGATTACTCCCACGAGAAGAACAGATCAGAAACGAGCAGTATCGGGTAAATACCCAGCTCATGTTCTACATCAAAGATATTATCGAAGACAAATTCGGCCATTCACGTATTATCCTGTCACGCGCTGATTCATTTTTGTTAAACGAGCTATTTAAGCGTGAAGTTCCGGAAATTGCATCAGGAACAGTAGAAATCAAGAGAGTAGTTCGCGAGCCAGGTGAAAGAGCAAAATTGGCTGTAAACAGCACACAAGGCGGAGTGGATCCAGTAGGTGCTTGCGTAGGCCAGAAAGGCGTTCGTGTGCAAACAGTAACAGACGAACTCGGTGGCCAGGAAAAGATTGACGTAATCCCCTGGAATAACGATGGAAAAGTATTCTTGATTAGTTCTTTGTCACCTGCAAAAATAACTTCTGTCGAACTCGATGAAAACAGAAAACTTGCAAAGGTTACCGTAGAAGAATCGCAGGCTCCGTTGGCTATTGGGAAAAATGGAGTAAATGTAAATTTGGCTTCAAGGCTTACTGGATATGAAATCGATATTATTCAGATTCCTTCAAAAGAAGTAGCTCCTATTGTAGAAGAGTCAAAGGCGACCAAAACAGAGGACGCAGCTCCTGATAGTGGAGAGAAACTTCCTGCACAATCAGAACTAACAGATGAAGAAGTGCCCGCACCACCAAAGGAAACAGAAGCAGAAGCTCCAGTTGATGCTGAAACACCAGAAGAAGCGGAAACACAGGAACCTGTAGAAAAAGAATCCGAAGAAGCTCCTAAAGAGTAAACCTCATAGATTATCAATTACGTTTTTATAATGGCTGTAGCACGCCCGCCAATTGTTACCATACTCGGACATGTCGATCACGGAAAAACCTCACTCCTGGACTATATCAGGAAGAGTCGTCTTGCGGCAAAAGAACACGGTGGAATTACCCAACGTATTGGTGCATATGAGATTGCAACCGGCATAAAAGGTTATGCAACTGACAAGATCACATTTATCGATACTCCCGGACACGAGGCTTTCTCCAAACTCCGCTCACGTGGTGCAAATATTGCTGATATTGCCATTCTCGTTATTGATGCAAAGGATTCGTTAAAACCACAAACTGTCGAATCAATTAACCATATTAAGGCTGCAAAAATTCCTTTTGTGGTTGCCTTAAACAAAACTGATTTGCCGGAAGCAAATCCCGGAAAAGTAAAAAACGACCTCCTGAAGTACGAAGTTATCGTCGAAGAAAAAGGTGGTACCGTTCCCGCAGTACATATTTCTGCTAAAACAGGAGATGGGATCCCCGATTTACTTGAATCAATTCTTCTGGTTACCAGCGATTTAAACCTTACGTACGACCCTGCAGCTGCTCCGGAAACATACGTAATCGAGGCAAAAAAAGACAAAAGAGGAATTGTAGCAAGTATCGTAATTAAAAACGGAACACTAAAAGTTGGCGATACCTTGTATTCTTCAGAGCTCAAAGCAAAAGTGCGCACTATGTTTAACGATATGGGGACGGCAGTACGCGAAATAGTCCCTTCGGCACCGGTTGAACTGTTGGGATTCAGCGAAATGCCTGAAGTGGGAACATTCCTGACAATTGAAGAAAAAAAGAAAGAAAATGCAGAACCGGAGAAGAAAACAGTTTCATTTGACGACTGGGCTGCCATGTTAGGTAATGATGAAGAAACAAAAAAGAAAAAACTTTCTATTGTCCTAAAAGCCGATTCTCAAGGTTCCCTTGATGCTATAGTTGAATCGCTCGCTACAAACGAAAATATCATAATCCAGTCCGCAGGTATCGGTGAAATTACTAAATCAGATATTTTTCTTGCCAAGACTACGCGCTCATTGGTTATTGGTTTTTCTGTCCCTGTAGAAAATATTTCCCGTGAGCTGGCAAAACAGGAAAAAGTAATTATCAAAACGTACACCATTATTTACGAACTCCTTGAAGAGCTGGAAGAAGTAAGTACCCTTCTCCAGGAACGTGAGAATCAGGAAAAGAATTTGAAAGGCGAAGCAAAAGTGCTAGCGACCTTTATTATTGAGAACGAAACTATTTTTGGTGCAAAGATAACAAAAGGTAAAATTAATAACGGTGACCAGATTGAATTGTACCGTAATGACAAGCCAATTGGAAAAACAAAGCTTGTTTCACTAAAAATGCGAGCCAAACCGGTAATTGAGGTTAAAAAAGACCAGGAATGTGGTATGCTGTTTTACCCGATTCTAGACATTCGAGTTGGAGATGTGTTAAAATGTATCTCATAGTATTATGGACCAGAGTCAAATAAAGAAAATTACAGAACTCGTCAAAAAACAAAATTCTGGGATTATAGCACTCCAGAATAACCCTTCTATTGATGGTATCGCAGCTGCAACTGCCTTATACCTTGCGTTATCCAAAATGGGGAAACATATATCTATAGTATGCTCTTCAAAACCTACTTTTGAGCTTACCGGCACTGATAAAATACAAAATGCATTTGCAGCCGGGGGAAATCATCTCGTAGTTTCGTTCCCTTATTCAGACGGAGCAATAGACAAAGTAGACTATAACATCACTGGAAACTCTTTTAACCTGATTATTGTTCCTACCGGCGACAATGCTAAAATCGATCCAAAGGAAGTCAAGTTTTCATACACCGGGGGAAAAATAGATTTTATTATCACAGTGGATGTTCCTAACTTGAACAGTCTTGGACCTCTGTATACAGAAAATCAGAACGAATTCCAGGGGAAAAACATTATTAACATAGACCGCCATTTGATTAACAACAACTTTGGAACAATTAACTTGGTTAACAAGTCAATTTCTTCCACATCAGAAATGGTGTATCACGTTGTTAAAGACCTTGGTGTTGAAATGGATAAGGATATTGCTACCAATATCTACACCGGTATCCTTGCTGCAACAAACAACTTTACTTCCTATTCGGTAAATCCTGCTACTTTTGAGGTATCTGCCGACCTTATGAAACTGGGCGCTGTAAAAAAACAACTGCCTCAGGCAAAACCTGCATTTGGAGGTGGAGCACCTGGTGGATTTGGAGGAGGCTTTGGAGCACCACCAGCTTCAGGAGGGTTTGGAATGCCACCCGCGGGAAATCCAGGTGGATTTAACTCAGGTTTTGGGGGAGGATCACCATTTGGAAATCCCCAGCCTATGAACCAACCTTCACCTTTTAATACTTTTGGCGGTGGCAGAGCACCTACGCCAGGTGGACTACCGCCTATGAGTCCTGGCATGGGGCCTGCTCCGATGAACGACTTTGACGATTTTGATGACTTTGATGACTTTCCGCCAATGAATCCAAGCCAGATGCCTGCACCGTTTAATCAACCTGGTCGAATGCCACAAGCGCAACCTTCGATGCAGCCACAGCCCTCTATGCCTTCTCAGACTCAAATGCCACCACGACCACCTATGCCATCACCACAACAATCACAGCCATTTGGACAATCTATGCAACGACCTCCACAGCCAAGTCCAACTCAGCAAGGGTCGGCTCAACAGATGCCTTCTCAACAACCCATCCAACCGCAACCAACGGTACAGCCTCAGCAAAATTTTCCTATGCCGCAGCCGGTTCCCCAGCCACAACAACAGCCAGCTCAAAGTCAACAACCTCAAAGTAACGGCCAGCAAAATGATGACCAGAACGGTGGTGGCCAGCAAAAATCTCCCCAGGACTGGCTCAAACCGAAATTGTTTCGAGGCAGTAAACTAATCTAAATTCCAAATAAGCTCTCATCTCCACTATTTTCTGTATAATGAATAGGCTATGGATCTATCCCTTATTATCGCTATCGTTAGTTTGCTTGCCAATATAGCTCTCCTTTTTGTGGTCTTTACCAAAAAAGACACCACCGATACCTCCAAAGTTGAAGATGAAATTCGTCGCATTGGACAGGTATTTCGTGAAGAAAATTCAATGAACCGCAAGGAATCCCGCGAAGGTGAAAAAGGCATTCGTGAGGAACTCAATAACAGCATCAAGAGTTTTGGCGATTCGATGGACAAGCGTATTGCCGAGTTGATGCACAAAAACGATCTGCGTCTTGAAAAAATCAGGGAAACGGTAGAGCAGAAGATGGAAAGCCTACAAAAGGATAACAGTGAAAAGCTTGAGAAGATGCGCCAGACTGTTGACGAAAAGTTGCAGTCTACTTTAGAAAAGCGCTTAGGTGAATCGTTTAAGATGGTAAGCGAGCGGCTCGAAATGGTCCATAAAGGATTGGGGGAAATGCAGACTCTTGCTTCTGGCGTTGGTGACTTAAAGCGGGTTTTGACCAATGTAAAAACCCGTGGTACCTGGGGAGAGGTACAGCTGAGCAACTTACTGGAACAGCTGCTTACTCATGACCAATTCGAACAGAACGTGGCAACAAAGAAAGGCAGCAACGATCGCGTCGAATTTGCTATTAAGCTCCCCGGACGTGATGATGCAACAAAACAGGTGTGGATACCAATCGATGCTAAGTTCCCCATCGAAGACTACCAGCGATTAATACTAGCGCAGGAAAAAGGCTCACAGGAAGAGGTTGAAGTGCTCACCAAAGCCTTGGAAAACAGAATTAAATCGGAAGCGAAAGACATCTACACCAAATATATTGACCCGCCCAATACCACAGATTTTGCAATCCTCTATTTACCTATTGAAGGTTTATATGCTGAAGTCACACAAAGACGGGGACTACCCGAACTCCTGCAAAGACAGTATCGGGTAAGCGTATGCGGACCAAATACCATTGCCGCATTTTTGAACAGTCTGCAAATGGGCTTCCGAACGTTGGCCATCGAAAAACGCTCTAGTGAAGTTTGGTCTATCCTCGGAGCTGTGAAAACCGAATTTGGCAAGTTTGGTGACCTGCTCGAAAAGACCAACGAAAAGCTCCGCCAGGCCAGCAATACCATTGAAGACGCGACACGGAAATCGCGCACAATTGAAAGAAGGCTTAATAAAGTACAGGAACTACCCTCCGGGTCACCAGCTGAAGCTCTTCCGGAATCAATCCAGGATACATTGATTTCGTAATCTACTACGCAAAAGTCAGCTTCCCATTTCTTCTCAAAAATGTGCTAATATGAATCTCCCATGAAAATCATTTCTAAATATTCCCTCTATGGAACGGCTGTTAGTTCAGCGGAAAAAATAATAGAAGAGCTGCTGAAGCTTCGCAAAATTGAGGGAATTGATCTCTTCCTTACGCCAAAACATCCCTGCGAACACAACTTATCGGAATTTGTCGATGCAAAACTGATAACAAAAGCTATCAAGCTCATTCAAGCGCATAAAGAAAAAGGAAACACGATTTCCGTTTATACCGATTACGACGCAGATGGTATTACCGGTGGCACAATCCTTTGGGAAACACTCCATAAGATGGGTTGCAAGGTTCTTCCCTATGTTCCCCACAGGCAAACGGACGGCTATGGGTTTTCCATTCACGGCATCGTTAAGATGATTGCGGAACAGAACCCTTCATTAGTTATCAGTGTTGACCACGGGATCGCTGCGGTAGACCAGGTCAAATACTTACGAGACAAAGGAGTCGATGTCATAATTACCGACCACCATACCAAACAAGAAACAATACCTGAATCGGCAAATGCAATATTCCATATTCCGCAATTGTCAGGCGCCGGCGTAGCCTATTACTTTGCAAAAGCAGTTTCTGAGCAGCTTGCTCCAGAAAATACCGAACTGAAAGAACTGTTTGAAACGGACTACTGTGCCATTGCCGCAATTGGAGCTGTGGCTGATTTGGTCCCATTAGTTGGTCCTACCAGAAGTCTAGTAAAGCATGGGTTAGGGCAATTTCAATCTTTAAAGCGCATTGGCCTGCGCCAACTTATGATGGAAGCCCAAATTGCCGATCGCGCGATTACCCCTTTTGATATCGGGTTTATCATTGCACCTCGTATCAATGCAATCGGCAGGCTTGAACACGCCATTGATGCCCTCCGACTGCTGTGCACCAAAAGCAAAACAAAAGCGCAGGAGCTTACCAAAAAACTGGCATTAACAAATGACTCACGAAAAGGGTTAGTCGATAAAGCAATTCGCCAGGCAAAAAAAATGGTTGAAGGAGTAAGTAACGGCAAAGGTCCCCCTCGTGTTCTTATCGTTAGAAATGACGAATGGCATGAAGGTATTATTGGATTAATTGCCTCTAAACTCGCAGAAGAATATTACAGACCAGCAATTGTATTAACAAAATCTGAAAGCTACTTAAAAGCCTCTTGTCGCTCCCCTGTCACTGTAAACATTACTGAACTGTTAACTCGCTGGAAAGAACATTTCCTGAATTACGGGGGCCACCACCAGGCTGCCGGGTTTTCGATTGCTGAGGAAAACTTTGAATCTTTTTATGCCAGGGCTATGGCTGAGTGTAACGAGTGTATTATGGAAGAAGCGTTGGAACGGTTTATAGAAGCTGATCTGCAAATGCCGTTAAGCCTAGCTACCCTGAAACTCGCCGAACTACTAGGTACCTTTGAACCCTTCGGCGTAGGGAATGCCCGACCTGTATTTTACAGCAAAGGAACTGTTATTGATTTTCAGCGCCTAGGAAAAGCAAAAAACCACTTAAAATTGTGGTTGCGGGATCCTGCTAAAAAATCTTCTCCTATAGAGTTTATAGCCTTTTCAAAGGGTGAAGACGCGGAGAAACTAACTAAAAACCAGGATATAGATGTCGTATACACTGTTGAAAAAAATGTGTGGAATGGACGATCTTCCTTACAAGGGAAACTCCTGCACTGGCAGTAAACTGGCAACAATTGTGCTTGCTTTGTCACTCACTTAATCCTATAATATAACCATGGTTGTGGAAACAATGGAAGCACCAGTTTCAAAGCGCTTCTCAACCGAGAATGCCCACCCTTCATTTTCTGATTCGTTCAGTTCTCCTTCTTTTGAATTCGCTCCTGCTGATAATGCAATAGCATCTCCTCCAGTTGAATTTGCTCCTATTAATGTGTCGAATACTTGGGACTTTCAACCTGCTCAAAGTAACGACATAGTAGCTCCTCAAGGACTTGATCCTTTTCGAGATACACAAATAACAGCAAAAAACTATACCGTAGATATTTTTGAAATTCCTCCATCAGAACCTCCATTTGGTGGAGTTGCTGAGGAGCCTCAATCACATCCGGAATTTATGAGCGATTTTGAAGCACCAGAAGCAATTGGAAATATGGCAGTCGGCACTTTGCCCTTTGCAGATCCAGAACCTGCCTATGAAGAGGTAGATTTTCGAAACACAGGAATAGAACTCTACAAAAATCCTCAAGACTCAGAACAGGAATCAAACCCTGAGCAACAATCTGATAGTAATGTGAGCAATAGAGGTTTTAATCAGGATCCGCACATTGCAAATGTCTATGCAAACAGACAGTATGAACAAGCTGTAGCTACGCTTCATGATATGGAAGCAGCTGGCTTTGACAAGGATGAGTCAGTTGAAAGAATTTCACAGATATTTGTTCAACAAGCTGAAGAAGAAGGTTTTATTCAAAGAAAGGAAATAGAAGCGCAAGAAACAGAAGAACTTATAGAAGCGCCTCAACCTATAGACTATGTAATTGATGATGAAACGAATGCAAACCGCCAGGAAGCGCTTATGGAGGCTTGGTTAGTATCTAATACTGGGGAAGGCATTGTAAGCAGACTTCCTTTAGCAATTGAAAAGGATCCGGCATTTACAAGCGGCATGTTAAAAGATGATGTGGAAGAAAGATCTACCAATCCAGATGGGGGTTACAAACAAATGCTGGATGACGTAAGTGCATTAGGAAAACTTCCCGATTCTGAACATGAAGCAGCTGAAACTTTTACAGCTGTTGTTCTAAAACATACCGCTGTAGATTACGGACCCATTTTTCAAGCTACTCCTGCAACTGAAGAACAGATACAAGAAGTGCTTTCACCGGTTACTGATAGTCTCTTTTTCTAACCTCTCTATATATCTGTCAATCCTGTATAATATCCTATTATGAAAACCCTTTTCGTCGAAGACACCCCTAACCTTATTGGAAAAGAAGTTACTTTATATGGCTGGGTTGATACCAAACGGGACCATAAGAAAATTGTCTTTATTGATCTTCGCGACCGCACAGGCATTGTACAAATAGTCGGTGGTGAAGTGTTTAATGAAGCGGGATCAGAAGATGTCGTCGAGATTAAGGGTATTGTTAAAGAGCGTCCGGAAAAGCTTAAAAATCCAAAGATTAAAACAGGCAATATAGAAATTGAAGGAACCTCAATAAGAGTTATTACAAAGGCTCAACCCCTCCCCATTCCGATTAACACCGATGGGTATGAAGTAGACGAGGAAATCCGCTTAAAATATCGCTATCTGGATATTCGTCGTGAACGCATGACGCGCAACCTGGTAATGAAGTCTAAGATGTCAACATTTATCCGCAACTACCTTACCAAAGAAAACTTTATCGAAGTTGAAACCCCCATTCTTACCAAAACAACACCAGAAGGCGCCCGCGATTTTATTGTCCCCTCACGCCTCCAGCCAGGAAAGTTCTATGCACTTCCCCAGTCTCCCCAGCAGTACAAGCAGATGCTGATGGTAGCTGGTATTGAGCGATATTTCCAAATTGCCCGCTGTTTCCGCGATGAAGATCCACGTAAAGATCGTGCCTATGGTGAGTTTAACCAGCTTGATATGGAGATGTCGTTTATCGAACAAAACGACATTCTTGAACTGGTAGAAAAAATGTTTACAGAAATGGTGCAAACCTTGTTTCCAGAGAAGAAAATCCAACAGTCACCCTGGCCACGAATTTCGCATAAGGAAGCTATCGAAAAATATGGAACCGATAAGCCAGATCTAAGAGAAGATAAGAACGATCCAAACGAATTGGCTTTCTCCTGGACGATTGACTTTCCACTGTTTACCGAGCAAAGTGAGGAAGACTACTACCATGGATCAGGAAAAGCAAAATTTGCACCCTCGCATCACATGTTTACCTCGCCCCATCCGGATGATGTCCCATTGCTGGACTCAGACCCGATGAAAGTGCGCGGGCTTCAACACGACTTGGTATTGAATGGCTATGAAGTGGGAGGTGGTAGTATTAGAATTCATGATCCGAAAGTACAGCAAAAGGTTTTTGACCTGATTGGATTTACCGAAGAGCAAAAAGGACAATTTGAACATATGTTGACTGCCTTTACCTACGGCGTACCACCCCATGGAGGCATTGCCCCTGGCCTGGATCGCCTACTTTTTGTTCTTATGGGAGAACCGTCGATCCGAGAGGTTATGGCCTTCCCAACTACCTCTGGAGGCAAGACATCTGTTATGGAAGCACCCTCCGAGGCTACGCCTGAACAGCTGAAAGAGCTGGGGATTACCGTTAAGGCAGCGAAATAATCTGTATAATCATACTATGTCGTTCCGAACCTACTTCGGTATTGTTTTTTTTACCATTCTTTTTCTTTTTTATCCCGGTGATACCCGGCTTTTTTCGTTACTTGCCCATAATGACAGTCTTTTTCGTAAACAGGTAGTTGAAGAAAAACTGGAAATACATGACTTCCCTATTCAGCCCTCTTCATCGCCAGAAATTACCGCAAATGGAGCTTACATCGTTGATCTGGATTCGTTTACCCCTGTTTTTGCACGAAACCATAAGGTTCGGTTATACCCCGCCTCGACAACAAAAATTATTACCGCTCTTGTTGCAGAAGATGTTTTTGAAGAAGATCAGGAGATTACCGTGAAGCGAATTGTTGACGAAGGCTCTACCATGGGGCTCGTTCGTGGTGAAAAAATTTCTGTTGAAAATCTCCTCTATGGTATTCTGGTTCAGTCAGGAAATGATGCCGCTTATGCCCTTGCAGACGCTTATGGGTACGAACAGTTTATTAACTTAATGAATCAAAAAGCTCAGGAATTAGGAATGAAAAATACCACCTTTAAAAATCCTGCAGGACTCGATGCAGATGGACAGCTTTCTACTCCATTGGATCTTGCTATAGCAGCGCGAGCGGTACTGCATCATAAAACCCTCAAGAAAATGGTTGGTACAAAAGAAATTACGATCTCGGATGTGGACTATAAAATCTTCCATCGTCTATCGAATGTTAACCAATTGCTAGGCCAAATTCAGGGACTTGGGGGATTAAAAACTGGTCAAACTGAACTGGCGGGAGAAAATCTGGTTAGTTTTTATAAACGCGCAGATGGTAAGCAGTTTATTATCGTTGTTCTAAAAAGTGAAGATAGATTTGAGGATACTCGTCAGATTGTAGATTGGCTACAACAAATTCGCTATACTCAAGTTCAGATTTAAACTAGTTGCTTTAAGGCGCAGGAGTAGGTGTTCGAGTTGTGCGAGGGCGCGATGATTTCTTGGTAGGTGTTGGTGATTCAGGACGAGTGACAGTTACCTCCCGGCTTACTTCTGTTTCAGCTTCTTCAGATGATTCATCCGGATTTATTTCTTCAAATGCTTCGGTTGGTTCAGCAGGAGATGGTTCGTTGAATTGTATTGTGGGTTGAGCAGATGGTGTTGCATCAACAAGATACTCATTTGTTAAAGCCGGTACATAACCTACAAAATTGTTTTCTCCCATAAACACATAAATAGGCTGCAAATAATCTTGGGCAACATCAGGATCAAAGTACGCAACAAACATTCTTTTAATATTTATCTGTGAAAGTCCCTCTCCACCGGAGACAATGTACCCATTACCTGCTGTAAAATCTTCCCACGCCTGGTCTCCATTTTTAAGCGGATATACCCCAATTTGTTCGGTTGATCGTTCGAAAAATGAGACTTTTGCCTTAACTACTTTATGACCCTGGTTATCAAACAGCAGTACCAGATAATTTGGGCTGTTAAAGTAACGTGGTGAGGCAGCGGGAAGGCTATCAATATCTTCCCTGTAGAAATCCACTTCCACTAAATTGGCATTTTCGGGTTTATCAACAACGGTAAGCTCATCCGTTTGCGGATTAAAAGCCAAGTAGACAATGTTACGTTTCCCTCGGGCTAATTCTGCAGGATATCGGCCGACTTTCGATAATATTTCCACCGCTTTTTCGTTAATTGTTTCCGTGCTTGGGATATAGGCTTCTGCTAAACGCTCATTTTCGTTAGCAAGATAGAGGTATTCGTAATCAAAGTTGTAACTGTTAACATCAACTACAAAACTGTTTTTTGCATCGGTAAAGACCGCTTTATCACCTTGCCTTTCGTAGTTAGCCAGTTCTGTATTTATTTCCAGGTTTTTTGCCATCAGGAAAACGTTTTCCTTAAAACCAAGCCTGGCTGGAGCTTTTGGAAGAAAATAGACATTGGCGGCCGGAGAAGCAGAGACTGTCACACCATCAATGGTATCAAGTATGTAGGTAAGACCGGCAGACGGTGTAGAATCTAAAATAATGGGCCGAGGAATGGCACCAAATACCGGATTGACAATTTGAGAAACTGGAGTAGCGGGAGGTTGCTGCAATTGAATAAGGAGAATAACCAGCTGGATACCATAGTAAATGATAAACACAACAATTGCGCCAAGTATGGCAAAAGGGGCAATTTTCCTGAAATAATAGGAAGCTTCAGTCAACGACATACCATACATAGTAATGAATTCTTGCTTTTCAATCAAGCTGAAAACATGTATAATATGTCTTCCTGTTCAGGACTTTCCTGATAGTGGAAAACCTGGGATGGCGGAGTGGTCAATCGCAACAGACTGTAAATCTGTCGCCTCACGGCTGCGGAGGTTCAAATCCTCCTCCCAGGACACTAACTTCTTGCATTATTATTAATAGTGCTTTTAATCATAAGTACACACTACATATAAAATTCTAATCGGAGGCGTTTCTAGTGATATAATAGATTATATGGAAACTACCCTCCTGAGTAAGGGGACCCAAGAGGGGAAGGCCAGGCTAGTACAAACACTTGACGAACTCATTAAGAAACCTGTAATTCTCTTCCGGGCAAAAACAAAGCAATGGTTTCAGCTTTTTCCAGATGAAATCATTATCGATTTGCATCATGTAACACTGATCCATCATATTTTTTTTGATTCAAAACGCGTTACATCAATCCCTATTTCTCAAATAACAAACTCCACTGTTACACATAGCCTTATGTATGGAACACTGAGCATTGAAGTCTTTGGAGATATAACACCACCTGAACCAATTCAGTTTCTGTCAAAAAAGGATGCAATTATTGCTGAAAAGATCATCGACGGACTGGTGATATGCAGCAAAGAAGGATTGGATTTAAGTCCATATGACAAGGATGATCTTGTTAGAAAGCTGATACAACTAGGAGGAGGGTGGTGATTACTTGATATGTACATCGCTCTTTTTTTTCCACACTTCTTTTTCGATATATGCTATCTTGTTTGAATGGCTGTCGTGGAAACAGCTTTTCAAAGTAACATACGCGAAAACAACCATAACGAACCAATAATCAATATGGATTATCTGGTTCCTCCTCCCTACCGCCCCACATCGCAAGAGCTTCTTTACTTTGAACCAAAACAGGAGTGGCTGGCTGTACCCTGTGAAGAGATGGGAAAAGACCATTCACC
>CAYOVA010000019.1:0-26991 GCA_964407325.1 uncultured Gammaproteobacteria bacterium | reverse complement strand
GTACAATTAATCATAAGCGTCGTGCTATTGCTCTATGCCCTTTTCCTTTTATAACCTATGTCAGAAACCCAACAGGCGGTTTTTGTTGGTAAAAGCCGCACTAATACATATCGGGACTACCTCGCAGAAGACACCTTTTTCGTTGTGTTTGAGTGTGATGATGTACCTAAAGAAGAAGGTAAAAATATTCTGAATCATATCCTTGAATCTAAAGAACAGCATGGTGAAATTACCAACATGCACGACTTCGAGGATTGGACTCATAAAGCCGTTTTTACGCCGGATATGCCGGTAGATTTCTCGCTCGCATTGGGAGTTCTAAACGGAAATGTGATGTATATCAAAACCGTTGGAGAAGGAGAAATCCACCTTCGTCGCGGGAAAGACTTTGTACGCGTAATTCATAGCGAAAAAGTAGCTTCGGGTTTCATAACGGAACAGGACATGCTGGTATTCACAACTGCCACCTTTAGAAGACTGGTAGAGGAAGAAGAAAAGCTGAAAGGACCATTGGACAAGGGTTCCGCGGATCAGATCGTCCAAACATTGGAAGATTATTATGACGAGAAAGGAGATGGCGGATCATTGGCCGTATTTGCAGAAGTTACCAGTCTTACAGCGGCAGCAAAACCGGTTAAGCATTCACCCAGTTATCATAAAGCAGCTGTAGAGCACACGGAAGATGATAGTGAAGAGCAGGCGGAAGTTGCCCGTCCTGGAGTAGTTACAACGGGCGTTGCCCCGGTAGCGGCAACACCGCCAATAGTAGGAGGAAAACGGGACTTTAATGAAGCTCCAGCGGAAACAAAACGAAGAAACTTGGATTCTGACGGTTCAAATGAAGATGGAGATGAACTCGACAAAGAACCTGCTGCAAAAAGCACTTTTTTTAGCAGAATAAAGCTTCCTTCAGGTGGGAGGCAGTCACAACGATCGAAAATGATTACTATGGGAGTTCTGGCAGTTATCATGGTAATTTTTGTTTGGAGCGTTGTGTTTGGATACCAGCGGAGGCAGGCGGCACAGGCACGCAAACAAATAGATGCGGTTGAGGCTTCAGTAGCAAAGAAAACCACCGAAGCTGAAGATGTTGCTTTTCTTAATATGGATCGGGCTATAGAGTTGCTAGAAGAAGCTAAAGCGGAAGTGGCTGATTTACGTGAGTCGGTTGGGAAAGGATATGCTCGTGAAATCGATACCATTGCAACAAGTATTACTGAAAAAGAAAATGCCATTGTGCAGAAGGATGTTCAGGAGCCGGAGGAATTCTATGATTTAGCTTTAGAAGACCAAAAGGCGAAAGGTGATAAGATGTTTCTTGAAGAAGACAAGATTGCCATTCTCGACAAGACAAACGATACTATCTACAACTTCTCGGCAGACAAAAAATCAATTGAGAGCAGCAAGAACTCAGCTGTAGGTGATGCGACAATAGTAGGAATGGTTGATGGCGCTCTCCGTTTTTTTGTCCCCGGTAAAGGACTCTACGAATTTACCGATGATACTAAAGTAAAGCAGTTAATCAAAAATGATAGCAAATGGGGTACTATAGCAGATATCGCTTTTTTTGGAGGAAATGTGTACATGCTCGATCCGAAGGAAGGGGATATCTATAAATATGCGGTAATTGCAGATGGTTTCGGTGAAAAAACATCCTACTTTACAGGGACAGTACCCGATCTTGATACTGCGAATTCTCTTAAGATCGATGCATCAGTGTACATTGGCTTATCCGACTCTGTTTTAAAATTCACTCGCGGGCTTATTGACGAGTTCAATGTTACTCTGCCGGAAAAGAGTCCTGAGATAGTAGACATATTTACTGACGAAAATACCGAGCGGGTATATGCCTGGGATAAGAAAAATGCTTCAATATATATAATTAGCAAAACAGGAAGTTATGAAGGACAGGTTAAATCATCGGTACTTGCCAAAGCAAGTGATTTTGTGGTATATAACAACCAGATTCTGGTATTATCAGGGTCAAAGATTTACACACTGTCCAATGATGATACAAGTTCAGCGGAGGAAAAAGATGAAAACTAACCTTACTGACGAAAAAGCACTCGTACAGCGAATCATGAATAAAGACGAGGAGGCTTTTATCTCGTTTGTGAAAGAACATGAAAAATCGCTGTTTAACTATGTTAACAGGCAGATTCGTGATGTAGAAGTGTCAGAGGAGATTGTCCAGGACGTATTTATCGACTTTCTCGAAGCACTTCGAAGCTTTAACTATCAAGCAAAGCTGAAAACCTATCTTTATTCGATTGCAAAATACAAAGTAATTGACGTGATGCGAAAAAAGAAGGTAAAAAAGATTATTTTCTCTGCTTTGCCTCAGCATTTTGTAGAAAGTCTTTCGCCTGTAGTAATGGACGATCAGCTGGAAAGAAAAGAGCTGGCAGGAAAAATTAACGGAGTAATAAATAAGCTGCCGCATGAATATCAGGTGATTCTGCGACTTAAATATATAGATGGTGAGCGAGTAAAGAGTATCGCGAACCGTCTATCGTTAACATTTAAGGCGACAGAAAGTTTGCTTTTTAGAGCACGTAAAGCATTTACCAAGCTGTTTATGCAGACAACATGAAAAATCTACAACTACACAACTCGGTAAAGCTGAGAGATAGTTTGGACGAAATCTATAGTATTCCGCCCAATGACTTATACTTCCGCCCAGCAACTCGGATGTATAAAATACTTACAGGAAGACTAAAAAAAATGCCCTTACTCTACATTCTTCCCTTGTCATTTTTTCTTTCTGCGGGACTCTATCTTGTGTTTGGACAGCTGGTAGTCAAACTGGTCAGCCTACTCCAATATGGGTCTTAATCAAATCATTTTAGAAGGTCTTGCTGCAATAGTAATTGTAATACGCAGATTGTTTCTCCTTTTGTTTTACCCCTATTCAACCATGCGTGCCATAGCCAAAGACAAAGACCTTTGGCAGCTTGGAGTGATTTTCTCAACTGTTTTTGCTTATTACCTAGCAGTCGATAAGGTAAAAGATATTACCTATTCCCCGCTTACTCAATTTGGTCTGGTTGTATTCAATTTTATTCTCACGGTTGGTTATATAGCTTTATTTAGCTACATTTACCATAAAAAAATCGAATGGAGAAGAACATTGGTGTTGTTTGGGTATGCCTTATTGCCTACTGTTGTGTGGTTTTACGTAAACACATTTTTGTATGTGGCTATTCCTCCACCTCGTCACCTTACTCTTCTTGGAAAACTGTTTAGTATCAGTTTTATAACACTTTCAGTAAGTTTGTTAGCGTGGAAGATTATTCTTATGTATTTGGCAGTTCGTTATAGTACCAGACTCCAGTTTTATGACATTGTATTCTTGATGATGGTATATGTGGCACTCGTGGTGCCGTATTCGTTTTTGTTGTACAATTTTGGTTTTTTTAGAATTCCTTTTATTTAAAAGCATGATTTTACAAATCCAAACGACCAAAAGCGTATGAACCTGCGTGATTACCGTACCGCACAAGAACGGAATGATGCTGTGGCCGAAACAGCGGGGATTACTCTACCTACAATTAAAACAGCACTGCACGAAGATGAATCAACTGTTACCTGTGAAAATCTCATTGGAGCAGTAACTGTGCCCCTTGGTGTCGCTGGTCCTATCAAACTCCAAGGATCTGAAGCCAATAAAGAATATTACTTGCCCTTAGCCACGACCGAAGGTGCACTTGTAGCTTCTGTCAGTCGCGGCTGTAAAGCCATTAATGAAGGTGGAGGAGCTAATGTAGATGCATATAGCGTGGGAGTAAGCCGTGGTCCCGTATTCTATACCGGATCGCTTGCTCAAAGTCAAAAAGTATACCGCTGGATTAAGGATAATGAATCCCGCATTGCAGAAATTGCGAAAGGTACTTCATCACATTTGAAATTCAAGAAAGTATTTGCAAAAAGCCTTCCCAATTATGTCTTTACCCGCTTCCAATACGATACTGGAGAAGCTATGGGTATGAATATGGTAACAATAGCAACTCAAAAAGTAGCTGAAGAGATAGAACAGGCTACGGGAGCAATGTGTTTAGCGGTAGCAGGAAACTTTGATATTGATAAAAAACCTGCCTGGTTAAACAGTATTCAGTGCCGGGGTAAGGAAGCCTGGGCAGATGCAGTAATCCCGAAAGCAACAGTAGAATCAGTTTTGAAAACTACTTCAGAAGCAGTCTTTGAAACCTGGCTTGCAAAATGTATGCTTGGTTCAGCAATGAGCGGATCGTTAGGCTTTAATTGCCATTTCGCGAATGTAGTTGCCGCGCTCTATATAGCAACCGGACAGGATCCGGCACATGTGGTAGAAGGAAGTCAGGGCATAACAACGACTAAAGTATTAAGCAACGGTGATTTGTATGTTTCTGTGTACCTTCCAGCTGTTCTCGTGGGAACTGTAGGCGGGGGTTTAAAGCTCAAAACTCAGACAGAAGCTCGCAGCATACTGGCTGTTGCCAGTTCGTTAGAGTTAGCGGAAGTTGTTGCCGGAGCAGTCCTGGCAGGAGAGTTATCACTGCTGGCTTCGATTTCAGCACATACTCTTGCCTCGTCTCATAAACAGTTAGGTCGAAAAAGCTAATATGGTTGGAATAGTTTCCTACGGGTTTTACATTCCAAAATACCGCATCAAAACGGAAGAAATAGCCGCACATAATGGAAAAGCGGCCTCTGAAATTATTGGTTCATTGGGACTTCTTTCTAAATCTATTGCCGGCCGCGATGAAGATGCGGCAACAATGGCCCTGGAAGCAGCTGTTAAGGCAACACGAGACATTGAAAAGCAAAAAATTGGACTCGTATTATTTGGTTCGGAAACGCATCCCTATGCTGTAAAACCTACCTCTACTATTGTTGCAGACTGGCTTGATCTGGGAACAAATTCTTATAACGCATACGATACTCAGTTTGCCTGTAAAGCTGGTTCCGGGGCGCTGTTGACAGCATTTTCTGTTGTAAAAGCTGGTGATGCGGAATTAGCTCTTGTTGGAGCAGCTGATAAAGCTACAGGAAAACCGGGAGATGCTCTCGAGTATAGTGCAGGATCAGGTGCCGTTGCTTTTGTAATTGGCAAAGAGAATGTCATGCTGGAAGTATTAGGTACTTCATCGTTTTCCAGTGATACGCCAGATTTCTGGCGCCGCCATGGGTCAATGCACCCTTCTCATAGTGGCCGCTTTACCGGAAAACCTGCCTTCTTCCGGCATATTGGTGAATCTTCAAAACAGCTACTTGAAAAACTTGATATGAAACCTTCAGACTTTACCCGTGCTGTTTTCCATATGCCAAATGGACGATTTCCAAAAGAAATTGCGGCGAAATTAGGTTTTACATACGAACAAATTTTAAAATCACTTGTTGTTAAAGAGTTAGGAAACTCATATGCTGCTTCTGCTCTAATGGGACTGGTAGCAACACTTGATGATGCACAGCCGGGAGAAACAATATTCTTCGCTTCCTATGGTTCCGGAGCTGGGTCAGATGCCATTGCTTTTAAAGTAACGGATGCCATTAAAGAAAGAAGATTACAGTTTTATCAGGATATTCAGCAGTATTCAGAAGTTTCCTACGCAACATATCTCAAAATGTTAAAAGCACTATGAACAAGATAATTAGCTATTACCAGACACCGTTCGGAGAACTGTGGGAACGATCACTGCATGATCTGATCGAAGATGCTGCCCGTGGTGCGCTTAAAGAAGCGGGTATAGAAACTGAACAGGTAGATGCAATCTTTTTTGGCAATATGATGGGCGGTGTTCTTGAAAACAGCTTGCATTTAGGAGCTGCTATTGCAGAGATGCTGGGTACCCACACCCCGGTCTATCGTTATGAAGCGGCTTGTGCATCGGGTGGAACAGCCTTCCAGCAGGCGCATATGTATCTCAAAGCAAATCCAGGAAAAACAGCATTGGTAATTGGTGCAGAAAAAATGACCGATGTCAGCCCGACAGTAATTACTGAAGCACTTTCATCTGCTGCCAGTTCGGAAGAACGCTTTGCAGGATTAACCTTTCCGGGATTATATGGAATGTTGGCACGAGTGTATCTGGATACATATGGATATGGAGAAGAAACGTTGGCTCATGTGGGAGTAAAAAATCACTTCCATGGTACAAAAAATAAAAAAGCCCAGTTTAGAAAAGAGATTACTATTGACCAGGTGTTAAAAAGTCCCTATGTAGCCCGTCCATTAAAAATGCTTGATTGTTCACCAGTAACTGATGGTGGTGCGGCAGTTGTACTCACTAATAATGAAGCTCTGATAAAAAAAGTAAGTAAGAAAGTAACCATTTTGTCCTCACATATCGCCACCGATTCAATGACTCTTAAAAACAGAAAAAGAATAGATACTTTGGAAGCTACAGTAATTGCAGCAAACAAAGCATTTGAAGAAGCTAAACTCGAAAGAAAAGATATTAAGGTTGCCGAAGTACATGATTGTTTTACCATTGCAGAATTACTAGCAATGGAAGATCTGGGATTCTGGAAAAAAGGAGAAGCGGGAAAACATATAGCTAATTACGAAACAAAATTAGGAGAAGGGAAAGATATTATTGTGAACACCTCTGGTGGACTCAAGGCAGCAGGACATCCAGTGGGAGCAACAGGCATCAAGCAGATTGGAGAAGTATTTTTGCAATTAATAAATAGCGCAGAAGACCGTCAGGTAGAAGCAAAATATGGCTTAACACACAATGTGGGCGGATCAGGAGGAACGGCAGTAGTTACAATTCTCGGACAAGACTAATATGGCAAATGCAATTGATAACTGGAGAAGACAGCATAAGGATAAAAAGTATATTGGGAAAACCGGTGAGGTAGTTACATGGACGGAAATCTTTGTAGCTCCTCCGGGATACCATAAAGATGTTCCGTATATTAGTGTTCTTGTACAGCTTGAAAATGGTGAAATGCGATATGGTCAACTAGTCGACTGTAGTAAAGTACAAGTAGAAAAAGGAATGAAAGTTCGCACTGTTATGCGGGTAATTGATGGTGATGCTACACCTGAAGCAATTATTACCTACGGTTTAAAGTTTGTCCCTTCCTAATATGCCTTCTATATCGTACAAGGCTCCTGCAAAAGTAATTCTTTCCGGTGAACATGCTGTAGTGTATGGGAAACCGGCACTCATATGTGGTTTAGGCAAATATATCTATGTGACTGTTTCAGATAGTGGCGAAACAGATTCTCAGTTACTTGAGGGGAGCAAGCCGGTCATTGAAGCGGTTAGTAGCTATCTTCAAAAGAAATATCCTGAAAAAGAATTCAAAGTACCATTTGTATCTGTAAAAAACGATATTCCACTCGGAAGAGGATTAGGATCGTCTGCAGCCTTTGCTGTTGCTCTTAGTGCCGCTCTCCTTCATTATTTTCTCGGTGAAGAACCATCCAAAGATACGGTGAATTCATTAGCCTATTCTGCTGAAAAACATTTCCATGGAACTCCTTCCGGGGCTGACAACACAACCTGTTGTTACGGCGGTCTTATATTCTTTAGAAAAGAGTTTGAGTTTTTAAAAACTATTTCAGCATTGAACGCAAAACTACCTGAGGAAATTGAATCAAAGCTGTTGTTGATAGACACAGGAAAACCGGAAGAACCGACATCAGAAATGGTAAAGCAAGTACGAATTTTCTACAATAAGAACCCTATTGAAGCAGATGAAATCCTTTGTAAAATTGAAAAAACGACAAAACGACTGGTTGTATCTGTGATTAAAGAAGATACGAAAGCATTTCGAGAGGGATTACAGGAAAATCAAAACTATCTTCAGCAATTGGGCATTGTATCAGAAAAAGCTCAGAAAATGCTTGAGCAACTAAAAGAACTTGGAACAGGAAAAGTTACCGGTGCAGGAGGAAAAAATGATGGTGCTGGTTTTATTCTTTTCTATGCGCAAGATACACAAAAAACAATTGAGTATCTGGAAAAAAACGGCATCGAATATATACCATTTATCCAGGATTTTCATGGAGTTCAGTATCAGGAGTCCGTCTAACATTGCGTTTGTAAAATACTGGGGACAGCGGAATGCTTCTCTGGTTCTTCCTTCAAATGACAGCTTTTCCATGAATCTTTCAAACTGTTACACAGAGTTGAAAGTGGAAGTTCTGGAAGACCCTTCCGTAAGGCAAATGGTTATTAAAGAGTTTAAAAGCGATGAGTACAAACCGGCAACTGAAACAGAAATGAAGAAAGTGTTAACTTTTTATGACGTGGCAAAAAAATACTTAGGCGTGACACCCGATAAAGGCTTTCGAATTCATTCTGCCAATTCGTTTCCAAAAAAAGCAGGTATTGCTTCATCCGCATCGTTCTTTTCTGCCATGGCGTTAGCTTTTACAAAGATATTCGATAGAGAACTTGATAAAAAACAGTTGTCCGTTTTAGCACGACTTTCTGGGTCTGGATCAGCGTGTCGATCTATTCCTGATGGGTTTGCATGGTGGAAAGCATCGGATAACTCAGATGAATCGTATGCTGAATCAATTGCTGCACCAAACTTTTGGGATGTACGCGATATTGTCTTGGTGCTCTCCCTGGATGAGAAAAAGGTTTCATCTGCTGAAGGGCATCAGGGAGCACAAACAAGCAGATATTTTGAATCACGTCAGCAAGCTCTAAAATCTACCTTAGCTGATGTACGAACGGCCTTTGAAAAGAAAGATTTTAAACAGTTTGGCACTATAATTGAACAGGAAGCGATTAACTTCCATTCAATTATGATGACACAAGTCCCGCCGTTGTATTTCTGGTCTGAAAGTACCATTCGCTGTATAAAAGATATTGTAAAGGTGCGTGAAGAAGGTTTAGAAGGCTACTTTACGATTGATGCAGGAGAGAATATTCATGTAATCTGTGAAAGTAAAAACGAATCACGATTTCAAGACCATTTTTCCAAGCAGGAATATATTAAAGAAGTTATTACTAACAGCGCAGCTCCAGGAACACATTTTCTATGAAAAAACTAATCTTTATTAAACTGGGTGGGAGTCTTATTACTGAAAAGGACAAGCCAATGACGGCAAGACTGGAGATAATTAATCAGCTTGCAAAAGATATTTCCGAACTTGTGAATAACATGCCTGAATATACGTTTGTAATTGGCAATGGGGCTGGCTCATTTGGACATTATCAGGTTGTCAAGTACGGGTTAAAAGACGGATTTACCGATAAAAAGGCGTTGATTGGTGTAGCGGAAGTACAAGCAGCAGTAGCTCAATTAAATTCCCTTGTCTGTGATGAATTACTAAAGAAAGGTGTTCCTGTTCTTAGTATTAAACCCTCTACTATGTTTACAGCGAAAGATGCTCACCTTTTCAACAGTGCTGAAGCTGTTTTTATTCAGTCATTACGTGCAGGATTGGTACCTTCGGTATACGGCGATATTATCCTTGATGTAAACAAGGGGTGTACCATTTTTTCTACGGAAACAATATTTGATATTCTTATTTCTATCGCTCTCAAAGAAGGTTTTGTAGTGGAATCTGTAATTCATTTAACCAAAGTACCGGGAGTTCTTGATGCATCAGGAAAGGTAATTCCCGAAATAACGAACAAAAACTGGACTGATGTGCAAAAGCATATATCTGCTACGAATGGATTTGATGTAACAGGTGGCATGAAGCATAAAATTGAATTTTCTCTCCAGTATGCTGCAAAAGGGATAGTTACTTATATTGGTAACGGAGAAGAAAAGGGGATTCTTCAAAGAGTTCTACTAAATGAGGATTCAAGTAGTCTTACGAAAGTATCTGGTTAATTAGGCCCTGTTGTCCCACCTGGGGCGCCATTTGCGGGAACCGTACCACCAGGAGTGCCCCCGCCCTGTCCCCCAATCGTTGGCAGTTTAAAGTAGATATTACCTTTTTCGTCGCGCTGAATAATACCAAGTATATTTCCTGCTACAAAAGCAAAAATGGAGAGACCGACAACCATCAGAATCATTCCTAATACTGCATAAGTCATGGTATTGCGTGCAGCAGTTGTTTTTTCCTCGTCACCCCCGGAGGTTATGTACAGGAAAGCTCCGTAAAATAAATATCCTAGTAGGAGCAGCGCTGCTATAAAAAACGCAAGCTGGATACCTCCAACAAGCAGTTGGGAAATACCAGTCCCTGGATCACTTAACCCTGGTCCGGGTGCCTTAATAGTACCAAAAATTTGTTGTACGCCTGTGGGTCCCTGTGCAAGTAATGTTTCGTTCATAGTGGCAAATCAATTCCTAAGAAAAATTCTACTACTTTTACAACTAAAAATGCAGAAAGCATAATAAGTAATCCGATGAAACCGTATGTAATAACATTCCGGCCTTGTGCTACTTTTTCAGGATCGCCAGCGGAAGTTAACATTATAAATGCAGCATAAAAAATCATACCTAAAAACACTATTCCGGCAATTAACATGGCAGTGGAAACAAGAATATTTACCAGGCTGCCAATATTGTTAAAGTATCGCATGGAAGGATAGTAGGTTGGAAGAGTGGTTGCATTAAATCCTTGAGCGAGTGTATTGTTCATTTTAGGTTAAGTCTAAAAGAAATGATTTTCCCTGTCAACAAGACTATAAGAATATGAATGTTCCCGTACATGTAGCAATCATACCGGATGGCAATAGAAGATGGGCCAGAAACAGGAAATTGCCTGAATTTGAAGGACATCGGGTCTCTGCGGAAAAAAACCTCCCCGACATTATTGATGCCTTCCATGCTGATGGTGTCAAATATTTTACTTTTTGGGCTTTATCTACCGAAAATCTTAAGAAAAGATCAAAAAAAGAGGTCGATAACCTTCTCAATTTGCTTCGTTTTTTCCTCAAAAAAAGAATGAACGAACTTCACAAAAAAAATCTTCGAATTAAAGTAATTGGCAATGTGGAGGCCTTCCCAGAGGATTTGCAGAAGCTTATCCACAATGCCATAATAAAAACAGCAAATAATACGGAAATGACCGTTGTGTTTGCTTTGAATTATGGTGGCAGGGACGAGATTATCCGCGCAATCAGAAAGGTTATTCATAACAACGAAAATAAAGTGGGAATAGATGAATTCAAGAATTACCTTGATACTTACGATATTCCTGATCCTGACTTGATAATCCGTACTGGTGGAGACAGGCGCGTTTCGGGATTTATGCTCTGGCAATCCGAATATGCCGAGTATGATTTTGTCGATAAGCTTTTCCCCGATTTTAAGGAGGAAGATTGTCATAAAAGTATCGAGCAGTTTTCCAATCGTGAGCGCCGGTTTGGTAAGTAACTATTCCCGCACAAATACCGTAATTAGCGGTATAATGATCTTCTATGTTTGATCCTCGATATACCATTACCAATAGGATGCTTATGGATATAGCCCGTATTGAGGCTGTGGAGGAGGTTATCAAGCACGCTCCCATTCTTCCACTATGGGAGAAAAAATTTAAGGAAGATGCTATTGTAAGAGCAGTGCATCACGGTACCCATATTGAAGGTAATCAGCTGATGAAAGAAGAAGCAAAGAATGTGCTTATGGGGAAGGAGATCACAGCAAGACCTCGTGATATCCAGGAAGTAATTAACTATCGAAAACTGCTTGATTATATTGATGAGGAAGCAAAAAAGCAGATAGAAAAATTTACGGAAGCGATAGTCAAGAAGATGCACCGGATTGTGGTGGAAGGAATCATGCAGGAAGACGAATCCGGAGACTATCGTAAAAAACAGGTTGTGATCCGTAATTCGGAGACAGGGGAAGTTACGTTTAGACCACCACCACCAATTGAAGTGCCCTTCTTAATGCGCGAGTTCGTGTATTGGCTAAACAAATACGGCAGGGAGGATATTCACCCTATTATTAAGGCAGGGATTGCACATCATGAGTTTGTGCGTATTCATCCGTATCTTGACGGGAACGGGCGAGTCGGTCGCGGCCTGTCGACCTTAATAATGTTTTTGGGAGGGTACGATATCCGGCGTTTCTTTTCTTTGGAGGAATATTACGATAAGGATTCCCTTTCGTATTATCAGAGTTTGCAAAAAGCAAGCAATGGCGATTTAAATGCATGGCTGGAATATTTTGTTCATGGAGCGGCAATTGAGTTTGAGCGGGTAAAGGAAAAGATTTTGCGACTATCAAAAGATGCTCGCTTAAAAGAAAAATTTGGAGGACAGCAGATTTTCCTTACCGAACGCCAAATGAAGCTGATGGAGTATATTCAGGAGATTGGATACATTCAGAATAAGATGTTTGAAGCGGTGTTTCCTGATGTTTCCGAAGATACGGTTCTACGCGATCTTCAGGATTTGGTGCGGAAAGGAATTATTAAAAAGATTGGCAGCACAAAATCTGCCCGTTATGTTTCAGTGTAACTATGAAATTTTCAAAACTTGCAGAGTACTTTGAGCAATTGGAGGCAACCTCCTCTCGCTTGGAAATAACAAAGGTATTAGCAGAGGTGTTTTCGCAATTATCGCCAGAAGAAATATGCGAAACAGCTTATTTATTGCAAGGCAGGGTAACACCACTCTATGTAAAAGCTGATTTTGGAATGGCTGAGAAAATGGTGGTAAAAGCGCTGGCAACAGCTTTCCAAATTGATATTACGGCATTTAATAACGAACTGAAAAAGCAGGGTGATCTGGGGCTAGCGGTTGAACATTTTAGAAAAGAAGTCAAAACTCTTGATGAAGGAGATCCAACTATTCACGAAGTTTTTACGCAGTTATCGCAGATCCCGGCAACGACGGGAGCTGGATCCCAAGAGGCAAAGCAGAAGCTTATGGCGAGGATTATCCTTGAGTCAGATCCAAAATCCGCAAAGTACCTCGTTCGCATCCCAACGGGTGTTATGCGATTAGGGTTATCCGATATGACAGTCCTTGATGCGTACTCCTGGATGGTAACCGGCGGAAAATCGTTACGAAAGCAAATTGAGGCGGCCTACCATGTTCGCCCCGACTTGGGCTTTATCGGGAAAACAGTAAAAGAAGAAGGCATTGAAGGTCTCAAAGATGTAAAACCTGTTCTGTTTACTCCGATTTTGATGATGCGTGCCGAACGGTTATCCTCTGGCGAGGAAATTCTCGAAAAAATTGGACGATGTGCGGTTGAACCGAAATTTGATGGATTCAGATTGCAAGTTCATTACTCGAAAAAAGAACAAAAAGTAGTTACTTATACTCGTGGATTGGAAAGCGTAATGGAAGCATATCCTGATGTTGTCGCGGCAACAATGACTGAACTTGATGTAGACAGCATAATCTTTGAAGGCGAAGCAATTGGCTATGTCCCGGAAACAGACGAGTTCCTGCCGTTCCAGATGACCGTATCGCGGAAGCGTAAACACGATATTGAAGAGCAGGCAAAATTAATCCCCTTAAAGATGTTTACTTTTGATTTGCTGTATTTAAATGGGAAAAGTTACATTGACGAGCCCTACACCATTCGTCGTGAAGCGATAGAGAAAGTAATCAAAAGCAACGATAAAGAAAAGAAAGTTATTCTTGCTGCAGAAAGCTCAATATTTGATGACGGAAAAGAAATAGAACTGAAGTTTGAAGATGCTATTGCCCATGGGTTGGAAGGTATTGTCGCAAAAAAACTGGACGGAGTATATCAGGCAGGTGCACGGGGATTTAACTGGGTTAAATTTAAAAGAAGTTATGCCTCTTCTTCACTCAACGACACGATTGATGTTGTCGTAATGGGATATGACTTTGGAAAAGGTAAACGGACTGACTTTGGTATTGGTGCTTTTCTAGTGGGGGTATATAACGAAGAAAAGGATATATATGAAACTGTTGCTAAAATTGGCACTGGTTTGACCGATGATGAATGGCGTGAGATGAAGCAGCGTGCCGATAAGCTAAAAGTGCACGAAAAACCTTCAAATTATGACATCGACAAACTGATGGATGTTGATGTTCTCATTGCTCCTGAAATTGTGGTGGAAATTCTTGCTGATGAAATTACCAGATCTCCCATGCATACAGCGGGTAGAACTCTAAAAGCTTCCAAGTCGGGCAAGGCAATGGAAGTCGATCAAGCGGGTTTTGCACTGCGTTTCCCACGATTGCAAAAATTCCGTGATGATAAAACAGTAGGTGAAATTACAACCCTTAAAGAGGTGTCCGATATCTTCAATAAAGCTACTAAGAAGTAACAACGCATTGTTATAGCAATCTTGAAAGAGCGCTTGGTATCAATACATTCTCTCTAATAACTATAGGTTACTCCTATAATACGTATTCAAAATACTATAAGACTTGACAATTATATACAGCTACATTACCATACGGTTACTTTTTATTTTCGTCTTACTGTAGAAAGCTGATTGAAGATAAAAGGAGGTTTAAACCAACAAAAAAAAGCATCACTACCGCTCGTATTAGGGGACGACGAGTAGTAATGCTTTTTCTTGCCTTTTCTTAAGTGAAAAGGATACCAATTACTGTATCAGCATTTACACTCTCTGTCAAGAGTTGGGGCTTCTTATTTGTTTATTTTATATATACGACCTACACCGTTTTTGGTTTTAAATACTTCTGTCGCGATAATCTTAAACTTTGCTTCATTTAGTGATTTATATTTCTCTTTTTCCGATCCTGACACGACTATGTAGTCAACGTTATACTTTTGAAGTAACCGCTGTGCCGTAACTGGGTCTTCAGTATTGTAGATTGTCTCTATATCGGGTATACGATCGCCTACAACGCCCGCAGAACCTCTCCACAGCCATTCATGGACCCACCACCCAGCAATGGTAGGTAAACCCGTGTAAGCCGATATTTTGTTGAAATCCGTGTATGAGTCACCTTGTGCCTCCAGGATTACTGGTTGACCTTTCACTTGCTCTTCAAAGTAATTAATTATTTCTGCATCCTGGGGAAATTCATTTTCAATCCACTTTTTTCCGTCAAGAACAGGCTCTTTTGGTTTAGCGTTTTCCGGTGCTCCTAACCCGAAAAAGTTAAGCGAATTCGGATAGTAGGACGGGAATGCAAATACAGGATAAATAACAATAAAGAATGCAAGGAAAAAGTAAATAGCCTTTAAGAGATATCTCCATAGGCTATTCATAAGTCGGATTCTAAACAGAACCACAATCGTAGCCATGTTCATCATAATAAACGCCTGATACCCCAGCTTAAACATGGTATTGGCACGGAAATGGTCTGGGTATATGTCTTTTGCATAAATAAATTCCGGTACAATCGTCAGAAAAATTCCGTAGGCAAAAAGCAGCATGGTAAAAATATCTACCGGTGTTAAGTTGACTGTTCGCTTGAAGAGTGAAATTTGATAGTGAGATTTTTTCATTTGGTTTTTTCCCAAAAGCGCAATCAAAAACAATACAAACCCTATCCAGAAAAATCCCCATAACGTAAACAGCATCCACCAGGTGGATATTTGGCAATTTCCTTTCTCAAATAGTAGCGGCCCTAATTTGCCTATATCCGTAAGGAATTCCGGACTGCAGTTTACACCGATTCCCGAGGCAAACGGGATAAAATGAGAAGAAAAGGGGAATGAGAAGAGAAAGAAGGTAAATGCAAGAACTATTAGGTAGCTTACGAATCTGACTGTTGGACCACAGACGATAAACAGAACAATCATTGAGAGCAGCAGGTAGATTGGCCCATTGAGAGCATTGGTCATGTAGTGAACAGCAGTCATAAATCCAAGCAGGACTACTAGCACTGTTGTAAATTTCCATTCTAATCGGATTGATCTTTCACTTACATGTATGCCAATTGTTCTAATAAACGTATGACTAAAATGATGCAAAGTACTGTAAGCTTTCTGGAAAAGAGTTCCTTTTATTTTCTTAGGTGATTCTTCTTCTTGCGTTTGGCGCATTCCCCGAAGTCCGTACAAAGTTAGGGTAAGCAGTAGTGCCAAAGTAAGCATTACAAATGGGATATCAAACACATGCCCATGTAAGTCGGCAACAACGTAAGAATACGAAGGGAATTCATGAATAGTTTTCGGGATGAATCTGGTGGCGTTTGGGTACCAGTAGGTGGAAGGACGGGCAGGATCAAACATTTCGGGCAAGGAAAGCATGATGGTCCAGAAAGGAGGAGGATTATCAGGATTATAGCCTTTTGTAAAAGCATAAATTGTATGGAGATTTCCTCCTAGGTTTACAAAAAATGTTCCGAGCAGACCATAAAAAAGCAGCCGTGCACGACTGATCGCATCATCATTAATAATATGTCTTTTAATATTAAATATCAAATTGCTGCATAAGGAAAAGGCTAACGTAACACCCTGTGCAAAAATAGTGGCAAGTACCAGGTTGTACCCAATATATTGCGGGATTTGAGAGAGCTTGATAAGCATGGTCCCGGTAAGATGTCCAAAGTAGTAGTAATTGATTGGATAGCCTCCTGGTTGTTTTGGATCAGCAGATAGCCACATATCAAGTGGTGGGAAATAGTCTGTCCGGAATATGGATTGCATAATGCCATAGTCCATAAATTTTTCCAGACCGCGGATAGAAGATTCCTGTCCACGAACAAAAGCGAGCCATAACAAGGCAACAAGGAACAGTATCTCTTCGAAAACAATATATGCAATCGTTCTTTTATCTTGTAGGATTTGGAATTTTGTAACCTTTTGCTTCATTCGCCAGAAAACCCAGCCGTTGAGGATAGCAAACATGAAAAGGATAAATACCAGACTCTCCCAGGTGAAGGGAAGAACACGAATCATGGAGAATACGTATATGGCGTATGAGATTCCAATGATCCCTATCGTTTTTGCAAAGGGATAGCCCCGGTCAAAAAAGAATTTTCCAAGGATCAAGCGGGTTAAGGGGACAAACACAATTCCGATAATAAGGAGAACAACGTACCAGGATAGCGTTAGGGAAATCCAGTTCATATCTTAAGCACAGTAATTTTTGATATAATCACACATTATAACCGTAAGTTCACCCATTTGTCATGGATAAACGATTTGATTTTACAACACAGGAACAAAAAATATATTCCTTTTGGGAGGAGAATAATTTCTTTAAAGCAAAAGTAGACCCTTCAAAAAAACCGTTTTGTATTATTGCACCGCCTCCCAATGCCAATGCCGATCTTCATCTCGGTCACGCTATGTATGTCTATGAAGATATTATGATCCGCTATAACAAATTAATTGG
This sequence comes from uncultured Gammaproteobacteria bacterium, assembly GCA_964407325.1. GTDB lineage: Bacteria > Patescibacteriota > Microgenomatia > UBA1406 > GWC2-37-13 > JAOAFZ01. Next base: position 9,833 of record CAYOVA010000019.1, on the reverse strand, counting down.
TAACCAGGCGTTCTGGGTTGCGGGAATGGATCATGCGGGTTTTGAGACACAGTTTGTGTTCGAAAAACACCTTCGCAAGCAAAACAAAAGCCGCTTTGATTACGATCGCGACACACTGTATAAGATGATCTGGAATTTCGTAGAAGAGAATAAGCCGCGCATGCGCACTCAGCTAAAGCGATTAGGCTTTGCATTGGACTGGAGTAAAGAACAGTACACAATTGATCCTCATACAATCACCATTGTCTACGATACATTTAAGAAATTGTTTGATGCGGGACTCCTCTATCGAAAAAATCGATTGGTAAATTATTGTGTACGGGATGGAACTTCGTTCTCGGATCTGGAAGTAGATTATCAGGAGAAGACAACGAATCTATGGTATATCAGGTACCCGCTGAAAGACGATCCTACAGAATACATTACCGTTGCGACAACGCGCCCGGAAACCATGCTTGGTGATACCGGTGTCGCAGTCAATCCTAAAGACAAGAGATATGCAGATTTTGTTGGAAAGACAGTTGTTCTGCCTATTATGAATCGTGAGATTCCTGTAATTGCAGATGATATGGTTGATCCAAAGTTTGGAACAGGTGCGGTAAAAATGACTCCGGCCCATGACGAAAACGACTGGCAAGTAGCCCAACGGCATAACCTGGAGATGATTCAGGTAATTGGCTTTAATGGAAAAATGACAAAAGAAGCAGGTAAATACGAGGGTATGAAAGCTGCTGCAGCACGAGAACAAGTGGTAAAAGAGCTGGAATCGTTAGGTTTGCTGGAGAAGACAAAAGAATATACTCATCGGGTAGGAGTGTGTTACAAGTGTGGCAGCATAATTGAACCGTTGCCGCTTGAACAGTGGTTTATCACTGTTAAACCGCTCGCGGATAATGCGATTAAGCTTATCGAAGAAGAAAGAGTAACGTTCTATCCCAAAAAGTATAAAAAGCAGGCAATCCAGATTCTTGAGAACTTTATCGACTGGAACATTTCCCGACAGGTTGTTTGGGGTATCAGAATTCCTGCATTTCAAAACAAGAAAACAGGCGAATGGAGTGTGGAAATTGATCCCAAGAAACAATCTGAATTAATTAACTCTGGTGAGTATGAGCAGGATAACGATACCTTTGATACTTGGTTTTCATCGGGTCAGTGGCCTTATGCAACGCTAAAAAACATCGGTGAAGATTATTTTAACTACTTCTACCCGACCAGTGTTATGGAAACAGGCCATGATATTTTGCGCGCCTGGGTAGTACGCATGATGATGCTTGGCTACTTTGCAACAGGAAAAGAACCATTTAAGCATGTGTTCCTACATGGAATGGTACGGGACAAACATGGCCAAAAGATGAGCAAAAGCAAAGGGAACGTAATTAATCCTATTGAATTTATGGACAAATACGGTGCCGATGCCCTTCGTGCAGCTCTTATCTTTGGTACCAAAGACGGAGGAGACACAAGCATTTCCGAGGAGAAGGTTATTGGAATGCGTAACTTTGCCAATAAAATCTGGAATATCGGACGATTTCTATGGATGGGAGTGAATCCGCAGGAAGAAAACACCGCAAGTGCCAGGGAACTACAGTATAAACTGACAATAGAAGATAAAAACAACCTGAAAGCTCTTCAGAAAGAAGCAAGGGATATAGAAAAACAATACAAAAAGCATATGGAAAAAGACCAGTTTGGAAAGGCGTTTGATTTAACATATCACTTCCTTTGGCATAGTTTTGCAGATATTTATATCGAAAAACTAAAGGATGCAATTAAAAATGGAAACAAAGAAGCCTTGGAAATATTATTAACCATTTTTAAAGAAACGCTGGTAATGCTTCATCCATTTATTCCCTTTGTAACGGAAGCAGTATGGCAAGCATTCCATGGAGAAAACGAATCAATACTGAAAACTTCCCAGTAACAAAAAAACGCCCTGTTGCCAGAGCGTTTTTTTAGAGACACAGTTAGATAAAGCCCTTACCACCGGAAGTATTTTTCTTTTTCGGTGACTTTCTGATACGAGAACGACCAGTGACCTTTTTCTTTTTTGTTACTTTCTTTTTTGCTGGCATAAATAGTGTTATACAGAACTAATAATAAATCTTGGTCTTATATTGAATTAATGGAACCACCAGTATTTTTTCTTTTTGGTGACTTTTTGATTCGTGAACGACCAGTGACCTTTTTCTTTTTCATAACTTTCCTTTTAGTAGGCATATGTCTTTTTTACAAATGTATAAATTGATAACAACCCAGCCTATATTGAGTTCAATTTGCCACCAGAACTTTTTCTTTTTGGTGACCTTCTAACACGGGAACGACCAGTTACTTTTTTCTTTTTTGTTACCTTTTTTTGTGTAGGCATAACTAATTAAACTTATAACGAAATAAATCCTCTTCCAGCAGATAAATTTTTTTTGATTGACTTACGTCTAATTCTTGCTCTTATACTTGATTTTTTCTTTTTTGGTTTCTTTTTGTCAGCCATGTGGATCAAACTAGTATCTTATACTTCATTCTTCATTATTATTTTAAGAAAGTCAACCCCTTATTGGACTATGAACTCAAGCTGTTTTCCTTCATAGGTGTCAAACGTTTTCCCGTTTTGCACAATTACGAAAGTGTATCGAATATTCTTCTCCAGGTTGCTAATCCTAACTATATGAGAGGTACGCGGAACAAGACTGCCAGTTTCCGGGTCTCGAACTTCAAGAACAGTCCTTTCCGGTGCGGTTCCCGTTCTGTACTTTATATAACCAATTACTTCTTTTGACGTATTCCACTGTATCGTTACTTCTTCCGGTCCAGTTTGCACGATAATGAGCTGTTGAGGATTGTAGTCTCTTTCAGCTTGGATAGATGTGCCACGGAATAAGGTAAAAGAAGTGAAGGTAGCTACAGAAAAGAGAAATACCGAAGCTAAAGTAACTGTGTAGCGAAGGTTGGGATTAATGTTTTTGTACTTGTGAAGAACAAAAGAAAACAGCAGGACAAACCCGATTACCGATGTTAACCATGTGTATCTAAGAACAAGGTCAGTATGCAGGTAGTATATTGGATTAAAAAAAATGTTACTGCTTTCCATTGGTATGTTTCGATTTATGAACGAGGAACAGAACAAAAAAGTATTGATATATCATCATACTTATCACAAACAGAGATTTGAAGGCATTCACAGTATCAGCATTTTGTAATGCTTTTATCAATCCTTCAGTAGCGTATCCGACAAAAGTGAATTCTCTTGGCAGAATAAAGAAAATGAACTGGATGGATATAAAAATAATGCCCGTAATAAGAATAAAGGAGTAGATGGAAATCTGTTTTTTTTCCCCTTTCCGAAGAATCCGCAGATCATCGGACTCTTTGATTTCAGCATTTTCCAGAACTGCATTTCGAATAAATCTGGGGAATTGTATGTGTAGGGATTTTTCTACACTTTGTAATCTTCTTGCGATAAAGCGTACAGTATTGGCATGCAAGTTTTCGTGATCCAGAAAATCAGAAAGAAAGTTATACATGTCAGTTCTCAAAAATGCATTGTATTGCCAGACTATTCCTTGAATATTGAGAAGTATTACTGCAGGTAGGATAGATCGGAGAGTTCCTAATTCAATAAAATGAGTATCAGCGGCAAGCATCAACCAGTAGCATAAAGCTATTACAAGAAAATCCACAAACATTCCGGCAAAATAGACAAGATAACGCATCTCTTTGGGAACTTCAGCGATATGGTAGCTTTCTGTTTCGGCAATAAAATAAATGTAGCGATGGGAAAACCTCATAATTGCTTCTCCCCCAATTGCTTTTGTAACTATGAAATGTCCGAGTTCATGGGATAGTAACAGTAGAAAACCAAGTAACTGTAATGAAATAATGACCATAAAGATATCGCTTGTCCAGAAGTAATTCCTATAGGTGGGAAAGTAGCCTTGTGTATAGAGACCTACTCCAAGTCCGGACACTATAAAAGCAAATAAGATATATATCACTGGTTTCGAGATTGTCCATGCAAACCAGTTCCGAGGAACTGAATTAAGCCAAGGATGTATGTGAACCTGAGTATCGCTTACTTTTTTCCCGTCAATTGACTTTATGAATCCGACGGTTCGTAATGCATTTACTATTGAAATGACTCCGTCTGTTGATGTATTGAGTTTTTTTGCTGCATCATGAATAGTTAACCCATCTGTCAGTATCTTTACAATATTCACAACATCTTCTGTAACAATAATCGTACTGTCAGTATCCCATCGGGTAATAGAAAAGTCTCCTTTAAGGTTGGGTTTCAAACTTGCTTTGAGATGGTGGAATGTGATTTTTGAATGTGGGGTAATCATGGGTTTTTGTACTTTATGATACCGTATTTTCTTCGATCAGGAAAATGATATCTATACTATGAAATTCAGCATTCCTTGTGTATAATACATACTTATGGCATCTAAAAGAACGTGGCAACCCAAAAAGCTACGCCGCAAACGAAAACACGGATTTCTCTCCCGTATGTCCAAAAAGAACGGCAGAAAGGTACTTAAGCGCCGTATTGCACATGGACGTCAAAGATTAACTGTATAACAGCAAAAATACGATATACTTAAAGCCTATGGGGAATTTTTTTAATACTGTTTTTGTGCATCCATTACTAAATGTACTGGTCGTTTTCTACAAGCTATTTGAAGCAACTCCTCTTCCCGGAAAGCTTGGATTATCAATTATTGCGTTTACCGTTTTTATCCGCTTTCTTATGTATCCAGTTTTTAAAAAGCAGCTGGAGACAACCAAAAAGTTAAACGACCTCCGTCCTCATCTAGATAAACTAAACGAAAAACATAAGGATGATAAGCAGAAGTTGCAACAGGAACAGCTCCGGCTGTATCAGGAAGCGGGGATAAATCCCGCAGCTGGTTGTCTTTTGGCACTGGTACAAATTCCTGTGTTTATCGGGTTGTATAATGCACTCAACTACTTTGTTCATAACGGAAACGGTGCTGCAATTTCTAAAATAAACGATCTTCTTTACAATCCTGCGCTTCATATTACTACCATCGATGCAAATTTCCTAATGTATAACCTGATCCAAACTCCTTCGCAGGGTGCAAATCCCTATTATTACGCTGTGCCGGTGATTACCGGGATTTTGCAGTATTTCCAGGCAAGTACAACTATGCCACCTGCTAAAAAGGACATAAAGGAAGATATTCAGGAAGAAAAGAAAAAAGACCACAAAGCTATTAAAAAAGAAGAGAAAACAGATAGTGCTGATGAATTTCAGAAGGCTATGCAAACCCAAATGAAATATATGTTTCCCGTTATGATTGCCTTTTTCGCGTTTAACTTCCCAGTAGCACTTTCGCTGTACTGGAATGTTTTCTCGTTGTTTAGTATAATCCAATACTACCTCACAAAAGAGGAAAAAAATTAAATTTACAAACTCATGGAAAAAACAGAATTCATCAAACAGACGGCCGAATTACTACTTGCAAAAATGCTGGACACATACGAAGTAACTGTGGGACAGGAAGACGATGTGTTTAGCATTGTTATCAACACTCAAGATGAGGCTTCAACCATTATCGGCAGACATGGTGAAACAATCCGTGCGTTCCAGAAGATTCTGGAAGTGATGCTCTTTAAAGAGTATAAAGATGCAGTAAAAATACTGGTTGACGTGAACGATTATCGCATTAAGCAGAAAGAGCGTTTGGAATACATTGCAAAACAGCATGCGGATAAAGTCTCTGAAACAAGTGCTCCTGCTTATTTGCGTGGCTTTAGCTCATACGAACGGAAGATTATTCACGAATACATTACTACAACCTATCCTGAACTGACAACCTATTCACTTGGTGACGGGAAAGATAGAAGGCTTGTTGTTACCCTTAAAAGTGATGCAGATGAGCACCAGCCAGAAGAATAATCCAATCCGGTTTCTTCCCTTACTTATTTTACCGGTAGTGTTTTTATTTGACGTTCTTGTGTTGCTCTCAACCAAATCAGGATGCCTTGCCCCCGGTTGTGTCAGTGAATTTTTCAGAAACTCTTCATTAAGCCTGTTTATAGTAAATAACGTCTTCTCGACTCAGAGCAGTAAATAATCATTAACGCTGTGTAAGGTTTGAGCGAACCCGATTCGCAAATGACCCCGGGAAAGTATATAATTTGACTATTATGACGCAAACACCCGAGCAACCGCCACAGGATCCCCAGTCAGATGAGGCACGTGCTGAGGCACTGGTGAAAACGTCGGAAGAAATACGGGATAATCTTATCCTGGCTGCAGTAAAAGCGGACGAAGTCCGTACTGAGGTTGACCGTCAAAAAAGAGGTTCGGGTGGGATAGTTTTGTCTGGCGACCAGAATGACCAAACAGAGCACAAAGGGATGGCACATGCCAGCCGGAAAGCCGTCCAGATGGTGTTATACGGAGCCCGGCAGGCTGTTGCAAAAATCGCGGCCGCAAAACTGGAACCGGGAATGGACCCTGCACTCCAGCAGGAAGCAAATGACTTTACCCGATCAGTCGTCTCTGAACTTGCTGCAAAAATAACACGACCAGATGATATTTCCATATATGCAGCACCGTATCTTCATAAAGTACTGTATGGGTTGTTTACCGGACGGGTTGCAAATGTTGAACAGCTGATTAAAGAATATAAAGAAGTCCAGCCGGGACTGGAAAGAACCTCTCCAACACTATCGCCCAAATTTACTGATGCCATTGCAGAAGTTGTGCAAAGGAAGAAGGGATTGAGCAGTAAAGATCTAGCATTGCAGGAATTGGGAGAAGTTCAAACTACTGCTGATCCAAACAGGCAGTTAAGCGAACATGAACGAAGACAGGTAAAAGATAAGCGTGCGGAAATGCAACAGGCGCAGTCTGTAATTGAACAGTATTTCGGGAGAATGGAAGCAAGGATGGCGACAGGCCCTGATCCTTATTTGGTTGAGAGGATAAAAAACTACCTGGTGACCGGTGTTGATGAAGGCCCTATGGCAGGACAGGGAGATCCTACGCCTCTTGATCCAGATAGAGTAAGGCAAACACTTATGGACCAGGCGGGTCTTTCAAAAGCAGAAGTGGATGACTTGTACGATAAATTATCGGTGTACAAGTCACTAAACGCCGATGCGTCCTATGGACGGGAAGAAATGTATCCCACAGTAATTGCAGCCTTAAACAAGTGGAATAACCTGACTGTTTCAGAAACATTGTTTGAATCCTCAGGTCGTTGGGATTCTAAAGGAGCAAAGCGTTTTGAACGAGAGGTGCTTCGTGCAACCAGTGAGTTATTTAGAGATCTTGATCCGGCAACCCCTTTCCAGGAGCAGTTTAGTGATTTTGCACAAGGACAGGTATTTAGAACGATTAAAGGTAAAATGCGCGAGCTGGGAAACGAGCGCGATAGGATTTTGGCTGATATTCAAAAAAGACTACAGGCGCAAAATTTGCCTCCTGAAGAATATGTGCGCGAGTGGCAGCGGGTTCGATCGAACTACGATAATCTCTTTCGTACGCTGGTAAACAAAATTAATATCGAGTTTTCTTACCAGAGACTCGCACACGAAGTAAACAATATTCTTAAGAACGCTTCACCCGACCAATGGAAACAATTGATTGCCCGTATGAAACCGTTTACGGAAATGAGTATTTTACTGGAAGACGAAGTGCTCGAATATGCTGTTCCGTATCTTATCTCAAAAGTCCAGGATGACATTGTGAAGAATGGAAATGAACTGCCGAAGGACCTTAACGTTTCACAATACACCGATGAAGGTGATCCGGGTAGGGTAAAAGCAATGCTGAATCCACGGCGCGAGGAGTTTGCCCGCTGGTTTAAAGATATGATTATGGACTTAAAAGCGCGAGGTATTATCGACCGAGATGTAGAAGACTGGGAAATCAATCGCGCCCGTCTTTTTGCTGACGCTATCAATAACTTTATCACCATGCGTGCACCGGCTGTTATGTCGAACGCGAATGTGGCAGGGCATTACGCAAATGTGCCGTTCGGGGACTTGATGGCGATTCTCAATGGACGCTGGCGTTGGGATATGATGCGTGGACATGTAGGTATTGGAAATGATCCTGAAGCATATGCACTAAAAATCGAAACGAGTGAAGCTGCTGCCCGGGCAGCAGCCGGGAAGTTGTGGGAAGGTCGACGCAATATTGATCCGGAAGCTGTTGCAGCACTGGGTGTGGCGGAATTTGTAGATGAAGTGGGAACAGATTCTCCAGAAGCACAGGAGGCATTACGAGAGAATTTTATAAATCATGTATTGGGAGTTGCAGGACGTGAAGCGCGAGATATTGACAAAAGAATAGACGACTATATTCTCGAGAGAACCAAAATGTTATGGGGAAACCGTATCCGCAGCCTTGCAATGGGAAACTGGATTGACCGTGGAGGGTATCGTACCAACGATGGCCTGGAACGGTATTTTTCCGAAGAAGAGGAAAAATACGCTGGCAAAAATATGAGTTTTGACGAATGGATTAAACAGCGTGTTGGCGTTGGCGGGATGTACTTTACCTTGGATGGTCGTGCTGGTGGGGATGCTGATGCATATCTTATTGAGATGGTTGAAGGTGTACCTCCGGCAGAACAGGGTGGCTTAGGATACAAAAAGGGAAAAACAGTAGGAGATTACTCGACAGGAGATAACAGGCTTGACGAAGTTATGAAGGTTACCATAGATGGAGGTAGTGAAACCATTACCTATAACGAATATAAAAATCGTAGACAAAGAGCCTTAAGAGGAGAGGTATTCTACGAAGCTGTGCAACGTGACCCAATGGGTTTTATTAACACTCTGAGCCAGACATTTCCGGTATTAACTGAAAAAACTGTTAAGTTCAAAAGAGCCTCAGATGGATCGGAAGTTGAAATCCCCACTGTCGATTATTACTTTAATCTTCAGAAGTATCCAGACGATATGATGTCTCCGGATGATTTGAATAAGCGTGCCAAGTTTCGAAAAGAATTGCATGAGCTGTTTGGTGTGCAAAATTGGATACATATTCGGGAGTTGATGGCATTTAACGAACGAATTCGCATTGCAGAATTTTTTGACGCTGAGGGTAATACAGTAACTGGCGATGTTGGCCGTGAAAAACTGTTTAAAGCGCTGAATCTTGCCCGTGAAACAGCCCATACTCGGGAACGAAAATTTCATGAAGATCCCCAGAGTTTCCCCCCAGATGAGAAAGGAAGGGAGCTTGGTCTTATTCGACCCGATGACATTATCTCCCAGACAGAACTTGCTGCTTTACGGGCAGAAGCTGAAAAACCGGGACTATCTGCTGAAAAGACCGTCGAAGCAAAAAGAAGGTACAATGAAGGCCGCAACCGTTGGAAAATTCGAGAATTGATGTTTAATTCCAGTGATGGATTTGTCCCGTACTTTACCAGTATAGTGGGGAATAAAAAAGAGGAGTACTTTGGAAATGGTCGCGATAATTTAGGTAGAAGAGAAGACTTTTACCAGATGTGTGCCTTTGCCTACCATGAAGAAAGAGCAATCCCTTTACTCCCGAATTTCTACATGGATCTTGCGGTTATTACAGCAAGAGCAGAAAACGACGATATACCGGTAGGTTCCATTGGCGATTTAAATGTGATGAAAGAAGTCCAGGATCTGGCGTTCGGATTACCGGGAAAACTAGGTGAAGTTGCACAAAGCGGAGACATAGACAAACTGTTTGAGTATCAGGCCGAATTGTATGGAAAACTGACTATTATTGATGAAGGATGGGCAAAAACGGTAACTCGCGATATGTGCGAGGTTATTGCACAGTGGTTTGAAGAAGTAGACGGGGATAAGATATTTCC
>CAYOVA010000018.1:5003-27828 GCA_964407325.1 uncultured Gammaproteobacteria bacterium | reverse complement strand
CGGAATTAAAATGGCTTACAAAAAAAATAGAGGCATCCTAATCCGGTTATTAGAGTGAAAATACACGAAGTTCTTGCTGATACGTAGTATCAGCTTAGAAATTCGGGTGCCCGAAAGGGCCAGCTTATGAAACGAAATATAGAAAAAAACTCCTGAAAGGGAGTTTTTTTTGTCTCAGTTTTCGAGCAAAGCGAGAATTATTGAGACATACCCGAGGGTGATTTGCTTTTTTCTACTATAATGGATAGCAAATATGACAAAAGCTTATCTTTTAGGATTACTCCATGACGGCACAAAGAGAAAGAAAACGTATAGAATTGTGCAAAAAGAAAAAGAGTTTATTGAATTTGTTATGAAGGGAATTGTTTCTTTAGGACAAAGGGCTTGGATGTATAAAGAAGGAAAAAATAGAAATTTATATGTAGTTGAATTTTCCAATAGCTTTCTTAGTGATTATAGATTAAGCACATCTCAAGATAAAATTGATTATATAAGAGGTTATTTTGATGCAGAGGGGGGAATATCAAGAAAATCTGAAGTAAGATATTACATTTACTTCGCCCAAAAAAATCTTCCGGATTTAAATGAAGTAAAAACATATCTCGAAGAGCTAGGAATTAAATGTGGAAAAGTTCACAATCCTAGTAAATTAATAGATCCTGAATATTGGAGGTTTTTCATCAGTTCACAATCTTACAAAGATTTTTCTACTATTATTGGTAGTTGGCATACCACGAAAAAAGCCTTCTTAATGTAGCTTTACATCTTCACAACACTCCCAATCGCAGGATTTCCAAACTCAGCGGCGGCATTGCCGTTCCATACACCCAATTCAAGAAGCGGATTATCAGGATAACCTGAACTGCCGGGGTAGATTACAAGAACCCCTTCGTGGTCTCCAAACAATTTTTCAACACATTTGACACGTTTAGTTACTCCGCCGATAGTTACATCTATTTCCTGTCCATATTCAACTTTACCTTTTAATGCTTCTTTTACTATAGATACCCGAATATTCCCAAAACTGTTTACATCGACAACCACATCATCTGCCAGTTCCGGTATTAAATTCGTATGTGCTTCATCAATATCCATAGAATCTTCCTGTGCCTCCATTAGTAAAGCAAGAATCTTTGAATAAATATCCCGGGAACGGTTATCGTATGTATCTTCACCTTCTATATGATAGGTGAATAACCTATCTATGTTCGGTTTAACAAAAGTAAATGAATACCCGGCATTTGGACCACATACATATAATCCGGATTGTAATCGTGCCATAAAGAACGGTTCACCTTCAGGGAGTTCGTGATGTTCCGGTTCATGGATGCGATTATCACACATCACAAATATGACCGTTTCTGCAGGATGGCCATGACGAAGTTCCGTTTCAGCAATTTGAAATGCATTAAACCCGGCGTTGACAGAAGATTGTTTAGCTAGTACAAAAGAAATATCCGGAGGCACTGAAAGATCAAGTAGATGGCCAGCTACCGCTATTCTAAATTCCTGGCATGCAAGATCATCTTTCGCCCAATCGGCGATTACGATAAGTTTCTTCATGCACTTAGTCTATCAAAACCGAGCCTGAAGTTAAACCGTATTTTGCAGCAGCACTTTTTCCTTGTACTACAACTTCCAGGAAACGCTTCATTCCAAATCCCGAAGATCCTACAATAAGTGCAGGCTCATCATTGGGGACATCTTTTAGACGATTGTAGCAAGTCATTTCACCGATAGCTGTTTGGATTTTTTTACCGGCTTCAAAACCGATTTCTTCGGGAAGAATCGTGGTTTTGCAGTTACCAAAGTTATCAACCCACCAGACTGCTTTTGGCGCATCGGGAATCTGGTCCATGGGGTATTCTTCATAGGGAAGTTCGACATTGTCCCATAGCCACTTCGCAAGACGCGGCATATAGTCATAGCTGCGGAACTGTGATTTTACGACGAGATCTCGGTACTCAGCTTTGAATTTTCCTTTATCGATCATGTGGTCAATAACAGTAGGAAGATCGGTAACGTAGGCTGTGTCGATCAATCCGAATTTTTTTGCAAGAGAGAAACAATAGCCATCTACTGTAGAAACAATTAAGGTTTTTTTATATCTGAAGAAACCAAAAGGAGTGCCATTTGGCCATTTCTTTCCACGACCATGGCGTGGAGCAATATTTAACATAATAACGCCTTCTTCACCTTCTGCGGCGTCCATAACGTCAATAATATTTCCGGCACCTTCTAGATCCTTAAAAGATTCAATACCGACTGTTGTAATATTGAAATGAAATAATGAAGCAGCCCGGGTGGACTGGCGAGCCATTGCATTCTCATCACGACAATCATTGATGATTGTAATAAACATTGTTAGGGCAATGAATTAGTAATAAAAAGAAAAAAAGAGCTTACCACTTCAGTAAGCTTTTGGTTATGACTCGTTTTTACAGTTAATTGTACCATAGATATGTATAAATCAAGGGGATCTCCGAATATTTATGAAAATAATATTTCGGATACATTTTAAGGGCAGTATTTACGAGTATTGTTATACTGTAGATCTGTTGATATAATATTCCATTGAAATACATGCGTCTGTGGCTCAGTGGTAGAGCGCTTTCCTGATAAGAAAGAGGTCGATGGTTCGATCCCATCCAGACGCACATTTCCGATTTTGCCAGGGGAGAGGATGTGTTTGTTCTCGACTTCGATGTGATGATACATCGACAGTCGGTTTATACCGACGTATCGTCGGAGAGAACAAACACATCCGCGAAATCGGCCGCTTAGCTCAGTTGGTAGAGCACTCGGCTTACATCCGATAGGTCGGGGGTTCAAGTCCCTCAGCGGCCACACATTCGCTCATTCCCTATTTTGGTTTCCACTTTCTCTCTTATATCTTATAATATCTTTTATCGGACAATCGTCTAGCGTGAGGAGGCACTTATGGCCATGGATCAACTGGTGCTACCGTTCGCCCCGTTTGCGGTCTCTGTCCCGGTTTACGGCAGGCCGGCGAGCCAGCCCGATCGTGCAGGTATACCGGTATACAGGGTGTCATTACTAGGAGCGGCGCTGCATGGCGACCCAAGTGCAACGAGCGAAGTAGGACGAACGAACGAAGGAGTATACGCCCGCGACTACTTCTACAAAGTTGATCCTCACCAGTCAAAGTGGGTCGCACTCATAACACCGGTGTTCACCAATGTGGACGTCGGACGGATTATCCGGCTAGTGGTTACTGGAGGAACAGCGACGTATTTCGACGGCACTCCGGCGATATACCAGCCTGGCGCCAACACGATGTGCATTGTTGCATTCGAAAGTGACCCTCAAGACATCACGGCCTTCGAGTTTACCCCATATGTGGAGGAATGGTCTCCACCGGGCAGAAGCGAAGGTGTTCAACACGAGACCTTTCGGGTAGAGATCAAGGGTCGCGATCTGGCTGCCGTCGCTGCTTTGTACCTTGCAGGCAAACTGAATCTGCTGCGAGCAGCGTCTTCACCAGCCCACACCGATCGTGCTCCTCTCGGCAGTGCCCAGTTTATCTCGCAGGAGTACATTGGCATGACGGATCCGCGCTTCAGAGCGTCGATGTACCCCCACCATATCATCTGACCCTACGCATGCGGATGGTTTACCAGAGGCAGGTGCCGGCAGCTCGCCGGCACCACTATTAATCTGTAAATGAAGATTTCCCCTTATATATAAATACTCCCGATTCAGATATAATGAATGCATGAATAAGAGTGTCCATCAATTTCTTGCTGAAAAAACAGGTAATTATGTCGAAGGTGTGTATAACTTTGTCCTTTTCTTTCCTTACTTTTTTTCTGTTGTAGAACTTTTTAAAACGCTTTTTGCCCCGTGGAAAGGACTCACCGACAATCACAAAACCCGCGGACTTGATCTTTCCGATATGTTCAGCACGTTGCTGTTTAATATGATTTCCAGTGGGATCGGCTTTATCTTGCGATCCTCGTTAATCGGATTTTTTTTCGTTTTCCAGTCGCTTTTTATTCTTTCGATTCCGTTACTCTTCATTCTATTCTTCGCCTCTCTTCCCATTCAGTTCTTTATTTACCTTGTTATGCATACAGAAGAACAGATCAAACAAATTGCGAAAGAGCACTTTCTCAAAACCCATTTGCTGAAGCCGGAAAACCTCACATACGTTTCTGAATGGTTTGAAACTGACTACAACGAAAAACACAGAAAAGCCCAATGGTGGAAACTGGAAAACCTGCTGGAAACGGTTCCCATTGCCAAAGACTGGGTGGCAGGCTATACTCCAAAACTCGATCAATATGCAAAAGACATTACAGATGCCTCATACCAGAAACATATTGACCATATGGTAGGGCGGCAAAAAGAAGTTGCTGCCATTGAACAAGCTTTACTAAAGTCGGAAGAAGCAAACGTGATTGTGGTGGGTGATGAAGGGGTGGGAAAACACACTATCATCGATTCCTTTGCCCATTCAATCTACAAGGGGAAATGTAATCCGTTGTTGGCGTACCGAAGAGTATTAAAAGTACGAATGGACAAGATTCTCGCAAAATTCCCCGATCCTAAAGTGCGTGAAGAATTTTTCCGCGATTTATTGGCAGAAGCAGCAAAAGCAAAAAGTGTGATACTCGTAATTGACAACTTTGACAAGTATGTGGTTTCGGATCCTCCTGACAGAGTAAACCTTACCGATGCAATACAGGAATACGGGAAAACAAATCAAATTCAAATAATTGGCATTACTACACCCTACGAATATGATAAATTTGTCTTTCCCAATGAATCAATACGGCAGATAATGACAAAAGTAGATGTCGCCGAGATTTCTAAACAGGAGGCAATGCAGATTCTTATGAATACCAATTATATGCTTGAACAGCGGTACAAGATATATATACCGTTTGAAACGCTGCAAACGATTATCGAAAAAAGTGATTACTTTATTTCAACTATTCCATTCCCGGAAAAAGCATTGCAGCTACTAGATACCAGCTGTGTATATGTAACAGAAAAATTAAAGCAACGCGTGTTACTTCCTGCAGTAATTGACAGCGTGTTAAGTGAAACAACCCATACCCCAACCACGCTAACTGCCGATCTGAAACAAAAACTGTTGAATATCGAAACTGCGTTGGAAAAACAGGTGGTAAATCAGCAGGAAGCAGTTCACGATCTGGCAGCATCTATGAGACGTGCATTTCTACTTTTGGGAAAGCGCCGCAAGCCACTCAGCAGCTTTTTATTCCTAGGACCAACGGGCGTAGGGAAGACAGAAACGGCAAAGGCGTTGGCAGAGCTCTTTTTTGGCTCGGGGACGTTTCTGATCCGCTTTGATATGTCCCAATACCAGTCAAAAGAAGATATAAGTAAGCTTATGGGGTCAAGCGAAACAAACGAACCAGGACTGCTTACCGATGCTATTCGCCAACATAATTATGGAGTGTTACTACTTGATGAAATTGAAAAAGCTGATAAAAACCTGCTGAATATTTTTCTAACTATCCTTGATGAAGGCTACTTTACCGATGGATATGGAAAACGAGTTGACTGCAAAAACCTGGTTATTATCGCAACCAGTAATGCCGGTGCCGAGTACATTTACCAGAAGATGAAGTACGGACAACCTATTCCTCCGAACGAGTTAATGGGCTACTTGGTTGATAAAGGAATCTATTCGCCAGAATTCCTCAATCGCTTTGATGGCGTTATTGCCTTCCAACCGATTAAAGGAAATAGTATGCTTCCCATTGCCCGCAAAATGCTTGAAACCATAGAGAAACAAATTTATGAACTCTATAAAGTGAAGCTTGAAGTTTCTGATGCAACGCTAACCGCTGTTTTGCAGAATAACTTTGACCCCGCGTTTGGAGCACGAAACCTAGACCGCGTGTTGAGAAATCAAATAGAAGACCAGGTTGCACAGATTATTCTTGCGGGGAAGGCGCAACCGGGGAGCACGATTAAGATGTAGATTGGTTCCGTTTACTTCCTTTTTTTGATTCTAACTCCAGTGCTGATTTTTCACCTTCAACTAGTTTTTTCTTCTTTCTTTTCTTTGGTTCTTCCACCTTTGTTACCTGTTCAACGGTAGAAATCATAGACTCATCTACAAGATTTTTAATGGCAGCAATTCGCGGATCTTCTGAGGTATTAACAAAGATTGTACGGGCTTCGGGTGGCAACTTACGAAGAACAGCATGAGTTAGTACAATTCTCAGAGTATTCCCCGGATCAATAAACACATCTAATTGTGGACCGAAATCTAAGGTTTGGCCTTTTCTTTTCATCAAATGAGACGTAATAAGAATTCTTGATGGTCGCACAATTGGATGAGCAGCTTCTCCTTCTTTGTCTTTTTTGCCTTTCGGTACTTTTGCTTCTTCATCCATGTTATCTTCTTCTAGATTGGTTTCTTCTCTTCGTAATGCTTTTGGTTTATCGATGCTCAGTTCCTCCGCAGTAAACCCATGCCTTTTTGGTGCGTGCCTGGCTCGTTCTTCTTTCCGCTGTGCGGTTCTCTGAGCTTCAATAAAACTTGCATACCGCGGATCTGTATCAACTTCCTTGAGGAAAACGACATTCAAAACATATTTGTGTGCATTGTACAAGGGTATTGGTCCGCTGAATAAAAGCTGTCGAGATGAGATTGTTGAAGTTACTTTTTCCCTTCTCGGCACCATCTGCCAATAACCCAAAAGTAAGGCTTGTCGTAATACATGCGCTTCCTCTACAAATGCCTCTATTTCTTCTGTTCCAGTATTTCTCAAAAAATCAGCGTTCGCGGCAGCTCTGGTTACTATGGTACGAATAGCGGCATCCATATAGCCATAGGGGAGCTGCTGTAACCATAAATCCAAATCCACTGGTGGCCGCTCCTTTCCCTTTTGCTCCAATCCCTGTTCGGGAAAATTGGGAAATTCATGTTGATCCTGCCCTATACGTTGTCCTGACAAGTCTTCTGTTGACATATCGGCAGATTATAGCACAGGTGTATAATAAGAGCATGCAAGTAATAATCGCTGATGACTTTACCGATGCGCAACAGGTTCGGGAAGAGGTGTTTCAAAAGGAGCAATGCATAGAAGCCCGGCTGGATTTTGATGGTGAAGATGATAATGCCCTCCACTTTGTTGCATATGATGATGAAGAAAAACCCATTGGCACGGCCCGAGTACGATTTTTTGACCAGGGGAAGACGGCGAAAATTGAACGACTTGCCGTGTTACCGGAAAACCGCGGCCAGGGAGTCGGCAAAGCCATAATGGAAACCATTGATGAATACCTGGAAAACAGACATGTGCAAAAAGCCTATATGAATTCCCAAAAGCATGTAAAAGGCTTTTATGAAAAGCTGGGATACCATACCGTCGGAGACGAGTTTGAAGAAGTAGGCATTCCTCATGTAAAGATGGAGAAAATCTACATTCCTTAACATATATCTACACTCACAACCTTACAATTTTTACGCTGGAACGTGTACAATGACCAAATGGGAGTTCTCATTACCATTGAAGGGGGAGATTTCGTCGGGAAAACATCTCTTGCTGTTCCCGGTCTTCATGCCGTTCTCACCGACTGCGGATTTTCGGTTCTTACCAGCCGAGAACCAGGAGGATCGCCAGAAGGGGAAGAAATGCGCAACCAAATTTTTGAACTCCATAGACAACATGCTTCCCAACATGACTTGGCAGTTCTTTTTAATAAAGCACGTCGCATTCATCTGGAGCAGGTTATTATTCCATTTCTCGGTAGAAAAAAAGAAAAAAAAGGGATAGTAATTTTAGATCGCTATCTTGATTCCACTCGCGTCTACCAGGGTTTAGAAGGAAGAATCCCCTTGAAAAAGATTTACCAGCTTGAGGATGAATTTGTGGATGGCTTTCTGCCAGATATCACATTTGTGCTGTATTTTCCGGAAGCACATCTTAAAGAACTTATTCAAATACGAAAAAGACTTTCAGAAGAAGATAAAGCGAAAAAACAACAAGCACGTTCGCACACTCCATGGGATGAAACTTCCACTGATGAATATAAACGAAGACAGGAGTTTCACTGGAAACTGCAGGAGATCGCCAAAGAACGGGGCGAACAACGGGAGTTTATTTATGTTGACGCTTCGGCACGGCCCTTTGAAATTATTAAAAAAATGGCTGAGGATACAATAACTTTTATGGCACGATACCGGTCTATCGAGTTGCCCCAAGATTACAGCAGGGGAATGAGCAAAGCTCTTACAAAAGCAAAAACTTCGTTATATATGATCTTCCAGGAGCGCCAATGGAAAAAACAGCAAAGCATGTTGAAAAGTGGTACAATGTTGTAACCTATGGATAAAACTCTTCTGGGGCTGCTTATGATGTTCTTTCTAGCCTTTACCGTTTTTATGACTTTCGTTGTTTTTAACGATCAACTGACTGCAGTTACCCGTGCAAGTACCGATGTGGTATCTCCGGAAAAAACGTATACATTTGCCTGGCCGTTAACGCTGGAAGCAGATGGAAAGACAGAATCAGAGATTACCGTATTTGTTCGCAATGATGAAGGAAAAGGAATTTCGGGTAAAACAGTCAGACTTACCTCACCTGTAGGCGAAATAAAGGAACCTACTTTTGTCACTGATGCCAATGGAAAGGCAACCTTTCATATCAGCTCAGGCAGTCCCGGGCTTGCAGAAATTGAAGTAGTAGTGGATAATAACCCAATCCGCAATAATGTCTCAATACAATTTGAATAACCATCTATGAAAATATCACAGGTAGTAATACCGGCAGCAGGATTTGGAACCCGTTTTCTTCCTCAGACAAAGGCAATGCCTAAGGAAATGCTTCCCATTGTCGATAAACCGGTAATTCAGTATGTAGTTGAAGAAGCAGTGGCTTCAGGTATCGAAGATGTAGTTATTGTTACGGGTTCAAACAAGCGTGCAATTGAAGACCATTTTGACAAACCAAGTGAAGATTTAATCAAGAATCTGACTGATGGGAAAAAGGAACACATGCTTGAGGAGATCCAAAAGATTGCCGAGATGGCCAATTTTATCTACATTCGTCAAAAAGGTGCGTATGGAAATGGAACACCTGTTTTAAGCGCTGCACCAGTGATTAAAGACCAGCCATTTGCAGTATTGTGGGGAGATGAATTTATTTCTGCTACTCCACCCCGTCTTAAGCAGATGATTGATATCTATGAAAAATATCCAGGCATAGTAATTTCGGGTGTTGAAATTAAGAAAAAAGAAGACTTAAGCAGATACGGAATCGCAGATTTGGAGCATGTTGAAGGGAATATCCATAAGATCAAAAGTATTGTGGAAAAACCATCTCCGGAAGACGCACCATCAAATATTGCTACCCATGGCGCCTACATTTTGCCTCCTGAAATTTTTGACGCTCTCCATCGTGTGCAACCCGGCAAAGGGGGAGAAATCTGGCTGGTGGATGCTATTAACATGCTCCAGCGCGAAGGAATGTCTGTATATGCAGTTGTAGTGGAAAATGCTACCTACTACGATACCGGGAACAAGCTCGAGTATATGAAAACAATTATCGATATAGCCTTAAAACACCCGGAAGTAAATGGGGAATTAAAGAAATATATTAGAGGGCTGCACCTGGAGTAGCTTCAACTACGGAGGTTCTCTTAACAGGCAATTAATCCTTATCTGCTATTTCTATTGCATATAAAGTGCTTTTTGTTATAATCTGATATGGCAAAAACCGAATCTATTTCTACTGATCAAACCAAGGAGATCGAACATCTATTTCAAATGGGTGCCCATTTAGGACATCGCAAAAGTCGCGTTCATCCAAAATCATATCGCTATATCCATAAATTCATGAATAGCGTATCCATTATCGACCTTACTAAAACAGTGCATCTCCTCAATAGAGCACGCACGCAAATCAAAGAAGCCGCGGAAGAAGGAAAAAAAATTCTTGTTGTTGCAACAAAGAAAAACCATGCTTCTATTGCAGCCGACCTTTCAACAGAACACGGAGTTCCGTTTGCAACAACAAAATGGCTTCCCGGTCTGTTAACCAACTTTGAACAAATCATCAAAAACGTACAGAAAATGGAAAAAATGCGTGAAGAACAGGCTGCAGGTACATGGGAGCAATTTGTAAAGCACGAAAGAATCGCCTTATCCAAAGTTCTGTATCGTCTTGAAAGATTCTACAAGGGACTTTCAGGATTAAAAGTCCGCCCCGATGTTCTGCTTATAATTGATGCACGCAAAGAAAAGAATGCAATCGTCGAAGCAAAAAAGAACAATATCCCGGTAATTGGAATTGTTGACACCAACTCAAATCCGGAAGAAGTAAACATTCCGATCGTAATGAACGACGATTCTCCAGAAGTGGTAAAGTACGTTCTTGAAGACTTGCTTAAAACCTACCGGAAATCGTATACTGAAAAGAAAGCACCGACAAAAGAGGAAAACGCTGAAGAAGCAACCACTGAACCGGCAGAAAAAAGAGACTCGAAAAAAGAAGATAACAAAACTGCTCCTAAGGCAAAACAAGCTGCCAAGAAAAGCTAATTAGAGGACTCTTTTCATTACTATTTTCGATACTTTACACCAATGGCTACTGCTGACATGAAAAAACTCAAGGAACTTCGCGCAAAGACTGAAGTTTCATTCTCACTTATTAAAAAAGCACTAGAAGAATCTGACAATGATGTTGCCAAGGCAGAAAAACTTCTTTCAGAATGGGGTGCAAAAAAAGCAGCTGACAAAGCAGATAGAGAAACCCAGCAAGGTGGACTATTTAGCTATGTTCATCATAATAAAAAGATTGCAACAATTGTAGAGATGCGTAGCGAAACCGATTTCGTCTCAGGAAATGAGGATTTCCGTAAACTTGGCCAGGAACTAGCAATGCAGCTTTCTACCTTTAAAGGCGGAAACGATATTGAACAATTCCTCAAGGAGGAATACATCCGCGATCCAGGTAAAACAGTAGAGAGTTTAATCAAAGATGCTATCCTAAAATTCGGCGAGAACATTAAGATAGTCCGCATTATCCGTTGGGAACTGGGAGAATAATATGGACCAGGTTCAATCATTTAAAGCAGCCGCTCAAAAAACAATTGACCACTTAAAAGAAGAACTTCAGACTATCAGGACAGGACGTGCTGCTCCAGCAATGATCGAAGGGTTGATGGTTGATGCCTATGGCGGCACCACAAAAATGAAAATGATGGAACTGGCAACCATAACAAACGAAGGCGTTTCCACTTTAATCATTTCCCCTTACGACCAATCAACAATCCAGGATATCGAAAAGTCAATTTTAAAGTCTCCGCTGGGCTTAACGCCGAAGGTTGAAGGTAATCGTATTCGCGTATTGTTCCCGCAGTTAAACGAAGAACAGCGCCAGAAATTTGTGAAAGTAGTAGGCCAAAAAGTTGAAGACCATCGTGAAAGCATTCGCGGTCATCGCGATGAAGCGCGCAAAAGCATAAAAACAGAGCATGACGCAAAGACAATCACCGACGACGATAAATTTAGACTGGAAAAAGACATTGACGCGGCAAACGCAAAATTCATAGAAGAAATCCAGCAAATTAAAGACCGCAAAGAGCAGCAGATTATGGAGGTGTGATTTATTTACCCTCACTGCACAGATTGTTAATGTGAGTATTTCTTGCTGACTTTTCATTACTACTTCTGTACAATATCCTATGACTGTATTAGTGTTTATAGTAATCCTCGCATCTCTCGTACTTATTCATGAATTCGGACACTTTATCGCAGCAAAGAAAAGTGGTGTAAAAGTTGAAGAATTTGGATTGGGTTTCCCACCACGGGTATGGGGCAAAAAAATTGGTGAAACCATCTACAGCATTAATTTACTTCCTATTGGCGGCTTCGTTAAGGTTTACGGTGAAGAGTACCACGAAGATAGCGGCGAAATGCCCACAACCGATAAGAAACACGCCTTCGTATATCAGCATCCAATAAAAAAACTGACGATCCTGTTTGCTGGTGTTATTATGAACTTCCTCTTGGGATGGCTCCTTATTTCGTTTTTGTTTACCCAGGGAGTTCCTACTCCTGTTGATAAGGTAATTGTTGAACAGATAACTCCTAACTCACCAGCCGCAAATGCCGGTCTACAGCTAAACGACGTCATCGTTTCGATGAGCAATGACGCCACTGTAGAAGATACGGAAATTATCAAAAAACCCGATGACCTTGTTCGTTTGGCAAAACAGTATGGAGATGTCCAGGTAACCATGGCAATTGAACGAAACGGACAAAAAAGTGAGGTGCAAATTATTCCCCGGAAAAATCCTCCTGCAAATCAGGGAGCGTTAGGAGTGGTAATAACGAACTATGTTGAAGAAAAGTACCCGTGGTATTCGGCTCCTTTTTATGGACTTCGTCATGCTGTAGTGGTTACCACAACCATTGTTCGAGAACTGGGAAAAACAATTGGATCACTGGTTACGTTCCAGGATACAAAGATTGATGTTACCGGTCCGGTAGGAATTGCACAATATACAGGGCAAGCTATTAAATTCGGAAGAAACGCGGTATTAGAACTAACGGCATTACTCTCGTTAAATCTTGCAGTAGTAAACCTGCTGCCCTTCCCCGCACTCGACGGGGGACGTATTATGTTTGTTTTGTATGAATGGGTTTCACGTCGACGCATCCCTGCAAAGTTTGAACAGTATTTGAACTTGTTCGGGATACTCACTCTCTTAACTTTAAGCGTAGTAATCACTTATTTTGATATACTCAAGCTTCTCAAATGACTCTTAATTACGAAAATATAACTATTTCCGGCGGCGTTGCAGTGGGAAAGAACACTCTAAAGGATAATCTCCGCCCTTATCTTGAACCCTTAGGCTGGAAGTTTACAAGCGGTGGCCAAATTCTGCGTGATTTTACGAAGGAGTATGTGCAGCCGGTAGCGAGTTTGGCAGATGACGATTTCCATAGAAAACTGGACCAGCGAACATTGGACTTATTAACTAAAGAAAAAAACTACGTTATTGAGGCCTGGCTTTCCGGATTTGTGGCACGCGAGCTGGATAATACATTACGAGTTCTGCTTGTCTGCGAAAACCCGGCTTTACGAATAGACAGGGTTGCAAACCGTGACAAAATCAGCATTGAAGAAGCAAAAGCATTTATAAAAGAGCGGGAAGAAGACAACTTCAAAGAGTGGAAACGAATTTATGGTGATTACGATTTCTGGGATCGCAAGTACTTTCATCTTGTTATTGATACTTATTCGAATAGCCAGGACGAGACTGTAAAACAGGTACTCGACAAAATGGGCTTTACTTCATAATGGATGTCCAGCATTACGTAAATTCATCCTTCATTTTAACTTTTCCCTTCTTCTCCGCCTTAATCTATTCTTAATATAACAAGACACTTCTATAACTGCTTTCTTACAATTCCACTTTAGAATACAAATCATAGTTATAAGTTACCTTAACATTATGGCAACTATAGTACAACAACCTGCCAGTAGCACAGATACAGGAAGTGGACTCGGTTTCCTATTGGGAATCGTTCTCCTGATCCTCTTTGTGCTCGGCCTTCTGTATTACGGACTACCAGCAATACAGAATCAGACAGCAGCGCCATCTATTCAAGTCCCAAGACAGGTAGACGTGAATGTAAATGGTGGTGGTAGTGGAAATGGACAGTAATTTAATTGTTGGATTGCTATTATAAATTTACTTTTACACATATGGCTATCTTAACATGGTTGATCGTAGGATTCCTTGCCGGATTTATTGCCTCAGTTATTATGAGAACTGATTCACAGCAGGGTTGGATAATGGATATCGTAATGGGTATCGTCGGCGCTTTCGTCGGAGGGTTCTTAATGAGCTTCTTCGGTCAGGAAGGTGTTACCGGATTGAACCTTTACAGTATCATAGTAGCCACCATTGGCGCAGTAGTCGTCATCTGGCTTGGCCGCACTTTGAGACACGCATAACACGCATTCGTTAAGTTCAGGGAAAGGGTCACAGGAAGGGGTGCTTACGGGCACCCCTTCCTGGTATATATAAAGCTCCATCTCGTATTTCTGTCTTGCATCTTCTTCTTAAAATTGCTACTCTGAGATATCAGATCTAACAATCTTTTTCTATGAACTCTTCACCAATAAAATCCTTGCTATTGCCGTTATTGATTCCGGTCACTGTATTTGCATATTTTTATTCGCTTCCGCTGGTGCAGTCTTTAACACCTGACCTGGCAAATCTTGTTTTTTTCCCCATTCTTTTTCTCCTTCCTTTTGCGCTTATTATCATACTCATCTTAGTTGCTATTTTTTCCCATCCTTCCCCTCAGAAAGCGGTCCTTAAACCTCACGAGGCAGAAGATAAATTTCGGTTGCTTATTGAGAACATTTCGGATGTGGTCTGGTCTATGAATGATACGGGTACTTTTACGTATGTTAGTCCGAATGTAACCAATGTATTGGGGTTTACCGCAGATGAGCTTTACACAAATCCGAAAGCCTGGGCTTCCCAGATTAATACTGAAGATGTAAGTCTTGTCCAAAAGGCGTATGACGATCTTTTTTCGCAAAACAAAGGCTTTAACATTGAATTCAGATACAAAACAAAAGCCGGCAAGCCGATTTGGCTTCAGAATCGGTCCAATAAAATGTACGAAAAGTACGGTACGAAATACGCAGATGGCGTTTTAACAGATATCACCCAGAAAAAGGCAGACCTAGAAAAGTACCAATTCCAGTCACAGCTCTTAGAAACGGTAAACAGAGCAATCGTGTTTACTGATGTAAACGGAAAGATTATGTACTGGAGTAAATTTGCCGAGGTATTCTACGGCTGGACAAAAGAGGAAGCAATGGGGAAAAGCCTTATCGACCTGACCTGGTCAAAGGAGAGCAAAGAAAAGTCAAAAGACATTATGGAACGTCTGCAAAAAGGACTTAGCTGGGCAGGGGAGTACACAGTACAACGAAAAGACGGTACCCAATTTACTGTTATCGGAAGCAGCTCACCATTCTACAATGACCAGAGGAAAATGATTGGTATTGTAGGCATGACAGTTGATATCAGCAGCCGCAAGGAAGCTGAAGACCAGCTCAAAGAGAGAACACACGAACTTGAGGTAAATCAGAAACATATGATTAAGCTTCTTTCCGATCTCGAAGATGAAAAAAACAAAGTTACGGCAATCGTAACTTCAATTGGTGAAGGTGTGTTCGTAACAGATGTTAAAGGGACAATTACATTGATGAACCGCGAAGCAGAAAAACTGGTTGGCTATACGATGAATGAGGCAATAGGCAAAGACTACTCCCAGATATTTAAGTTTGCCCTTGAAGACGGAACTGACTATCCTTCCGTAATTAAAAACGTAATGGAAACCGGACAGGTTCAGCAATCCAGCCAGGATGTTTTGCTTATCAACAAAAACGGCTCAAAAATTCCGGTAACTGATAGCGCCGCTCCTATTAAAAACGAGCGGGGAGAGACTTTTGGCTGCGTAGTAGTACTCCGTGATGTAACTGAAGAACGTGAAATCAACAGAATCAAAACCGAATTTGTTTCGGTGGCGTCTCATGAATTACGGACTCCGCTTTCTACAATTAACTGGTACATCGAACTGGTATTAACCGAAAGCGGGCCCTTAAGCGAAGAGCAGCGCAATTATTTGCAGGAAGCATATATTGGAGGGCAGAACATGGTAAAGCTCGTAAATTCACTTTTGAATGTAGCCCGTATTGAATCAAATACCTTTATGGTTGAACCGGCGCCGGTAAATGTTGTCGAAATTGTGCAGGAAGTATTAAACGAATTAAAGCCTCGTATTGAAGATAAACATCTGCATGTAACGGTGGATAATCAGCAAATACCTGTTATATTGCTTGATCCGAATTTAACAAATATTATTATTCATAATCTTGTTGTTAACGCAATCAAATATACCCTTGCAAACGGGTCAATTGCAATTTCCTTAAAAATTGTAAAGCAAAAGGAATTTGTGACCAATTACCAAGTAGATACCGATTCGCTGCTTATCCAAATTTCCGATACTGGTATGGGCATTCCCAAAAATCAGCAGTCGAAAATCTTTACGAAAATGTTTAGAGCTGACAATGTCCGAAAAGCCGATACCGAAGGTACAGGGCTTGGTCTGTATATGATTAAGAGCCTGATTGAAAGAAACAACGGTAAAATCTGGTTTGCATCTGAAGAAAATAAAGGGACAACTTTTTTTGTTGTGTTGCCTTTATCCGGAATGAAGAAAAAAGAAGGAACGCGGAAACTAAACACAGCATCATGATTCTGTTATAATACCTGTAACCACACATATGGATCATTCATCTGATACACAAACCACTTCTAAAAAAATCCTCATTATTGACGACGCAAAACCTATGGCAAAGGCCATTGAAATAAAACTACAAAAAAACGGATATCAGGCAAAAGCGGTGTTTAACGGTGAACAGGGTATAAAGGAACTGGAGAGCTCTCATTACGATCTCGTACTTCTTGATATTATGATGCCTGTTGTAGATGGCTGGAACGTACTTGAACAGATTAAAGCAAAGGGTATTAAAACAAAAGTAATCATTACTTCCAACCTGAGCCAGGAAGAAGATATAAAGCGTGCCAAAGAAATGGGGGCATTTGATTTCCTGGTAAAATCGGATACCACCCTAACGGGTATTGCTGATAAAGTGCAAACGTATCTGTAACTCTCCACTAACGCATTCTTTTTTTGCTACAATAATAAAATGGCTGCATACAAGAATGAAGATCTCTACAATACACTAAAAGAACTTCAGATTATTGATGAAGATTTGCTTAAGAAAGCATACGAAGAAAGCGAATCAAAAAAACTCCCCCTTGATGAATTCCTAACAAAAGAAAACCTTATTCCCGAAGACGATTTGGGGAAATTAGTCGCCGATCTCCTAAACGTCCCCTTCATAAACCTTTCGGAAGTGTCCATATCTGATAACGTACTAAGTATTATCCCAAAGGCGGTTGCAAGGGCACAACGGACAATCGCCTATAAACTCGATGAAAAAGGACTGCATATAGCCACCCAATATCCCGAAAACAAGCCATTTTTTGACATGTTGGCGATTAAAACACTCGCTCCAGTGAACGTGCATTATACCCTTTACTCACATATCAATCGTGCTCTCGCGCTCTATTCAAAAAACATTACCAAAGCCTTTGATGACATTATTGAAGAAAATGTCAGGCAGGCCAAAGGAAACAGAAATGCTGAACCTCCGATTATTAAAATTGTAGATACCATAATCAACTACGCATTTCAGAATAACTCTTCCGATATTCATATCGAACCACTTGAGGAATCTACCCTTGTACGTTTCCGCATTGATGGTGTACTCCATGACATAGTAAGCCTCCCGGTGGATTTGGCACCCCAGATTGTAATTCGCATAAAAGTTATGGCGAATTTGAGAACTGATGAACACCAGGCTGCACAGGACGGAAAAATAACATTTAAAGTGGACGCCGAAGGTGATTCGGAGAATCTAGATGTGCGTGTATCGATTGCTCCTATTACCCGGGGAGAAAAGATAGTTATGCGTTTGCTTTCAGAACATGCACGCCAGATTTCACTTACCGACCTGGGTATTGCAGACGAGGATTTGAAGAAAGTAACTGAAGCATATCACATGCCCCATGGGATGATTTTGGCAACCGGCCCAACAGGCTCTGGGAAAACCACTTCATTGTATGCCATCCTTAAGCTTATCAACAAGCGGGAAATCAATATAATGACAATTGAGGATCCGGTGGAATACCAGATCGAAAAGATAAACCAAATACAGGTAAATCCAAAAACCGGACTTACTTTTGCCAAAGGATTACGTTCGATTGTCCGTCAAGATCCTGATGCTATCCTGGTAGGAGAAATTCGCGATAATGAAACTGCGGACATTGCTGTAAATAGTGCCATGACAGGACATTTGGTATTATCAACTCTCCATACGAACGACTCTGTTACTGCATTTCCTCGCCTTATGGATATGGGAGTTGAACCCTATCTTATTGCCGCTACGGTAAATGTGATTTTAGCTCAGCGTCTGGTTCGGCGTATTTGCACCCGCTGTCGTGTTTCTGTTGAAACTCCCTACAGCAGCCTCGATTCGCAAATCCAGAAATTAGTGCCAAAAAACACAAAAATCCGTGCGTATCACGGTAAAGGCTGTAATGTATGCCATAACACGGGGTACACTGGACGTATTGGCATTTTTGAAGTACTTCTTATGACAGATGAACTCAGCCAGGCAGTTACAGCCAAAGCAACTGTAGGAGAATTGAAGAAGATTGCAAAAAAATCGGGAATGAAATCGATGATGGAAGACGGCATTGAAAAAGTAAAACAGGGAATGACTACGTTTGAGGAGTTGTTACGTGTTACAAAAGAATAATTTACTCGCACAGCAGTGAAAATAAATCTCGACCAGAAAATTGAATTTGCAGGAAAACCAAAACAGCTCGATATCCTTTTGTTTACCCGGCACCTGGCGACCATGGTGAAATCAGGTATACCCATTGCCGATGCCTTAGAAACCCTTTCCGAACAAACCAAGTCCAGCCGTTTCAAAAAAATCATTGATGACATCCTTGCTGATATCGAAAATGGACAATCTTTAGCAAAGGCACTTGCAAAACATCCGGAAGCCTTTGACCAGTTTTACGTAAACCTGATAGAAGTTAGCGAACAGTCAGGTTCGATGGAGGAAAACCTAGAATTTATTGCAAAAGAACTGGCAAAATCATATGCTTTGCAAAACAAAATCAAATCAGCATTACTGTACCCGGGATTGCTGCTCTTTGCCGCCACCATAATGGCTGGATTTATCGCATTTTTTGTACTGCCCCAGCTGGTTGATTTCTTTTCGGCTTTCGACACCGATCTTCCCATTGCAACGCAAATACTTCTGTTTATTGCCCAAGTTATGAAAGAGTACGGAATCCTTATCTTTATTTTCCTGTTTGCCTTTACCAGTCTGTTCCAGATTGTAATACGTACCCCCACGGTAAGACCGCTCTGGCATGCATTTGAATTGAAAATCCCCCTTATCGGAAATTTCATTTCATACTCGCAACTGGCTCAATTTACACGTAACTTTGGGATTCTCATAAAAAGTGGTGTACCTATTTCAAAAAGCCTTGATGTAACCGCCGAAACACTTACTAATGATGTCTTCAAACGCGACATCCGCAAAATTGGAGCTTCGCTGAAACAGGGAAAACGGATCTCCGAAGCAATTCAGAAAGGACACTATCCAGAATTCCCGCCATTGGTCATCAAAATGGTGGAAGTCGGCGAAAAAACCGGAAAGCTGGATGAATCGCTCTTGTATCTCGGTGATTTTTTTGAGGAAGAAATTGACAATATCAGTAAAAATCTCACCACCATAATCGAACCGGTATTGCTGATTGGTATCGGTCTTACTGTGGGATTTTTAGCGTTGGCAATTATCACTCCCATTTATGATCTCACGGGTACACTTCGATGATGAAACCGGCATAACACTTATAGAGCTGCTTCTTGTTGTAGCAATTATTGCGATAATTGGACTTATGACAACCCCTTTTTTAAGTCGCTTTGTACTTAGATCGAACCATAGCACTTCTGTTGAAAAAGTGGTGAGTGGCATACGAAAAGCCCAGGCATATGCCATGGACGGCAAAAACGGTGCTACCTGGGGAGTATGCAGAATCGGGAATACCGTGCGGATGTATAGCGGAAACTGCAATGCCCCGACTACCCGTGAAGATTATGTGCTACCCAGTACTGTATCTGTCTCTAACATCAACGCAACAACATTTAATGTACGGGGCGAACCTTCATCAGCACTCTCGTTTACCATCAGTTCTTCAATTCGTACCACAACGGTTTCCATGAACATCGCAGGAGGGATGACCGTAAACTAACATGAAGTACAATGAAGGTTTTGGCATTATCGAAATTATTATCGCAGTCTCGATATTTGTAATTATCGCGGTGAGTGCTGTGTCAACAGTTATTGGTAGTTTTTCAACAAACAGGTTGGGGGATGAAGAAACAGAAGCAACCGTATTTGCCGAACAGGGCCTGGAAGCGGCAAAGTCAATAAAAAACAGAGGGTGGACGACCCCGTTTCTTGCAACAAACTGCGCCACAGCGTGCGGAATAGGAACTTCGGGATCTGCATGGGCCTGGTCGGGGACAAACAACGTATCGGGAAAATTTACCAGGATAATACAAGTGCTCCCGGTACAAAGAAATAATGCAGGAAATGTAGTGGATAGCGGAGGCACAAACGATCCGGACACGAAAAAGATCGTATCGACTGTAAACTGGAACTTTTCGCCAACCCGCAATAACAATGTAGTTTTGACAAGCTATGTTTCACACCATAAAATGTCGTGGACTACACCTTACCTAAATACAACCTACAATGCTGCCGGCACAGCAGATGGATATTCTATAGTAACCCAGGGCGCATACATGTATATTGTTCGTGTTGGCGGAAACCCTGATTTTCTTATTTTTAACATAAGTGACCCCAGTACCCCAGTATTAACGGGAAGTTTAACAGTAGGGAATGGCGCGACAAATCTATTTGTTTCGGGGAATTTTGCCTATATCCCGGGATCTAGTGATACGCAGGAGTTAAGAATAGTTAATATAAGCAACCCTGCCGCTCCCTCGATTGCTGGTACCTATAACGCGACAGGTACCGCCGATCCTCTTGATGTCGTGGTAAATGGAA
The DNA here is from genome assembly GCA_964407325.1 of uncultured Gammaproteobacteria bacterium. GTDB lineage: Bacteria > Patescibacteriota > Microgenomatia > UBA1406 > GWC2-37-13 > JAOAFZ01. The sequence goes on along the minus strand of CAYOVA010000018.1, from coordinate 7,066 downwards.
CGACTGCATACCTTGTCAAAACAAACAGCGGAGACCCTGAGCTGCTTGTTTTAAATGTCGCGAATCCAGCTTCCATTAGCCTGGTTGGATCTCTTCAGTTAACTGGAACGCCAGAAGCTGTTGCCAACAACGGGAATTACCTTGCACTTGCATCCGATAACAACAATCAGGAACTCCAGATGGTGAATGTGACAAATCCTGCTTCACCCTCCTTAGCAGGTTCATTTAATGCATCGGGCAACCAGGATGGATGGGCGATAGCCTACTTTGGCACCACAGTCGTATTGGGAAGAAATGGCGGGAATATGCATCTACTCAATGTCGCGAATCCGGCATCTCCCTCACTTGTTTCCACCTACTCCGCAGGTGGGAATATTACGGGAATTTCAATGGGACTCAATAATACGTATGTCTATTTGGCAACATCAAACACCAACTCGGACTTTCAGGTGGTAACCATTTCCACACCTGCGTCACCTGCGTTAATAGGAAGCCTGAACACCACCCAAAATGTGTTTGACCTAGCGTTTAACAGTACCTATGCAATTATCGGAGTAATCGGCTCCACAGATGCTGCCGAATTTTTTACCATTCGACCTGGATAATATGAACAAGGCATTCCACCAGAACGGGGGATTTACGCTCGTCGAGTTAATACTCTATATCGCTCTTGTGTCCATTTTTATTTCCGGAACTGTGCGATTCGGGTGGGATATTATCTTTGCCGGAGCCAAATCAAATGTGCAAATGGAAGTAAACCATAATCTGCGACTGGCAAGCAAACGTATTGCCATGGAGATTAGACAGGCTTCAGCAATCAATTCATTAACGGCAACCAGCCTCTGCCTTGCGTCTCCTGTAACCGCCCGCAATCCAACTCGCATTTATGTTTCCGCAGGGCGATTGCGCATTGCCTGGGGCGGCGGTTCTGCAACCTGCGCATCTATGACTAACGACCAGCCGCTTACCAGCAATCAGGTTACGTTTTCCGGACTCACCTTTACCAACAGAACAAGTGGAACTGTTTCACAAAACGTATTATATTCATTTACCGTTAGTTCAACAGGCGCACGCCGGGAATGGCAAAAGACCCAAACCTATTCCGGCGCCGCGGAGTTACGTTCACGATAATATGCAACACCAAAAAGGATACATCGCGATTGCTTCGATACTGGTTATTTCGGCAGTAGCAGTAATAATCGGCACGGCTGTAGCCTTACAGTCAATTAACGAAATTCAAACGGCGCTTTCCCATAAGAAAGGTCAGGAATCATTGCAGCTGGTTGAGGGGTGTACGGAAAATGCGTTGATTCGACTGAATAGAGTTGCTTCGCTATCTGCAACCGTCACTATTCCTGAAGGTTCCTGTTCTGTTACAATAAATTCTAATACAGGAAACAACTGGACTTTTACGGTATCTGGAACAGTTAACAACTATACAAAGAGCGTTCAGGTTTCCGCAACCAGGGGAGATACATTTACTATTACAAACTGGCAGGAACTGTAACTATGTTTGGAGAAGAAAAAAAAATTATTTCAGTAACCAGCAAAACCATCGAAGGTGCAATTGTGGGTGGCGGTATTCGCCCAAAGGTAAAAACAACCGGCGAAGTAGCCTGGACACCGGAGACACTTGAAGATGTGTTAAAAGATGTTCTTGCAAAGCTTAAAACAAATACTGTTCTGCTTCTTTTAGGTGAAGATATATCCTACGTTACTACGCTTACAATACCTAAAAACACACCTCCTGCTCAGGAAAGGAGCGCTGTATACGAAAGTATCAGATACCTTATTCCTGAGGACCTAAGCGACTGGAACTGGGATTATATTATCACAAATGGCCGACGTGGTTCAAAAAGTGTGCTGGTATTTGCACCTGTTATGGAAAAATTTCAGTTGCTCAGTAACGCCTTCCGCACTTTGGGATGCAAAGTTGTAGCAGTAGAACCAGCCGCCATTGCAAAAGTGCGAAATCGAGATCCCTATATTGGTATTGCTCAAAAACGGGATATTAAAGGAGACGATAATAAAACACTAAATATTGAACTTGCCGATGTGAAGCT
>CAYOVA010000018.1:0-4903 GCA_964407325.1 uncultured Gammaproteobacteria bacterium | reverse complement strand
TTCGTACGCAGTAGAAGTGCTAAATGGCACAGAGACCGCAGGTATGGCCGCCTCAGTGGCAGCTATCCTGGAAGAGGCAGGTTTTGAGGATATTGAAACAGGAAATGCAGACCGTGACGACTATACTCAAACTATTATTCAAGTAAAAGAAAGTTCTAATTCAGCAGTTTTAATTGAAAGACTAACGGAGTTATTGCAAGATTATGAGGTCGCTACAGGAGAAGTATTGACAGCAACCAGCAGTTCTGATTTACTTATTATTGTAGGCGATACAAATTAATCATTTTATACTTTAATATAATGAAAAAACTAAACCGGAAAGGCTTTACTCTGATCGAGTTGTTAGTTGTAATTGCAATTGTGGCAATTCTATCAACAGTTGTGTTTGTTGCGTTGAATCCAGTCGGTAGATTCGCAGATGCTCGTAATGCCCGCCGGTTTAGCGATATTAACAGTATCCTTACTGCTATTCACCAGTCCATCGTAGATAATGACGGAGCCCTCCCTGCGGGACTGGCAACAGGTCAGGCTGCAACGGAAATCGGAACTTGTGCTACTTGTGATAACTTAGCAACTCCTCTTGCTGCATTCCTCGAATCCATGCCTATGGATCCAAGTGGTGGAACCGCTGCGAATACTGGTTACTTTGTCGAAGTCGATGCAAACGGAATTATTACCGTAAGTGCTCCCGATGCTGAAAACGGCGTTACCGTTCAGGTATCACGCTAACTTTTCATTGAAACTCAAGCCGGCTCCTTCGGGAGCCGGTTTTTTTATGGGAGGACATTTAGCTGTTATTTGTCTCACTTCGTTTGCTACAATAAACAATATGAGGTCATTATGGTCAGGTTCAATTAGTTTTGGACTCATAAACATTCCTATTTCGTTGTATTCTGCTACAAAAGACCGTTCATTGGATTTTGATATGCTGCGTAAAGATGATTTGTGCCCGATTAACTTTGTAAGAGTATGTCGTGCAACCGGTGAAGAAGTTCCCTATAGTGACATTGTCAAAGGCTATGAGTATCGCGAAGGAGATTATGTTGTGTTGGATAAAGAAGATTTTAAGCGTGCGGCGCCGGAAAAATCTGACACAATCGACATTGAAGAATTTGTAGATGAAAAGGAAATAGATTCCATTTACTTTGAAAAACCCTATTATCTTGAACCTGACAAAGGAGCAGAAAAGGCCTATGTATTGCTGCGTGAAGCATTAAGCCAGGCAAAAAAAGTAGCAGTTGCTTCTTTTGTATTCCGCAATAAAGAAGATTTGGTAATGTTAAAACCGTACAATGACATTCTAATTCTGAATCAGCTCCGCTTTCAGGATCAGATTCGTCCAACGAAAGATCTGAAAATACCACACAAAGTCGATGTTAGTCGAAAAGAAATAGAAATGGCTGTAAAGCTGGTAGAGCAAGAGGAAGGCAAATTTAAACCGGAAGATTTTGAAGATACCTATTCTGCTGCCCTCCATAGAATAATAGCTGCCAAGGCAAAAGGTAAAAAATTGAAACCGCTCCCAAAAGCTCCCAAACCAACCGACCCGACAGATCTGGTAGCACAGCTTGAAGCAAGCCTCCAAAATCGGAGACGAGCTACTGCTTAACAATTGTATAGCACTATGGGGTTAGAAACCTATCATAAAAAGCGCCGGTTTTCTAAAACACCGGAACCCAAAGGAACACTACATAAGCGCATTGGCCGCAGACAAGGCCGGAAAAAACTGATTTTTGTTGTGCAAAAACACGATGCCACCCGTCTTCACTACGATTTTCGTTTGGAAATAGAAGGTGTGTTAAAAAGTTGGGCTGTACCAAAAGGACCTTCGTTAAATCCAGAAGATAAACGGCTGGCAGTACATGTGGAAGACCACCCCTGGGACTATCGTACCTTTGAAGGCGTAATCCCGAAGGGAGAATATGGTGGCGGCAACGTGATTGTGTGGGATGAAGGCTGGTATGAACCCATCGAAGATCCTAAACATCCACGGCCAGAAGGAATGGATGATGAAAAGTACTTATTAGAACAACTCAACCATGGTAGTCTAAAATTTAAAATGCACGGGAAAAAGGTACAGGGGGAGTTTGCACTGGTGCAAATTAAGCGCGACCCGAAAAATTGGCTGCTTATAAAGCATAAAGATGAATTTGCAAGTACAAAAGACATAACCGAAGAAGATGAATCAGTAAAAACCGGGAGAACAGTAGATGAAGTTGATGAATCGCATGTCTGGAAAAAGGGGAAAGACGTGAAGGTGAAAAGTTTTGCTCGAAGTTCTTCAAAAAGGCCGGAAAAAGACCCGATGCCAAAAGAAGTCAAGCCAATGCTGGCAGAACTGGCTGACACTCCCTTCGATGATTTCAATTATGTCTATGAGATAAAATGGGATGGGTATCGGGCAATTGCTCAAATAGAAGAGAGATCGATACGACTGTATTCTCGCAATAACCAGGAGTTTAACGATCGCTTTCCGGTTGTTATGGAGGAGCTGGAAGCGATTCACCACAATGTTGTTTTAGATGGTGAAATTGTTGCCATGGATCGCAACGGGAAAGCGAGCTTTCAGGCGCTGCAGGATTACGGGCAACGGAAGGACAAACGACTTATATACTATGTATTCGATTTGCTGTATTTAGATGGATACGATATTCGCCAACTACCTTTGCTGGAACGAAAGCGGTTTCTTAAACAGATACTCCCCACAAGCGATGTAATAAAATACAGCGATCATATTGCAGAAGAAGGTATTAAGTTGTATGCAAAAGCAAAGAAAAACGGGCTGGAAGGGGTTATAGCCAAGCGAAAAGACAGCGCGTATGTTTCAAAACGAACACTGGATTGGCTGAAAATTAAAAATGTCCAGATGCAGGAAGCCATTGTGTGTGGATTTACCCAACCTAAAGGGAATAGGGAAGAGTTTGGTGCGTTAATTTTAGGAATCTATGACAATAAAGAACTGCGCTATGTCGGGCATACCGGTGGAGGATTTGATACGCAAAAGTTACGCAATCTCCGAAAGCTTTTGGAACCGTTACTACAGAAGAAATCTCCGTTTCAGGTTACTCCTAAAACGAATACTCCAGCAACCTGGGTAAAACCCGAGGTAGTAGTTCAGGTAAAGTTTAGTGAATGGACCAATGAAGGAATGATGCGCCAGCCGATTTATCTGGGCTTACGGGAAGATAAAAAACCGGAAGAGGTGACGTTTGAGAAGGTGGCTGAACATCCAAAGGTAAAGATGATTAGTCAAGGGGGAAATGGCGTACAAAAAGGAAAAGCACTGCTAACAAACTTGCATAAAGTGTATTGGCCGGAAGAAGGTTATACTAAAGGGGATCTACTGGATTACTATGAACGAGTTTCAGACTATATTTTGCCGTACTTAAAAGACCGCCCTCTTTCGTTAAACAGGCATCCCAACGGCATCAACGGCGAGAGTTTCTTTCAAAAGGACTTGATAAATAAACCAGACTGGGTAAAAACAGTGCCTATATATTCAGAAAGTGATAAGGATGATATTCACTGGTTAATCTGTAACAACCTTGATACATTGCTCTACACTGTAAACTTGGGCTGTATTGAACTGAATCCGTGGAATGCACGGTACCAGCATAAAGAGAAGCCCGATTATATGGTACTAGATTTGGATCCCGAGGGAATACCCTTCAAAGAAGTTATCAGAACAGCAAAATGGGTAAAAGAAATATTAGATAGTGCAGAAATCGACGGGTTTTTGAAAACTTCCGGTAAAACCGGGTTGCATATCCTTATCCCGCTAAAAGCAAAGTACACCCATGAACAGTCAAAGCAGTTTGCAGAGATTCTGGCAAATAGGGTGCATGTTGAATTGCCCGAGATAACGAGCGTTGTCCGTGACCCAAAGAAACGCCAACATAAGATTTACGTAGATTTTTTGCAGAACAGGGAAGGGCAAACAATTGCAGCTCCATACTGCGTTCGTCCTGTTGCAAAAGCACCAGTTTCAACTCCCCTGGAATGGGATGAACTGACTGGAGACCTACACCCCAGTGATTTTACGATAAAGACTATTGTTAGACGATTATCGCGGAGAGGGGATGTGCTGAAAGGGCTTTTGAATCACAAAGGGATTGATATGCTGAAGAGTTTGAAGAAATTAGGTTAATACGCTGCCCCTTCCATAGAGAGGCCACAAAAAAAAGGGATTGATAGTCGATGCTCATAATTCATCAACTAAACCAACCCCTTCAAGTGTTAAATGCGCGGAAACAGGTTATCCCGGTCGTATCGTCTACGTGCAGGGCGCCTCCGTGTATTTCGCTTTAGGTCAGCCATCGTAGTATTAATCGCTCCCTTAGTCTTATCTATAAACCCACCTACCGGGTCGCCATTCTGTGTTTTTATATCTCCTTTTATCTTTTGGATATTCCCTCTTATTTTTTGTGTAGTTTCCTCTATGATTCCCATAATTCTTTATTAATTGTTAACTATGGGCATTATGGACTCCGATAATAAGAAATTTGCATGAGAAATGTTACAAGTGAGTATGATAGGATTAAATATGAGGTGTATTCATCTCGAAATTTGTATTATCAATTACCGTTCTGTGCAATGAAAAAAAACAAAAAAGATCCATTTAATTCAGTAACACCGGTATCCCGGATTGTTGCAATAATACTATTTTTAGTTCTTCCTTTTTTGGGATTCTACTTGGGAGTTCAATATCAGAAAAGTGTCTCGCAGAGTGAGTTTATGCAGTATGGAGTGTTGGCGGAGTAAAATGGCTTGTTTGGAATTGTTGCGAAGTCGTTTGATGTAATTGTTTTTTATTTAGCGAAATTTCTTTCTTACCAGTTTTGTAGTGTCAGGAGGGCGGCTTGGCGCCGCCCTCCCTGCGCACTTTCGTTCAGCGATTCGGGCT
>CAYOVA010000017.1:0-29504 GCA_964407325.1 uncultured Gammaproteobacteria bacterium | reverse complement strand
GTAACGCGAAACCTATTCGCATAGAAATATCAATGAACAACTCCGCCGGAATGTTTCAGATAGACGAACTGTTGAAGAGCAAACTGAAAGGCAGTGGAATAGAAGAATACTTCGAAATCCACGCCTTTATAAAAGATGAGAATGAAAAACTTCTTTTGAAAGAATTTGTGCTGGAAAAGATCTAAAATTCTATACAAAATCTTTCAAAATTCGCTCCTTGCATTTTTTTAAAAACTGCTATAATTACTGAAATTTGCTATGAGCATGAAATTTCCTAAAAATTTCATTTTTGGCGTTTCTGAAGCAGACTTACAAATAGTAGGAGAGACCATTGCCCGAAAAAAAGAACATTCTGAAGAAACTGCATGGCAAGCTCTCACACACAAAACCGGGAGACCTCCCGTAGACAATGCAATTGAGCGATACTCCCGATGGAAAGAAGATATGGAATGGTTTAAAAACCTGAGTGTAAAGCACTACCGTATTTCGATATCCATGTCGCGAACACTCCATAAAAACGGTTCTCCCAATATTGAAGCTCTTACCTGGTACAAAAACTACTTTAAAGCACTTAATAAACAGGGAATAAAAATTTACGCAACACTGTATCACTGGGAAATGCCTCAGTACGTGTACGAAAAAGGTGGATGGCTTAACGAGGAGATTATCGAACTGCTTAAAAAACATGCTACAGTCGTGTATGACTACCTAAATGACTACATTGAAGAATATTTTATAGTAAATGAGCCCTGGTGCATCGCAATGCTTGGCCATTTCAGGGGAATTCACGCACCTTTTCACACAAGTTTATCAGATGCACTTCTAGCATCTCATAACGTACTTCGTTCTATTGGAGCAGTTCAAAAAACACTCAAAGCTTTAAACCCACGACTCAAAATCAGCACAGTCTATATTGTGTTTCCTGCATATGCAGGTTCTGCAGACGAAAAAGACATGGCAGCAGCACGTATTGCCGACGGGCATTACAATCGCTGGTTTATAGACCCGTTGTTTTATGGGGAATACCCGAAAGATATGCTGAAGGTTTATAAGAAGTTCCTTCCGACGATCTCTCCGGAACACATGAAGGAAATGGCAGTAGGGGAGGAACTCCATGCCCTTGGCATAAACTATTACAATGGGGAGTATATTCGACCCGCAAAAAACGATATGGGGTATGAATACTATCGTCCAGAAATCTGTCTTGTAAACGATCTTGACTGGCCAATTGCAATTCCTCCTTACTATCCTGAAGCTCTCTATGATGTGTTAGGAGATATGTACCATTCCTACAAACGGAGAGGATTACGAAGAATATATATTTCAGAAAACGGGATTACTCTTGATACGCCATGGAATGGAAAAGATGCTGTAATAGAAGATAATCGCAGAATTCATTTTGTGTACGAACATCTAAAACAGATATATAAAGCCCGCCAGGCAAAAATTCCTGTAGAAGGCTACTTTTTATGGACATTAATGGACAACTACGAATGGCAGGCGCATTATAATCCGAAATCCTCCTTTGGATTAATACACGTTGAAAGAGACACAATGAAGAGAATCCCAAAGCAGAGCTATTACTGGTATAAAAAAATAATTGAAACTGGAACCGTATGAGTGCAGTGAACCTGGAAATAAACAGTGGAGTATTGGGAAGTCCTGCAATAAGAACGGAAGTAAATCAGTTAACCGTACAAGCTGCAGAGACACTGCTTCCTTACGAACAGTGGACCGCTCTTTGCGACCGGGAACGAATCCAGTATGAAAATGACGCAATTACTGCGCTATTTGCAACCCGTGATCCGGGCTACCAGGCAGAAGTGCAACGCGTTGCAGCTTCGTTACCACCCATGCCTCCTGAACAAAGGATCTCTATCGTCGCTCCGGCCTATAATGAAACAGAAAATCTCGGAAACCTGCTTACTTCTATAGAACAACAACTGGCAGATATTGACCCGAAATTGTGGGGCAGCACAATCGTTTTGAACTGCCCGATGGAAGAAGACGGTAGTGTCCTTCCTGCTAACCGCCGTCAGATAGAGGCTTCCTCGGCAATTATTGATGCTTTCAGGGAAGCTCATCCCGAGTTGAATATAAACTACGTAATTGCCACTCCACCCCGTCCACGTGCATGTACAGCCACAGCTCGCATGATAGGGAATGAAACGGAAATGGCACGCAGTTTGATGCGTGATCCGGAACAAAGAACAGGAACGGCTTATATCGTTGCAATTGATGCTGATACACCTGCACTGTACCGAACATTTTTAAGGACTATTGTTGACAACATACAACAAGATGGGGGCGTAAAGGATTTCTATCGTATGCGGGGGACATTTACTGATGAAGACAGAATCAGGTATCCATTATTGAATGTGGTTGAGATGATGTGGAACGAAACCACATCTGAAATTGCGCAGGTAACACGATCACCTTGGACTATTACCAGAGGAGTAGCTTTTAGCATGTACCAGCACGCCGCAACAGGGGGAGTACTTCCCATAAAGTACAAATACGGAAACGATGAAGATTTGCGTATCGGGTTGAATATTCGAAGGCACCGTGCCGATTCATCAACATTTGGTGATATTGATACACCCATGTTTACACAAAACTCCCGTCGTGAAACACTTGTAGTTGGAGATCTGTTGAGAACATTGCAGGAAGAAGGGCCTGCTATGACAAGACGATTACATGATATTGCGACCCTCCTTGATTCCTACCTTGATTTTAACAACACACTCATTAGAGGACAAAACTCTCCAGCTATGGAGTCGGATCTGTGGCTTTCTTCACAGGAGGAATTTGAAGCGGCTATACAGCCGGCAGCAGTTGAAGTAATGGCCAACTCCTGGCTCGAGCTTATCAGGACGGAAGTAGCTCTTGAATTGACTCATGACAATCCTACACCGGCATTTGGCAGAGTCCGTAGGATTTATGATGTATTCTGGAAAGGCAGAATTACCTATCCTGTTATGCGTACTACCTTCAACAAGATGGAGGCGGAATTAATGGAAGTGCCTGAATTCAGGGAAATACAGGCGCAGGCGTTTGCAATTGCGATTGAAAGGATGAATTCAATTCTTGTTAGGAATGGGATAGAAACAGAAGTTTCAGAAGCTAATCCAGTTGCACCAGGTAGAGAGAAAAATGATCCTATGCAAGCACCTATTCGTGTTGTTTCACTGGAGAATTATCGCCAGAAACTTACAAATGAACTAAGGCGAGCGTAAACTCATTTTTACTTGATTTTTATATACTATTTAAGTAAAATAAAATTCCTGATGGCAGTAACCACTTTTGAACTGCTTCAGGCGAAAGGAATTGAGGTCGGAAACGATCAATCTCCATTACCCCCTGAATTTGATTGCGTTCTTACAGAATATCCTGGAGCTGAAGAATTTTTTCGAACTACCTATCCACTGCTTGAAACTTCAAAACGTGCCGGAGGTTTTACAAACACATTTGAAGTCGTCAATCAACCCGACCAGCCACTTGGATACCGTCGCTTCCGTGAAGATGTACGTACCCACACAGGTCATATAGCAAGAATTGTATATGGACTGTATGAGAGATATCCTGAATTAGTAAACCTTCGAGATAGTGAAGGAAGAGCCAGAGCTCGGCCTTCCCGTGTTTTTGCCGCGATCGCCCTTCACGATATGCAAGAGATTTTCGGTGGAGATATACCACAGTCTGTACCAGAGCGCTTCTATATGGATGAGGGTTATATTACGTTTTTGAGATCGGAGGGTCAGGATTATTTGCTTGGTTACATACTGGAAGGCAAGCATGACATAATAAATAACGGACATAAAGAGCATTATTTAAGACTGTTACGAAAATACAGATCGAAAGCTGACGAGCGGCAGTTGCAGCTGGCTATGGAACTTTGCGCAACTATTCCTGATTCGGCAACTGCTGAAGAGTTTGCTGATCTTGCTTACCGTTTTGCCAATAAAAAAAAGTACTTAGAAGATCCTGGTATATGGCTTGCACGTTGGGGAGATATTGCACAGGAAACGGAAACTATATTCGGTAGAGACAATGGTGCTACTGTTGAAGCGTATCAATCTCAGCAAGAATATGAACCTTTTGGAAGTAAATCTGATGCCCGGATAGTAATGGAAGCTGTTAGCCCGGATCTGATGGACGATGAACTGAGAGGAAGAAAAGAACGCCCTTACTATGATGATGAAGTAATTGAAATCAAGTCAGTTGGACTAACAATAGGAAGACTGCTTGAACCTGCAGTTGTGCTACTTCATAATGTAAAGGAGGACCCCGAGCTTTTTAGAGCAATGTATTCCGAAACACGAAAATTACTACAGATTCTTCATAAGGCTGACTATCCGCTGCATTCAGGTGCTGCAATGGAGGCAATCAATTATTTGCAGCGAGCTGCAGGGGACATTATGAACGGAAGGGCTGATATCCATCAGCAACTTATGGAAATCGGTGAATGGATAAACCGGGCAAAACGGTTTTAACCTCCTTGCATTCACCTCCTACACCGTGTAGTATATCTTCATGGATAAATCGAAAATCTTCATAACCCTTGCGTCAGTTGTGGGAATTATTGCCTTTGTGACAGCTGCCTATTACGCGACAAATCAACCTAAACCGGTAGTTACTTATGAACAGGTCAAGACTGTTGCTTCAGATGACCACATAAAATGGTCAAAAGCAAAAAAACATATTCTGGTAGAGTACAGCGACTTGCAGTGTCCGGCTTGCCAAGCGTTTCATACCTATATGAAGAGCGCTATCGAAACAGACAAAAGCATTACCGATAACATTACATTTGTATATCGGCATTTTCCATTAATTGTCGCGCATCCCTTTGCCAACGATGCAGCCTACGCAGCTGAAGCTGCTGCTATGCAAGGAAAGTTTTTTGAGATGACCGATTTGCAATTCCAGAACCAGAAGACCTGGGCTGCTTCGCAAAATCCCCGGGAAACATTTAGAGGGTTTGCAGAACAGTTAAAACTGGATATGGAGAAGTACGATACAGATGTAGCATCAGATGCCGTAAAACAGAGAGTGGCACGGGATGTCGCATCAGGGAATGAAGTTGAAGTCGCCGGCACTCCGACGTTTTATCTTGATGGAAATAGAGTAGAGGTAGCCTCATTTGATGAATTCAAAAATCTGTTAGTCGATACAGCCAAAAAGCCAGCACCGACTTCCGAACCCACAGCAGCTACCACTGCTGCACCAACTCAATAGGCAGGATATGTATTTGCTTGCTACCAATTGATGGGGCGGCGCTGTGTGGCCGCCCCGTACGGATGCCAGGCTTATGAGCTGGGGCGTGGGCAGAGGAAGGTTATTCCCTGGAGTTCCTTTTGACCCCGAGCTTGAAAACCCGAGCAACTCCCGTTGTCCTGTTTACGAAAAGCACCACAACAGGCCCTTCGCCCTTGGGAACCGTGTATGGCTCAACTCCCTCTGCTGTTAGAGTCACTTTGAGAACCCTGTAGTCAGGCTGTCCCTCTTCCTGTGGGGGCTCCGCGGTGTATCCACGGCCCTTTCGCTTAAGCCACTCCGGCCGCTCTTGAACACGCAGCTTGCCGGCTAGCGCCCATATAGTGTGGATTAACGGATAGCCCTGTTCACCGGAGAGTGCCGGATGCAGCAGAACTGCACCCGTGCCCAGCTTGGATGTTTGATCATACAAACAGAGGAATCCCCGGGAGACCACCAGTCGAAACAGTTCCGGCATGATCGTACCCTCCTAACTAAGATTGGCCTATTACACCGCCGCAAACGTGACACGATACCTATTCTCGCGGTAGTCGCACCTGCAGACTACCTGAACAGGCTCCTCCCCCTCTTCCAGATCGATAACCAGATCCTCATCACCGGGGAAAATTGTGATGAGGCAGAGCCGGTATCCAGTTCCCCGGAAGAGCACTTCCTGCTTCATCCCAGGAGGGGTGATCAACAATGGAGTAAGCCGAGGATAGATGTGAACAGGCCCTGAACCAACGTACTGGCGCAGCAGCTGAATGAGAAAATTTGCCCGAGTATCAACTAGCTGGCGCGCCAGGACAGTACCGCTTTCTTTCGTGAGCTTTGCTTCTGGTACTTTGTCGATCAACCCTTCCGGGGTTATCACAACGCCGTACCGTGTGCCGTTCCCGTTCGCCGCTGTGGCTGCCGTAGCGGTCGCCGCTGTCGTATCCACGCTCATAACATGGTCCTCCTACAGTACCCAGGAAGTCCCTGGACGTCACTATTATAGTAAATTGGATATAAAAAAGAAGTCTATACAATATCAAGCAGTTCATCCATAGTATCTATCACATAATCCGGTTTCGCTTTTTCCATCGCTTCGGGATGCAGTCCCGTCCGCACTCCTACGGTAATAACCCCGGCTTCTTTCCCGGCGATAATATCAAATTCCGAATCGCCGACCATTACCGTTTCTTCGGGTTTCACCTTCATTATTTCAATTGCTTTAAGTATCCCTTCAGGATGAGGTTTCGGGTTTACCACATCCTCAAAACCCAATACTACTTCCATTTGCTTATCGATAGCGGAGTATCCAAGAATAGTTGTAGCTGATTCTCGCAGTCTGTTTGTTACCGAGCTCATACGTACTCCACGCTTTTGCAAAGCATCCACTGTCTCTGGAACAGTTTTGAAGGGCTGAACTAAATGCAGGTTTTCATTTTGCCATTTATCATGAATTAGGCATAGATCTTCATGGTTTCCATCGGGTGCAAGTATCTTATAGCAGTCGATAAGAGGCTTACCGAACAAGACTACCATCTGGTCTCGGAATTGGTCAGTGACAAAGTTATATTTATGAAGGGTGTACTCATATGCCTGAAGGATAAACTCGGTGGTATCAAGCAGCGTTCCGTCAACATCGAACAATACAGCTTTGATATTAGAGTTTCTTTTTTTCATACCGTATTTTAGCAAAATAATATAGCTGTGTCTGATACAATAAGCAAGATGCACATTTCTGTATTTGGAAAAACTATATACTACGAAACCTTCGGTAAAGCTGACCAGACAATCGTCTTCGTTCACGGCTGGGGGGGTACTCATAAAAGTCTTCGGAAACTTGCCTTAAAGGCATCCCGCAAATGGAAGACCATTATTTTTGATTTACCCGGCTTTGGCAAAAGCGACAATCCTGATGCCAGCTGGGGAGTAGAGGAGTATTCTGCCTGCATTGTCGAACTGCTGAATCAGCTGGAAGTAGAGAAGCCGGTCTATTTTGGACACTCCTTTGGAGGAAGCTGCGGCATTTTTATTGCTGCAAACAACCTAATGCCAATATCGCATTTGATTTTGTGCGCTACTTCGTTTAAGAGAACAGGAAAATCCTCTAAAGTTGCTTCGGCGGTCAATACGATTAGTAAAAATTACTTCCCGTTTTTTGAGGAGCAGTTCCACTCAATAAAACTTATGATATACCGTGTTTTTTTCCGGAATTCGGACCTGGCAAAGTACCCGCATTTGGAACCGAATTTCCGTAAAATTATTACCCAGGACTTATCCGATTTACCGGAAAAAATTACCATTCCTACACTTATTCTATGGGGTGCACGCGATACGTATACACCGGTAGAATATGCGGACGAGTTGGAATGGAAAATAGCCGGATCTGTGAAAGTAGTCTATCCACATAAAAGTCATAACCTTCCTATACGCTACCCGGACGATGTCTGGAAAGAGATGAAGGAATTTCTTGCAGAATAATTTTTGAATATCTTCATTGTGGCTAGTGATATGTACGTTATCCACCTTGCGTGAGTCGTAGGAGTTGCGTGGGACGCCTGAACAATGAAGTCCAGGCGCCCCCGAAAGGAACGGCGTATCACGCGGTGGCAGTGGCGAGCTCCTGCTCGTGATGGCGCTCCAGGAGCGCATCGAGCAGCGCGTGTGCAATGCTTTCGTGTGCAGAGGTGAGCAAGACCTCCTCGCGGTGCTGCGTCCGGGACATCCAGACGCCCTGATGATTCACCGACATGAACAGCCATTGCCGGTGGCCGTTCAGGCCGATCTGCGCGAACCCGGCAAGATCCACCAGCCGCAGCAGCCCGTCGTTGTTCAGCCTCAGCTTGGTCCGGCCGTCTGGCCCGTGCAGCCATAGAGCGTCGCCTGCCTCATCTGCGCACCACTCGAGCTGGAAGCGCAGGGTTGGCATATCTGGCTCATCTCCCGGGAGTGGCCAGGCCACGTCGACCCGCCGGAGCCGCTTAGACGGGAAGACCCCGTCTTTAACTTGCTGCAGGATTTCCTGCCAACAAGTTATCTTCTCCAAAGCCTTCTCGCCCATACGATTAGCTCCTTGTGATAGGCGTCACCTTTAATATATGAATTGTACTATAGGATTAGGGAAAACCAAACAGTTTTATTACATTCAGCTGCAATATGGATTCAGAGAGGGGGAAATACGCTACAATATACCTATGATCTTGCTCAAGTTCCTGGTTCTGGTTTTTACGCTCTATATCTACGTTTCAAAAGTACTTGAATTCCTATACCGTTACCAGCTTAAAGAATATCGATGGGATCGTATGAAATCATACATAAAAGAAACGGGGTGGTGGCAGCTGTTTTATGGGATGAGATTGGTTTTCCCGGGGAAAAGAGCACGGAATATGGCTATATTTGCGTTCCTTTTTCTTGAGGCAATAGGATACATTTGGTTCTCGTATCGTTTTCCAGAATGGCTTTTGACAATCCAGTTACTGCTTACGCCCGTTATTGCCTTTATCGACGTCTCGTTTCTGGTTTGGGTAACTAATATTCCGGTAGGGTGGTACAGGGAAGGGATTATCCGAAAAGCCCAAAAGAAACTGTCTGCTTCAAACGCAAAAGTGATTATGGTTACCGGATCCTATGGGAAAACTTCGGTAAAGGAGTATTTGTTCGATGTATTACAAGAAGAATTTGCTGTAGCAAAAACCGACGAAAACATGAACACCGATATCGGAGTCGCACAATGCATTCTCAAAAATCTGAAACAAAATACCCAGTATTTTATCGCTGAAGTGGGTGCGTACCGGGTAGGGGAGATTGCAAAAATATGTTCGTTTGCACCTCCTGATTATGTTGTTGTAACAGCGTTTGGGAATCAGCATCTGGATTTGTACGGTTCAAAGGAGAATCTTGTAAAAGCAGAAAGCGAGCCACTGGAATTCCTACAAAAAGAAGGGATTGCGTTTATCAATGGCGATATTCCTGAATACGACAGTCTTGTTAAAAAAAGAGATTTTACTATAAGAACATATTCAGTTGGGAAAAGGAGCGATATCTATGCCACCGATATCCGTGTCTCCGATAAAGGGACTGCCGCAAAAATACATCGACATACTACACCATTTACCATTTCTACAACCATGCTGGGAAGCCACACTATCCAGAACCTGCTCCCGGTTGTTGATCTTGCGTTTATTCTTGGCATGTCACAACCGAAAATCGTACGGGCAATTCATGAACTCGAACCGGTAAAGAACAAACTCTCACTGCATAGCGGTCCAAAAAAGACAACAGTACTAAGCGACGCAGGCAATTCAAACGTAAATGGTTGTATCGAGGCTATCAAAATACTTAACCATTTCCCTCAAGAAGAAAAGATTGTTATCTCCAAAGGGATTATCGAATTGGGAAAGGAAAAAAAACAATCCTATGAACGTATACTCTCAGAATTGAAAAAGACTTCTATTCAGTTGTATACCACCGACAAGCTGTTTGAAGAAATCGATAGTACAAAGACCGTCTATGTGGCTGATGAAGGGGAATTGTTAGAGGCGTTGGCAAAATCATACAGTCCTGATACAGTAATTTTGATTGAAGGACGGTTCTCCGCGAACTTTTTAAAGCAATTACTGTGATAACTCCTTTGCCCGTTCCTTTGCCTTCTGAATCGCGTTCTTAACAATATTGGAGAGCTGCATTTTGTCCATATGCTCTAAAGCAGCTTGGGTAGTTCCGCCAGGGGAGGTAACAGCTTCTTTCCATTCTTTTGCAGATTTTGTTCCGGTTTCCAACACAGCAGCAGCTCCGCTTATGGTTTGAATGGCAATTTCTGCAGCTTCTTCATTGGAAAAATCAAGTTCTACTGCCTTTTCCTGAAGGAGTTGGGTAAGCAAAAAAAAGTATGCAGGACCAGATCCGGAAATAGCGGTGATATCGTCGATTTTCTCTTCGTTCGACAATTCTACTTCGGTTCCAAACGCCTGAAACATTTTTTTGACTGCCTGCTTTTCGGCTGAGGTTACCTGCGGGGTAGCAATCCAACCAGTAACACTTTTGCCAACAAAGGCAGCAAGGTTAGGCATGGCACGCACTATTTTAGTTGCCCCGGTGGCAGTCTGAAGTTTAGTTATAGGAGTCCCGGCAAGAATGGAAATAAGAACTGTATCTTGGATTGAAGTAGTAAGCTGATTTTTAAATGCTGGCAAAGACTGCGGCTTAATGCACAAAAAAACAAAACTGATATCAGCTGCGGTTATATCATTTACATCCTGCAAGCGGTAGGAATCAGGCACCTGCAATTTCTCTAATTTTTCTGCGTCTGGGTCACAAACAAATACATGAGTTTGGGGTAAGGCAGTACTAAGAGAATGATAGATAGCCCCGCCCATGTTTCCAGCACCAATTATTGCAACAGAACCATTCATAACTCGATTATAACATATAGCCTATATAATTGAATAATTACACTAAAGTGGTATAATTAGTCAACCATTTTTTACTTCAACAGGAGAATCGTATGGCTGAAACACATAAATACAGCAGTGAAACCTTCACCAACGAATACCGGGCGGCCATGGAAGCAGCACGGGCTTCGTTAAGAACATTTATAGGATTGGAAGCATTCGAGGATAAGCTTTCGGAGAGCGATTTTAAAGAGTTGATATACCGAATTTTTGAACCGCGACCTCAGCCGTTTCATCCGGAAACCTCAGATTTTTTTAGTAATAACCCTGCCTCATACTTTTTCGCACAAGTACCGTATACCTACAGACCCGTTGTCGATGAACAAGCAGCAGGATTACATTTATATAATACGTACCCCGTAAGACCGTCACCCGATATCGAAGCCTATGAAGAGCGAGTGGCTGCTGGAGTATTTGAAGAAAGTGGTTATTCCCTTCCAGGATCACTCCACCGTGATGAAGAGATTCAACGATTAAAAAAGTGTTTTGAACCTCTTGCCCGGTTTGCGGTATATTCTATTCTGCATGATTCGGCTGGTCTTGCTAGTGGTATTTGTATTGGGGGCGACGTTAACACAAGAACGCTCAGTTTTGAAGGTATTGAAATAGAAACAGGCAGTGGGATTGAGCCAATGCACATTTTGAATGGAGGACTGCTGGGAGTACAAATTCGCGCAAACGCACCTGCTATCGCGAGGCTTACCTTGCATCCTACTTCGTTACTGGAAGAACTCCTTGTTGAGCAGACAACACAAGTTGTAGGAAGAAAAGACACGATTGGCCAAGGACCTTCGGCTTTTCGTGAGCAATTTCTGGTAATTGAAAACGGAGAAAACTGGACCGATAGGCTCGGCGTTCTTTCCTGTGCTCCTCCCGGATCGCGATTATTTTTATGCGAAACAGTTTCCGGGATTCAACAGAAAAGACCCAGTTATCAAATAATAGGGGATTATCTTCCTTCATTTCATAAAACCGCTGAACACACTAATCCCAAGCAGGGAACCGTGATGACTGTGTTTGAAAAGCTCAAGAGGCTTCCTATACACGCTATTTCCCCAAGCAATACAAGCGGGTTGTATTATATGTCTTAACTCTCCTATGGCACTGGAATTTGATAGTTACCAACCCGACAGTTTGTTCTCAGGTTCTAAAAAAACCCGTGCACTGTGGGCTGATATAGAAAGACAAGACCGCGATATGGTGTTGCGCTGGGTTACTTCACCGCACCGCCCCTATGATCTTCCTCCCGAAGATCCACAGAACCTGTTTTTTGAAACCGATGAAATGCATCGGATGGCGGGCATAATAGAACTTGATAGAATGACCACGGAAATGCCATTCTTCTCGGCGATTGTCCGTATGGATTTGGTCAAGAACATCTGGCACGCTCATGACGATGGGGAAGCAGCATCGGGACAGCTGTCTCGCAATGGGTTTCAGTTTCTTGAGTTGAACAACTACCAGAACCCGTTTCGCAAATACCAGGGAGAACAGACGTGGGATGTATTTGTGGCTGATATGGCCGCAAAGAACGGAGACAAGGTTGAGGATGACTATGTATTGGACAGCGAAACACTGGTTACAACAATGTTTGCCTATGAACGGTATAGACAGGAATATCCCGCTCCAAAAAGGAAAGTGCGCAAGTTTAAGGATGTGGACCCGTATGAAGCACAGCAGTTTGCAATTTTTGAAGGAATGGTGGAAGAGTATGGTGGGTTTTTTGATTATCTTGATATTTATAGTTCTCAAGACAACCCGCAGGCATTTTTAACCCCGGAAACATCTTTGAACGTAAAAAAGGCATTTCATTATTTTCAATCCCGTAATCCTGCCAACTCTGCCGTGTTATTTATGAAACACCTCGGTTCATTTGATAAATTTGAGAAAACTATCTACGAGTCGTACGATTATTTTGGACATTTGGACGAGCTTGCGTCAATGAACAAACCCGCCATTGATGAGAAAACCTGCTACAAAATGAAAATGCTCAATTTTTGGTATACGATTCCGCGTTCTGTTGAAGGGTTAACGGCTAAATGGCTTGATAAGTATATCGGATTGATGGTAGGACTGCAGAGACCCTTTAACTGGGAGGGGAGAGTGGGAAGCGACGGAAATGCAATGACCGGTCCTTGTGAAGATGTCTCTGAGCATTTAGTTGGTTCATTTGGCTCGTTATTGTATTATTATCGACAACTGCGAGATCAGTTGCAAAGATATCCGAGTGCACAACATGAGCTTGATGTAAAAACAGCCCGTCTCCTAAACACCTTTATTGAAGCAGGGTATGGGCAGTTACGTGAAGGCGTTGCAGCGTTATATAGTGCTGTAGGAATTTCTTCTGAACAGTTTCCTGCATTGGCAATTCCGCATGTGCAGATTGAAAATTATAATTTCTACAACGGTAATACAGGTGCTACAAACACAAAACCGGTTGCAATAAAGCCCAAGTCATTTACGTATACCCAGTCACGATTATTTAAGCGAAAAGCTGCATAAAGGGTATGAAGGAGCTCGGACCGAAGACATGCCTTTACGATAACACCTTGGTGATTCGCTTCATAGCCCAGTCAATTTCTTCTTGGGTAATGGTAAGGGCCGGTGCAAAGCGCATTGTCTGTTCATGGGTATCTTTGCAGAGAATTCCTTCATTCATTAACCGGTAACAAAACTCCATTGCTTTGCCAGATTCTTTTTTGATCTCCACGCCAATAAGCAGACCCTTCCCTCGTATCTCTTTTACATGTGGTGAACGAATGTTCATTAGTTGTTCCGTGAAATAATTGCCCAGTTTTGCTGCTTTGCTTGCCAGTTTTTCTTTGATTAACACATCGAGTGCAGCTGAACCGATAGCAGCCGCGAGGGGATTGCCACCAAAAGTAGAGCCGTGATCTCCCGGAGTGATGACTTTCATGATATCGTCGTTGGCAGCAACAGCTGAGATTGGATAAAAACCGCCTGAAAGGGCTTTCCCCAGAACATACATATCGGGAATTATGTCTTCATGATCGCAGGCGAACATTTTGCCAGTTCTTGCAAGACCTGTTTGAACTTCATCAGCGATAAAGAGCACATTATTGTTTTTGCACAGTTCGTATGCTTGTTTCAGATACCCAGGTGGAGGGACAATAACGCCACCTTCCCCCTGAATGGGTTCGATAAGGATAGCTACGGTCTTTTTAGTTATGGCCTTTTGAAGCGCTTTGATATCTCCATACGGAATGGTAATGAATCCACCTGTATACGGACCGAAACCAAATCGGTACTGCGGTTCGGTCGAGAAGGAGATTACCGATATCGTTCTTCCATGAAAGTTATTGGTAAAGGTAATGATCTCCTGGTTGCCCTCGGGAACGCCTTTTATAACGTGCCCCCATTTGCGTGCAATTTTTAACGACGTCTCAACCGCTTCGGTACCAGAGTTCATAGGGAGAATCTTGTCTTTATGGGTGAGTTTGCACAGTTTTTTGGCGAAGTCACCGAGTTGGTCATTAAAAAATGCCCGTGAAGTTACGGGAATGCGCTTCATTTGGTCAATTGCTGCTTTTCGGATTGTAGGATGGGCATGACCCTGATTAAGAGCAGAGTAGGAGGAGAGCATATCCATGTACTTTTTGCCTTCAACATCCCACACCCATACCCCTTTTGCTTTGTGTATCACGATAGGAAGGGGGTGATAGTTGTGAGCCGTGTACTGTTCGGTAAGGTTGATGTAGTGTTTGGATGGTTTTGCTGAGCTTGTCATGAAAATGGAACATCGGGCTTGTAAATTGGTCTTCAATAGAGCGGGATGTTATCGCGAATAATACTCTACTACAGGCTGTAGTGTCAAGGAGAAGGTAGATGTTGGTACTGGTGTGCCACTGTAATAGGTAGCTGCTTGATGGTGAATATGTGTCGCTCCCTTCTGGCGGGGAGCGACACATGGTGGAGGGTGCAGGGTTGCTGGGCTGTGGTGCTATCCTGATCAGTTCGCCCATCGCCAGATGACGGGCGGCAGACCGAGTGGTCCAGGCTGGCTGGTATCCTGCGCCACGACGATCTGGCATTTACCCACTGTAATGGGTGTTTCTGCCCGATCACTGAACCTCAGAGGTGTTTGGAGCACAACCGCACCATCTACCGTTACCTGCAGATCAAGGGTCTGCGCTGTCGCATTGATTGTCCGATCGATCATCACCACCGGACAGCCTGACCTTACGATCTGGCCGTTGTAGGGTTGCCAGTCGGTGCTTATCCCAGCAGCGGGTTCTGTCTGAATTTCCTGTGCAGGGGCTGGCACAGCTGTAGCAGCTGCTTGCGGTTGGGGCATCATCGTCACAGTTGGCTCGATGATGGGCTCGAGGTCCGAGATCGCGCTTGGCTGATCCGGCTGCGGTGGTTGCGATGGCGCTGCGGTCGGGATTGACACGTTCGACGGAGCGGGCGGCATCGGGATGGTCCATCCATCTAATACAAACGAAATCAGGACGGCTGCTATCACAACTACAGCTGCTCCTGCTACTGCTTGTCCGGGACGGGTTATTACGGTAATTGCTATATTGCCCAACCCAATAATCCAGGCGCCCACCATTAGCAGAATGAACATCAGGAGAATCAGTCTAGCTATTCCTCCTGAGTTCAACGTATTAATTGCCATCTCAAGGGGATTCACGTGTCACCTCCATTCTTGCAATGTGCGTTGAAATTAACCCATAGTATTATATCAGAAAACATTCCTAGTTCAATTGGCTTAGGAATTGCTAAAAAGGTATAATACAGCTATGATTTCTGTTGAATTTGCTCCAAATGAAAGCATAGACGATGCCTTGCTAAGTTTTTCATTACTTTTCCAGCCGTGGCGATGGAGGAAAGGCCGTGAATTGGAGCAAGTAAAAGAAAAACTGGCAGAATTGCTAGGAGAGGAAAAAGAGAATGTGTTTTTATTTCTCTCCGGGCGTGCGGGTTTGTACCACATATTAAATGCGTACAGCTTTCCCGAAGCTTCCGAAGTGCTGGTTACTGGGTATACCTGCGAAGCGGTAGTGTTGCCAGTAATCGCCAACAAACTCAAACCTATTTATAACGACGTCTCTAGTTTGGATTATTCTATCAATCCGCATAAGATCAAGGGTAAGATTAGCAGACAAAGTAAGTTATTGCTAATTCAGCATTCTTATGGTATCCCCCCTGGGAGGAGTAAGCTCCTGCAGGTTGCAGAGGAAAGGGGATTGGTAGTTATTGAGGATCTCGCCCATGGATTTCAAAAAGAGCAGTTTCAAAAAAAATCGGTTAAGTCAGTGAAACTTTTATCGTTTGGAAGATCGAAAAGTTTCTCTTCGGTTTTTGGGGGGGCAGTGGTAACAGAGGATAGCCGGGTGAAAAAAAAATTGCAAGAAGGTATAGATGGGATTTACGACGTCTCACGTATAGAACTAATTAAGTTCCTAAACTATAAATGGATTTCTTACATTATTAAAGCAACTTATAACCTTTTAGGCCTTGGCAGAGCTCTGCATCGGATATGTATTTTCCTTGGGTTGTTAGTACCGGAAATTACCCAACGCGAGAAGAGGGGAGAGTACGATCCTTATTTTGACAAGGCTTATCCTAATGCTCTTGCTATTTTGCTTCTTCACCAGCTTGCCAAATTTAATACTGTTTACGAAAAAAGGAAGAAAGCCGTCTCAATTTACAGACAGGCCTTAAAAGGCAAAATAAAGGATGATTATAGTTTAGCCCGTTACCCCGTGCTCGTCCGCAATCGCAACAAATTACTGGAGGAGGGGAGAGGGTATGGACTGTATTTAGGTACATGGTATACCCAACCGGTGGCACCTGCTGGACTTGATCTAGACAAAGTTGGTTATGTTGTAGGAAGCTGCCCTGAATCTGAGCATATTTGCAAACACGTAGTGAATCTTCCAACGAATGTTTCTGAAGAAACTGCAAGGGATATAGCCGAAATTGTAAAACCTCATTTGCTGTAACATCACTCGCTGTAAACTCTTCAAGAAAGAGATATGCTACAATAAACGGATGATTCGTGAAATTACGGACTATGCGGAGTGGACAGAATTCCTTGACAGCGCAGGCTCTCCCTCATTTCTGCAAGCCTGGGAATGGGGAGAATTGAACCTAAAGCACAGTAAATATGGCATACTTCGTTTGGGTTTATATGACGCCCAAAACAATCTTTCAGCTACTGCACAAGTTTTAAAGATAAAAGCGAAAAGAGGCTCATTTTTGTTTGTACCCCATGGGCCTACATTCATTGATATAGAGCGTTTTGAAAAGCCTTTAGAAGAATTGCGAGATTATCTAAAAAAAATAGCGCAGGAAGAGGGCTATGACTTCATCCGTTTATCTCCTGTCCTTGATTATCAGGAAGAGAGAGTAGAGTGCTACCTGAAATTGGGATTCAGAAAGGCTCCAATCTACATGCACGCTGAACGTATCTGGGTTTTACCGTTGGAAAGCTCCGAAGAGCAACTGTTAGCGGACATGCGTAAGACTACCCGCTACCTAATTCGACGGGCGCCAAAAGATGGAGTTCAGATTGAACGCAGAACCGATGAAAAGGCGATAGAGGACTTCTGGATGCTATATGATGAAACTGCCCAGAGAGAGAGCTTTACACCGTTCTCCAAGGCATTTGTTGACAGTGAGTTTCAGGAGTTTTTTAAAACAGGCAATGCAGAATACTTTTTTGGCAAAGTCCAGGGTGAATACCTTGCTGGCGCGTTAGTTGTGTACACTAAGTCGACCGCATTTTATCATCAAGGAGCGTCACGACATTCTAAATATCCAGTCCCCTATGCTCTCCAGTGGGAAGCTATTAAACGAGCAAAAGAGCGCGGCTGTACGCTCTATAACTTCTGGGGTATCCTGCAGGAAGGGCGTACACCAAAGGCGTGGGCTGGTTTAACATTGTTTAAGAAAGGCTTTGGTGGCAAGCAAATCGATTATATTCCTACTCAGGATTATGTGGTTAATCCGCTCAAATATGCAGTTTCCTGGCTGTTTGAGACGTATCTCCAGTGGAAACGTGGTGTCTAATACATACATCTACACGAACGTGTAGGTAAACTTCATAATTTAGGCTTATATATCAACAAAAACCCTTAAATAGCATAAACTGAAATTGTCTGCTAAATATACATATACGGTAAGTAGGCCGTCAGAAGGCCATTTTAGCACACTAATATATAAGAGATGTGTAAGTTTATGCTCAAAGATAAGTGACAGGTGCGTGAATTATGACATTAAACGACGTCTTACATCTATGCTATTTGGCTCATTATCCTATATGTCGCGATTCTCCTACTATAGATAGCTGTTCACGAAAAGTAAGGCTCAGTAAAGGCCTAAGCTGAATCATGGTATTACTATAAAATAACACACGCTCAAAAGCTGATGTATTGTTTATTGAGTGCATCTATGTGTAGTAGTTTTACTGAAATCAAGAACTGAGACCGTATAGGTGTCGTTTTAAGCTTAAACTATTCAAAAGATACCACCTAAAGACGACTATATATACGTCATTTTTTTAAAATGCCCCTTAAATGGCATTTTAAAGGATGGTTAACTCTTTAGATTAATTTAACAGTCTAATCTACATATTGTCATGTTTTAAACTCATAAAACCTATTAAAATCCCGAATTTTGCTAAAAATTACGGTTTTATATATATCGAATTTGAATTTTTTACTTTCTCAAAACTGATGATCTTTTAATTTGTACATTGTTTATTTTTCACTACACTTTGTACTATCTTTATCATCGATTTAGCGTTGAAACTGCACTTGGAGTTATAGATGGTTCCTACTGTTCAAAGCTCTCTTTCCACCGCCTCAATTTGAGGCTAATTCTGCTTAAATCAGGTGCTCGTATGAAGGCTTGACCAAATACCACTCTCTCGTCCTTTTCCAACCGAGGAGTATAGGTTTTAGACTGTTAATTCAGCCTAAATTGTGTTCAAAATTTATTCATTTCTTGCAAAATTGTATACCGGCAGGGGAGAGGTAGAGCGTCAGAATAAGCTAAGCTAAATACGGAAAAGGTGCAGAAGAAGGAGGAGAAGTGAGGGTTCAGAAAAGTGAAAATAACGAAAATAAATACAGAAATAGAGATTTAAGAAAAAAGGTAAAAAATACCACTTCCCCAGCGTAATTTTATCACTACGTCGTAAAAGATATAATTTACGACGTTTTATATATTTGCTTCTCTAGCTCGATTTATGACATTTTTCTCAAATGTTCAAACATATTTAAAAAGAGCTTTTAAGGGGACTATTTGCATTTTTTTTATTTTCTTTATTTCTCCAAAAAAGGTTTTTTATTTTCTCAAAATTTGTTTTTTTACCTCTCTTCCGGTGATACCACGAAAATAGACTCTGGCACCCACAATTGAGGTTGCTAGCCTTATCAACAGTTTTCGACTAAAAAAATGAATTAAATTTTTTGTTTTTAGCTCGTTATGTGGCTCTTTTTTAGCATTTTGAGGCTAAAATTAGCAGTTATCCACAATAAATGATATAGTTTGATACATGACTTTCGAGAATGACCTCCTCTCTCCTCCAGAGGAGAGGGTAGCAAAATAATCACATCATTTAGCCTCAACTTACGCAAGACAAATATGATAGCTCTTGAGCAGGAAGTGATACGAAATTCGTCCGTACGTGTATTTTATATCTTATAGTATTAATTCCCTTACTCTCCTCTATTTACTATAGGGTATATTTATTATAGGTCATAATATTCACGTCCGGTGTAATTTTAGCTCCTCACTCCTCTATTCTGAGGTGTCTACTGTTTTTTTGAGTTTAAATTTACTAAATTACCAAGGAATTGTGAGCAACACGACAACTAAAACGAAGATAGAAACTATTACATATTCACGAATAGTAGTCTTGAAGAGCTTATTATCGAGGTAGTGGTAGAAGAGGCCACCAAGCGTGTAATAGCTTGCTGTGACAATCAAAGCAAATATTGTCGAGCGTATCGGGACAAACGAGAACACTATTATTATTTGAGCAATAAGGAAGGTTAAAATAAGCGCATTGAAGAGCACGTGCTTATGAAGTATTTTAGTTGGCTGTACACTCCAAAGTAATTGGACCGCTAGACCGTATACAATCACGAAAATAATTCCCGCATTTGCAAAAAATGGTAATCGGAACGATAGTAGAACCTCGGTTGCCAAAAATACAAGAAGCGTATGAAAGAAATAGTTCACCGAAAATGCAGCTCGGTAGAGCTGAATATTCTTCTCTACTCCCACGTTAAAAATGTTTGAAGTCAATAGAATGGCATATATAGACATACCATAAAAAAGAATAAGCGGTAACCTAGTAAGCCAGCGAACTGGGAATAAGAAGTAAAACAAATAGGCTGCAATAGTAAAAAACACGGGAACTATAAATAAGAGAAGCATTTCGTTTTTGCTAATGCCTTCAAGAACTGAAAAGTAAGTAAAAAAATAGACTGCAACAATCAAAATTGGAATAAATATCCATACCATTTGAAACTCGAAAAAGGTTGTCAGAAGAACCAAAAATGTAAGTAATACACTACTTATAACAAAGCGAAAGCGTCTTGGTAGCCGCAATGCCAGTTCATAGAAATACGTATGGGGAGCAAATCGTCTCATAAATACTGAAATGTTACATTGGTAAATACTGCCTGAATTCCCTATCTGTTGTAGCAGTAATAACTATTGCTTCACCAGATGGTCCAAATCCTTCGTATACAAGCTCTGAGAGCATTTCACGGTCATAACCACTGCCTTTTTTCACAACACGCTCTATTTCGTAAAAAGGCTGCTTCTTTTTTAATCAACTACTTCCTTTTTACGCTTTATATTCGCCCATTTTGAATGTCCTGCCATAGATTGGAATAGGGATATTTTATCATACTTGACATCGTCTAAAAATAACATATACTGATTAGATTCTATGGATGCTATTGGCTTAATTGAAACACAGGCGATAGATGCCGCGATTGCTAGCAATTGGGAGCGCGCTATCGAGCTAAATAAACAAATCCTTGCCCAGGATAAAAATAATCTAGGAGCACTCTTGCGACTTGGCTTTGCTTCACTCCAAAACAATCAACTGGAAGACGCGGGGAAAGCATACAGAAAAGCACTTAAAATCCAGCCAAAGCATCTTCTTGCAATGGAAAATCTCGAGAGAATTGAAATTCTCCTTAAGCAATCTACAGGTGAAAAAAAGAAAACAAAAAAGAACCTGGATCCCACTATTTTTCTCGATATTCCTGGTAAAACAAAAACAGTACAGTTATCCAATCTAGGTCAAAAACAGCACCTGGCTGACCTCTACATTGGGGAGGAAATGGATCTTAAAAACAAAAAGCGTCGCCTGGAAGTCCGCACCATTGACGGTGACTATATCGGTGCGCTGCCCGATGACATCTGTAAGAGGTTGAGCTTTTTCCTCGAAAACGGAAGCGAGTATAAGACATTTATAAAGGAGGCTTCACTAAGCCGCATTCTTGTATTTATCAAGGAAATTTCAAAAGGTGATGAAGTTAAAGGATACATTTCCTTTCCTGCTTCAAACCAACCGATGATGCATCCACTCCAGGAGTCCGAAGGTGACGAAGAGACTTCCGATGACGATGAAGGCAAGGGCGAAGATGGTGATGACGACTGGTCAGACGAAATGGGCGGAAGCCATGATGAAGACGACGATAAACACGACCTTCTTCATATTCACACTGAATCTGACGATGATGATTCAGAGGAATAATGCACCGTTTTGTTCTTAAAGAGTACTATTCTCCCCTTTTTACTGTGTTGTGAATGATGTTTGGTATGGTGATCCTTCTTTTTTCCCTTCATTGAATGCAGCGCCAAAAGGAAGGATCCAATAAAAATGCAGAAAAAAATAAGTATAGTATCCATATTAGTTAACCTCCCAACTCTCTTCCAGTTCCCCTAGCACAAACAGTATATCATAGACGTCAGTATCCCCTGTTTTTACATCACAGTTAAAAAAAGAGGCTATATCTTGTGCCGTTTTAGATGGCTTTTTTGTTGTTTCTATAATGTTACATTTTTTTGAACTCTCAGTTTTTCTAGAGATGTCTCCAACCACAATTCCACTCCCGTTTAGCATAGAGGAAATCATCTCTGCGGTAGGATAACTATCACTTTTTGAGTATAAAATTTGAATATTAACATTTTCACTTCTATAGGATTTATTATAGAACAAACCTATATACTTCTTCAGGAAGTTATCATTGCGTAAAACGGTATCATCCTTTAGTCGTTCATAGGGTAGTGAGTTAATTGAGGCAAGTGAACTAGGTTGTGCCTTGTTTATGTAAGATACAAGGTATAGCCTGTCCCAAAAAGATGCATTCGATTTCATAAACAAAATATTGGGTATTTGTGGC
Organism: uncultured Gammaproteobacteria bacterium; assembly: GCA_964407325.1. Classification (GTDB taxonomy): domain Bacteria; phylum Patescibacteriota; class Microgenomatia; order UBA1406; family GWC2-37-13; genus JAOAFZ01. The sequence continues at coordinate 7,408 of CAYOVA010000017.1, read as the reverse complement.
TTTGGAGAGCCTTTATCCTGATGTCCACCATAGTACACCTGCTCCCCTTCGTCATAAAAATAATATGTTACGAATGTAGAAGTGACATTAGAGAATGTCTTCGTAAGTAGCTCGGGTTTGTTATCCAGTTTTGCCAGTTTCCCCAGTGCCCCGATTCTGTAATATCCATACCCTCCTGGAATCTGCGTTTTTAAATCCGCATAAAAAGGTATCGCGTAATTCCCGACATCTTTTATCCCAAACGAATAAAACACGGGTTTCTCGCCATATATAACAAAATTAACTCGATCGGGCTGCTGAACAAACAACGATCTAGAAAAATCAATTCCAATCTTGATAACGAAGTATCCGACAATAATGAGGACAGCAAGAAAATATAAAATCTTTTTTCTGTCTAGTTGTGTGGATTGGTGCTCATCTCTTCTTTTCATGAAGGATCAACGAGAAATCGAGCTTCAGGTACAATTTCAAGTCTTCCTTGTGGGATGGGTCTGTTTGTTTTCTCACAGATACCGTAGGTTTTTTTCTCAATTTTCTCTAATGCAAGGTCGATATCGGCTAATCTACGTTCCAGATCGGCAATTTGCGCCTGAATAGTCTGGTGTCCGCTTTGTTCACGGACATCGTTATCAACTGCTGCATTATCATTTGCATGGTCGGGATCTGAAAAAGGATCATCCTGTTTTAGCATCTTGATATCATTCAGCGTTGTTTCTTTATCCTTTTGCAATCTCGCTTTTTGTGCATTAATAAATTCTTCTGAAAGATGGGATGACATGTTATTTCTTAAAAATTCCTAATATAGGCCGCAAAATTGCAGCTCTGAAATAATAGACTAAATACAAGCTCAATGTCAAGAGAATTATCAAAGCAATCATTGCATATGCGCTGTAGCCAAATATCATTGTCCTGTCAGCACGTATAAAGTCAAAGGCAAAAAAGACCGCAGAATAAAACCAAAAGAAGAAAAGCAGAAGGTACCCTCGTGAAAGTGAACCTCTTCGGACATCAAACATCATTTTGTGAGCAAAGTATACTCCGATAAACAACAGAACTCCTTCGTACAACGGTGTCAAATGCCTCATACCGTCGGCTGTAGCGTATTTGATTGCTACAGGAAGAGATGTCTCCGAACCCACTTCTAGTCCAGCAAAAAAACTCCCGATCTTCCCTATTGCCATGGCAAGGAACAATGGAGGGACCACATAATCAATCATTTCTTCAAATTTAAGTTTTCGGCTATTACAAAAAAAATAAAGAAAAGCAAAAAAACCAAGAAGTGCTCCCCACATGGAAAACCCGGGATAGCCGTTAATAAGGATAAATTTTAAAATACTTAATCCAAATTCACTAAAATGGAGCATCACGTAGACTATTCTTCCTATAAGCGCAGCGCCAAACATTGAGATAAACAATCCATCAAATACTTCCTCTTCCTTAAAAGAGGTTAACTGGATGTTCTTCCACAGATAATAGGTGCTCCAAAAGAACGCCAGTACGAGAAATATGCCGAAAGTATAGATTTTGATAAATCCTACTTGTAAAAGAATTGGCAGCATGTAGATATTATACATGACATACCACTCATGTATAATATCACCAATGAAGAACAAACCTTTAAAAGTCGGCTTCGATTTAGACGGTGTAATTCTTTATAATCCAGCGCGTATTGTTAGGCCAATTATTACTGGCTTCAAAAAAAAATTCCTCAAGAAAAAACGGGTAAAATTCTACGTCCCCGATACTCCATTCCAACAGTGGATATGGAAAATGTTTCATAAATCAAGTCTCTTTACTGCGCCTGGTTTTGAGGAGATCGAAAAGATGGTGAAACGGGGTGAAATCGAGGCATACATTATTACTGCCCGCTATGACTTTCTGAAAGACGATTTCCACCATTGGCTAAAACAGAAGAAAGCAGATACGTATTTAAAAGCCTGGTTTCACAACAAAGATAATGAACAACCTCATATATATAAAGAAAAGAAGGTTAAAGAATTAGGCCTCGATCTGTTTGTTGAGGATAACTTTGATATCGTCAGCCATCTTACAAAGAAATATCCCGATAAACCAATTTTGTGGATATACAATATACTTGATAAGAAAAACGATTATCCTCACAAATTTCCGGGTTTACAGCAAGCTATCGAACATATTAAAAACATACAAAAAGATTCTTCAGCGCATGGTAACAATAAAAAATAACAAGATATCCTTGCTATTCTTTTCGCCCTACTTTTATCCGTATACCTCGGGTATTACAACTTATCCCCTTCATCTTTTCAGAGAATTGCAAAAAGATATCCACATTGAAGTGTTGACTTTTCCACATGAGCCAGGATTAAAAACGAGTGAGGAAATTGAAGATATCCACATCACCAGGATGCCTTACCTCACGAAGATTACCAAAGGGTATATTTCACCGCAATCTCTTTTTTATTATTGGGACAAGCTAAAAAAAACAGATATTGTAATACTTAATATTCCCAATGTGGAAGGACTTCCTCTTGCGCTGCTTGCAAAACTGCATAAAAAACCTGTTATCTCGATATTCCACTGTGAGATTTTTGCACACAAGGGTCTGTTTTCACATGTTTTGACAGCCATTGTCCGAGTATGTGTTGAATTACAACTTCGTCTTTCTGACAAAATTGTAGGATATACCGAAGAGTATTTACAGATGACAGGAGTGGGTAATCGGCATAGAGAGAAAGTAGATATTGTCCTTCCCCCTATTCCCCCACTTGCCATAAATCAAGTTCTTTACGAAGACTATAAAAAAGAAAAAAAAGATAGTATTTGGATCGGGTATGCCGGACGAGTGGCCCGCGAAAAAGGACTGGAGATACTTATTGAAGCTGTAAAGCGAGTATCTCTCCCCTCTTCCCGGAAAATAGAGCTACTGTTTGCAGGACCTTACGGAAAAGACGTAGCTTGTGAGGAAGATTACTATAACGAAATTCTTAGACAGCTACAGGATAATACTATTCCATTTCGCTTTTTAGGCAATCAAAAACCTGACGATCTTGGGGCCTTCTATAAATCCATAGACGTCCTCACTCTCCCATCAGTCAACTCCACCGAGGCTTTTGGAATGGTACAAGCCGAAGCAATGCTTGCAGGAACACCAGTAATAGCAAGTGACTTGGTAGGAGTGCGAACTCCAGTTTCAATTACAAAAATGGGCATTATTGTAAAGCCCTGTAACATTGAAGAGCTGAAGAACGCCATCGAGAAGATTATCGCAAATCCGGAGCACTATTCCAACAAAGAAACAAAAACTGCAGCCAAAACGCTCTTTACTATTGACAATGCCGTATCGTTTTACAGGAAACTTATTACACGTCTTGTCCAGTTATAATTTATTATTAACAACATGAAGAATATCGACACAAAACTTCTCAAAAAATATATAGACGGCTTTCTTGAAAATCGCCCCGCCTTCTTCTCGCTTATCCGTCCCCAGGAAGCATATTTATTTACTAAACTTGATGAACATTTAAAAGGTAAGATACTTGATTTTGGTTGCGGTGACGGGTATTTCGCTGATTTGATCTGGGAGGGAAAGAAGATCGATGTAGGGTTGGATATTAATACCAGTCGCATAAAAGAAGCAGAGGGGGTCGATGTATATAAGACATTAAAGACCTATGACGGTGATACTATACCCTTTAAAACGAATACTTTTGATAGTGTTATTTCAAACTGTGTCTTGGAACATATTCCAGGTATTCAAAAATCTGTAAATGAGATTTGTAGAGTTACAAAGCCTAAAGGCTATTTCCTTACTGGCGTAATGACAAACAACTGGGAGCGGTTTCAATTTGGTCCGCAGTTTTTTGGTGACTACTATAAGAAAAAAATGAGAAAGCAGCAGGAGCATTTTAACCTCTTCACAGTTGATAAATGGAATTCTGTTTTTGAAAAAGCAGGATTTACAATTGTAAAAAGAATTGGTTATATTTCTCCACTTAATGCAAAATGGCTTGATATTTACCATTACCTCTCTCTTCCTGCTCTTGTGTCGTATAAATTGACTGGAAACTGGGTTCTCTGGAAAAACTGGTATAAGGTTATCCCACTGGACAAACTGGCTCTAAAACTCACAAAACAGTCACTTGAGGAAGATGATGTGAAAAACTCTTCAGCAGTGTTTTATGTTGTACAAAAGAAGTAAGGAATGAGGTTGAGTATACTTTCGGTAAGGGGATTACATTTGCGTATTCTGCATAATAATCACTTTTGGATGATCATATACAGTAAATGTTTCATCAGCCCAATCATCGGGCATGGTCAACGGAATTCCCATCCACTCAAGCGAAGGATACACGGTTATTTCCCGAATTGTCTTGTATCCCAGTTTTTCCGCAAATAAATCTTCATACCAGTGCACCATTCGCGGATATTTATCTGGAACAGTCGGAATGCTTCCCCATGCCCGGTTTGAGGACATAATGTAGTAATCTCCCCTGTTCATCTGGTCCTGGATACGTGCAAACTTTTCTGGTGTATCTGGCACAAACACTTCCATCTGCTCGCCAGGAAAGCTTTTAGTACCTTGTGGTATCAGTAAGGGTAATGGATCGTCCCAGTGGTCACTTAAAATAAAACTGCCATCGGGAAGGTTTGCATGAATCCAATAGGAAGCTTCCACGCGTGAGTTAACCTGAAAGTAGATATTCATAAACATAAGAGGCCAGATAAGACACACTCCCAGCAATGCTGCATAACTCCACTGCGGCTTTTTATCGAGTAGATACACTACCGCTAGTGCCGCCCATAAGGCAAAAATCGGATACAAAAACACTGTATAGCGCAGCACCTTCACAAACCCCAGTGAATTGTAGAAAAAGTAGACAATAGGCCATACTGCCAATCCAAACATAACGAGCGAATTGTGCTTTTTAAATGCATAGAACATACCAATACCTATCAAAATAAAGTACGGGACACCAACTCCTAGTACCGCAAAGTTAAATAGACTGTATACAACCGGCGGTTTGTTCATCCATTGGATTGCCGGCGGGAAATATCCTTCCCTCGAATTAAAGCTTTCCAGTTGTTTTATGTTATCTGCAAACAGTTTGCTGATTTGCGGATTTAGAAAGTCTGCTGTCTCAAAGTAGTAGGGATTCCCAACCCGCAAAAATACATAGGCTACAGCTGCAAAGCCCACAAGATATCCAATTGTTTTTACAACAGTTTGTGAAGTTACATATTTTGTTTTAAGTTCTTCTGTAAAACCCTTAAAGGTATATGCTGATTTCTTGTCCCCTGCTTTCAATGTACCTACATATATCAATCCAATATACAGCGGAAGCATATACAATCCAGAGACTTTACATGCCAGGGCTAATCCAAATGTTGCTCCAGCCGCAAACACAAACACCATTCTTTTTTGTAACGCAACATATAAACAAAATAATAATGTCGCTGACAGAAAAAATGTTAAAAACGGTTCCGTGGCAAAAAAGTGGGATAGCTGGATTGGTAGCACCGCTATAGCGTAAAAGAACGTTGCCAGAAGACTAAAATGCCCGCCAATTTTGAAATGATTCTGCAGTAATCTGGCAATCCTATACACCAATATCATGGTCATTACATCAAAAGTTGCCGAAAGCGATCTTCCAAAAATACCCGCTGTCGGGTACATATCGGCATTGTTCCAAACCACCAAGAACTTGTTTAAGATCAGCGGAAAGGCTCCATAGACGAAAAACAAATACTCAATATTTGCCGGATTCATTTTGGAAACTGCAGGATTGATATACTCGGCAAAAGTAGAAGGTATTCTCATGGCGGTAGCAACCATCGTCAAGAAGCGTTCATCGGGATGAAGCATGTAACCGCTGTCCCAGTTGGGATTAAAATAACGCAGAAAAGCACCAAAAGCAATAATTCCAGCCAATACAAGATAATGTCGAAGATTTTTCATCTGTTTGAATTGTAGCGAAAAGGTTGTTATACCTCAAGCACTTTCTTTTTGTTTATTTTCTGCAATACCTCCAGAAGGTTTTTCCCCTCTTCTGTAAATATCATGGATTTTCCTTTTTTGGGAATCAGATTCAGAGTTACTTTAAAGAGTTTACCGTTTTTCTCTTCTTTTACCAGCATGGTTGCCCGTGCTAAGTCTGGCATTTTCTTTACCCAGCGCTCAAGCTTGGGACCATAGCTGTAAAGCAAATCCATGTTCTGTTCGGAGATGCTGTTCGTAGAAAGTTCAATCATTGGCTCCGATTCGGTTCTTGTTAGGAAATGCAGCAAATCGCGAACGGTAATAATTCCCACCGGAAACCCTTCTCTATTGACTATTACCACACTGCCAATACTGCGCTTTACAATGTCGTTGAGAGCGTCTTTGAGTGTTGCATCGGGCGTGAGCGTATGGACCAGGGTCTTTGCCACATTCTTAACCGTAAGACCCGCAAATGCGTCAAGATTTTTGAAGTTGGTCATTTCCCGTGGATCCATTTTTCGTGTCGGTGCGAGCAGGTGAGGCACTAAATCGTAGTAACTCATAATCCCCTGTAGCTTCATTTTGGAATCGATAACCACCAGTTTCGAAACATCTTCCGTTTCAAAAAGATTAATTACCTTTGAAATTTCATCGCTTTGATACACGCTGACCAACGGTTTTTTCTTAAATTGGAGCGCCTCTAAAATTGTTTTATCGAAAACTGCGGAGTTGGCGTTCTTCGCAAGAATTCTCCGTGCCGAAACTACCCCGTGGAATGTTTTGCCTTCCATAACTGGTAGATAGTGGAGTCGCGAGTCCACCATTAGCCCTACAATACGTTCTACACTATCGTTTGGCTCGATTCGCGGAGGATGATACACAGCACTTTTTACCAGCGAATCACCATTATGCGTGTTGTGCTTTATAAGTGAATAATAGGGATTTAACACCCCCATGTAATGGCTGTTGAAAATAAACGCAGCATCGTGCGAAGACTGCATTTTTGAAATAACTGAAGAAATCGTATCATCGGGAGAAGCTTTTATAATCCCTTCCGTTTTTATGAGCTCTGAGGCTTTCATAGTCAGGTAGTAAGAACTTGTATTAGTGTACGGACACCCCAGCCGGTTCCTCCTTTGGCCAAGATCCCTGAAGGTCCGCCTTCATTCAGGGCTGTTCCTGCAATATCCAGGTGCATCCACTTCATATCGCCAGCAAATTCCTGCAAAAATAGTGCTGCAGTAATGGCACCGCCGTATCGATCTTTTCCTAAGTTTGCAATATCAGCAATATCACTTTTGATATCTTCCTTGTATGACTCCGGCAGTGGCATTTCCCATGCCTTCTCTCCCTGCTCTTTGGCGGCAAACAAAAAGTCCTGGTTTAGCTGCGCATTGTTTCCAAATAATCCGGCGATTTTGTTACCAAGAGCAACCATAATCGCACCTGTTA
>CAYOVA010000016.1:1517-32453 GCA_964407325.1 uncultured Gammaproteobacteria bacterium | reverse complement strand
AGGCAATAATCGTAGCAGGAGGGAGAGGAGAGAGACTTCGGCCTATCACAAATACTATTCCCAAGCCAATGGTAAGCGTGGCAGGCAAGCCAATACTTATACATACCCTAGACGTATTACGGGCGGCTGGAATCACGGATTATGTATTTGCATTATGCTATCTCCCGCATGTAATTAAGGACTATTTTGGTGATGGTTCAAAGTTCGGAGTAAATATACGTTATACCTTTGAAGACCCGGCTTCACCTTTAGGCACTGCCGGCGGGATAAAAGCAGCAGAAAAGTATATGAGAAGTGACGATGTGATTGTTACTTACGCTGACATTATTCGCGAATTGGATGTAAAAAAGATGGTAGATTTTCATAAAAAAAGGAAGGCTTTTGGAACTTTAAATGTTTATAAACGTTTTGGGAAGAATCCGAAAAGCATGGTGTTATTTGATGAAGAGGGAAGAATTACACAGTTCGTAGAACGCCCCTCACCAGATCTTATAACAGAAAACTATGTTTGGGCAAATGGGTCGTTTTATATTTTTAATAGAGAAATTTTCGATTCTATTCCTGATGGGAAAGAATACGATTTTGGGAAAAATGTTTTTCCAGACCTCATTAAAAAAGAGAAGTCGCTCTATGCTTTCCCAACTGAAGATTTTTTTATCGATATAGGGACAAAAGAGAAGCTAGAGCAGGCAGAGCATTACCTTACGAAGTAACGCTTTCGTAGGGATCTTTAAAACCCAGCTCCTGAAGACCTTCTATTTGATTTACCAGCTGAAACGCCTGGTCCCCTCGTGCCAAAAGAAAGGTATTTGCTTGTTTTCCCGACCAGTCAATTTCCCCTTGTACCATTACTACACCGCCCCCGGCTCTTACCATAGCCATCGATGGCATCATATCCCAGATCGCTTGATCTAATGCCATAAGTATCCCTGGCGAAACAGGAGCACTTGCCATATCAGCACCCATGAGAGAAGTGGAAGGGTATGTTACCGTTCTTACCGAGTTCGCATTCAGAAAATCTGCCACGCTCCGCAATGGATGACCAGCAGATCGAGCAAGCCGTTTGGATGCATTCGTTCCCAGGTAGAAAGTTGGACCTTCGTCTAGGCTTAACTCCTCATTGGTAACCTGCTGTCCATTTACATATAAACAACCTCCTTCTACATAGTATAGAGTTCCATCCACACCATGAGCGGGGGCATACACCGCAGACATTGTCGGAACTCCCCCCTGAACCCGTACCATCGCTGTACACCAAAGGTGTTGCTGGTTAATGTATGACATGGTTCCGTCGATAGGGTCAATTATCCAGCCATCACCTGCAAAGTTTGCATCAGTTTGCTCTTCATCCTGAATTGGCTCACTAGGGAAATGTATCTCAAGAGCTCTCCGTATTGCATCTTGAGCTGCCATATCTCCAGCTGAAACATAGTCGTGCGCTCTACCTTTCGTATGGCGTTCTGCCGTTGCCTGCATTTCACGCGCACTATTTCCCCCTGCGATCATACGCAGCACCATTGTTTGATACTGTTCGGAAGCAATCTCTCGCAGTGACAAAACAGCGTCTTTTTTTTCTGCTCTCATGGGTTGATTATACACAAATTATTTCTTGTTGACTTTCCATCTTTCACATCCTATAATCCGGCTCAATGCCACCAGTAGAATATAGAATATCCCAAACAACCGACTTTATTTCCACTCCACGTACCGGCGAACGTGATCCCGTAGCATTAGCACAAAATATTTTGATACAGGAGGATCCCTATACCGCAGACCAACTCAAGGAAGCACTTGATCAAGGTGCACGCTATTTTATTACTGACGCGGTACTAGAGGATTATCCAGAAGATCTGAGAAAGAACGCTGTTTTTATACCTCCCCATTGGGCTATAGATGATATGGCGCAGAATCACGGAGTTATTGACTACGAACGTTTAGTGGAACGTGCTGAAGCGAAAAAGTACCTACATATCCCCGGTGTTAACTCAGAACAAGTGTACGATTTCGTCGCTAAACAGTACCCCGAAGAACTGCAGAAGATTCGGAATGCGAGAATGGCAGGGGCATCATCTCATGATGCTTATGGTACGTGGGCCAATGTGGGAATGGGACATATTTTATCGGTGTTTGCTATCAACCATGGATTGATGCTTGCCGCACGGGCTCCCAAAGACAAACTGGCTCAGACAAATTCGTTTGCACTGCTTCACGACGAAGACAAGCGTCTTAGTAAAGAACTTGGCAATATTATGAAGGCTCGGGCGCTAAACAGTACAAATGAGATTGACAGAAAAAATGCAGGCGCTTTCCGCGACCTGGTAATTACAGCGTATGAATCATATTCAGAACCTCCCTATAACGCTGCCAGTGTTGATATGCGCAATGCTGCTTCATGGGGAGCGATTGAATCCGCGCTTCGAATTGGAGACAGCTTTACCGGCCAGCATAATAGAGGTGGCTGGAATGCAGACGGTCCTGTTGATCCTGCGCTCCGACTACAGCAGCTTGCTGAAAGGGCCAACTCAAACAAGGGAGGAGCTGATGGTGAATACTGGTGGCAGCAAGACCACAGTCACCAGGTTGGTCATGCGTTCTACGGAGGCCGTGACATGTATCAGTACATTATCCCCGAAGTAACTCAGATAGCTCTCAATAAAATGACTGAAATAATTTTGAGGAGAAATCCAGGATTAGTGGACAAATACGGTTCGGTTGCTCCCGAAAATCTGGTGACAATTGCCATTCAGGAATTTAAAGAGGAATTGGAAAGAGAATCCAGTCCAGTTCAGAAACAGGGGATTATGCAGAGATTAAAAAACACTGCAAGTTCAATCAGACAAAGACTGGCAGCATGATTTTGATTCGTTACCCAACCAGCTCCGGATAGTTAACGATTCCATGCCAGACCACTGCCTGGAATGATTCAGCAAGGGGAGTAATGCTGTCATCATCGATAACAGGAACCAACACACACACATCCGCTACTTGTTTTGTATATCCGCCATCCCGGCTTACCACTCCCATAATCGATGCACCGATCTCCTGGGCATACTGAAGTGACTTAACTATATTGGTACTTACGTTTTTTTCGAGATTGCCACCGCCTACGGAAAACACCATGATTGCGTCTTCTTTCTTTAGACGACTTCCTTTTAACCAGTTTATGAATGTTACATCCCAGCCTTCATCGTTGGTACGTGCGGTTAGTTCGGACACATTATCAGTGGGGGCATAGGTTTCGATATTGCAGATTTTGCGGAAGTCGTTTACCGCATGTGAAGCATTTCCTGAACTGCCACCAACACCTAAAATAAAGAGTCGCCCATTGCGCTTTTTTACCTGGACCAGAAGCTCTGCCATTCGTGCCACTTCCTGTTTGTCGATGGTCGCTGTTACTTTAGAAACCTTCTGGAAGTAATCGGTAACAAATTGATATGCGGATTCTTTTTTTTCTTCTGGTTTTGACAACACCGTAGCTCCTTCAAATTCAAAGTTAACTTTCTGTTCTACTAAACCCAGACTAACCATTCTGTCGATAAATGCGTGTTTATTTTTATTGACGTAGAACATGAACCATCCACCCCCGCCCGCACCCATTATCTTGCCACCTAACGCTCCGGCATTCATGCCTTCTTCGTACCACTGGTCGATTTCCGGGTTGGAAACTTTGTCAGATAACCGTTTTTTTATTAACCAATGTTCATGAAGAGAACGCCCAAATTCGTCGACATTTCCTTCCAGCAACCAAGCTTTTACCATTTGTCCTAAATCTTTAATATCATCCAATGCTCTCATCATAGCTTCACGGTCAGAAGATCCTGCTTCAGTTTTCTTTTTCTGATCCCCCAGTACCGAAGCTGTATCTCGATGAATACCAGTTCGGAAGAACGCGAGGTTATTTTCTAAATCGGAAATAGTCTTTTCTGAAAGATTAAGCCGCTCTACAGACACAAACCCATCTTGATCAATTTCAAAATAGTTAATACCACCCAATGCTGCAATATACTGATCCTGAGGACCAACGGGCATTTGTAGTTTTTCGATTTCGATATGTGCGGCTTGTTCTCCAAGCGATAATTGTGAAACTTGTTTTCCTTTAAACAAATGGAGCGCTTGCAAAAGAGCAACTTCAAACGCACCAGATCCACCTAAACCCGAACGACCAGAAGCATCAGATTTGGAGTATATTTCAACACCACCAGAAACACCGGCTTCCTCAAAACAGGCACGAATTACAGCATTCGAAATATCAGCTACTGATTCCGCTTCAATTATGCCATCTGGCCCAACTATACGAATCATGCCATCTTCGGAAGGGGAGAGCGTCACATAGACATATTTATTTATAGAAGCAGAAATCCACGCACCACCACGAAGTTTTGAATACCACATAACATCTGTTCCACCACCACCCAGGGTAATTCTCATGGGAGCACGGGTTAAGATGAACGAGTTGTTTTGCATACGTTAGACCATTATATGTCTTTCAAAACAGAGTGCAAGATATCAAACACGTTCAATATTACTATAGACAATTATCCTTTACGCTGATCTTTCTTCTCTTCGTATCTCTTTAAGTCAGCTTCTACCATCATCTTTACCAATTCTTCAAATGAAACTTTTGGTTTCCATCCGAGAGTGTTTCTTGCCTTGTCAGCACGTCCGCGAAGATGGGGGACTTCAGCAGGTCGTACAAATTTATCGTGTACTTCGACATACTGTTTGTAGTCTCCCATACCAGCATGTTTAAATGCAAGCTCTACAAATTCCTGAACAGTATGTGCTTCTCCTGTGGCAACAACATAATCATCCGGCTTGTCATGCTGGAGCATTAAGTGCATTGCTTCGACATAATCGCCTGCAAATCCCCAGTCACGTACTGCATCTAGATTACCTAATGTCAGTTTCTCAGCAAATCCGTACTTGATTTGAGCAACTCCATCAGTAATTTTTCTTGTTACAAACTGCTTTCCACGAATAGGGGATTCATGATTAAACAAAATGCCGTTACAGGTAAACATGTTATATGACTCACGATAGTTTACAGTAAGCCAATAGCCATACACTTTGGCTACGCCATAGGGGCTCCGTGGATGGAACTGAGTGTTCTCATCCTGGAAACCATCATCGTTTCCAAGTCCAAACATTTCAGAAGTAGAAGCCTGGTAAAAACGTGCTTCAGGACTAAACTGACGAATTGCATTCAACAAATAAAGTACACCAAGTGAATTTACTTCAGTGGTGAGTTTAGCTTGTTCAAATGAAGAATGTACAAATGACTGCGCACCTAGGTTATACACTTCATCCGGTTTTGTTGATTTTATTAAATTATGAAGGGATGTTTCATCTGTTAAGTCTCCCTCAACATATTCGACTTCGTCCGTTATTCCCAGGTAGTTTATATTTTCAAAATTCGGATTTGAATATCTTCTTATTAATCCATATACCTTATATCCTTTTTCAAGTAGTAATTTCGCAAGGTAAGGCCCGTCCTGACCTAATATTCCGGTCACAAATGCTGTTTTCATATCACATAATAAATTAGTAATACACTGTTCACAGGATACCACAAAAACAGAAGATTAGCCTATCATTTTGAAGCCTCGTGTCTTTATCGTCTGAATTTCAGCAGTATCGCTGTTCTGTTTCATTTTATTGCGGAGACGGGAAACCAACCGATCAAGTGCCCAGTCCGAAACTCCAATTTCATTACACTCCGGCCAGACTGCCTGAATAATATCATCGCGTTCGCAAATTTCATTTGCATGTTCTTTTAATACATCGTAAAGCATTTGTTCTTTCTTTGTAAAGCCTTGTGTTGCTTTGGCTTTTGAGTGGAAGTGACCCATTTCGCGTAGATACAATCCAAAGAAGGGGCTAAACACATGTTCGGCACCGTTGTGTTTAATATACCCGGTATTGTACAAATAAGCTGCTGTTTTTTCTTCATCGGGCTGAATAGGTGTTTCGTTAAATACCTTGAGTAACACTTTTTGTTCTTCAACACGCAATGTTTCAAACAATTCCTCACTTTGGAGGGTCATGCGTTCTTCTTTTGCAATCTGTTCGATAAAATCAGCAGGAATTTTTTTTGTTTTCTTCAATATTTCATTTACGATAATAATCGAAAGCTGCAAATACTGAACATGCCCGCCACAGTTTTGTAATATGGTTTTACGGGTCTCCAAATCAAGCTCCAGTTGATACTTTTTAAGCAAAGTATCCATAATAATATCCATATCCTCGTTACTTGCTGGTTTTAGGTAAATCTTATGGGAGAAGGTTGACAAGGCTTGCTTATGGAATACCTTGGGGGAGAGTTCATTCAATTCCCGAAAGCTGGTGAATACATACGAAAGTTTTTGTCCCGTTGCATCAACTATTCCCTGCAGGTTGGCAAACAATTCCGGTGTAACAACTTCCTGGAGACGATCAAAGCGAATAAAGTAAATAGTCGGCAGAAAACCTGCTTCAACGATCTTCATAAGGGAATCCCGCACCGCATCTACGGTAAAAAACAAATCCTGGACCTGGATACTCTTCAGAAATAATGTGGAAACAGATTGCTTCAGTTCGTCAAGAGCGTCATACTGCTCAACCGTATCTACAATGCGTTTGAGTGTTAGCCTCCAGAATGGGTAGACGTCAATTTCAATAAGGTTGTTAAGGTCAACCAGAATATACACATGTTTTTGGTCGGGATCGATATAAGTAGAAATAATATCTTTGTGATACAGGAAATAACGGAGGAAGTTACTAATGCCTACACGCTTCATACCGATTAATTCAACGGAATCCCGGCTGGCAAGATAATGACCCAGCATTTTTGCTTCTTCCTTGCGGAAGGAGATTGGGTAGCTTTCTTCGTCGTGTCGGTTTGTCATACAAATCTTTCTATTGTACTCCGATGCTTAGGATTAAGCAAGACAGATGCTTTGTCAGGGTTTTGTCTTAACTGAACCTGTTGTTTCCAATACATACCCTGGACTTTCTTTTCCAGTTCTTTTATAATCACTCGGTATGGCAATTCAAACAATTAATCCTGCAACCGGGTGTGTAGAAAAAACCGTAAAAAACGATTCAAATAAGCAAATAGAACAAAAGCTCAATCAGGCTGTCACCACATTCAAAAAATGGAGTAAAACTTCTTTTGAAGAGCGTCGTGCGCATTTCGAAAAACTTGTGGCACACATAGAGAAGAATAAGGAGAAGTACGCCAAGCTCAACACAATTGAAATGGGAAAGCCGATAAAGCAATCAATAGGGGAGCTGGAGAAGTGTGCAAAAGGCTGTGAATTTTACATGAAACATGCCGAACAGATTCTCGCACCACAGCATATTAAAACCGAAATGAAAGCAAGCTACCTGCGCCATGACCCGTTAGGAGTAATTCTTGCGGTTATGCCATGGAACTTTCCGTTTTGGCAGGCTATTCGTGCTGCGGCTCCTGCAATAATGGCAGGAAATACATTCGTGTTGAAACATGCCTCCAATGTTCCTCAATGTGCGCAGTCGTTGCAGGATATGTTTGAAGAATCCGGCTTTCCCAAAGGCGTTTTTACCACTATTTTCGTCAGTGGATCTGATATGGAAAAAATCATTGCCGACGATCGAATCGAAGCCGTTACCGTAACTGGAAGTGAAGAAGCAGGACGACGTATTGCAAGCATTGCCGGTTCGCATCTTAAAAAGACTGTACTTGAATTAGGCGGGTCAGATCCTTTTATAGTCCTGGAAGATGCAGATATGAAACTTGCTGTTGAAAACGCAGTACTTTCGCGCGTGCGAAACACCGGGCAAAGCTGTACAGCAGCAAAGCGGTTTATTGTGCATAAGAAAGTAGCCAAGGAATTTACCCAACAGTTGGCAGACGCATTCCAAAAACTGAAAATCGGCGATCCGCTTGATCCATCAGTAGAAGTGGGGCCAATAGCTCGAGAAGATTTACTTGAACTTCTGGACCATCAAGTGCAAAAAACGGTCGAAGCTGGCGCAAAACTAGTAACTGGCGGAAACACCATTGAACGAGAAGGTTTTTATTATGAACCTACCATAGTAACCGGCGTTAGAAAAGGAATGGCAGCCTTTGATGAGGAATTGTTTGGACCAGTAGCAGCAATAATCGAAGCAAAAAATGATGATGAAGCGGTGGCAATTGCAAATGACTCTCACTTAGGACTTGGAGCCAGCATTTGGTCAGAAGACCGGGAACACGCTCAGGAGTTAGCAGCCCGAATAGAAGCTGGAACGGTATTCATAAATAAAATGGTTACTTCAGACCCTCGAATTCCAACAGGAGGAATTAAGAAGTCGGGATACGGCCGGGAATTGGGAGAGCATGGAATCAAAGAATTCGTAAACATTAAATCTGTAATCGTTGACTAGATCGGAGGGAGACTAAATCGCAGGCAGTGTTATTTAAAGAAGCGGAATGTTTGCTCTATACGAAGCCACTCATCAATATATTCATCCAGATTTTCCCGTTTTATAGTAGTAACAATTTGCATGACCCGGTCTCCATTGAGAGCTTCATAGGTAATCACCAGGTTACCATTTAATGTAAGTTCTTCGGTTCTGCTATAGGTAATCCCATTAATTCCTTTCCTTTCGCACGGGGCACTTTTTCCTGAACACACGCCCTGTACCAGTTTCTGAAGATTGTTTGAAGTTTTCCTTTGTTTAAAATCTGCTTTAATAGACCATTGTTCGGCACGGTCTTTGAGATTCCATGCTTGCACAACATCGGACTGTTTTTTCTTTTCATCGGAAGTTGTATCGATAACAAGCCATTCATCCGGATAGCTAAAATGAAAGAGCTTGTCAGATGTTTTGAATAACGTATACTGCAAATATTTTACTTTTGCAGGTGTTACAACTTTCGTCGGTGGCGGAGCTTGTGAATCTACAAGTTCGGCTGGCTTCGCTTTTTTTGTTCCATAGAAATGCAAGGAAGAGACAACAAGTATAACCATGAAGACAACCAATACATAATACTTGCTCATTCATTGATTGTAGCAGAATTGGAAGGGCAATCGCGGTCGACGACCTACCTAATATAGTGATGAAGCAGATCCAGATATTTGTTTTGCATTTCTGCGCGAACCCAGCGTTCCGAAAGGGTTTTTATATGCCCGTTTTCCGCTTTTACGACACTACAGTGTTCAAAATAAAACCCTGTCTGCGTAACAAGAAACACATATGAAGGATCCCAGCGGCGGAGGAGCGTATGGACCTTGTCTCCCAACTTATCCGGCACCAATTTTGGGATGTACTCAACTTCAACAACTATAACATCTGTTTTATCGCGAGAAATAAGCACAAAATCCGGTGCAGCCTTTAGATTATCCAGGATTTTTTTGACATACGAATGGCGCTTGTACGGGCTCAGGTTTGGTTCAGTGGTATCATATCCAATAGGAATCACCACATACTTTCCCGCTTCGCGAAACATTTCCTCGAAAATAATCTTTGCAATCTTCTGATTCATAAGAGTCTGCAAAGAACGTGTGTCCATATAGTAAGAGTACCACGTATTTTAATTGTACGCGAGTAGTATAATGCGAGAACGGCAAAAGGATAGCAGAGAGGAGGGACTTGTGGATTGGGATAATATCGAGCTAAGGCGACACTTGTGGAAAGTGCTTCGTAGGACGGCTGAACCGCTCAAGCTGTGCGACTTGTGTATGGCAAACCTGAGGGACTACTTCTGGTTTGCACCCCTTATTCTTCCATCGGATTTTTGGAGGAAAGTCGCTCGAGTTCTGGAGATGCCCGCTACTCCAGAAAAAACCGATACTATCATCGCTATCCTAAAGGAGGCTCACCTCAAGCTCCCGTTGAGACGGGGGAGTATAAGTTCATTAAAACTTCCCTCTGTCACTCCAACAGTCCCGTGGCGATAGCTCCGATGCACGATCTGTACGCCGTCGAGTGCGGCCGTTATGCCGCACTCTGACTTCCTAAAGCTCTGATATACTTACACTATGCAACCACTGCTGGAAGACAACTACGGAATTTCGATCCAAAGCCTAATAGATGGGCCTCGTGGTTTTGTGGGGGAAACGTTTATTATTACTACCAAAACCGGTGAGAAGTATTTTGTTAAGAAAGTGAAGAGTTCCGATATTGTAGATAAGATCATCAAGGGATTGCCGGTTTTGAATGAGTTGCACCAACTGGGGATTACTCACTTAAACTACCCAATTCCTGCAAAAAACGACGACCTGTATATTCTCGATAACGGTTCGATTATTGTGGTGTTTTGCTATATTCTGGGAACTGCCACATGGGACTTTCCCAAAACAAAGTTTTTTAAACTGTTAGCGCAAATTCACAATGTCACTCCTAAAATCACCACTCCACTACGCAAAGAAACCTTTGATATTGCGTATAAAGACAAGGTTGAAGCCTACATGGAACTGTCACTAAACGGAGACCCGCAGGACACAATAGAAAGGCAAGCGCATACTAGTATGAACCGGCATACTGAGGAGCTAAACAAATATTGGATGGAATTTGTACAATTGGCTGAACGATGTGAAACAAAACCGGCTGAGGTTGTTCTTACCCATGGTGATGCCCCCGGTAATGTATTAGTTGATCAAAAAGGAGAGGTCTATATCGTCGATTGGGATGAGATATTACTTGCTCCCCGGGAGAGGGATACTTGGTTTCACCTTGATCCCATAGCGAAAATAGTCTTCCTTCCCGAATACAGAAAATACTCACCTGATTACACGCCCGATAAGGATTTTTTCAAATACTACCTCTCCAACCGATTCTTTGAAGATCTCTATGGCTTTTTGGAGGGCATTTACGATCACAATCTTCCTGAAGCAAAACGACAGAACTATGCCCAGGGACTACAAAAAGATTGCTTTAACTGGCTGTTACCTCTGATGAAACTTCGTTAAATTTCTTTTTTTGGAACTACCACATCTTTTTCTTTTTGCAGTAACGATATGGCAAGAACTGATAGTAACAGCATGACAATTCCCAGTATTTGTGTGGGCGTAAAGGTATTTTTAAATACAAAGACTCCAATAACAATTGACGATGCCGGAAAGACCAGTTCACAAATAGTTGCAATGCGGGCAGGTGTTTTTCGTAATCCGAAGTAATACACCAGCATTGCTGTTGCTCCGGTAAAGAACACAATCATAAACAACGACGTCCACTGTTCCGGAGTAAGGGCAAATAGCGTTGAAAAGCTATGGTTTGCATTGAGTATTTTTTCTACACCCATAGCAGATTGTATTGCCACAAAAACTGAAAACAGGATCAATGAAAACACAGTCGCCAAGGAAAACCGTAAGAATGCCATAGTAGCAAAAGAGACTTTATCAAGTACGAACCGGCCAAAGGTAGTGGCACTTCCCCAGGCAGCAGCAGCGCCTAACGCTAACAGTCCGGCAAGCGCCGTGCCCTGACCCGTTTCAAAATTCGGTTGCAAATTGGGAAATACAAGCAGGTAAATACTTACCATTGCGGCAGCTGCCAGTAGGAAAAAGCGTTTTGTGAGCTTTTCCCGCAATACCAGGCCTGCCAATCCAATTGCCCACACCGGCTGCGTTTGCTGCATCAACTGAACCACAGAATAATTGGCAAAATTAATTTGCGTTAAGGCGTACACATACAGAATCAGTGCTACTGGACTAGCGATACAGGCGATAAACAACACTGCCATCCAGTCTTTTTGATTTAGTTTCCTAATTTCATGGCGATGTGGCCAGAAAAAGGGGAGAATCAGCAGTGTGCCCAGCAAATGCTCAATAACAGAAACCTGTACTGGCGAAATAGTGTACAGTTTGGTACGAAGGAATCCATCAATACTCCACAGGAACGCAGCCAACATGACAATAAAAGGACCATACGAAAACGCTTTGTTTCTCATAAAAAAAGACCTACTGATAATAGGCCTTCGAGGGGTACGAATTGTCCGCGAAAAGAAACCCAATAAATCGTTCTGATTTCTTGAGCCACAGAACACGAAACCTTCTTTCATCCGGACTGTACCGTCGGCTTCGGAATGGAAAAGGTAAGAACACGCAATCACGCTGAATAGCTGAATGCGCCTCCTAACCGCTTCTTCACCGAATCCTGCATTGCTGCTTCGATTTTCAAAGCAACGCTGCTCGTGGGCTGTACCACCGATTCTGAATTTTTGCGCTACCGTTTGTTTCTACATCCGGTGCACAAATCACAGGACCCTGAAGGATATGCACATACTAATACATGAAAGCTATTTTGTGAAGGGGGAGTTGAAGATTATTTTTTTCTAATATGATTGTAGACGTCTCTTTTGATCGATCCTCCTGCAAGACGCACTTGCAATGCTTTCGCAAGAAGAGGAGCAACAGAAACGATTTCAATTTTGTCATTCATCCCGAGTGCAGCAAGCAATTCGGGGTATTGAGGCAGAGTATTAGTAGTAGCAATTCTCTGTATAAGAGGGGATTCATACAGCTTTACTCGACCGGATTTTGCAAACTCTCCATGGGCTGCCGCAATTGATACACTGTTGGCGCCATTCCTTAACAACACTTGTGCACCTTCAATCATGGTTGTTCCAGAAGAAATAACATCATCCACAATAACACAATCAAACCCTTCAACATCTGCGTTCACACCATCCATCATCACTTCTCCGGTTACTGGATCGCGATATTTATTGATATTAGAGTAAGGGACACCGAGAGTTGATGCATAATGATACGCACCTTTAACGAAACCGGCGTCCGGAGAAATAATCATAGGTCTTGGAAGGTTCCATTGAGCAATTCTTTCTGCAAGAAGGGGAGTTACATACATTCGGTCCCAGGGAACAGTAGCAACACCCATCACTGCTTCCTGATGAACATCAAATGACATTGCCATATCATAGTGTCCAATCTCTTCAAACATTCGTACCATACTGGCAGCCAAAATTGGTTCTCGTTCTCCAAAGCTTTGTCGTTCTTGTCGATCACAGAGTAATTTGGTAAGGACAAGTTGTCTTTTAACTCCAAAGTTCCTTTTGGCTGCATCACCAATACCAATTGCTTCAATCATTTCATTGTTTACCTCCTTTCCTCCTGGAGATGCCATAACAATCATCCTCTTATCACAGATATTAAACGGAATGCGTACACGGACTTCGCTGTTAGGGTGGCGCGCTGCTTCTGTTCCTGCCAACTGATATCCCATTATTGAGGCAACTTCTTGAGAAAGCCAGGGATTATTGCTACATCCTACAAGGACAACACTTTCATCGGGAGAAAGGTAATATGAAGTTGTTAAATTTCGTTCAGGAGGATAAATCTGCTCCTCACCAGAAGCGTACATATCTAAAAGCGCACGTCGTCTTGCATCAAGATGAGCCGCTTCTTCGATCATCGATTGCTGTTCGATTATTCCCCATGCCATTTATCTCAGAAGAATACCACATTTCCCAGCACTTTTCAGGAAAATGTATCGACAAGACTAGATACAGTCAGCTTTTTCCCTATTTCATCTATCGTAAGTTTTTGTCTAGGATGAATAAAAACAGAAACTGGATTATCGGGAAGCAAATGGAAAAAACGGTCTGAATAATTCGCTGTCTTTCCATCTAAGCTTAACCACACCCATAACGCGACTGTATCAGTTTTTAATGTTACTTTGTATCCATTTGCAGTTTCTACTGGTTTACTGATCGTTATGGTGGGTTTCCTTAATAATAGATGTTTAGGACGGGAAAAATAGGTCATATTTTCTGAAATCAAGCCTTCTTTTGTCTCGAACTTATACACGAGAAGATGTTCCCTATGGTTAAACTCCTTAAACTGTTCGTACATATTTACATAGTAATAAACTTTACTTGAATTAGCTTTGACCGTAACAGGTTTCGAAATCGTGTTATATACCTTACCATTTAAATCAAGGGCACGAATAGTTACTGTTCCTTTACAATCGTTCTGCATATCGCTGGTAATCCATATATCAACAACTCCTTTTTCCATGTCCTCTAACCCTGATACAAGGAGTGGAGCAAAAAACTTTTTTGCAATGTATTGCAAACCTTTTTTATTGCCAAAATAATCTATTGATGACCAGCTTGCTACTCCCCAACAGTCATTCAATTGCCAATATATAGTTCCTGTACCATGTGGTTTTCTTCGCCGCCAATGCTCAACTGCGTACTTAATGGCCATTCCCTGGAGAATCTGTGACAGGAAGAGAGTCATTTCAAAGTTTTTAGGCAACAAGTACCAGCTCATCATATACTGCATAATCGCATCATTTCCTATAAAGCTTTTCTGGTGTTTCTCCATAATGTAGCTTGTGATGTTTCTGTCTTCCGGTTCAGTATAGGTCTTGACCACTTCAGGCTCAGGAAAGGACTGAAATCCAAATTCACTGTTAAAGCTATGCTCACAGGTACGATACCATTCAAAAGGTTCTCGCCCATGCCACACTTCCCACAAATGGGCATCGCCACTATGCGGATTATTGGCGTCTTTTCTGTCGCCAACGGGACTATGCGCACTGGACGGCCAATAGGATCGTTCTGGATCGTACAGTGATAACATTTCTGGTATAACAGTATCGAAAAGGTACAAATATTCTTTTTCCGTCATCTTGCCTTGTTCAACCTGTTCACTGATAAGATCGGCCCACATTTGTTCCAGCTCATTATTTCCACACCACAAAGCGAGAGAAGCATGATGACGTAACCGAATAATGTTTTGCTTAAACTCAACTTTTACATTTTCAATGTAGTTACTATCATGTATGGGATAGGCGCTGCAAGCAAACATAAAATCCTGCCACACGCATAATCCCATTTCATCACACAAGTCATAAAATACATCCGGTTCATAAATACCTCCGCCCCACACTCGAATCATATTCATATTTGCATCACGCGCACTATCGAGCAACATACTATATTGCTTTTCACTAATGCGAGTTACAAAGGCATCTGCGGGAATCCAATTGGCGCCTTTTGCAAAGAAAGGAATACCATTTGCAACAAATTCAAACCTTTCTCCCTTTTCTGTTGCTGTACGACTTAACTGAAGAGTTCGCAGTCCTATCCGACGTGTCCATGTATCAAGGAGTAACGAATTATCTCGCAATTCAACAGCAATAGTGTAGAGAGGTTGATCTCCCATACCATTGGGCCACCAGAGTTTCGGGTTTTTTATAGTAAATTCAATTGGGGATTGAGTATACGTTCCAGAATAGTTCGCAATTTGTTTACCCTCAAAAGACACAGATATCGAAACATCTACATTCGCTGATGTATCTGTTAATTCAACTTCTGGAGCGACTGTGAGACGTACAAAATCCTTGTGGTGCTCCTGGCTAATAAAAGCACTTTCCAATCGGGCTGTGGAAAAAGATACTAATTCGATATCACGCCATACTCCTGCAGTAACACAAACTGGCCCCCAATCCCACCCGTATTGGTACTGAGCTTTGCGAATGTAGTTTCCTCCTTCAATACG
Organism: uncultured Gammaproteobacteria bacterium; assembly: GCA_964407325.1. Taxonomy (GTDB): domain Bacteria; phylum Patescibacteriota; class Microgenomatia; order UBA1406; family GWC2-37-13; genus JAOAFZ01. The sequence goes on along the minus strand of CAYOVA010000016.1, from coordinate 16,983 downwards.
TCCTCCACCTACAATTCCTAAATGTCGTTTATTTTTTTGTTTTTCAATTTCTGACCAAGTAGGAGAAAAAGTTATGGTGATTGTGTTTTTACCTTTCTTAAGCAATTTTTTTACATCGAACTCCCATACTCTATGTTGATTGTTTGTATGAGCTATAACACTACTATTGACTTTAATTTCAGCGAAGGTGTCCAGTCCGTTGCAGCGGAGTAAGCATTTCTCTTCGTCAAGAAAACTCGCATCAACCGTAAAATCTCGCGTATAAATCCATGTTTCTTTATCAATCCACCGGTAGGTATCTTCATTATCACGATAAGAAAGGTCGCCAATAATTTTGTTCTCCTGTAAATCGGTGTGAATGCACCCTGGAACTGTAGCAGGATGTTTTTTTGTGTCAGATTTACGAGAGAAAAACCATTTACCGTTGAGTGTAAGTATTTTCATAGTGGTAATTATACTGATTGTGGAGGATTTCCGTGCTCATCGTGTGAAGCAAGATAACGAATTGCCTGACCTGCATCACAATAGGCATCTGAGACATTAATATCACCACCGGTATACAGAATATGTAGTGTACCGTCAGTATCAATGTATGAACCTGTCGCAAATACTATATCACGGTCGTATCTGCCCATACGTTCCGCATCAGTTGTGGGAGTCACAAAAGGATGGGGCAACCGTGAAACCACTTTCCAGGGATTATCCTTATCAAGAAGCGCGAGACCAATTAACCGGCCATGAGGACCACCTTTTTCATCAAATTCTGGAACGCTGTTGTACACAAGCAGCCATCCTTCTTTGTTTTCACCAGTTTCTCTGTCAGGATACTCGACCAGCATTGGGGGTGATCCTCCTGCAATCTGACCTTCGGGATTGTTTGGGTTGTTAGCACCTTCCCATGGATGCATTGGTTTAAGAATTGTATTTTCTTCGAGAGATTCTTCATTTAGTTTATCCTCCCAGAATGCTCTTCGATATTCAGGATCGTGAGCAAGAGCAAACACCTCCCGGACTGGTATGGTAATTGCTTGTATATCTGGTAGTTTTCTCATGTAGATAAGAAGGTGAGGCTCATTATTGATATCTATTGTTTCCGGATGGAAAATAACATTCTTGAAGTATTCCACGGGTCCAATATCTCCCAGAGAAACAATCGTATCCGGATTCCGAGGATCTCCCATAATGTATAACTCGGGATACGCTCCATAGATAGGATCGTCAAGTGAATCAGCAGCAACTTTTGCCGGTTTCAACAAGTCTTTGTTTAATGTATTGGCTGCTCCTATAAACACGCCGTATTTTTCAATCTGGGTTAATCGAATGTCTTCCTGACCATGACGAGCATAATTTACCAAGGAGTTCTGGTCACTAGGAAGCCGAGCTAAAAGACTGTCATACAGAGCAGCATCTTGAGCTCTCCCAGATGCTAGCGCCATAGCTTTTTTCTCGTCGAGTCGCTCACGAATTTCTGCAAGTTTTTCAAATCTGCCATCTTCCTGACCTCGCTCAGGGTGCAGAGGAGCAATTACCGGATAGGCATCGGTACGATCAGCTAATTCACGATATCGTCCTTCACCAGTTTCTGGATCTACCGTTCCTTCACCATCAAAGTAGGCGATAGTGCCATCTTTCTTCAAAATAGCAGCATAAATACCTGAGACTGCTTCACGGTTTTTAACTTCAGCTGGATCTGTAGGATCTTTAAAGTAAGGATCGGTACCTTTAAAATAGATGACTGTTTCGCCGGTTTCTTGGTCATGCCATACACCCGGGCAGCCTATATAGTATTGTTGATTTATCCTTCCATCGGGCAAGAACTTACTATCTGTGGGCTGTTCTATCAGAACTCTCTTTTCTACGACTGGCATAGCAACTTGACCTACTGGATAAGGAGACGCTTCTACCAACCGAGGTTGCTCATCATGGGGTTGCGCATGAATAGCATGTCTTCTGAGAGCATAGTCTATGGACATTGCTTTTAAGGTCGCTCGCGCAAGACGCTGAGCCTCATCTGGAAGTAAATCGGGTTGTGACAAAGCTTGCATGCGGCGCGCATACCCTTCCAAATCGTTTACTGTATGCTCTCCTACATCAAAGGTATATGGGGATCTTCCTTGAAATTTACACGCAATTGCTATGGTTGCTTTCAAATCACGAGATCGGGCTGCAAGTTGTCCCATTGTTTGTGCGTTTACATCAATCTGTTCACCTTGCATTCTAATGGTCTCGGACACCAGGGCAATATTGGATAATGCATCTGGGGGGAATAAACCGGTTTCATTTCCATGTATTTCATACTGTTCCGCTTGAAGTTGGCTTAATTGTGAGTGCTCTATCATATACTAATGATATTCGAGCTATTTTTTTACGCGTGACAGAACAGGAACAATTTTAGGACAATCCTGACACAAACCGGATAAACGAATTGTCTAGGAGAATACCAGGCCCTAGATTGGAGAGTATTCAGTTTATCAGTTCACTTAATTGGGGAAACTCACCTTGTTGCCAACGCTCATACAAGGTAAGCACGTTGTTCGTACCCTGGTACCCATACAGGCCATCGGGACGCTGTTCCCGCCGATTTGAGGCATAGGAGATTCCCGCCTGTTGCAGTGTTAATGCAAACTTATGTGGACTAGATTCTCCATCACCTTGATCCCGGGCTCCGAAAAAGTATACTTCCTCGAGACGAACATTTGCATTTGCACTTACTCTTCCATTTACAACTGCTTCGCAGCTCCTTCTATCCCGGTCATCTGTAAAAATGAGAATCGAATCGTCAATATGTTCCAAAGCAGTTTCCATAAGACGTTGCGGTTTCCCTTCCTGTGAAAGGAAACTGTTGTGATGCATTCCACGGACATGCGCATAATTATCAACTCCTAGTCCTTTGGCTGCCCCTATGCCGAACAAATGCATGTTTGCGGTCAGCATATAAAAGGGAAGTCCTTTCATCCTAATGCGCTGGGCAAAGTGTATTGCATCTCTAAAAAAAACCGAATCACTCATACCCGAACGGACTACCATTGCTTCACCAATGTATCCAATAGTAGGGTCGGTTTGAGTACTATCAGTAAGCTGAAGCCGTTGTCTAGGGTGAATACCTGTAACTCTATCCAAACTATCTAAATATACCCCGATTGCATTTCCAGGCCTAGAAATTCCTGTTTCGTCGTCTTTCATATTGGAATCAATATCGTTGACTGTGACGAGTTTTACTTTAGAACGAGGAAAACCTGTTTTTTGAGCCTTCATTTCCAAGGCAAGTAAAAAAGCACGATCATGTTCAGTAAGTTCCACGGGTAACTCTGAAACTTCGGCTTCTTTTGCCTTGCTTCGGGCTTTGCGAATTAAGGTTGTATGTTCTTCTAAACGAACTTGTTCATCTTGAAGCCTCAACTCCAGTGCCTTGTTTTCCTCTTGAGTCTCCAGAAACATGTGGGCAAGATCTGACCCTCTAAGAAGGATATCCTCCTCAGGAGCAATCGTTGCAAGATCAACTATCTGTCGCTGTATTGCTTGGTTAACTTGGGAGACCAAACGGAAGTAATCATCATTCCCCATAGTCAATACTGATTCAGCACTGTCGGGTAAGCTAACATTCATTTGTTGTAGATAAGTGGAAAGCGAAGTAGTAGTTTGTTCGTTTAATTTTCTTCTTAATTCAAGAAGTTCTGTACGAGACATCCCAGATTCTAATAGTTTCCTGGCAGCAAAAGCTATTCTATTGGTAGCCAAAGCATAAGCCAACCCAAACTGGCCATCATCCATTTCTACGATATTCTCACCATCCACTATTGTAACGCCTAAGCTATGTTCCTGCGGAGCTTGTAAACCGTGTATAGAAAGTTGCACAAGTGCTTCATCTGAAACAGTTTGAATACTTGCAATAGCATTTATATGGGCAAGACTTAATTCGGTCGGGGTTGTTTCACTACTCATAGTATTATTTAATTGTATTGAAAGATTATACTCGGAGTTGTACAGGAATCCTGACAATATGGGTTTAGGATACAGAAGAGGGGAGTGCCAGCTCGTCAGCAAAGATTATCACATCCGGGTGGTTTAACAAGAACGATGCGGGAATTTCTTCGGTAGGTTCGGTGAGTGAATTCATCCTAGCCATTATTTCGGCTTTACTTGTTCCAGACACAAGTAACACAATCTCCCGTGCTTCAAAAATGGTTTGCACTCCCATGGTATATGCCTTTCTCGGTACTTTGTCAGCATCGCCGTTAAAATGGGCTTTATTTACCTGAATTGTTTCTTCAGCAAGATCAACCAAACGTGTTCTAGAAGTTCCCGGAGATCCCGGTTCGTTAAACCCGATATGGCCATTGGTTCCTATGCCTAAAATCTGTAAATCAATTCCGCCTAAGTCAGCAATTGCCTTTTCGTAGCGAGAACTTTCCTCAACGGGATTTTCTGCAACTCCATTGGGGATAATAGTCTGCGATTGAATAGAGAATGTAGGGTTCATCTCAGCAAGTGGTCCCCAAAAATGGTTCATCATATACTGGTAGTAGCTGTCAGGGCTTGTCTTATCCAAACCGGAATATTCATCCAGATTCACGGTAAACAACTGTGAAAGTGAACCTTTGTACTTAGGAAACAATCCGAGCAGCTCTTTATATAATTTTATAGGACTATTCCCTGTGGCCATTCCAAGAACAAACGATTCATCCGTATCAAGTTTTGCAGTTATTTTGTTGAAGATTTCCAGTGCTGCTTCCCGAGACATTACCTCGTTATTGGGGAAAACCCTCGTCTGTATTGCGTTTTTCATGAAATAAGGTATAGTATATCATAAGTGATGCTAAGGTCTATAGTTATTTGTTAGGTCTTTGTCAGGATTTTGACAAGAATACTATAGGTTCTTATCTATAATTATATTTATGACATATAAGAACAAGACAGTTGTTGCCTTGTTTGCCCATCCGGATGATGAAGCATTCGGACCCGCCGGCACTCTTGCGCTTCTTGCAAAAGAGAACGACGTCTACATTATTGTGGGGACCAATGGTGAAGCAGGGGAGAACCATCACCCTGACACCAACCGTCATATCCTGGAAATCCGCCGTGAAGAAGTAATCACATCGGCCAAAATATTGGGTATCAAGCAAGTGTTCTTTCTCGATCTGCCCGACGGCCATTTGAACAATACTATTTATGGGGATGCCTTGAAGAAAGCGGAGCATATTATTTCTCAATTGCATCCAGATATCCTGGTTACTTTTGAATATCACGGACTAACGGGTCATATTGACCATGTGTTTATGACACGCGTAGCAACTTCACTGTTTGAAGGGCAAGAGTCAATTAAGGAAATCTGGTATTACTGTTTTGAAAAGCAGATGCGTGACCATATTCAGAAATACTACCGCGACAAGAACTTCCATGTGTATTTCCCAAAAGGGTACCGCAGCGACCAGGTGGATCGCGTAATGGACGTGTCTACTACCTGGAATCAGAAAATGGGTGCAATTCATGCCCATATCTCCCAGACTGCAGACCGCGATGCGTATCTGGAATCCTATAAATATGCGCCAAATACCGAATATTTCTTCGTGAAAAGCAAAGATACTGCGTAACTATATTATCGAGATGATATAATGCACCTCACCATTTATGAGTAAACTATACATTATAGGAAATATGGCAATGGACGTGATTGCCGATCCAACTACTATTCGTCCCGAGGATACTATCTGGCAGGATTCCGAAAAGGGAACTGTCTATAAACCAGGCGGCGGTGGACCTTACTCTTTTTTTGCTGCACTCGCATCGGAAGCAGATGCTGAACTAATCACCTCGGGTACAAGTGACCACCCCTTTATCCAAACCATGAAAGAACGTTCCGGTGGAACCATTCATACCCTCCAGAATGGCGAGCTTGATTCATACACTGAACGGTATCGCTTTCTCGCACCCTATCCCGATTTTAAACCAGATTTTCAAAAGCGCGAAGATGGTCTCTATCGTACCCTTTATTCAAACAGACCCGGATTTGCCATTACCCCAGAGCAAATTCAAAAAGCCGGAATAGAACTGAAGCCGAATAGCACTTTTCTCGTAGCTCCTGTAATGGGTGAAGCAAATTTGGCATTGTTGCAGTATCTGAAGAAACTTGATGGCCGGATTATTGGGACTGTCCAAGGATGGATGCGAACGACAGAAGGAACTACAGTAGTTTCCAAACCACTCTCCGAAGAGTTTGAGGCTGCACTTGCACTCCACGATGTAGTTGTATTTAGCGACGAAGATGAAGCCCAGCTGGGACCGGAAGATCGTATAAAACTAAGGATGTTACCCGGGCTTGCTATAAGAACAGAAGGGGTAAACGGTTGCGTAGTATATCGAAAAGAGATGCTCGAAGGATCTACCCAGCTTACGGAAACCCGCTTACCGGCATTTCAACTTGATGAGTTCACAAGTCGTCTCCTGCTTGAAGATACTCCAGAAGGGAAAGCACGACAGGAACGCGCATTAACAGGCTGTGGAGATGCCACTGGGGCTACATTAGCACTAAATATTGCCCGAGGAATGCCCATAGAATTAGCATACCGAGATACCGCACTTGTGATATCCCGAAAAATAGCTGAAGCCGTCCATGGCGGACAAGGTGGTATTGAAGGAACGCCCTCTATCTCGGATATTATCAGCTATGTCGTAGGAGATGGAGCGAGGCAATTTGATGAATACGCTGCTGAAGTAGCTGAACAAGCAAATAGAAGATCTTCTTATCAAGCGATTTCACCCGAACGAAGCTAAACAAACTGTCCTCGGAGCGTTATCAAACGTGAGCTTTTATTCTAATTCTGTCAGATTGCTGTCAAAATAACTTATAGTATTTATGAGATACTTCTTGGATGTCAGAAACAATCACTATTACCTGTTTGCATGATTCTGCCACCCAACGAACCGGTGGTGCACAAGTGTATTCTGGAGATACTGCAGCTGTACTAGCCAGACTCGGACAATTACATGGGTTTGTAACTCCGCGAAACGGGAGTGAAGAACTGGCTTTTGCAATACCAACAGACTTGGTACATCTGTACAATCAACCACCTGCTTCCGGTACCGATTTGTACACACACCCCGAACATCTTGATGTACTTGCGGAAGCAACCCGTCGTGGTTTAGTGGGTAGGAATGACAGTACAGCACCAGCCGATTACCTGTATTCGCAATACAATGTGGCGGGAAGGGCAGGAATAGAAGCAATCAACAGTCTTCGCGAAAAGCCACGCCATATCCATATGGGACACACCTGGTCTATTCTTACCCAAATCATTGGAGTAGGATCGGAATCTGATATTGTACGCATGTTTCAGGAGGGAGAACTCGCACAACCTCGCCGCCAACTTTCACCCGATCGCATCGAAGCCGAATTACGTATCCTCCAAGAAGCAGATAATATAGCAATCCAAACACGGGCTGAACATCATCTACTTTCAGCGATATATTCGCGAGAAATGCTTTTGAATCGAGCTATTCAGGCACGACTAGGAATTAGTGCAGACTTAGTCGAATCCTTTGCAATACCCGCAGCAGAAATTTTTGGCAAACTAATTCACGTTCCCCTGGGAGTACATGATCGATGTCATGTGATTGGAGAGCTGGACAGTCAAGCTCGTCAGTTCAAGAAAAGACGAGCAAAAGAAAAAATCATGATTGAGATTGATCAAAAGCGAGATAGTAGACCTCCGGAATGGCAGCTGGATGCAGAAAAACTCGCACAATTTCAAAATGATACGCTTTACTATTATTTCGCCGGCAGATTTGAACCAGGGAAGGGAGTGGTAGAAGCACTTCATGGTTATAAAGAGTTTATGCTGGATTACCTTCGAGGTGGCAATCACGAGCAAGATATAGCCATGATCTTTGGAGGCGGACCATTTAACGGACCGGTGTACGAAGAATTTATGCAAGTACTTGCCGATACTGAATCAGCATTTCGGGAGCAATTAATGTCTCGTATCGTGTTAACCGGACGAACCGATTTTTATCCTATGGAAGTGCTGGGAGACGTGTTTGTGGGGACTTCAGACAACGAATCCTTTTATCTTGTTATGGCAGAAGCAATGGCGATGGGAAACGGGGTTATCGGTACAAACTACCCAACCATCCGTTCGGTTTCTGGGTACGACCAACCCTGTTTTAAGGATAGAGGATTAGATACGTATGCCCGCCCTCAAATCATAAACCCAAAAAATCCCAGCGAAGTGGCACAATCTATGACAGCGTTTCTTGATCCGTATTATCGGGAACTCAATGGAGTAAGAAACAGAAAGATGGCAGCAAGTTACACCAATTGGCAATCTACCGTTATTCTCACAGAAGAATTGCATAACAGAAGTACCGGCCAGCATTTATGGACGCCACCGCAATTTTAATGTATAGTATTTTTAGTGTAGTGAACCTATTATAATATTTCAGAACCACTTATTTCCTATGTCACAATTCACCGATCAAGCCTATTCCCTGGCAGTTAAAAAGCTACTTAAAAACGCCTCGCAAAAGGGGATTATGGCGTCGGCGAATTATTCGGATGGTGACAAGCCAGCATATCCCGATCTATATCCGCGCGACATGGGAGTTTGCGTAATTGGCATGCTTGCAGACGGCAGCAAGGAAATGCTTGACCTTGCTAAGCTTTCGATCGAATCAATGGTGATTGCCCAATCGGAAAAAGGGCAATTCCCGCAGTGTTATCGCTTATCGGAAAACTGCCCGGAGTGGTGGCACCCTGGCACTATTGATGGCACTATCTGGTGGAGTATAGCTCTTCTTGAATACTACAAAAAAACACAGGACAAAGGGTTTCTTGATTTTCTTCAGCCAAACCTCGATAAGGCATTTACCTGGCTAACCTACCAAGATACCAACAACGATTCATTGCTGGAACAGGGTGAAGCCGCGGGCTGGGACGATGAAATGCCGCGCAGTGGCACCGTGCTCTATACCAATGCACTGTGGTACTGGCTGGTGCGCTTGCGCGTTGAAGTGGAAGGAAAAGAAGAACTGCGTCCATTGAAGGAAAAGATCTACGAAGCGGCTAACAGCTTTTTATGGGTACAGAAAGGCGATGACCACAGCATCAGCTATTTGGAAAACCTTCAGTATGTAAAGGATAACTATTATGCTAAGCGCATTATGGAATGGTCACAGGCACAGGCTGTGGTTCTCCCATATTACATGGGATACGTCTCCCATTTAGGATTTGAAATGCGTTGCGATGTCTACGGTAACATTCTGGCATGTATATCAGGCTTGGCAGACGAAAAGAAATCACGTCTTATCACCGACTTTATCTTCCGAGCGGGTGTAAACAAACCCTATCCGGTTAAGGTGCTTTATCCACCAATCTATCCAGGCGAACAGGACTGGAAACCGTATATGGCGAAAGGCCGCCAAAACTACCCATGGCAATACCATAACGGGGGAATCTGGCCGTTTGTGGGGGGATTTTGGGTCATGTGGCTGGGCATGGTAAAAGATGGCAGAGCCGAGGAAGAGCTCAATAACCTTGCCCGTGCATTAGAACAGTACAACTGGGAATTTAACGAGTACCTGCATGGACTGCATGGGACTCCAATGGGTATTGCTAATCAGTCATGGAGTATGGCGATGTTTATCGGAGCATATAAAACGGTAAACAAATAATAATCCAGTATAATAAGCGCATGTGTGGAATTTTCGCCTACACCGGTACTGCAAATAATGCAGGAGATCTTATCCTGCAAGGCTTAAAATCGCTAGAATACAGAGGCTACGACTCATGGGGGATTGCCTTAAAAGAAAGCAACAACACAATCTTCATTGAAAAAAATGTAGGGAAAATAGGCAATGCGACTATTGGGAAACACACTGCACACATTGGAATAGGCCATACCCGTTGGGCTACACACGGTGGTGTTACACAACAAAATGCTCATCCTCATACGAACCGTGATAAATCTGTTATCGTTGTGCACAACGGCATTATCGAAAACTTTGAAACACTCCGCGATAACTTAAAAAAAGAAGGGTACCAATTCGTAAGCGATACCGATACAGAAATAATTCCGCATCTTCTTGATCAGATGATTAAGACGCAGGAACTTTCGCCCCAAGATGCAGTTATAAAAATGTTTTTCTTGTTAAAGGGAATGAATGCCATAATTGTTTTTTTCCCTGAGCATGAAACATTTTTTGCCATCAAGAACGGATCACCACTCATCTACACAAAAACCGGTCAAGCGCAACTCCTTGCTTCAGATGCCGCCGCCTTAGCTCCATATGCTACCGACGTTTCTTTTCTTGGCGACAACGAGCTCCTAACCGTAAGTCCAAAGAAAACAACTCTTACTTCTTTGAGTGGTCAAAAGAAAAAGATGAAATGGACCATGCTGCAGTACGATGCTGAAGATGTACAACTGGGAGACTATAAGCATTTCATGATTAAAGAGATTTCTGAACAGCCACAAGTGCTGAATACTATTCTCGAATCAAAGCGAATGGAGATCCAGAGATTTGCAAGGACAATCAGAAACTCATTCGACAGTCATTTCATTGGGAGTGGAACTTCTTATTATGCATGCCTTACAGCCCGTTACCTGCTTTCGAAAATCGCCAAAAAAAGAATAAATACCTCGATCGGCTCTGAATTCCTGTATATGACCGATTATGTTTCTGATACTTCTTTGGTGGTTGCACTCTCACAGTCAGGGGAAACTATCGATATTCTCTCAAGCATGAAACGGGTTGCCGAAACGGGAGCGACACTGGGAGCTATGACCAATGTACTTGGTTCTTCCTTGTATAGAATGGCTGACATTAAGTTATTGCTTAATGCAGGACCTGAACAAAGCGTATGCGCCACTAAATCGTTTACTTCTAGTATTGCGGTCATGCTTCTTTTAGCGCATGAACTTGCAGGAACTTATGAACAAGGTGAACAATCTCTCGAAAAAGCGATCAAAGAAGTGGACTCTATTCTTGATAATAAAGAAAAAATACAGGCAATGGCAAAACAATTAGCGCACCATAGGAATATTTTTATACTAGGAAGAGGAACAGCTTATCCTATTGCTCTTGAGTCTGCATTAAAAATTAAAGAAGTATCCTATGTTCATGCTGAAGGATTTGCAGGTGGTGAATTAAAGCACGGTGTTATTGCCCTGATATCAAAAAACACACCTGTAATTATCTACAATCCCCACGATGAAACCTTTGAAGATACATTGTCTTCAGCCCACGAAGTAAAGGCAAGAGGAGCATTTGTAATAGGAGTTTCCAGTAAGCCTAATGATGTCTTCGATATCCATATTCCCGTCCGTATTAATGACGAAGGAGCCATAATCCCTTTTGTAGTCGTTGCCCAGCTTATTGGCTATTATCTGGCGCTGGAAAAAGGCCTTGACCCTGACAAGCCGCGCAACCTCGCCAAAAGTGTTACCGTGAAGTAAGGTATAATTATCTTTTATGGATATTCCACAACTCAAAACAATCCAACAAAACTTTACCAAAGAACTTGAATTTTCTTCATCCGGAACCCAAACTAGTTTGCCGTTTATACTCCATCAGCTTCCCGATAAACCACTCGTGCAAGAAGGCGATACTTTTTTTGTTCTTGTAATTGGTGGCAGCGTATTCCAATCGGCGGTGTGTAAAAAAGAACGAGGACAAACAATCATTGTTCGTAAGAAAGCCGGTACCAACCCTCCTTTTAAATCAGGAGCGGATTTTCTTGATTTCTGTGAACAGCATATTCCGAAAGACATAACAAATGTTGCCCTCAACTTTGCCTATCCTATGGACCCAGTATTCAGAAATAATAATCTTCTTGATGGAAAGCTTACAGGAGGCTCAAAAGAATACACATTTGATGGTCTTGTAGGAAAAGTGGTCGGTGAGGAAGTCGAAAAATACATTCAGGAAAAGCAGGGAAGAGATATCCATGTTGCAGTAGCAAACGATACAATCTGCGAACTGCTCTCGGGGTTAAGCAATATAAACAAGCCCGAGTATTTGGCATGCGGAATCGTAGGAACTGGAATTAACTTCGCATTTTTTACGGATGCTACCCACGCGGTAAACCTTGAGTCAGCCAACTTTGATAAATTTGAACTTTCAAAATACGGGAAAATGATTGACTCCACATCGGTAGAACCAGGTACGGCATTGTTTGAAAAGGAAGTATCGGGCGCTTACCTTCACCAGCATTTTAACTTGTATACAAAAGAGCACGGAATAGACTCTTCCATTGAGTCAACAAAAGATCTCGATGAATTTGTCCAAAAATGCGATATCGGTGAAGATGGAGAACTCTGTATCTTTGCCTATAATCTGGTTGATCGAGCCGCAGCCCTTGTTGCGGCCCAGGTAGCGGGAATAACTGAATACAAAAATACCGATATGAACTTTATTATGGCAGGAAGCCTCTTCTGGAAAGGGTTTGGCTTCCGAGATAAAGTCCAGCAGTATGTGAAGCAGCTGTTACCGGAACACTCCGTTACCTTTCTCCTCATCGAGAGCTGTGAAATTTATGGTGCAGCCAAGCTGATAGCCTAACAGACTCGAGTGTGGTAGTATTTGACTATGCGTAAAATTGCTCAAATACTGCGAAATCCTACCAGTATAGACGTCTACATTAATACATTAGGCCAATACTTGAATATTGCATTTGTTGTGTTGTATTCATTTATCTTGTTTAGAATTTTAAATCCTACAGAGTACGGAGTCTTCAGTATTCTTTCGGCGGTAACCTATTTACTTACTAACATCCTCGAATTCGGAACAACAGCCACAATATATTCCTATCTTCCGCCTCTTCTTGAAGACAAAGGAAAAAACCTCTTTCGTTTTATTAAAAGCACATTTTATTACCAGACTCTTTTTGCAAGTATCGTCGTGATAACACTTTTAATACTGTATCCCTGGGTTGACGCATTATTCTTTAAAACCAACGCCCGGTACATTGACATGGCAATTTCGGCAGTGGCCATTATTTTGTTTATCTGGCAAAATTTTCTGCTGAATGTATATTTTGCCGCTAAAAAGTTTGTGAAGGCAAATTTGTATTTGAATATATCAAATAGTGTGCGAGCTATTCTTCTGGGGATTCTCTATGTCACAAATGGCATTTCGCTTACATCTGTACTGGTTGTACTTATGATCGTAGGCAATGCGGTGTTTCTCTCCCTGGTATTTCTGGAAAAAAAGAAGTACCTTCAGGAGGCTCTTGATGCCGACATTCACCGGGATGAATTCCGCTTTAGATATACGTTTACCTACTTTATAGCTTCGCAGTTTTTAAATATCGGATTACGCATGGATCTTTTTATGCTCTCATTTTTCAACACCATTATTTCACGGCCTGAAGTAGGGTATTACGCAGCAGCTCAAAAAATTGTCTTAACACTTCTTACCACTATCATCAGTATCACCCAGGTATTGTCTCCGGGCTTTTCAGTAATTAAAACACGGAAAGACGCAAAGCAACAACTTAAACAGGGATTCCTGTACATGCTGCTACCCAGCGCTTTATACGTAGGTATTGTCCTTACTCCAGGTTTCCTCTACGAATTGCTGTTTACCAATACCTTTTTGCCTTCAGCGAATATAGCTCGCATCATCAGTCCTCCCTTTATACTCTATGCAATAGGGAGTGTGCCAATGCTGCTGCTACTCTACACTGTTAAAAAACCAAAACCGATCCTATTGGCATATTCGCTCTTTTTCATTATCGTTACTGTTGGGAATTACCTTCTCGTGCCAACCTATCGTTTAATTTCCCCCGCAGTAGTATTTTTTGCAGCATTTCTTGTCTCAAATAGCATTATTGCCTATACCGCATGGAGAGAGTATCAAAAACTACCGTGACAGTTGTTTAGACCAGTACTCAAGTGTTACTCCTCGAAAGGACTCCATACTTTGAAGATGGAACTGTTTTTGACTTAACTGTGCGCGGTAATCGAAGCCGTAAATTTCTGAAGTATAGGGGACAACATACACTTCCGTTGCTGTATCAGGTAGTTTTATAACATCGAAAAGATTGTTTACTGTGCGCTCTGGGTAATAATATTGAACCGGATCGGTAGCAGAAGGTACCATAAATACCTGTTTACTAGCTGGAACACTTATCAGTAAATGCTTCCAGTCTTCACGGTGAAAGTCGTCGACAGTTAAATATAATACAGAAAAGAAAATAAAAATTCCTAAGGTCAGGTACCGTTCCCACTTAAATACCCGTGTCCCAAACCCAAGCAGCACGGCGACAATTGGCATAAGATACAGAAATCGGAAATACTGGAACAGGGGAGTGGTAAAAGAAAATATAAAGGCTATTCCAAGGGTTGTAAGTCCCACAAAAGCCAGAGCTTTCTGTTTAATTGCGCCTTTTACCAAGAAGAACCATACTATTGCAGTTCCGGTTAAACCCAAGAGGTAATACACCAGTTTTGGATCGAAACTGATTCTTCCTACAGTAAATTTTAGGGGTACCAGAAGCACGTTTTTTATAGTGGGAATACCCAACACCAAATCCCAGTTTTTAACGTACTGCAATGCCCCTTTTGCCAGCTCAAGCTGTTGCCCCAATAACGGCGACACTAGTGCAACTCCAAGAGCCGTTCCGGGAAGCAGCGCTATCAGCGTTTTGTACTGCCGTTTTATCGCTAGATATGCGTAAACTGCCGCGGGCAAAAAAATTACCCCATAAAAGGTAAGTACGCTCAAAAAAAGACTTATATTCGCGATGATGTAATACCTTTCTGTTTTTTTGTTTTCCGGCTTTTTGAGTATTACCGCAAATGCATACACAAAAATACTGACAAACATCGTTACCATCATATACATGCGCGCTTCTTGAGAATAATACATTACCAATGGATTAAACAGGAAAAAAGCAGCACTGGCAAAGCCGGTTTTAATATTATTTGAAAGAACAACCGCAGTTTTGAAGACAAAATATCCCGCTATCAGTGAAAAGAGAACCGAAGGTATACGTGCAGCAGTTTCCGAGTATCCTGCAAACAAAGTCCAGGAATTCATAAACAGGTAATAGAGTGGGGGATGGAAATCGAAGGGGGAGAAGCGCGTTAGTATTTCCAGCCCTTTCATTTTTCTGACTACATTTATAGTAGTAGCTTCATCAAGCCAGAATGACTGGGTAATACCAAGAAATCGTACGAGAGCAGCGGCAATGAACAAGTATAATAGACGATAGTTCATTACTGATAGTATATGCTTTTACAACGGATTCGTCCACTCAATAATCAGCCTGAAACCTCTGGGGATTGTGTTGTGTATCACATGTCGCGTGATCAGCGTATCATGGACAATCATGTCCTTAAAGCTGCTCAAGACTACGCTATAGAGCGAAAACTGCCCTTGATTGTTGTTTTTAATGTATTTACCCAACCCACTATTCGTCTAAAACAGCATTACCAGTTTATGATGGATGGGTTGCATGAAGTTTATG
>CAYOVA010000016.1:0-1417 GCA_964407325.1 uncultured Gammaproteobacteria bacterium | reverse complement strand
GGGAAAATGCACGGGTATATGCGGATGTATTGGGCAAAAAAACTGCTGGAATGGTCAAAAACTGCTCAAAAAGCTATCGATACAGCGGTATATTTAAATGATAAATACAGTTTGGATGGTTTTGAAGCAAACGGCTATGTGGGTATCTTATGGGCTATTGCCGGTGTCCACGATCGCCCTTGGTTTGAACGGCCTGTCTTCGGAAGTATCCGCTATATGAACTACAATGGACTCCGGCGGAAATTCGATATTGAAGCCTACATTCAAAAGTGGGCATAACACTCTTCGCAAACAAATACGCTTATCTTCTCAATTTCACACTAATCTCCATTTCACACTCGTCTACCAACAAAAAAGGGTGACCCGGAGGTCACCCTTTTTTTTAATTTCCTAGGTTCTATTGATACTGGAAGTATCCTCCACAATGCAGCCATTCATCACGCTTGTATCCAGGTGCACAGGTGGCTGGCTTAAATGTACCTGTTGAATACGTTGTAGATGCTTCTGTTTCAATAACAGTGCCGTTGATAGAAATCTTATCAACTTTCACGTTTCGGTCATCGCCATTGATAACCGCATCATTGATAAAGGCAACACGTACATCACGTGGTGTAAATGATGAGCTTGTTCTATAGACGATTCTTTGAATTTCGTTGCGGTCAGCACGGGCAACGACTTCAAAGGCATCCGGACGGACTTTCTTACCTTTTACAAGAATATCAATCAACGGATTTACACCGGCTGCAGGATCACCAGCTACTGATACGATAAGCTCATATTGAGTACCAGATGGTGGTACCGAAGTACTCGATGGCACTGGGATCGAAGTGTTTGTAGGCACTCGCGTTGCTGTCGGAGCTGTTGTATTCGACGGCTGTGTCGTTGGGCTCAGGAATCGCGTAATTGTCGCGATGATTGAGGTAGGCGACGGCAGCTGGAACGTGGGCGACGGCGCTCTGGTAGGAGTAGCTGTCGGTACACGAGTAGGCGTAGCCGTTGGTACCGCTGTAGGCGATGGTGTTCCTACTTTTTCATAGGTGATACCTGACAGGAGTACTGCTCCGCCAAAGGTGTTAATATTCAGCGTATTGTCAGCCACCGTTACCCGGAACGGACCAATTCTCTGCCATGTTTTTGCAGCTCCCGTAGACAGGTTTGACGCCTCTGTTCTTCCTTCGATAGTAATGCCGAAAGTCTGAGGGCTATCATCTTCCATGATGTACAGCATTACATCATATTGTGCATTTTCCAGGTTTGAAATGGTTACTTTTGGACTTTCACCGCCACCCCAGACTCCCGTCGAAATCATAGATTTCATTGCTGATGTAGCTGGGGCGGGACTAAGTGTCATCCAGGTGTTGTTAAAAGTGTTACCTATAACTGAAACCGATGGATTGTTTGTTGCGCTGGTGAATAC
>CAYOVA010000015.1:0-33493 GCA_964407325.1 uncultured Gammaproteobacteria bacterium | reverse complement strand
GCAAGCAGGAGCTTCTTTTTTTATTGTCTTCTGAATCAAACGCCAAATTGTCTAATGTGCTTAGCTCTTTCTTAATCGCTTTCGCGATATAGTTACTTGCAACTGTGGACCTAGTGGGATTCGAACCCACAGCCTCCCGCGTGCAAGGCGGGTGCTCAAGCCAGTTGAGCTATAGGCCCGATAAACGATCGGGATTTAGGCTAAACCTTAACCCCTGGTGCTTGCAACACGATGCTGGTAGAAAAAAGATCTATCAGCCCACTACAAAATCTCAAAGCGCAAGATTTAGATTTTAATTTACAGACGCAATAAATGCAACTGAAAATTACTATACCGCTTGAGGCTGATAGGAACCATGAAGAATGATTCCAGTGCCCGTAAAAGAGTATATGTATATTATATGACGTTGAAAAGTTTGTCAACCCCAACTCACAATCTCAAAGGGTGGTAAGAATTAGTCTCCAAACATAGCCTTTAGTCCTTGCCCGCCACCGATATTCGGGAGATGGATTGTGTAGCGCATCCAGTCCTTCTGGTATTTTGCACAAGCTCTTTCATACGCCGAGACAACGTGCGGTGAAACTTTCCCCATGTCGGCCATCAAGCGCATGTACCTGACAGTATGTTTATGTGCATTGACAGGTTTGTAAACGCGCGAACTCTCACTGGTTACAGCAAAGTCAGCAGCATTTAATACCTCCCCTAAAGCACATTTTTCATGAGGAGCAAGCAGCGGATGGGGTTGTGCTTTCATAAAACCAAAGTAAGCATGATGTTGTTCAGCTGCAATAGACACTGCTTGAGGCATACCAATTCTTCGTAAATACTTTCCCCCCTCTACAGCATGTTTTCTCATGCTTGCTTTTTGACTATCTGTAAAAACAACATTTGTATCAAGCATAGGGACTTCTGCTGCATTATGTGGCCCCCAGTATTGCCGGATTCCCTCTTCATCATAACTTTGGAGTAATCTACCCTGTTCCAATAGAGTAAAATAATCAGGTTGAAGCAATAGTTGAACCTCGTTAATTTTTTTTATATCATGGAGCCTTCCCCCTAAATATACTTCTGCAAGAGGGACTTCGTTATACCCCATTTCAGCTGCAATTGCATATGCACATCTTCCCACGCTCTCCATATGACCATCAGTTATTGGATCTATTATTTTTGAAAGAAAGGTGATTTCTGCGGTAGTGTTTCCGATGTAGAAATCCTGATCCTTTGCAGGGTCAAGTTTTGCGTCTATCAAATCCATCTCTGCTCGAAACGGCAGTGAAGCAAAATGCTGTGAGTATAATGCCGTTAAAGTAGTCTGCTGGTTGTGTTCAAATGTAAGACCCTCTCTAACGGGGTGCTTGTCGTATTTATAGCCTGTTGCAATAGGTATTAACTCTCTTTCGATGCTGTAAATTGCCACTTTTTTCGAGATTGATAATATGAAATTATGGTAATAATTCTGTAATAAGTCAATGAGCTTCATCTCATATTCATTTTTATATGAAGATCTGTTATGTAGATCAAATTTTAAGAATTTTTCACCATTGCATTTCCAAATAGCGTTCTCTAATATGAATACATATGGCAAAAAAACCTCTTGTTGTCTGGTTTGAAGAAGTTAACAAAGGAGATGTCGGATTAGTTGGAGGGAAAGGCGCAAACCTTGGTGAGATGACCAATGCACATCTCCCTATTCCTTACGGTTTCGTAACCACTTCACAAGCGTACTATGACTTCGTTGAACACGCACAACTGCAAAGCAAGATTAAAGATATTCTTTCCATTACCGATGTTGAATCTCAAGCTGAGCTTTCAAAGGCAGGTAAACATATCCGGGACATGATTGTAGAGGCGGAAATGCCCAAAGAATTTGCCAAACTTGTTGTTGAATATTACGAAGAACTTCCCCTGAAAGAAGAAAAGTATTTTAAGCAAAACGTTTCGTTTATGCATAAAACATTGCATGCTATAAAAGGGTTATATAAGCAACCCCTGGTCGCAGTTCGTAGTTCTGCAACAGCTGAAGATCTTCCGGATGCGTCGTTTGCAGGACAGCAGGAAACCTTCCTGAATGTCCAGGGTGAAACAGCGCTCCTTAAAATGGTAAAAGAATGCTGGGCTTCTTTATTCACAGATCGTGCAATTTATTATCGCCAGCAGAAGGGGTTTGACCATTTCAAAGTAGGATTGGCTGCCGTCGTACAAAGAATGGTGCAATCTTCCAAATCAGGAATTGCATTCAGCATTGATCCGGTGACAAATGACAAAAGAAAAGTTGTTGTTGAAGCAATATTTGGTTTAGGTGAATATATAGTGCAAGGCAAAGTAACCCCTGACCACTACGAAGTTGATAAAAACTCATTTGTAATTCTGAATAAGCAAGTAAATTACCAGAATGTAAAAATGGTAAAAGCATCAGGCGGGAGTAATAAAGATGTTAAGTTAAACAAAGAAGAAGGTTCGGTTCAGAAATTAACTGATGAAGAAATTGTTAAGACAGCAATGCTTGTACGTGATATTGAGAAACATTATTTCTTTCCTCAGGATATTGAATGGGCAATTGAAAATGGTCGTGTATTTATAGTGCAGTCTCGTCCTATTACAACAATTCAGACAAATGATGATGTAAAAAAAAAGTCGCATGAACTTGATACCAAAGGGCATAAACTTCTTGTAACAGGTGCTCCTGCTTCACCAGGTATCGGATCTGGAAAGGTGAAAGTCATATTTTCCCCTTCAGAGATCGACAAAATTCATAAAGGGGATATTCTCGTTGCTCCCCAAACGAACCCGGATTATGTCCCGGCTATGAAGCGAGCAGCTGCCATTGTGACTGATAAAGGTGGGCGCACTTCTCACGCGGCGATTGTTTCCCGTGAACTGGGTATCCCTGCAGTAGTAGGAACTGAAAAAGCCACAAAAGTACTTCGTCAGGATGAACTGGTTAGTGTTGTCGGGCATACCGGGGAAGTTTATGAAGGTAAACTCGAAGGAGCCAATGAAAAAAAGCATCAGTCCAATAAGCATGTAAAGACACTTACTCATGTGTATCTAAATGCTGCAGAGCCAGAGGCTGCAAAAGAACTTTCTGAACTTGATGTGGATGGTATTGGACTGCTTCGTGCAGAGTTCATTATTGCCAACATGGGTGTTCATCCCAAGGAATACATTCGCCAGAAAAACCAGAAGGCATTCGTAAAACGGCTCACGAACGATTTAACCAAGTTTGTTGATGCTTTCTCTCCCCGTCCGGTTGTCTATCGAGCAACTGACTTTAAGTCAAATGAATACAAGAATTTGAAAGGTGGCGAAAAGTACGAACCAAAAGAAGAAAATCCAATGCTCGGATATCGTGGTGCATCGCGCTACATAGTAGACAGAGATGTATTTGCCCTCGAATTGGAAGCTTTCAAGAATATATGGGAAAAAGGATACAACAATCTTCACTTGATGATTCCCTTTGTTCGTGTGCCGTACGAATTTATTCAGATCAAGGAAATCGTCAATGAATTTGGACTCCTCGATTACCCAGATTTTAAGCTTTGGATAATGGTTGAAGTACCAGCGGCAGCTATCATGCTGGAGGAATTCTGCAAACTGGGCATTCAGGGTGTTTCCATCGGTACCAACGATTTAACCATGATGTTACTCGGGTGTGATCGGGATAGCGAGAAAGTGGCCAATATATATGACGAGCGCAATCCCGCAGTTGTACAAACACTCGCCCATATCGTAAAAACGTGTAAAGAGAACAATGTTACTTGTTCTATCTGTGGTGAGGCAGCCTCTAATTACCCGGAGCTCGTTAAGGAACTGGTGAAGTATGGTATCACCAGTGTTTCAGTAAATGCGGATGTTGTCGAGAAGACGCGGAGCATGATTCACGATATTGAAAAGGACGTGTACAAGTAACATTGCATTCCAAGCTTCGTTTCTGGCATAATGAACCAGTATGGCCATTACAGTTAAACGAGTTACTGCGTATGAGATTTCCGATTCAAACGGAAACCCTACTATTGAACTGGAAATGCTTCTTTCAAATGGCTTTAAAGTAACCTCAAGCGCTTCTTCAGACAATGTAATTAACACCTATGGTCTTCGTGAGCTTCGCGACAATGATGTACAACACTACCAGGGACTTGGTGTAAAAAAGGCAGTAAGCATGGTAAATAAATCGTTAGCACCAAAAATGGTGAATATGAACCCCGCCGATCAGTTTGCTATTGATAACTGGATAAATCGTATTGATCCATCACGAGATAAGGTGCAAATTGGAGTAAATACTGCTATCGCGATTTCACAACTGTTTGCAAAAGCGGGGGCGTATACAACAGGTATGCCTCTGTTTAAATACATAAATGACATCTACTTAAAGATGACAAAAAAACCAATATCACTGGAAAAAGTTCCCACCCCTGTATTTGGTATGTTGGGTGGAGGCCGAAATGTTGATTTTCGTGAATTCCACCTTATTCCGTCGTCTTCTTTAACGTTTGCACAAGCCTACGAAATGTGTGTAGACATATACCATACAATTCAAACGGTTCTTGACCAGCTGGGTGTAAGTTATTATCACAGTTTGTATGGTGAATACATTCCAGCACGGAACAACAATACTGAAATGATTGAAGTTATTTTTGATGTGCTTCAGCGCAAGAATTTACGATTAGGAAAGCACGTCTTTTTTGGATTGTCACCCATTGCCAGTAACTTTTATATTCGGGGAAAATATCAAATTAAAGATCGACCAACACCTGTTTCTCCACAGGAATATTATGAATTCTTATCGGAAATTATAAATAAATATTCGGTCCTTGTTGTTGAAGATCCCTTTGCAACGCAGGATGTAGACGGCTGGAGAAAGATATTTGTAAATTATGGTGAGCAGATATATATTGTGGCGCACAAAATGATTGGTGATAATATCGATTTTTTAAGTGACATCAGTACCAATAAAATGTTTACAAGTATCGTGGTAAAACCAATTTATTTTGGTACCATTACAGATACGTTAAAGACAGTAGCTCAATTAAAAAAGAAAGAGATGAGCTTTATGGTTTCAGGAGATAAGAATGAAACTTCGGATGATTTCATCGCTGATTTTGCAATGGGTGTTCAAGCTGATTTTATTAAATTTGGCGCTCCAGCCCAGGGAGAACGAGTTGCAAAGTACAACCGTCTTTTAAAGATTGAACAACAGGCGCTTATGATGAAGGCTGCAGCACCAAAAGCCGTGCGAGCCACACCATTGCCAAAAAAACTGCTGGAGCAGATCAAAAAGTAACCGCTTTGCCGGATACACGAATTATATGATTGGAAAGATACAAGGACAACTAACTGAACTGATTGGAAATGAAGGTATTATAGAAACTGCATCAGGTGTGGGATATTTGGTCTTTTTACCACCGAACTATTTTAGTAAACCACTGCCTTTTTCTATTGAACTTTACATTCATACCCACGTCCGTGAGGACGCCTTGCAACTGTTTGGTTTTAATACCATCGGTCACATGCGATTGTTCCATATGGTACACAGTGTAAACGGGGTGGGTGCAAAAACAGCTTTTAATATCGTTTCCTATACCCAGCCGGAAAATGTACAACGTGCTGTAAGGACAAACGATATTGCTTTTTTTACTTCAATCCCCGGACTCGGTAAAAAAACCGCAATGAAGATTATTCTGGAACTTGCTTCCAAGATGAAAGAGGCTGTTGAATTTGGCAAACTGCATTTGGATGAAGATGATGAAGGGATTGTTCAGGCGCTCTCAGGACTGGGCTTTGCCGTTCAGGATGCACGCAATATAATTCCTGAAATAGATAAGGAACTACCTATTGAAGTTCGCATTAAAGAAGGTATTCGTATATTATCCAGGAAAAAGTAGTATCATGTATACGCTATGCAGGACAACTTCAGCCTGAGACCTCAAACACTTGAGGATTACATCGGGCAGGAAAATACAGTCAAAACTCTTCGCATGTTTTTAGACGCGGTAAAAAATCGCGGCTATGCAACTGAACATATCCTCTTTTACGGGCCACCTGGTATTGGAAAAACTACGTTATCTAACATTATTGCGAATGAACTGCAAGGTGAGTTACGTATAACTACCGGTGCGGCCTTGCAAAAAGGCGGTGATTTGGCAGCTATTTTAACAAATTTGAAAGATAACGACGTTTTCTTTATTGACGAAATTCATCGCTTACCACGCTCTGTTGAGGAAATGTTATACCCGGTTATGGAGGAATATTGTCTTGATGTAATTATTGGAAAAGGCCCATCGGCTCGAACAGTGCGATTACCGGTACCGAAGATTACTATTGTGGGTTCTACCACCAAGTTAGCAAATCTGACTGCACCACTACGCGACCGTTTTGGGTTGTTAATGCGACTTGATTATTACACCGAAGAGGAAATGATGGAAATCGTAAGGCATTCGACCAGGTTGTTAGGACTGGAAGTCTCTGAGGATGCTGCCCGCGCTATTGCAAAAAGAGCTCGCCGAACTCCCCGCCTTGCCAATCGCATATTAAAACGTGCCCGTGACATGGTCGAAGTTGATGGCCATGCAACAATTGATGAACACGTTGTTGAAAAGCTGTTCCGGTTACTGGATATCGACGAGTTTGGCCTTACAGATATTGATATTCAATATTTAGATATTATTGGCCGGAAATTTCAGAACCAGCCTATTGGGATAGAAACACTGGCATCTTCATTATCTGAAGATAAACGTACCATTGAAGAATTTATTGAACCGTACTTGATCCAAATTGGATTTGTAAAAAAAACTCCACGTGGTAGAACGCTAACGAATCAAGCTCTTACGCATATTAAAGTTGCGTTTTCTTCTATTGATCCTGCACAGGAAAGGATACTATAACTTTTTGGTATAATTTCCCTCAGTTAACCCCTATAGCAAGGAGTCTTATCATGCATTCATCGTGGATTTTGATGGATATGCGTATACAAGCACCCTCCGGGGATGAAATCGAGATACGCATCAGATCGAAGCTGCAGATCGAAGGACTGTCAGAGAAAACCAGAACAGCGTTGATATGCGCATTACAACAAGGGCTTTTTCGGACTCTCAATCCATACGCTTTTCGCAACGGGGTTATATTCGCAATTATCAAAGTGTACCCCTGGATAAAAAAGTCTGATGCCCCAACGATCATCGAGGCCTTACTGAGGGGCTACCCTGTGGAGAACATCGACCTGTATATTGCTGAAGCAATCAGGTATCACAAAACAATCGTACAGTAGATGTTCCTGTTAAGTGGCAGATATCGGGAAGTGCAGTCGTTTTGATTGCACTTCCCAACAAATGTATTCGAGCTTTCTATCTTTTCTTTATTTTGATATAATCTTTAGGTCGCTCTAAACAGCGAGTGATTGTATTGTAACGCCGGGGTGGCGGAACTGGCAGACGCGCAGGACTTAAAATCCTGTTCCTTCACCGGAGTGCGGGTTCGATTCCCGCCCTCGGCACGGATAGATGAACTATGATTTTACATCAATTCTAATACAGCCGCCTTAGCTCAGCTGGTAGAGCAATGCTTTTGTAAAGCATGGGTCGTCGGTTCAAGTCCGACAGGCGGCTCAAAATGACAGACGAACACGATAATTGGGACAACCAAAAACCAAACCCATTTGACAAGTATAAGATTACACCTGAAATCAATTGGCCTGAACATCTGGATGGTATGGTTTCTTTACCTGAGTATGTTTACTTCTCTCCCGCGAATATTGAAGATCTTAGACGCCTTCTTGCGGATCTTACAGAGTATGATATGGGTTCTTCTGAGTACGCGAGACCGGATATGGCCAACTCTCTGCAACGAGCCGCTCGTGTTGAAGCACAAAGGGCAGCTGAACAAAGGATTAACAAGAACCAACCGGTATTTATCGACTTCGCACGACTGGCACAAGGTGAATTTCCTGGTTGTGTTCGGGAAGTCGCAAGAATTGATCATCCCTTTATTATCCCGGGAAAATCAGTGGCAGTAGTATCAACAGCTCAGGCAGCTGCAAAACGAAGGGGTATCCCCACTCATTTTTACCATCGTTTGTTTCAGCAAGGTACAATACCCTCAGAGTCTCCCACACTCGATCAGGCATTTTCTCAAATAGCTTTAGAGGCTCAATTTAATGACCTAGTATCTCTCCTTGGACCTGATGCTACTGCTTTACATGAAATTGCAGCACACCATGGAATGAACTTACCACTTGTCCCTGACTTACAAGCTGTTAAAGGAGCTATTGGGTCGCTAGCAGCTCAGTTTAGATTGCTAGGAGATCAATTTTCCGAGGAAGAATGGAAGATCCTGGCTCAACAGGCATCTTCAAAAGCAAAAAAAGAAAGAAAAGCAAAAGCTCAAACGTTTCTTCCAGTTTCTAGAGGTACTCCAGTAGTGTTAACAACCAAGGTAGCTTTTTCTTCCATCCGCTATGGCTCCCAGCCCGAAATAGAAACACCAAATTGGTTAAATATGAATATACAGCCTGTAATCACTCCTGAAACTACTCATATCCAAGCTGCCGAATCACTACAGGAAGTTCGCGTACTCCTTGCTAGAGAAGGCTTTCCTCTTACACGGTAAGTCGTTTTGCAGTGTTGTATAATATTCGGATAGATCCCGTAGCTCAATTGGATAGAGCAACTCCCTTCTAAGGAGTAGGTTGTGCGTTCGATTCGCGCCGGGATCGCAGGGAGAAGGAAATACAGGAGGGTATCTCATGGCTAATATAATATCGGCTTATGGGCAACACAGATATGAAAATAGGAGCAATCGACCTAGAACAATAGTAGTTACACGGATGACGGGCACCACGGAATTTAGCGCCGCTGTATTCCGAGATGGTGGAGGTGCTCTCGGATCTCACAATTCAAATAATGGTGTTCTGAGAATTACCATCCCGGGATGGTGCCATCTCGTCATTTCCTCGGCCGCAGAGATTGAAATCGACATATCTCGCTATTAGGTAAACGCCGCCTTACCCTATACTGGTGAGGCGGCACCCCATTCCTATGTCACACTCAAAACTTTCAGAGCAAAAACGCATCCAACCTGTTGTCCTTACAGTAATCAAAAAAAGCAACACTATACTGGTAACAAAACGTGTAGAACGTGATCCTGAAGATGCACAATTTCACGGTATATGGCAAATACCAGGCGGTGGCTTGGAATTTGCTGAAACTCCTGAGGAAACAGCAATGCGCGAAGCGCGGGAAGAGCTTGGAATAGAGATAGAAATTGTAAAGTTAATTCCCGCAATTTACACCACCGTTCGAGGAAACTGGCAGGGATTACTCATCCCTTTTTCGTGCAGGATGAAGTTTTCTGATCAACCTATAGCAATAAATCACGAAGCATCGGATTTTAGATGGGTAACCCTGCCGGACGCGTTAAAGCTACCTTTAACTCCATTTAGTGAGATGATTATTGAGAAAGCATTTAAGTGATATAATAAACTTCAAATGTCTTTATTCGAGCTGGTAGAACGATCAACATTCCAGGAAAGTATTCAAAACGCCCCGTTTGGAACTCTTTTCACCGACCGCTCAGGGATCGTGTACAACTCCTATGGTCCCGGTTTTAATCAAGATGGATATATTCGTGCAAACAGCTGCTTTGCACCCGATAGTTCTTTGCCAGATGCAAGTGACACAAGAAGTCACAAAATATATGCGATAGATGGACGCCATTATCTAAGAGCAAATGCTGATAATGGTGTAACCCGATCTGAATGTCTTATCCTTCAACCACAGGTCGAGCGGTTCTAAACAATCGCAGATTACAACATCCTCAGTATCCCGGAGATATTCTTGCAGTTCCTATCGAAGAAGTGAAAGAAGTATTTGATCCAAGGGGAGTTTGCCGGGCCTTGCTAAACGGAGTATCCAGTATGCCTGAAGTTCACCTGCGAAAATTTAGAGAAGCACACCGTATCATTACATCTCTGGGAATACCAGCTGAAGATATTGGCGTTTGGGGAGGACTTCAATGCTTTATGAAAAGTAACGTTCCTAATGTCAGTTCTCATGACTATGATTTTCTCATCTACGGGCTTGAACACTTACAAACAATAAAAGAAAGACCAACAGATTTATATCCTGCTCCTAACGGATCAAGATGGCTCGATACTTCATTAAGAGTTTGGAGAAGAGCTTTGCATCGGCGCAATTCTTATACAGTTGTGTTAGGTGAAAGTTGTGACGGAAGTGAAATTTACATCGAACTGAAGTTTGTTCGTAAACCTGAAGATCCTGATAGTTATCCATATGATTGGGTACATTCCGATGAGGAAACAGTAATAACAGAAGCAGTAGTTACTGACGATAGCGAAGGCCCGTGCTTACCATCAGTCTTTACTGTAGAAACTGATAATGGAAGGGAAATGAAAGTGGCAACTGACATATTCTATTACTTAGGATCAGCCTGGAAGGGCGATAGAATTACAATAAGCGGGTATGCTGCTGACGATTCCTTACTCATGCTCGTAGATCCTGAAAACCATTTTATACTTCATGGGGATTCTTAATTGTGTGCCCGAGAGAGGACTTGAACCTCCACATCTTGCGATACACGCCCCTCAAGCGTGCGCGTCTGCCAGTTCCGCCACCCGGGCTACACAATTTCAAATCAAACGAGGATAGAAATGCATTATACCAAAGAACTTATCTTCACGACAATACATTTACTTTCGGGTAATCGTATACACAGAAGGATAATACAGGAAATACGCAGGCAGTTCATCGGTAATAACCTTCTGGAAATCAAAGTATATATCTTTACGAGTCTGTATATCCAGTGTACTTCTTCCATCCTCAAGAAGTTTATCGACGCGCACATTTTTGTATTTTGAAATGTTTCCCAGGTTCTGTGTTGAATGCCAATAGAAATACTGATCAGGATCAAGTGGTACTTTCCAGTATGCCAGCAACATATCAAAATTACTCATATCAGCCGCTGTAAATACCTGTACTTCAGTTTCAATGCCTATTGGACGCAGCGATTCCTTAATAGAATCCGCCGTTCCCAGATAGTCGTAAAATGTTGAAAGTCGAAGCTTTGCAGATCCAGAACCGGTTTTATACTTTTCAAAAATACCCTCAGCTACATCAGGATTATACTGAACTTGTTTTGTATCAGGATTATATGCCCAGGAAACAGGTGGAATAGGACCAAAGGCTTCTTCTCCCTGTTCCGTAATTAGTTCTTTTGGAATTGACTGAGCTATTGCCTTCCGCACATCTTTTTCCTGTAACAGCGGGTTATTCAAGTTAAAAAAGAGTGTAAGAAGCTGTGTATAGTCAACATCCTGTTTCATTTCACTATTTTTCCAGTTCTTAAACAAGTCAGCAATATTCTTTTTGGTTGTAGAAAATTCGGTTATTTCACCAAGTTTGTATGCATTAATAAGTTTTGTTTCGTTTTCATAGAATTTGTAGATGTAGATTGGATGTTCAGGTCTATTTGGGGTAAGGTGTATTTCTGTAAGAATTCCCCCTTTTGAACGGACTCTCTCTACGCTATACAATCCCGCAACACCCTGGAGCGGATACTTTACTACATACTGGGTAAGATAGGTAGGGAAAATCGGGAGAGCTTTTTTAAGTTTAAATACGATCACATACTTATCTGGCCGTTCTATTACAACATCACGAAAGGTGTATTGCAAATCTTTTGAAGTAAATTCCTTCCCGTCACCCCAGGTCAGGTTTTTCTTGAGATAAAAACGGTATTCTTTGCCATCATTTAGTTGTTCCCAGGATTCTGCCAAAAGCGGTATAATCTCGCCTTTTTCGTTTACATACACAAGACTATTTGATATTTGCGACAGAACCTGTTCGGGGACTTCGTTTAATTGATAGTTGCCGGAAATTCCAACTACAACCTTCTTTTTAGTCATTACATCAATAAAGTAAGGAGAGAGCGAGACGACAGTAATAATACCAATTACACCAGCAAGAAAACTAAGCAGGAATATCTGGGCATTTTTTTTAAAGAATGCCGATGTCGTCCAGTAAAAATACCGGAATGATTTTCGGTTTAGAACCATGTTTTAGAGGAAAAAGTTGACAGCCGACACAGCAAAAAAGCAGATTATGAAAAAAATAGTCAGTCGCAATGTTATCTTCTCGATGCCGCGTCGTGTTTGAAATGTCTCTCCGCTCCCGCCCCAGGCACTCCCCATACCTGCCCCACGGCCTTGAAGCAAAATAAGAGCAACAAGAACTGCCGAGATAATAATGTTCAACACCAGGAAAAATTCTCTCATAGGGGATTATATCATTTTTTGCGTGTAAGAGGAATAGTTGGTTCCCTCATTTTGTTACGCAGGTAAGTGTGATATTTCTTGGCAAAACGATGTGATTCATCGCGAAGTGTTCTAATAAGAGAAAATCCGGGATGCCGTAACGGTGGTCTTATAGTTGACATATCATCTTTTCCAATTACCAGTCTATCGGGATTTTTGGCAATTCCTATAAGTGGCACGTTATAATCCAGTTCTGCGAAGACTTTCTGAATTATGCGTACTTGTGGCTTTCCCCCATCTACGACCAGTAAATCTGCATCAGGCCAGGACTTATGCCGAATACGTCGTCCAATTACCTCCTTCATCATGTCAAAATCAGATTCCAGTGTCTCATCTTTAATTTTAAATTTGCGATATTCCTTTTTATTAATTACTCCCTCTGTCATTACAACCATTGAAGCTGTTCCTTCCTTCATGCTCGTATTACTAATATCAAAACATTCAATTCTATTCAGTTGTTTAATCGAAGGATAATACCTTTGCAATAAACTTGTTAGTGTTTTAAGGCCTTCCTCAGACTGGTTATAGACTTCTTCATCTCGCCTGTCAAGACGGCGACCATGCAGAAATTGCTCCATTCTTAAGATACGGTTGCGAATCACCAGTGCTTTTTCGTAGTCCTGATTATCGGAAAGGAGTTTGACTTCCTTGTATAAATCATTCGCTATTTTATCTGATTTTCCCTCCAGAACACGGATAATTTGCCTTATATTCTGCTTATATTCTTTTTTTACCAGCTCTTTCTCTTTTAAGTCAGAAATGTCTTCTATTTCATTGGGGCATGGACTACAAAGTCCGATTTTTGAATAAAAGCATGGTCTTTTTCCTAATTTTTTTTGGGTACAGAAGGGGAATACACGACGTATGGATCGGACAATATCCTGGGCTGTTCTTACTGAGGGAAATGGACCAAAGTATCGCGATTTTTTATCGTTCTCACGTCGTGAAATAAACACTCCCGGATACTCAGCTTTCACAGTAACTTTAATATAAAGGTAGCTTTTATCATCGCGCCATCTTACGTTGTATGGCGGTTTAATCTCCTGAATGAGCTGAGATTCAAGAATGAGGGCAAGAAATTCGTTATCTGTAACAAAAAAATCAACTGTATCTGAATTGTTTACTATAGCTGCTTCTTTAGCATCAAGCTTGGCGTTTTCGATATGGGAGATAACGCGAGCTTTGATGTTTACTGATTTTCCCACGTAAAGAATTTCCCTCCCTCTTAAAAAACGATATACCCCGTTGGCTGCAGGAAGTTTTTGAAGAAGATGCTTTCTTTCCAGCTGAACTCTTTGAAACATAGTATTTATTGTATCAGAATATGTATCTTATAGTGTTTTTAATGTTCGTTTTAGTCAAATGTGGTAGTCTTTACATATGTCATCAAAAGCAATAATGATGGGTTCATTTATTCTATTTTCTTCTTTAGGAAGTTATCTTCCAATGTTCTTTACTTCAAATATTGGGATTTCGTTTACCGGAGGAATTCTTGGTGGAATTATTGGAATTTGGATTGGCTGGAAAATAATCAATAATCTGTGACTAAGTAATGTGTTTTGCCAGATATGTACCTGTGTGGGAGTCAGCTAATTTCAGTATTCCTTCAAGTTTTCCCTGATAAAGAATGTGTCCTCCCGCTTCTCCTCCTTCAGGCCCCATGTCTACTACGTATTGCGCATGCCGGATTACATCAAGGTTATGTTCAATTACAATTACTGTATTACCCCGTTCTACCAGTTCCTGCAAGGTAAATAACAGTTTTTCAATATCATAAAAATGCAGGCCTGTTGTCGGTTCATCAAGAATATACAATGTTCGTCCGTTTGTTCTTCGCGAAAGTTCGTTTGCCAGTTTTATTCTTTGCGCTTCACCACCCGAGAACGTTGGAGCCTGCTGGCCTAACGTGATATAACCAAGTCCTACGTGCTGCAAAAATGAAAGCTTGTTATAGATATGAGGATGGTTCTTAAAAAAATCAGCAGCTTCATCAACTGTCATTTTCAAAATCTGATCTATACTCATGCCTTTAAACAAGACTTCGAGTGTTTCTATATTGTAGCGACGGCCTTTACACACGTCACACGTTATGTACATATCTGCCATAAACTGCATTTCAATTTTAATTACACCTGCTCCCTGGCACTTTTCACACCGACCACCTTTGATGTTAAACGAAAAACGGCCTTTCTGGAAACCTCGCGCTTTTGCATCAACAGTGGATGCAAACAATTCACGGATATCATCAAAAAACCCTACATATGTTGCCGGGTTTGATCGTGGTGTTCTGCCAATTGGTGACTGGTCAACCATATATACCCGGTCAAGGTACTGAAAACCTTCAATGCGTTGAAAATCTCCCATATGATCGTGATAATACCCATCTACATTCTGTTTTAATGCAGGATACAACGTCTCTGTAATAAGGGTAGATTTCCCCGAACCGGACACCCCGGTTATTGCAATTAAATTCCCAATAGGAAATTCAACCTTCACATCTTTTAAATTATGCTCTGATGCACCGGTTAGAATTATCGATCCACGCTTCGTTTCCAGCTCACGCTTTTTTAAGTCAATTTTCTTCTTCCCGGACATATATTGTCCTGTTAAAGCATCGGAATCCATTAACTCTTTAATAGTCCCCGTGAATGTTACTTTTCCTCCATGCTTTCCCGCTTGTGGACCCAGTTCGATTACGTAATCTGCTGATTCAATGGTTTCCTGGTCATGTTCAACCACAATAAGAGTATTTCCCAGTTCTTTTAAATCGTGAAGAGTTTTAATCAGGGCACTTACATCGCGTGGATGAAGTCCAATAGACGGTTCATCCAGAACGTAAAGAACACCAGATAACCCCGTGCCAATCTGTGAAGCAAGCCGTATACGCTGAAGTTCTCCCCCGGAAAGAGTTTTGGCTGTGCGGGAAATAGTGAGATACCCCAAACCAACATTATTTAAGAACGATAAACGCGTACAGATTTCCTTGAGAATTGGTTTGGCAATCTGGTTTTCATACTCATTTAAATGCCCAGGGAGTTCTTTTTCATAGTAAGCAGTTAGTTTAGAGACAGCATAATTACTTGCTTGTGCAATGTTTTGTCCGTTTATGCGGATAGCTAATACTGCGGGCTTTAATTTTAGCCCGTCACATACATCACAGACTTCTTCCCGCATGTACTTACGGACATCATCACTTCCGCTATCCCCGCCTTCACTGCTAAAATAGTTTCGTTGCAGTTTGTTGACAACCCCATCAAAGAGTTCATGGATAGCTGTCATCCGACCTTCCCTGTTTGTTCCGCGCACAAAATATTTTTTACTGGTCCCGTACAGAATAATATCCATTTTTTCCTTCGTCATTCTGTCAAGGGGTAGATTCAGATCAATATCTTCCTGATCGGCCACTTCTTTTAAAATTCTGTTATACCAGGTGTCCTGGAAAAAGAATTTCGTAAAAGGCATTAACCCACCTTCATTAATACTTAAATTCGGGTTAATAATAAGATCAGGATCGACTTTATAGACAGTCCCAAGCCCTTTACACTTCTCACAGGCACCGAGTGGAGAATTAAACGAAAACATACGCGGCTCAATTTCCGGTAATGAAAAGCCACAAACCGTGCACGTAAAGTTTTCTGAATACAAATGTTCTTCTGATTCGCTCTTCAAAATAACAAGACCTTCAGCAAGACTGGTACTTTGCTCAATAATACTGGTAAGTCTTGACCGGAGATTTGCTACGTAGATCTTGTCACGCATGTCTTTTTCTGTAAAGGAAAACGTATCCATGATAATCTCAATTGTGTGTTTATTCGTTTTAATCAGCTGGATATCGTCATCAATACCCATTTCGTGTCCATCAACCCGGAACTGAATAAATCCTTTGCTTTGTAAATTGCTGAACAAATCTTTAAATTCACCTTTCCTTTGTCTTACCACAGGAGAGAGAATCTGAAACCGGTGCGGCTTAATTTTATCCGTTGCTGTCTGCAGCTTCATTTGTTCGATCATCCGTTCAGTTATTTCGTCAATTGTCAGTTTGGAAATTTCAGTACCGTCGTTTGGACAAGCGGGGTGGCCAATACGCGCAAAAAGCAGGCGAAGGTAATCATAGACTTCGGTAATAGTCCCCACAGTTGATCGTGGATTATGAGAAACTGTTTTCTGGTCTATGGATATAGACGGAGAGAGCCCTTCGATGAGGTCTACATCCGGTTTATCCATAATCCCAAGGAACTGGCGAGCATATGCTGAAAGTGATTCAACATAGCGTCGTTGCCCTTCGGCGTAAATAGTATCGAATGCGAGAGAAGACTTTCCCGATCCCGAAACACCAGTAAACACAACAAATTTATTTTTAGGAATGTCTACATTGATGTTTTGAAGATTGTGCTGTCTTGCGCCGCGTATTTTTATTTCAGATAACATAGCAATTAATCACTATAGCAGAAAGTAAACGATTGTTCAATAGGAGGGAAGACTAGTGAGTTGGGGAATTCACTAGCCATTCTGTGTGAGTCGGCTATTACAACTGAGTCAGCGCAGGGAGCGACATAACATAGCGGATGAACAGGAGTGTACCCGTGCTAAGCAGTATGCACCCAACTAGTGCGGAAAGAGTCCATACCAGCCTCCTGAACGCTCCCGTTTCGACCTGAAAGCTGCGACGATGTGCTACTGCGGCGGGAATAACACTCCAGAATGTCAGGCTCATGGCTATGATGAACACAAAGACCGCCAGCCACTCATCAAGGGTATTCCTTCGTGGATACAAAAATTCCAGATCCATTGTTAACTCCTTTCCCCAACTCGCTCCATTCTAAGGGAGGAATGTGAACCGTAGATAAGTGTTGTGTGAACAAATGATAATTCTACTTACAGGATACTTATAGTGTAAGGTGAGTTGGGAAGAGCTCACCGTACATATTGGTGTAAGACTCCCGGGAGCCTTACCGGAAAAAATCTACAAGTCGTAGAATGAGCCAGATGACAACTATCGCGACTATACTGTTCGTCGCAATGGCACTCAAAAAATATATCATCATATGAGCGATGCTGTCATTCAGGTCATTTTTTTTGACCCGGGATTCTGCTAAATCCCTTTCGTAGGCCTGAATTACAGGACCAAGAGCAGCCAGGTTCACCACGATTATGGCGATGAAATACCACCAAATACTATCCATGTGAACTCCTTGTGAGGTTCCCAACTCAAAAGAATTATAAAGGATGATATAAATTTTATGGATTCATCGAGAAGATTTGTACGCAGTTTCCGTCTTTACATTCGACACAGCTATATTTTAGATCAGGTCCTAAAATTGAACCTCTATGAAGGCTTGAATTTAACCACCAGTTAAAATTTGCCTGAATATTCCCATAACCTGCAGCATTTTCTACAGCTGTTGGATACCCGTACCCCCGCGCCTGGAATCCAGCATGAATAGTCCCTGTTGCTACTTCACCAGCTATTTCAGGCGCACGAACAGCTGCAATACTACACAAGCGATCGGATTTTTCAAATTTAGCAAGACCATTGCTGGCACGATATTCATTAATCATGTTAAACAACGCTTCACCTTCACCGGAAACTCCCGCACTTGCTACAGATGCTAAACTTGAGTCGGATCTTTCTGAACCAGGTTTTTTTGAAGAAGTAGGCGTAGGGGTAGGTTCTTTTGGTACATTTACATTGTCAACCAACCAGCGTTCAACCCAACCTTCTTTACCTTCAAGTTTAGGATCATGTGATTTAAAAATCTGAACATAGTACCAGTTTTTTCGATTATCTTTCAGAACACGAATTTTATCCCCAGGTCGTACTATTTCAAGTCTTTTGCTATCTTCATCAGGGGCTGATCGCATTTTTGTATACCACCCTGTTTTATCCTGTGTAACACGATCGGTATACAGATATTCCTTTTTAATACCTTTCATTTCGCGTATGGGCGATTCTTCTTTTTTTTCTTCTGGAGTTGGTGTTTTAGTAGGTTCAACTGCCTTTGCCAAGGGAGCAATCGTAGTGTTTGAGGCTGGAGTATCACACATAAGAGCGGATAATGTGCTGTACTTGACGAGACACGTTTGTTTAGCCGAAGTAGTTGGCTTTTCTTGAGCGTAAGCCGTGCGCCCGGGTACAAGCAGTGCTAGTGAAATACCCAAAGCTATGATTATGTGACGCGAGTAACCACAGGTCGCTCGTTTAGGCATAATGAAAGAAGTATACTGTGCGAGCACTTAAAAAGCAAATATGGTTTAGCCTGCCTTGATGGGCTAAGACACAATTCTTACGCACAAAATGTGAACAAAATCTCTTATTTTTTCAATTCCAGAATCTTGTCGCGGATCTCTATAGCAAGTTCAAAATTCATGCTCTCAGCCTGTTTTTTCATCTCCCTCTCCAGCTTTTTCACAATTTTTTTCCTGTCATATGCAGTCAAAGATTCGGAATTAAGTCCTTCCAGCTGCTTTGAAGTAACTTCAACATTTTTTCGATCCATCACCATAAACTCTTCTTCCCGTTCAATAATTTTTTCGCGAATCGGTTTAAACACATTTTGCGGCATAATACCATGCTCCTGATTATACTTTTTTTGTACTTCCCGCCGTCTGTCTATTTCATCAATAGCTGTTTTCATTGAGCCAGTAATACGGTCTGCATAAAGAATTACCACTCCGTGGATATTACGGGCAGCACGACCCATTGTCTGGATAAGAGATGTTCTTGAGCGTAAAAACCCTTCTTTATCAGCATCAAGTATAGCTACAAGGGTAACTTCGGGCAAATCAAGACCTTCACGAAGTAGATTTACCCCGATTAACACGTCAAATTCCCCTTTTCGCAGGTTATCAAGGATATCCGAGCGTTCCAGAGTATGCACATCTGAGTGTAAATAGGAAGCTCGAATCTGTTTCTCTTTTAAATACTCAGTTAAGTCCTCTGCTGTTTTTTTTGTTAATGAAGTTACAAGGATCTTTTCCCGCTTATCAACCCGCTTCTCAATTTCCCCTATAAGGTCCGAAATTTCGTCTTTAGCAGGCCTTATAATAATTTCCGGGTCTACTATACCTGTTGGTCTGATAAGCTGTTCTGCTATACCTTTATGGCCTGTAAACTTCTTTGCTTTAACCTCTTCCTGAGCCATTCCAATTTCCCACTGGTCAGGAGTCGCGGAAACATACACCACATGAGGAACTGATTTATAGAACTCATCAAATTTCATTGGACGATTATCTATTGCAGACTCGAGCCGGAATCCAAAGTCAATAAGGGTACGTTTTCGAGCCTGATCTCCATTAAACATCCCTCCAATTTGTGGAACAGTCATGTGTGACTCATCAATAATCACCATAAAATCATTCCCGTAAGCCATTCGGAAGTAATCAATTAAGCTAAATGGAGGGTCACCCGGTTTCCTCCCATCAAAGTAGCGGGAATAGTTTTCAATTCCGTTTACATAGCCTACTTCTTTCAGCATTTCCAGGTCGTAATTGACCTTACGCAGTATACGTTCAGCCTCAATTATCTTTCCCTGGCCCTTAAATGCTTTGTACTGCTTTTCCAGGTCGGCTCTAATCTGCTTTTCAGCCTGTTGTATTGTTTTACGATCCATTAAGTAATGTTTTGCGGGATACACTGTGTAGCTTTGCTGTTTATCTGACATACGGTCAAACTCTTTTCCACTTAACGGTTCAAATTTCCACAGTTCGGTAATTCGTCCATTTTCATACTTAATACGTAATCCCCAGTCTTCATATGCCGGGTATACATCCATATACGGCCCCCTGAAGCGGAACGTCCCCCGTTTAAACTCGAACTCAGATCGGTCATAGAGCATTGTTACAAGCTCGGTAGAAATGCGTTTCCAGTCAAAAACATCCCCAACCTTGATTTCCAGTGTTTTATTACCATACTCCGAAGGTGATCCAATGTTGTAAATACAGGAAACTGAAGCTACCACAACAACATCTTTTCTTGTCATGATATTTGCGGTTGATTGAAGGCGGAGTTTATCAATAAGGTCATTTACGTCAGATTCCTTTTCAATGTAAGTATCAGTTGAAGGAATGTAAGCTTCGGGCTGGTAATAATCATAGTATGAGACAAAATACGAAACAGCATTTGTCGGAAAAAAGTCTCGCATTTCCTGATACAGTTGTCCTGCAAGCGTTTTATTATGAGAAATAATAAGCGCCGGCATATTTGTTTTCTGGATAATGTTTGCCATTGTAAAGGTCTTCCCCGAACCCGTTACACCAAGAAGAACCTGATTTTTCAGGCCATAATCAAGACCAGTTATCAGGCTTTGAATGGCCTGAGGCTGATCGCCCATGGGTTCAAATTCAGATTGAAGTTGAAAAGACATAAAACTAGTATACCCCACAAATAGAGAAAAGTGAACATTTGTTTACTTTGTTTCTGATGAAAATACTATAAGAAGTCTTACAGCCCCTTCATAGTAGCATGTTAATACTATAGCTAGTCTTGATATCTTGGATATACTAACTTATAGTATTTATATATAAGTTGAAATATACATATCAAGTGTGTATAATATATTCTGTAGACTATTCATCATATGGTACTGGAACAACAAACTGGAACAGTGTCACAATTTGATCGCGCGAAAGCACGAGGCACTGCTGTGGATCATCTGAGGGAACTGCAGCAAGTTGCTGTTAATAAAGCACACATGCTTGAGTCAGATCAAATCGACAATAGTAGAATAGTACAATCCATATTATTTGCAAATCTGGAGCGATTTAGTAATCAGGAAGGCTTGACAGCCTTAAATTTAGGACAATGCCTGTCTGTTGGCGTTCTTCCGAGTTCACAAGATGAAAGTGCCCCGTTTGGCATTGTTGAAGAAATAAGAAAAAGAGGAGGTATTGCCTTCCCAACTCCCTATGGTGAAGTAATAGGTTTAGTTCCTGATATATCGAGCGCCATTGGATTAATGGATTTAGAAGGAACTGTTCTTTTTGGCGCTCCCCGCGGGTCTTTTCAAACCGAAACTCCTGAAGATGTAGATGATCACTCACTTTTTATCCAGACATCTGATCCTCTTGGATTAAGTAAAGCCAGGCTCAGTAATGTATTTGGACGCGAAACCGCAGCACTAATACGACTTATGAGAATTGTAAAAAATGCCCGTACAGCTGGCGCTGATCCCCATGAATATCACGGAATATTTGCAAGTATGATCGATGGTACTTTCCCGTCTGAAGGTGTTCCTATTACAGAAGAAAAGGGCGTGCTTTACGGTATAGCAAGCTTGAATGAACTGCACAGTGATATTTACAACCCTGAATTAATCCAAAGACTCGAAAAATTAAGACCAAATAGGGCCGCTTTTGCAGAAGCAGCTGAAAAAGCATATTATCCACTTAATACTGAATTGCTGACTAAGCTGCAACTGACGCCGGAGCTTGTATATAATCTTGATAGCGAAGTCGCTGTTTTCGATGGAGATATCAAAGGGTCTACACTATCAGGATCGGGTTTAAGTGCTGAAGAGTATTTTGACCGGGAAGTTTTTCTTTCAACTTTCTGGAGATCACTACTGGCATTTCTTGAAGAAGACATGAAAATAGAATTTGAGGCTATGAAAGTATATGGAGAAGAAATGACAGTTGTCTCAAGAAACATGCTTCAGCATATGCATACAATACGAAAGCATGTCTTTCCTGCTATGCGTAATATTTTGAAGATTGCATTTCCAAATGTTGATCTTAGAATGATGCTAACTTTAGCTGATCCTAATGCGAAGATAATATCATACAACAGATTTATTCAGCGTGTAATTGGCCAACTAGTTGATGGAAAAGCTGAAGAAGCAGCAAAAGCTGCTGAAAATAACGGGAACGGAGCAACATTTAGTGTCGCAGGTCTTCTAGTATAATATCCCCATATGCTTTCAATCGTCTCAACTCCAATTGGTAACCTTGAGGACATCTCAATCCGTGTCGCGCGTACTCTTGTGGAAGCAGATGTAATCCTTGCAGAAGATACCCGTTCTGTTCGCAACCTTATCGATAAAATCAGTGAGGTCTTTAACTTACTCCCTCCTTTTTCACAGCAAATCTGGTCATATTACAAAGAGGTAGAGTTTGAGAAACTTTCAGATGTTATCCAACTGCTGAAAGAAAAGAAAAATATTTGTCTTATTTCCGAGGCTGGCACCCCTGTTATTTCTGATCCAGGGTTCCTGCTTATCCATCACGTAATTAAACGTGAACTCCCCTATACAGTTATTCCCGGCCCTTCTGCCGTTACTACTTCCCTGCTCCACTCAGGTTTTAACCCCGAACAATTTATGTTTGAAGGATTTCTTCCCAAACGGGAATCTGCATTAAAAAAAACCTTCCTGACCTGGAAAAAAGTAAAAGAACTGTATCCTAAAATGGTCATTTCTTTTTTTGAATCACCTCACCGCATTAACGAAACATTAGGTATTCTTGAGGAGGTTTTCCCTGATGTGAAAATTGCTATCTGCCGGGAGCTTACAAAAATGCACGAAGAAATCCATAGAGGAACTGCCGCGGAGCTAAAGGATAAAAAGTATAAAGGTGAGTTGACTGTTGTACTTCAGTAAAGAGGTCGGGTAGCCACACGGGTATCGTTTAAGGAAATCATAAAATGTATATTTCAAACTCTTTCAACATCTCACGTAACTTTGCCATAGGTAAGCCTACAACATTTGAATATTCTCCTTCTACTTGGGCAGTAAATGTTGCACCATAACCCTGAATTGCATACCCACCGGCTTTATCCAGCAGGGGTGTTTTTTCAAAATAGCTTTGGATTTCACGTTCTGTTAAACGTGAAAGTGTAATGCCTGTTGTAACAACCTCAGTTAACTCTTTCCCGGTTTTACTATCCAGCACAGTCACCCCTGTATACACACTGTGTTTTTTCCCTTGAAGCTTTCTTAGCATTGAAAGTGCCTCTTCTTTATTTCGTGGCTTACCAAAAATTGCTCCTTCAAAAAATACGATGGTATCCGCAGAAATAATAACATGATCCCGATACGCATTCTTAACAGCCCGCGCCTTTTCCCTTGAAAACACCGTAACCATTTCTGAAGGATCATGAAAGAGGCTTAAATCTTCTTCATAAGGACTGTTAACCGCTTCAAATGGAAGGCCAACACTCTCGAGTAATGATTTTCTTCGCGCTGAACTGGATGCAAGGACTATGTTTCTCATGGTGTTTTGAACAACAACTATTCGGGTACTATAACTGAAAATGCGCGGTGGTGAATTGTAATCGTAACCGGCGTTTTTCCGATTATATCACCATCACCTTGTACAGGTAATTCTTTCGCACAGTCAATAGAAATTGTTTTTCGGGGACGTATTATTTCAATACCTTTGTCTTTATTATATTTTCCCAGAAAAAAAGATACAACAAATCGTAAATAATCCCGCAGGCTTCTGGTTTTAATAATAATCACTTCAAAATGCTGTGAGGTAAGGTTATCATGCCCTGCAACCCGCTTCAATAAAGATTTAACTATGCCGCCGTTTGCAACAATTACATCATTTGCCCTACGGTGTTTACTAATACCGTCAACTGTTATCGTAAATTTCCTGGAACGAAATGTCAAAATAAGGCGTACGGCCTGCCTAATGTATGCCAACATACCCCATATTCTCTTTTCGCGGCGAGAAGTGTCCCGCATTACCAGAGCATTTATTCCTACACTGATATCCAGGATAAAAATTCTCCTCAATGCCACTAACACACCAAGTTTTTTTGACTTTGTAGATGTGACCAATGTGACAACTGAATCCTGGATTTGTAATGGGATAGCAAGCTCGCGTGCAAGAGAGTTTGAAGATCCCACAGGAATAATCCCAATTACCGGTTTACTGTCTGCCAGAATATTTACCAGGTCGGAGATAGTGCCATCCCCGCCTGCTGCAACAAATACTATGTTTCGTTCATCAGCATACTTACGAATTTTCTCTATGTGGCTGCCATCC
Source organism: uncultured Gammaproteobacteria bacterium (assembly GCA_964407325.1). Classification (GTDB taxonomy): domain Bacteria; phylum Patescibacteriota; class Microgenomatia; order UBA1406; family GWC2-37-13; genus JAOAFZ01. The sequence continues at coordinate 9,186 of CAYOVA010000015.1, read as the reverse complement.
TGTTGCATCTCAATTATTTTAAATTCTCTGTTATGAAGCCTCATCGTCCTGGAGATTATTTTTTTTGTTTCTACAACGTCATGCTGTCCTGAAACCGGGTTTAAAAGTATAACAAACATATTCAAACCATTATACCAGCAGTGGTTTGCTACAATGAATAATGGCTGTACTTCAATCCCTTGACGAATTTCTTCACGATTATGTTCAGCATGCCGGAAAAGCCTACTCCAGGGTATATATGCAAAGTATGATTATTGGAGATGGAAAAGCATTCGGACAGATTGAACAAGCAATGCTATCGGCTAAAAACAACGGCGCTGATGTACGGATAAATATTGACTGGGTCTATTCACGCTATTACAACGGGAACATTGACGTTATTCCCCAGTTTTTAAATGCAAAACATACTCACTATCTTATTCAGCAAACTGAGAATGCTGAGATGATCCATAGACTTATTGAAGAAAAAATCCGCATAACCATTTTAAATCCTCCCAAACTGCTTAACTATATTTTGCCAATTACCGGCAGAAACCATATGAAGATATACATTGCCGATAGTACAGCCTGGATTGGTGGATTAAATTTATATGACAAATCGTTTGAAACACTTGATTTTATGGTGAAATACACCGACTCACGAATAGTGAATGCCCTGATAACTCTATTTTTAAAGATGGGTAGACACAGATTTGAAAAAGATATGCTGAGAAATAGTACCGCATACGATACATTACTTCTTGATAGTGGCATACGGAATCAATCTCTTATACTGGATACCGTTATTGAAGAAGCCGTGAAAGCAACTGAAACTATTCTTATGGTGTCACAGATGATGCCGGAGGGAAAACTGCTGGATACTATGATTCAGCTATCAGAAAAAGGAATCCCGGTTACTGTTGTCACCTCTTCAAAAAGGACTACGATGTTTAAAACTTTTCCTAATAATATACCCTACAAGCAGTTTTTACTAAAAACATCCGGGAAAAAGAACATCCGTTTAATCCACATAAACAGAAGAGTACATGCCAAACTTTTTATGGTTGATAACCGGGTTGCTTTTTTCGGTTCCCATAACTTTGTAGATACAGGAGTTCGATTGGGAACTGCCGAAATTGCAATAAAAACAACGGATCCCGGGTTGATTAAACAACTGGAGAAGTTCATATCACCTTACATATAACATATACTGAATTTTGTAGTTGGGAGGCAGACGATGCTGCCTCCCCGTATAGGCCTTGCGCTCTATAAATCGTATACCCGCCCTGGATGCCTGCTAGCCACGTGAACGGCCGTTTTCCTGCTTCCCGACAGGGTCAGCCAGGAACACGTAGACTCCGTCCACCAGCACGAAGCTGTTATTCTGGTTACTGTAGATGGCCATCAGAGGAAGAAACGGCCCCTCGGCTGTCGGGCTCCACAGGAACAGCTTGATCTCGTTGCTCAACATGGACGGGTCAAGCATCAGTACGCCCAGATCGTGCGTGAGGTTCAACCCGCCATTCCCATCCGGCTGGTACCCGAAGCTGATCCTGGCGGCGTCGTTTGTCTCAGGATTGATAGCCACCGGGATCTCCAACACGAACGTTCCTCCGTTGGGGTCCAGCTTGCGCGACTCTGCGCTGTCGCTAAAGCCCGCCGCTCCTGCCACCCACTCGGGCAGAGTTGCGCTTGCAACACTTCCTGTTGGTTGGGGCTGGACAACCGGTGGCTCAATTGCCTCTCCGGCCGGGGCAGCCGGCACGGCTGTGGCCGGGGAGGCTTGCGATTCTTCCACCGGGGGGTTCTGCGAGCAGCCACCCAGCAACAACCCCAACATGGCCACCACCACGAACACAAATCGAATCCTGGACACGGAACACCTCCACTGTTTGCCCGTTCGGGCTCGAATAGATACACGGGGTATTATACTATAAGGTAGTTATGGTTTGAAGGTTTGTCGCTGTTACTCCTGCAGTTCATCATACTTTTGTCGTCTTAGTGCAGCTATCTGCAATGCATAGTCCTGGGTATCAACTTTACCATCAAAATTCAGGTCAAGGTCTTCATTGTATGGTAACCGAACTTGCATGGCTTGCAACATTCTCCCTGTATCAACTGCGTCAATCACGCCATCCTGTCCGCTGTTTAAGGGGAGGTCACCTGCAAGTAACCGTATCTGAGTCGCATCAATGGAATTTTGACCTTCCTGGAAGCGCATCCCTCCCGAGTTACACTGGTACCGTACTTCATCGGTCTCTGCGGGACTAGTGTCACACACTATTCGTGACATATGCCGGGTTCCTTTTACCCGAACACGATACTGTTGCTCTATTGCAATAGAAGGAATTGCAATTGTTCCTTTCCATGTCCGTATCTCAAATTCACCTTTACCCGGGTTCGCTTTAAAGGTAATAAGTTCTTCAGCTACTTTTTTATCCGCTGTGTCGTATATTGCTATCCATGCAGGTAATTCTGATTTCGTAATAACCTGGTTTTCCGGCAAACCTGCAAAGGCAATATCCATTGTAAGCGATACATTTGCGAGTCGTGCGGTGGGTGTGGGCGAAGGCGTTACTGTGGGGGATGGAGTATGTGTAGGGACAGGTGTGTATGATGGAGTTGGAGTAAAAGTTGCACTTGGTACAGGAGTAGTAGTTAGTGTTGCCTTTACTTGTGACGGATTTATAGAAACCGATTGTGTAGGTGAAGCGACTGGTGTAACTGTGGGGGTTCCAGGACCAGGAGTTGGAGTTGGTGATCCAGGAAGAGGACTTGCACTGGGAACAACTGTTCCGGTAATTGAAACGGGAGGGGTAGAACTTGGTGAAACTGAACTACTGGGATTTGCTGTCGGGACACTGGTTACTGATAGACCAGGACTTGCAGAGGGAGCTGTATTTGACAAAGCGATTCGCGCAACCGATACCGGTGGAAGAATAAACGTAACAGAATCCTGCCCGCTGGTTACTTGTAAACTGGATTCTGTGAACGCAGTGCTGGTAAAGTAACTTGCTGATAAAAGACGCCCTGTTACCGGCGAGCCCTCCTTCAACAACTGAGCAGATGCAAACCGGACTGTGACAGTTGAAGACTGTGACGGATGAGTATTCATTGCAAGCATCATAAGTGAACCATCCTGGCGTAGTGTTGTTGCCGCTGTAACGTAAGGGACGGTTGCCCCGCCACGTAAATACCCGTTCGTTACCGAATCCATAAATGAGGGGACTGTTATGGTACTTACAGTTACATTTGACTGAAGCAGTATCCCTTCAGCAAACGGACGGGCAAAAGTAATAACCTGGCCTTGCGGAGATAACGTATTTTTGTTTGCAAACGGGCCACATTTGGAAATTGCCAGATCGTGAATCGTGGAAAGCGCAACTTCATCAATCTCCTGCATCATTAGCAAACTCGACAGCACAAAAAGACCTTGTTCAACCCGCACAGATCCGGCATTAGACATTCGTCCCCCGACCCCCAAGGCATCAAAGCACCGTTCGTTCCACTCGGTAAGCGCTATTTTTTTATTGTTGTATGCAACAGACGTATCCTGAAGCATTTTTTTAAAGTTTGCATAGGTAAAGTAAACCCCGGCTCCTGGCAGGTTTTTCGGGCTGAAAGTGTTTGTTGAAGTAGCTGCAAAATCAGTATAAGCTGAATACCCGCTATACGACTCGTTTCCTAAACCACGGATACTGTCAAAAGGCACTGACGTCCAGGGTTGGCAGGCAGAATAATCTACTCCTGTTTCAGCAGATCCGCTACAAAATCGCTTAATTGCTTTTGTACCTGATGGTTCAAGCAAATACTGCAGTAAAAGATACTCTGTTCCTCTCAGGTAATTCATAGTGGCCTGGGCGCTGTATTGTTCATTCCCCGCTCCCGTACTGTTTGCAATGTTTACTGTCATCCAGCCATTTCCGCAGGCTGCATCGGTTATACTGCCATCAGTACCCAAATCGCAATACCGGTAATAACCGGTTTTTCCATCCTGGGAAAACACTGCTTCAGTTAAGCGGGTTTTGCCATTTACCTGCTCTACGTAGGCATCATAGGCGGAAAAAGTTGTGACAGAGCCCGAAATGGTTATCCGTCTTTCCTGCCACGATGAGCAGTTCGCCCCATCGGTACATATTCTCCACCAGAACCGGGTACCATCAGCATCCAGAAACGTGTAACGCGTTTTATAGGTACTTCCCGATGGAAACGAGAATACTCCCAGCTCCCGGTATCGTTCATTCCCTGTACCGCGCATATTTGAAAGATCCGATGTGGCAAAAGGACCACACACTTCAAATTCGGGGTTTCTGGTTAATGGCATGGGACACGCACGCGTGTACAGTGTTTTATTGTCCTTGGCAATATACGATTCCTGCATTACCCGGTACCTGCCATTGCTAAAGTATGATGCCGGATCTATATACGATGTAATTGGGTAGATATGAACACTTACCAGGTCAAAACAGGGCTTACCGGAACAATCAGAGTCAATTACTCCCCTTACTGCGCGGGCAAATGGGTGGTACGAGTTGGGGTCGCTGACTACTTCTCGGGGGTTATTTCCGGTTAAGGGAAATCCAACAATAATAATCTTGATAGCTGGATTTTCCTGCTTCATTGCCCGTGCAAATTGCAAGGCAGTCTGCGCATATTCATCACCATTCCACCGTCCCCACGGTTCGTTACCAAGCTGATAATACGCAATCCGGGTGCCGTACTTTTTAACCAGGTCAACCGCATCCTGGATTGTGCCTTTATATGCTGTTACGTCACCACAAGGGTTTGCCAGTCCTTTTGTTTCTGCATTAATATGAAAAATTATTTTCGAGTTTAAGCCTTCACTGATAGCGACCATTTCATCAACAGTAAGAAAGTCTTTTTCACCTGCATTTCCACCCCTGTCGAACAACGATATCTGCCACTGATACTTCCCGGCTTTCCAGTTGTACATATCCCCAGGGCAGCCTCCGGGAAAACGCACAATTGTAGGAGCAATACCGGTAAGAAGGTTTGCACTAAAATAATTTTGCCATGCCGCCGTATTAGCCCATCCGGCATACCCGTTTGCATTCCACCCCCACAGGTCTTTGTTAATAGCCGTACTATCGTCAGAGCGCGAAACAACAATCTGGGCGGGGAATGTTCCCGTCTGGGCAGAACTGTCACGGGTAAGTGAGTTGGAATAATAGAAAAGTATAGTAAATGCAAGCACCCCAACAACAATCGCACCAAAAAGAAGACGTCGTTTCCCGGCTACTGATTTTATATTACGGAACAGGCGCTTTTTGTGTGCCATAAAAGATACATTAGTATAAAACATCAAAAGGCTATTCAGCAAGAAGCAGTTTTCGAATCAGCCCACAACTCTTTTGCAGTTTCATACAAAGAATAATCTTCATTATGAAAGGCCTCGAAAGCAGACACAAAGTTTTTATCCAGCATACCTTTTTGAATAACAGGTTTGGCTCTGTTTACATTCATATGTTTTACCCTCTGGATGTTAGCCCTGCCTGACATCTGGACTCCATACATTTCCAGTTTTTGTAAGTACGCCATTATAAAGTCGTCGGCTTCATCTGTAATACCTACAACATCAAATGCCCTGATATCTATGTGTCCAAGTGCCTGGGTCTGAAAATTTTTATGCCCGGGAAGAAGCGCATACTGGTAAAATAAACCTTCAAGATCAGCCGTACCGGGGAACGGTACAGGTACTCTCCAGTCGTGCCCTCCCTTATATGCACACCAGTAGTTAAATTGAGATATCATACGGGCAAGCGGATCACGCAGCATTACTCCCCGTACGGCTTGCCTTCCGTGCAACAGACCGTCAAACTGGTCTGCAACAAAATGTCCCGTAATAAGAGCAGCATCTTGAGGAACAACCAGTTCAGGATATCTAACTCGTAAAGCACGCTGGTGAACGCCCTGCATATTTGCATAGACATTTGCAATAACAGCACCTACGTACGGTGCAGCAACAGCTTCACGTGCAAAATCTATCCACGGGCTGGTAAGAGAGTATAAAGTATCGGTACTATTTACAAACCGGTCTGCCCGTGGGCTGTACATATATACTGGCCCATTCACAGCCCGCTGGAAACTGTCAAGGGCTGAAACTCCGGCAGTTTTTTCGATATGAGTATAAATACCAAGAGGCTTTTGTCCTTCTACCATAGAATTTATTGGGTATTATACAGTATTCTTATAGGATAGAAATGTGTTTTCGACAGGTGTACAAATGTATTAAAACGGAGTGAAAAGCGGATTTTATCATTGAAGCAGTGTACGACAGTTCCGTATCTGTGTTAAATTACGAAACAAGAACTTCCTTGAAGAAATCACTGGTAGTTACCGTTTGAAACGGTAGGTTAGGAAGAAATGGTGAACTACTCGAATCGAGTGTTTTCATAACGCTGATTTATTTACCATTTATGTGCGTTCCTCAAGACATCCTTTTCGAAAGAAAGTTATACCTTTCAAATTCATTTTCCACGCATCTACCATAAGTTCAAACATTTGTTCTTTAGAAGTCTCATTCGGTAGATTAAGTGTTTTCGAAATTGAATCATCAATAACCCTTTGAAATGCGGAAGCAATTCGGAGATGACTTGCCGGTTCAATACAATCGATATCATCCATCTCCGGTTCAATGCTGAATGAAACGCCAAACATTTGACTTACCCCCCCCGCTGGAGAAAAAGAGGTAGTAGTTGCATTGCGAAGTCCACTCACTTCAATTTCAGAATACAAATCTTCCCATCGATCCCGGGGAATATGTTCAAATTTATTCATTTTTCGCCTAAGCCATTCAGGTTTTTTATACATGCTTTGCGGGAATGCTGGGAAAGGTCCTCGCAGTCTTGCGAGCATAACCGACTCCATCTTCGTGAAATATTCAAGATGTTCTGCAATAAGTGAAGAAAAATTAAATGCCTCTTGAGAATTGTAGTCAATCCCCAGTTTTTTTAGTATAGTTGCCAAGCCTGTAACTCCAATCCCCATTCGTCTTCGATATCTGGTAATTGCATATGGAATTCTGTTTTCGACGGCACTCAAACTTACTTCAATTGCAGAATCGATTAGCCTGGTAACTGTACGTGTAGCCTTTTCATACTTTTCGTAGTCAAATCCGTGTTCCGGTGTCACTAGTTCAGCAAGATTTATATGTCCAAACACTCCAATATCTCCTGGGGCCATGGCCATGTCCGCGCAAGAAACGGTGCTTTGGTACGGCCACCAAAGAGGTGTCGGATTATCTGAATCAAAGGCATCAGTGAATAACACTCCCGGTTCACCACAGTAATGAGCAGACTGAGCGATTTGCTCAAAAATTGCGCATGCATCGGGTTTTCCTGCAACTACATCCCTCATGAATGCATCTGTCAGCTCAACAGAAATATTTACTCTACTTTTTGAAAAATCTGCATCCCGTTTCGAAGTAATAAATTCAACTACTCTTGAATGCGTGCAGGGGAGAGTTAGCATAGTTGCCGTAGGTCTTTTATTTTCCTTCAGCTGTTTTTCATTAATTGTATGCATTGTCCTGTCTATTTCCTGAATAGCCGCCAGTGGGTCCTTAACCTCTCTTAGGCTATACCCAACACCTATCCCAGCACCTAACACGCTGTAAGCTTCATTATCCAGCCTAGAATAGTCGATATCCCCATCTTCAACCGGAGTATAAAGAACAGCTGAACCGGCCATGTGAGAAAGAGCTCCAACCCTGCCGTGGAATAACAAATGGACAATTTTTCCGTTTATCAAGTCAATCACAGATTGCTCAAAGTCCGGGTCATCGTAGCCATTCATTGCTCTATCGGCTGATAAAAGGAGGTTTGTTGTACTTGTGATTGAATCTTCAATTGAATCAGCTCCTTCAAGAAGGCCTTTTCGTCGTAAAAAGCTATTCAGGAAATCCCGATTGTATAATTGTAAATTCAGGTCTTCAGCTCGCATATTTTTTTAACTATTCTACTCTACTCCTATTGTATTTGTTAACCTAAACAACAGATGCTACACAAAAGACACTGTATAAGCCCCTTTAGAAACAGAATTATTTGCTGCTTGATATGAACAAACTCAACGGGCTTTAAAAGTATTACTTTCAGCAATTATTTACCTCTCTTGAATATCAACCTGAAGATAGAGTAGAGAGAGAAGTCTTCTTTAATTAGCAGAATGGCAATAAAAAATAGGCTACTTAACACATACAGTATAGCCATCACTTCATAATTCAATGTAATCTTATATACTATTGAAGCAATCACCACAAGATTAAACAGTAAGGCCACACCTGAACTGACTTGTACCTCTGATCCCCGTCCGGGAATCGCCTTCGTTCTAATCAACCGAGCGACACCGTAGTTATAGAGATAATCAAAAGGATGCATTGGCAATAGAACACCAAACAAAGCAATCAGTGCAGTCAGGGATAGAATGTATGAATTTACCAATAGTATCCCGAGGGTTACAATCAATATGTATAACGGGTAACTAAAACGGATCCCGTATTGAACGCTTTTTCTGCTGGATAGTAATCTACAAGAGAACAATTGTGCCATTTGTTGATAATAGTACCAAAAATGTTTATTCCTATCATGCATTTTCAAAAGAATTTTGAAAAGTAAATGCAATAATAAAAATGATATAAATAAAGTATGAAACAAAAACCCAGGAGTCAACCTAAACCAACATTATTTATTGTTCTGCTTATAGTTTTGTGTTTCGGAGTATTTTTATCTTATGTACTAAATTCCAAAGTTACAGATACAAAAAAAGGTACTACTTCAAATAATAGTCAATGGCTAACCTATGAAAACAGCAGTTATTCTATTGCCTATCCCCCGGAATGGACTATGCGTACTTCACCTCAAGAAGATATTACCGAACCACCTGTAGATGAACTTTATCTTTTAAGTCCTGACTACGAAGAAAATCCCGCTGGTTACCCTGTAAAAGGTTTTAAATTACGTATTATAGCTGTAGTAGATTACGGGGTAAGTGAAAACGGTCTCATTTCTGAGGAAGAAACAACCTGGTTAGGGCAACCGGCAACGTTACGCTATAATCGCTACGAGGGGAATTTTTATACCTTATCTGCAGTTTTGAATGGGGTAAAGTATTCGATGATTGCTGACGTAACAACGGAAGAAGATTTCCAGAATAATAAGGAAATAATTATGAAAATAGCAAATTCAATGC
>CAYOVA010000014.1:0-38358 GCA_964407325.1 uncultured Gammaproteobacteria bacterium | reverse complement strand
CTTGTACCAAAGAGAATCAAAAACAAGTTAATGGCATTAACCTTCTTTGGAGACTCCCCTGTTGCCAAAGAACTCCAGAAAAACGATGCCACCTCGTACCGCGAAAGCTTCCTTTTGGATAAAGAAGAATACCCAATGCCAGCAGAAATCGACATTTATCAAGACCGCGTTGCAATGCTCTCGTTCAAAAAAGGTGAATTCCTCGGATTAGTTATTGAAAACGAAGATTTTGCGCAATCCCTGCGAAGTATATTCAAGCTCGCACACAATCTTATGAAGGAAAAAAAGCAGCTTTCTGATATTGCTAATAAAAAACAGCCTCCAACTAAACAGGAGCCCTCCCGCTAAAAGGTAGGTTAAGCTGCTAAACCCAAGTCCTCATCAGATTCCGAACTATCACTTTTTCGAGCCTTTCTCCCCGGCCGAATAGCCCGTTCATATAGCCACATCGGGAAAATACCGTGCTTCTCCATAACCTCTTTATTCCCCACCTTCTGGAATGCTAATGTCATTCTGTTGGCACCATTGGCATGGTACACAGGGTAATTAACCGCATCCTTATCCAGCCCAGCTTCATGAAGATCAACTAAATCGGCGTCGTCATCCGAGAGTGCCTTGGCTATCTGTGCCTGCTCCGCCAAAGAACCAGGGAAATTCAGCGGCTCCATGCCCAATGCCATACAATGAGTCGTAAGGTACTGCATTAAATAAATATTAAACATAGTTTCCACGTCTTCTCCGGCGGCTTTCAAAGTACGAAGAACATGACCAAAGGGAAGTCCTTGTCGTGCAGCTTCTTTCATCTGCGCTTCATAGCTATGGATACCGGCCGGTATAGGATTATCGGTAATCATTACCCCGCCATCTTTCAGGTAACCCTGTAACATGTACATAACCTTGGCAAAACTCATGGTTTTGAGTAAGTCGTTTAACATAGACCAGGGAACAACCACAACATCAACTTGCCCCTCCTTTTCCAGATCGGGGAATTCATCTTTTTGCAAATTGCCGATATGGTACGCAAACTCTTCACCTTTTTGAATATCCAGATTGTTACGAGCTTCATCCGAAAAATCATTCTGATCAATACCAATTATCGCGCCGAATCCAATCCCGCTTGCGCGCAAATTCTCGACCACCGGCTTCTCAAACCGTTTTGCAGTGTTCATGCCTACAAAGAGAATGCGCATCCCCTTTTGGGGCACGTTGTGTTTTTCTATGGCATCTTTTATCAGGCTCACAGCACGGGCAGTATCGGTTGCGGTATCAGTTGTCGGAACCTCATGAAGCTTATCTCCCTCGGCGAGTTTCTGGTACATCTGAGGCTTTTCCTCTTCCTTCACGTCAATCAGCGGGTTGTTTTCCTGTGCCATTAAAACAGTCTGTATAAACTCAAAATTGGCCTGAAATATTCCAGGTGCCTGTGGATGGCGTTCGATAAATGAATATATGGCAAGGACATCTTCCGTCTGAATTTGGAAGCGCTCATACTGTACATCCAGTGCCTCTCCCCGGGCAGTATGCACTGCATTCGAGGCAGAGCGGCATACCATTTCAAAGCTTCTGGCTGCCATTTCTATATCCTGTTTTTCTTCAGTGCTTAGCCCACTGTCTCCGACTATTTTTGAAAGCACCGGAGACAGCTCCAGTAACTGTTTTTTTAATCTTTTTTCAAGCAAACGTACAATTGCGGTACCTTCTGGACTGTTTTCCGCTTGTGTAATAGAAAACGCATCCTGGTACGCATATGAAAGACTGCGCACCAGATAGCTTTCTAGAGTGGGTTCCCCAGTATCTGCTTCCAGTTCGTGCAATCGCTCCAATTGCGGAAGAAGTCCTTGTAGTTCGTCTAAACGAAGCGCATTTAACACATACAGTCCGTCTGCACCATGTCGAGCAATAAAACGCAATGCTCTTTCTTCTAATTCGGGGATATACAGGCACTCCCGTAAGCGGGCAATACCATACAGCGGCAGTATGCTGAGGTTCAATTCTCTTCTCAATACACTTGAAAGCTCACCCCTAAACTGCTGGTCATGAACAGCATTACGGATAGCATCCATAGACGTTTGCTCTCCAAACCAGTACTTTTGGTCAAATGCATCAAGCGAGACTAATTCTCCATCAATAGACTGATTTCGTTCAGTACCGGGCAGGTCTACTTTTACAATATGCTGTCGCCCATCTCTGCCTATAACAAACACAGAGTGTCCGCTTATCATTTCATGGACAGAATAGACAGGGCCTATTTCAGTAGGAATCATCACATTTCTCCCCCAGAAGCGAACGAGAAATCTTCCTGATTCTTCTTGTAAGAATAAGTCTCCCTGGTGTTCAAAACGTGGATCACTAATAAACTCCTGGCTTATTCTTCCCCCGGGGGTATCCATGTGCTTAACTACACAGTCCTGTACTGCTTCACGCACTTCTCCAGGATCCTGATTCCAGATCGAAGCAATAAGATCATAGCCATTTTGTGCTACCTGCCCCACTGCTACCTTTTTCAAATGATGTATTACATTCTGATAGCCAGGGACTTGTTGTGAACGTTCATATATGAGTTCTTCATCATCTGGGAAGACCTGTCGTACCATGTCCAGGTACCCATTCGCCTCATCAAAATAGGTATTTACCGCATGAGTAATCGCCTGTTGACGAATAATACCAGGCTCTGCAGCCTGAACCTCTTCAATAAGTGCCAGAGAATCGAAGGGAAACCGCCACTGCTGCTGCAACATAGCAACAAGCTCAACCATGCGCTCATACGTTACCGGCCCTTCAGCTTCCAGTTGCTGTACGTGGGTATCAAATGGCAGCCAGGTAGTTTCGACCATATTTCAGTATACCCTTATGAAGCAGTTACTGTCTTATGAAGCTTACAATCTCGAAGATCATTACCGATAGGAATACCAATTGGATTACTGCCAGTTCTACCCTGTTTTTACCTGGGTGAACGGTACTGTACATCCAGCAGATAAGAATGCCGGTCGCAGCAAGAAATACTCCTCCTGTTAAACTCAATACCGAAAGAAATGACCCAAACTGGATTACAATCGCCAAAAACGGCACTACGCTGATTAATCCAATCGCAAAACGCTCTTTTACTTTCAGATCCTCGCGGTAAATATCTTTTCCTACCCAGGACAGTAACAAATACGCAGTAAAAACCGAAATAAAGCCGGTAACTGAAAAAATACGACTAATAACCGGATTACTAAAGGCAAAATCACTTCCTTGCCAATAGGGGCTTACAGCCAGAGTAAAAATAACGTAGATGAGCAATATAGCAAGCTGCGCAGTAAAAATACTCTTTCCTTCATCTTTTTCTTTATGTAACTCCGGAATTATCGAGAATCCGCTGAGCGCAAAAATAAACGCTCCCATCGACTCAAAAGGAATCGTTATTGGCACGATTGATATACTGCTCAACAATCCAAAACTGCTAAAGCACAAAAAAGCAATTATCAAAAACATTACTCCTTTTATCAGCGAGAACAGTACATCAATGTTCTCGCTTTTTTTCCCGGAAGTAAGAATGAATACCATCGCCAAAACAAAAAATAACTGACTGCCCAGCTGGTCAGTTATTCCCAACGCTTTCCCCAAGAATTCACCTCCGATCAGAACAAAGGCAATAAGCGCACCATAGGTAGAAAACAGATGAACAAACGAAGCTGCCCTCCCCCATTTTGTACCTAAAACCCGCTCCACATAACCCGAAAACTGGTGATTCCCTTTGACACTTTTAATAACACGAAAGTAAAACCAGTTTAACCGGTAGGTAAGGTATGAAAATCCAAGGAGAAACACAATAAACCAGACTATTCCTATTTTATTGAGCAGTTGAGGAAGGGAAAAAATACCGGCACCGACTGTGGCACCGATAATCAGTAGTATATTTTTCCAGAATGCAGACATGTGTTAATTATAAACAGCCGGCTGCTGGTTTCGAAAGCGGAATAGTTTGAGTACTGCATACAGAAACAGTTCAAGAAGTGCTATAGGCACTGCTACGCTGCATCCTGTTATCCAGTTTGCTTTACCTGCCATATGGGAATTATACAAGAATCTGATCTTTCTGCGACTGATCCATACCCGCAATGGTTCGATAAATCTGCCCCTCTAGATGCTGTATTGTTGGACCATTTCCAGCTCCTGACTCAAAGTGATATAAGCCTATAAGCGATCGTGGATCATATAAGCGAAGCCCGCATAATCGCAGTTCTCCCCCTCGTGTTGTATATTCAAAAAAACCATCCCCCGGCAATCTATACTTCAAACGCGGTGAAACTCTTTGAAAATCCATGTAAGCAATAGGAACACCCGTTACTGCTCTTTCTGTTGTGCCATTACCCATTTCTTCATAAATAAAATCAATCTCAGGCTGGAAATGGATATGTCTTTCTAACAAGAGTCGTGATATACCTGGATCAAGCTCTCCCCTCATTCGAGATGTATTAAGTTGAGCCCGTCTGTCTATCGGACTTAGCGGAACGACTATGCCTGGCTCTTCCAGCTTACTTACTGGAAAATCTTCTACCGAGGATCTTGCAGACCTATGTCCAAGCAATTCTTCCATTTGTGCATATAATCTCCCCATAGAAGGACCATAGGCACTTACAAGATCTTGCAAAGCTTCTGGATGAATTGCAGTTCGTGGGGCGCCATCCATTTGACCAATATAATCGCGAAGCATCCGTGAGGCAGGAGTAAGAGGTCCTTCACCAATACTAATTCCCGCTGCTGCAGAAATTGTAATGAGATTCAAATGAACTTTGTGCATAGCGCGCATCACATCTACGGCTTCCGGAAAATGCTCAGCCATTGTTTGAATTCCACGTTCAGCAACTTCTCCTCGAGTCCTAATTAATTCAGCGAGTTGCTTGTTTCTATCCCATTCCAATTGACCCAATACACCATTCTGTTCACTTAACGAATGGGAATTTCCTATAACGTAAGGGACAGTGTCTGCCAATCCACTATCAGTACTATCCAATGGTCCCTGCATAAAGCCGCCAGTTGGTGGTAATCCGCCTTCTAACATAATCCTATAATTTGAATGTGAGTAATTTACTTTAATTTTCTTACGGAGTATTCATAAATACAATATGCTTAAATGCATCAAACAGCGTCAAGAAGCGTTCCATACGTATTTATTACCCGTTTTAAGCAGCATTCTTAATCTCTTGAGCAAGATAAGGATTCCACATGGCACCTGTTGCACTCATTGCAGCGTCAGCACCAGCTTTTCTATATTCAAAGTAGTCGTCCGAAGTTATAATTCCCCCAACACCCACAATAACGTACTTTTTGCCACTTTCATCACGTAATTTTTTTATCCTCTTTACCATGTCTATACCCGCCCATTTTATAGGAGCTCCACACACTCCACTCACCAGTCTCCCCTCCCCCGGGAGAGCTTGTGATCCGTCTTTATTGCGAATTGCAGCACCAATTGTGTTAATAGCTGAAAACCCATCGACAATATCACCTAACCGCTTCACCATATCTTCCAGGTGGGCCTGGTCTTCAAAATGGGCCAGCTTAATGAGGAGCGGGATATTTCCAATTGCTTCCTTAATGCGATATGAAATCGTTTCGATTCTGTCAGTATCATAACACAACAATTGAGCCGTACCTTCGTTGGGACAGCTGTAATTGACTTCCATGATCTTTGCACCCGTTTCCAGGACCATTTTTGAGGCTAATACGTGGTCTTCAATAAATGCTTCAACACTTCCGCCGGTATTGGTACCCTGAAAACTGGCTACCATTACCTGTCCTTTCCCGGCAGATTCCACTGCTTTTTTCATATCCTCCTGCCAGAACTCCGGTTTTGATGAAGGAACACCGAACGAGTTGGTAATCGCCAGTGGTTCTTTATAGCTATCGGCCACAGTTACACCCTTATCTCGTTTTTCCAGTGTTAAATCCCCTTCCACTTGCACTGGCACAACATTCGGCCATGGATGTGATTTTCTTTCTGTAGTTCTTACGGTTTTGTAAACTGGGAGATCAAACCCTTTTTCAAACGCTGCTTTTATATGTTTTGCCGTAGGAAGTGGACCGGCTGGAATACCGAAAGGTTCGTATACTTTAAATCCAAGAAAGTCACGTGAAGGTTCTCCTTGTTGCTCGAACACAGTTCCGTCTGCAAATGCATTAAAGGGACCTTGTTGGGCATTTTCCTCGAAGGTTTTTTCTGGATCAAAAATGGGTAGATGCAACATAAGTGTATTATAGCAGAGCTACTAGATTTCCTGCCTAAATACTTATTTAACCGAAGGCACAATTACCCGTCCGCTACCCGGTGCAACAAGCACGTTTCCGTGACGATACACTTCCGTTCCACGGATGGTAACCGAAACCACCTGTCCCCGTAACGGCACATTGATAAAGGGAGTCCAACCGCATTTCGTCATCAATACGGAATTACCGTTCTCATCTTTTGGAAACAACTCGGGAATGGTATGTTCTACACTTTCATCTACTTCGATAAAGGTAGTTGTATCCGTAGGAATTTTGAAGAGCTCCGCTGGTCGATAATGGCACATATCCAGCACTTTCGATCGGGTTATTTTCCCTTCAGCTTCTGCTTGCAGCAACAAATACAGCGTTGTTTCTAGTCCCGGAATGCCAAAGGGTGGATTTTGCGATTCCTTTTCCTCACGGGTATGGGGGGCATGGTCCGATTCAATCACGTCTATCGCATCAATATGCTGCCACAAAAATTCTCTATCGGCAGGTGTTTTTAATGACGGTTTCATTAATCCATATGTGCCCAGTCGCAATTCATCTTCCTGTGTCAAAGTAAGGTGATGCATACAGACTCCGCAGGTGACTTGCAATCCAGCTTCTTTCGCCCGGATCACTGATTCCAGCTCTTCTTTGCTACTGATATGGACAATGTGTGCTTTTTTTCCATATTTACGCACCATTTCTACCATCAAATCGACCATGGGACCTTCCGCATGGGCTAGGATTGGAGTATCCCCTTCCCAGGCTTTAAATACTTTTTCCAGTTTTTCCCGATTAATCACAAAATGCCCTGTTGTTATATCCAGATACACTTTTAAACCGAACACTTTACCATGAACTTTCGCAAATTCATCGGTGTTTTCCCCTAGCGTTCCAAAATGAAACCCCAGGTCGGCAACCGTTTTGCCCCGGGCAATTTCCATTTTTTTCTCGAGCACCTGGGCAGTAAACACGGGGTTTACATTGTTCGGCATGTCGATGATAGTAGTAAAACCACCCGCCAATGCTGCTGAAGTACCTGTTGTGAAGTCCTCTTTATGAGTTTGCCCAGGATCGCGCAGGTGAACGTGTATATCAATGAGCCCAGGTAGTTTTGTAAGCATACAGGTAGTATAGCAAACCTCTTTTTTACGGTCTGCAATACACGCCCAAAGCACTACAAATAAACTGGTGAGAAGTAGCATTCGGATCCTTTACTCTATTTCGCACTTCAATACCCGTCGATTTCCCTCCATCCATGCGCAAAGCATACTGCACACCACTTTTAAACGAACCATCCGCATTCAACTCGTTCATGGTAAGAAGCTCATCCATAACTTGTTGTGCCATTGTTCCGCCATCACCAGTTACCATCATCACAAACACTCGTCCATCCCCACGCCTTCCCAGAGTAAGCGACGAATTTCGATAGAAAGAAGTGTATTGCTGCGAAAGTTCATCTGACTTGACAAAATCCTCATTAAAGGGATTCCAGCGAAGGTGCTGTTCTGTTTCCAACACTGCATTACCCCATTCATCGGTTAAACCGACTACAACACGTTTCGGCCTGCCTCTTTCACCTGGAGCAATAAGTACCGGTCCTCCACCAATTGCCGCATAGGCATCACTCAAACCTGCACGATTGTAAAAACCTATCCAAGCGGTACGCATATCAGGCATAAACTTCAAACTCATCCGATTCGGTTGGCCACTTTCCACTTCTCCATCATTCATTACGACGCCTTCAATCTGGGAAAACTCATTGTGATATGTTCCATTCATCAGAGCAGCTAATTGCAGACCCTCGTGTGCATATCGATCTTGGCTGGCATTAAACATCTCATTTATCCACTGGTAGTTACCTTGAATTCCCCCTTCCCACCCTGCTATCTCGTGTGTTCCTGCATCGGAAGATTGTGGCTTAATACCATTAGCTGTTGAAACTGCAAATTTTACGCCTGGATTAAGATGTGCTACTACATACCTCAATGTTCCGTTTGCGTGTGGTTTTGCATAATAAGCAACATCTCCTTTGGAAAATCGCTCTAGAAGCGTCGCTCCGTTGTTAAACCTATCAAGCCCGTCTTCATCACCGATATTCCGTTCTCGGCCTTCGGGTGGTAATGCAGCTTCCCAGTCTTCAAGGGGTACTGATACCTGCTGTGGTGTGTCAATTGATGGAGCAGGTTGCGAAGGTGGAAGAGATTGAGGCTGAACTGCAGTTTGAATGGTTGGTAAGGGTGTAGGTTGTAAAACTGGTTGAGCAAAAGCGGTAGGTAATGGCTGCGACGCGGCTTGTGGAGTAAGATTTGCATATGCGGCACCTGGTTCTACCCGCGCAGTTGGTGCTTGCGGAGGGTGCCAATTAGAGATTGAAGGTTCTTTACCGGTTTGAAGCGCTTCCATACAGCCGCTAAGAAGTGCAGATCCCCCTCCTGTTGCCAGAATTGCCAGAATTCTTCTGCGGGTGTAGCCCACGTGCAGTGCCCGGTGGTATAGTTGAAGACCCTCTGCTCCATATCTCCCTAATATATCTGCAATTTGTTGTTCGATATGCCTTTCTTCATGTGTGATATTCGTCTGAAAAAAGCCACGTAAAAAGCTAAACCGGTTTTCTGCGTTTCGCATTCGATATTATACTACAGGATATGAAATATGTGAGTTATTTGCTGTGTTTTTTTAGCCAGTCTTCAATTAAAGTAAATTTGTTTTTTGTATATCCTTTATCGAATGACAAGATGCAATTCACCGAAAACTTCTTAGCAGCAATCATAACAAAACAGTCAAACAATGATTCTTCTTTTGAGGTTTGCTTTTCATACAGTTTCACTGCATCGGTTGTCAAATCAGTCGATAACGCTTTTATCTCATATTCACTTCCCATTAGGAATGAGGTAATCTTCTGCGTCTGAGCCATTCCTATTTTGTAGCTTCCAATCAGAGCAAATTCGCTTATTGTTGTAGGAAGAATATAAATAGTATGATCTATTTGTGTTAATCTTTGAAATATATTCACAGCACGTAAGTGAAGTAAGTCCCCAGGGTGGAACAAAGCAAGCAGCACGTCCGTATCAACAATTGTCGTTATCATATGCTTCTGCAAAATAGTCGTCGTGACGTTGAGCTACATCTCTAGTACTGCTCTTTTTTATTTTTTTCAATTTTTGAGCAAATTGAAGAGTGGATAAAGCCGTATTTTCCTTATTTGTATTCTCATCAAGCCCTCTTTCAAGTAAATGACGGACAACGAATGTGATTGTCTTCTTTTTTTTCCGAGCATAGATAGACAAATTTGTGTATAGATTCTCCGGTAGATAAAACCGTTTTTGTACAAGTGTCATAAGTCTATACTATATTTGTTTCGCACTCTTGTCAAGTCCTATTTTAGGACTTGTTCTTTAATCTTGATTTTATTGAAGAATTGCAAAACGGTAGAAAATTAGCAGGACAGACCACGTCGACTCTCTATTCCGTGCCGGGTTCGCCCGGTACGGAACCTTTACACCTCAATCCACTCCCTCAACCGTTCCGGCTCCCACGCATTCACCACTTCTTCACTCGTCAACCATCCTCTTCGGGCCACTCCCACCCCATATTTCATAAAGTCCATGTGTTCTACCGCGTGAGAATCGGTATTTATCATAAACTTCACGCCCTTCACTTTACCTTCATATACTAAGGAATCCGGCAAGTCCAACCGCTGCGGGCTGGAATTGACCTCGAGTGCTATCCCCTTCTCGGCCACAAATGCAAATATCTTGGGCCAGTCGAAGTGAATACCTTCGCGCTTATTTATCAAACGTGCGGTCGGATGGCCAAACAGTTTCACTTTCGGATACGACAACGCCTTTATCACTCGAGCTGTCTGCTCTTCTCTACTCTGTCCAAACGAACTGTGCACGGAAACTATCAAAAAATCGACATATTCAAACGCTCGCTCGGGCAAGGCCAAGCGACCATCGGGCAAGATATCGGTTTCGAGGCTAATGTAATAATCAATCGGCTTGCCGCCTCGCGCAACACGATCGGCCAACACCGAATCAATATGCTCTTTGCGTTTGCGCATTATTCCCACCACTTCATCCTCGGTTAAGCCCATTTGGCGCGGGTTGTGATCCGCAAAACCCACATACGAATACCCCAACGAAACTGCTTTATCCACAATTTCCTTATACGTATTTACACCGACATCATGGGACGTAGTAATATCATAGTTCGAATGAATGTGGAAATCTCCGCGAATCTTATCCACAGAAATCAGCTCTGGCAAGCGGCTTTTCCCCTCAGCATCCAGCTTGGCAAGTGCAATTTCCTCCGTACCTTCGCGGATTTCCGGCGGGATATAGTCCAGGCCTAAGTATCCGTAAAACGAAGGTTCATCTTTAAACGGCTTTGTGTCACCTGTTTTAACATCTTTTATCCCGTATTCATTCAACGATAAGCCCTTACGCAAGGCCAACTCGCGAAGGTTGATGTTATGCTGTTTGCTGCCGGTAAAATACTGAAGCATCGCCCCATACGATTCAGGCTCGGTTACCCGCAAATCTACACGCACATTCGGAGGGTAGATAATCGACGCCTTCTTGTCACCGGCATTATCTACCGCCAGCTTGCCGGGAATAGCCAAAAAATGCTCCACAATACGTTTGGCCTCAGTTTCCGGCGCCATAATCGACACGTCAACATCGCCAATTGTGCTTAACTGGCGGCGTAACGAGCCCAAATAGTCTATCTGCTGAATTGTATCCAGCTGGCTCATCCACTTAGCCACCTTGTCGGCAATCGCACCAGCAATCGGCAGCGGCATACGCTGTTTGTCGGTGCTCGTATTGAGGTACAGCTCAATCCCCTCTTTAATATCCTGCTGCGATTTGGCGCCAAAACCATCGAGCTTCGATATTTTATCCTCCTCGGCCAGCTTGATAATGTCGGTAAACACCGTTTTTTCATCGTAGAGTTTGAACTCATTTATCAGGCGAATCGCTTTTTTGGGGCCTATCCCGGGCACATCCATTAACACGGGTAGTGATTTTGGCACACCCGCCAACACAGACTCAAAATGTTTACTTGTTCCCGTAGTAAACAGCTCTTCGACACTGGCGCCAATGGAAGATCCAAACCCTGGCATTTCCTTTAACCGGCCTTCTTCCCACACGTTGTAGAGCTCGCGGGCAAGACCCTCTACCGTATCAGCAGCCTTCTGATAGGCCACAATTTTGAAGCGATTTTCGCCATTGAGCATATATACTGCTGCAATAAGGCGCAGTAACTTGCCGAGGTGTTTGTTGGAGAATTCTTCTTTAAATGCTACTTTGTCTGCCATATATGCATTATAACCCACCCTATGCTCAAATATTCGAAAAGTCTATGTATCGTAAATAAATAATAAAAATTACTATAAGAAAACGAGCATTTTTAGGCTTTCGTAGCAGTGTTCAATATCACAGAGTTTTTTGCTAAACAACATAAACTATAGGAATATACGCGTTTAAGTTTGAGGAGGAGCATATGGCAGCGAAGCTGGTCGAGATGTTGCGTCGCTACAAGTGGATAGTAAGGGACGAACGCTTCTACCCCGATACAGTATGGGTGGAGGTACAATCCGGCGTTGATCGGGAGCACTGTGTTTTTGGAACGGTCAAAGGTATCGATGCGACTGTTCCTACTGTATCCGAAGATCGGCGGGTACATATCTCAACAGGCCACTCCGTTCATGTCCGGGTTTCCGAACTCAACTGACTCCTCTCCTCGCTCCCATCACGCGTCCGCAGGGAACGGCAAAACCCCGTTCCCTGCCCCAACCACATTTCCTCGACGAGTATTACCTTCTCACCACACTCCCCCTTCAAACGGTATACTGTTCTTCTATGAAACCGTTCCCCGACTTTAGCCACGAACTCCCCTACTGGCAAAACAATACCTTCGTTATCGGCATTGATGAAGTCGGTCGAGGCTGTTTAGCTGGACCGGTCTATGTTGGAGGGGTGTGTTATCCTCTATTCGACCTTTTAAAGCAAAAAGAAGTAAAAAAGCTTAAGATACACGATTCCAAGCTCTGTTCACTTAAAAAGAGGCAAAAACTGGCTCCTGAGATCAAAAATAGAGCTTTATGTTGGAAAACGGCATCGAGCTCAGTGGAAGAAATCAATAGCCTGGGCATTGTCCCCGCCATTGAAAAAGCAGCTACGCTCATTATCAGACATATTATCGACAATCTACCCTCAACCTCGCATTATATCGTAATAACCGATACCATTCCCATTAAATCCCTGCGCAAAGACAAAACAATCACGCAGATTGCCATCCCCCAGGCCGATGCAAATACGATAACTGTCGCTTCTGCCTCGATAATCGCAAAAGTTGAGCGTGACGAAATGATGGATGAACTTCACCAGTCGTTTCCCCAGTACAGCTGGTGCACAAATAAGGGGTATGCTACAAAAGAACACCAGAATGCTATAAAAGCTCATGGCATTTGCCCACTCCATCGAACGCTCTTTGTCCGAAAAGCACTCGCAACATAGTTTTTTATAAGCGTATACCACCGGAAATCCACCGTGTTACTCCACTAAAACAGTGCTATACTATAGGATCGGCGTTACACATCGGAGGAACTCGTGCCAACAGGAACGCAGCGGGATTTGCTGAACGCAGAGGATTTGGGAGTCACGGGCAGGAGTTTCGAATATTTGAGCTTTCTTGCCGGAATGCTCACAATGGAACTCATTTGCTCCAGGGAGGGGGCGGAACTGCATCGCAGTATCTACTACCCTTTTATCTGGGGTGAATTGCCTGGAGAGCTCCTCGGTTTTATGGTCGAGGAGGTGTACGCCATCCGATACTCGAGGAAGATTTCAGTATTCACAAGATGCTGTAGCTCGAAGCGAGGGCACTACACACTATCCATACGCATTTGCACGTAGGCAAATCCAAGCACGTCCGATTCGCCGGCGGTGGCGACCCTACAGGTCGCTGCAGTCATCCTTTTTTGACAAAAGCACTCTCTTCACTAATGGTGCACTGTGCTCAACAGGCTCCGGAATCACTTCTTCTATTTCAATCTCAGGTTTCGCTCCTTTATCTCCTGCGGGTGGGATATATACCATTTTCTGTTGAGGTGCAACAAAGGTAACCGGTAAGCCACCATTTTTCACAAGGTCATCAGAATAACTCAACAAATCAAATTCAATTCCTGCATGTCCATAGTAGTCGCGAGCTAACTCAATCTGATCCGTGCTTGGTCGAGCGCCGGGGATGAGTGGCCGCAGGTACGGTCCTTGCGGTTTTCGGTACCTGCCTTCACCGGAGCTTGCAGAGCCTGTTCCTCTTCCATGAACTTTCCTTGGTTCTGCAAGTATCCCATGCAGGTAACCGGCAAAAATACCCCGCCACCACAAAACGCTATATTGATCTATTCCAAAAGGCATTGTCTGTTCAGCATCAAGAAAAATATCAAACTGATTATCCATATAACACACCACTGTATTCTCCCCTATTCCCATTTCAACGCGGAACAAGCCCGGTTTACCGGCATATTTGTAGGTGAAGGTGTCAAAGGGGAGCTGTTCCTGCAGGGTTTTATCAATTCGTACAAAATCCCCCTGGAAATGCAGCAAGCGGTGCGGTACCTGTCTTGTCCCTGCAAACCGACTCGAGTACACTCCCCGATAAAAAGATTCATTTCGCGATAAAGGCAACTCGTCCTGTGCTTTGTTAAATAAGACAAGACTGTTCCTTACCTCCTCTTCTCCAAATGGGACTGGTCTCATATATCGTAATACCGACTGCACCACTTCAGGTCTGGTTATCTCTCCTGCTCCATATTCCCGTAACTGTCTCTCCATCAGCTCCCGTTCTGGCAAATTCCTTGTAGTATCAAATGCAAATACACGAAAGGTTCCATCGGGCAAAGCCACCATGTTGTAATCTTCACCACGAGGAGTGTAATGCATTCCCGCATGTGCTTCATAGATATCGCGTTCTGGCCGGTATTGCCAAATTACGTTAAAGGGAAACGGCTGTGCACCTGCTGCTCTTTCATGCGCCCGTTCGGAATAGGGAGAGACATACGGAGTCACATAGGATTGTCCATCATATCGCTGGTGAAAATAGCGCCGAGACATATCATCTGGCTCAGTTCCCTCACCTGAAGGTCCATCATACTCACCTTTTACGATCGTCTGAATTCCTTCTACTATCTTTCTTATTTCCCATTGTGGATCACCGTGCTGCCGCCACAATAAATAGGCACTACGAAACGTATCGTCAACTGTTTTCACCACTTCAGGATTGGCTTCTCCGTACAATCCGTAGAGGGATGGGATAGCAATCTGCAGTAACTGCCTGAGTAACTCGCGATTGGTAAGACTTTGGGGATCAATCATCTTTTTTCCTGTCTGTAACTCAGCAGGCAGTCCCACTCCGCGATGCATCGCCATAAATTGAGCTACATAGCGTTTCACAGCTGGAGACGTGCTATCAAGGCCGTACTGTGCAATATCTGCCAGGTATTCAGCGAGAGCAGCCAACTGGAAAGGTTCCGTTTCAATACGCTCAGGTTTGATAAGTTTGAGTATTTGCTCCGCTGCCACGGTATCAACAATTGCACCAATTTGGGTCTCTACAGCTGGATCTTCTGAGGCTTCTAAATATCCAAGAAATGGGGAAAGTTGTGGAATCGCTTCTCCTTCTTTCAAAGGATTATTCCAGGCTGCACTCCGTTTCCCTTTGGAAAACCTATCCATATGGAAAAACATATCACGAAATATGGTTTGTGCAGTCTGAGCAGAGGGAGACAATTCTTGTGCATATCCAGCGTATCGTCTTATGATCTCATACCCAGCTTCCGGATTCGAGAGAATCCCAGTAAGGACCGTGTCACGTATCACTTTACGTTCACGACCAGGTAATTTGTTGTACTCCCACACACCTCTTGAAAACTCTGCAATAGCGGGCTCTTTGAGTAGCGAGTTCTCTTCTGTCACCTTATTTTCTGCTGGTTCTCCTTCCCATACGGAAGCTCCAAATAGTTTATATTCCGGCATAGTAGTATTAACTCGCACCTATTATACCAGCTTATAGCAAAAGTCCCTTTTTACCTTGCTCGCACGTTTCATGAACCTATTGTAAGAAAATTCATACATGCCCTTGACCTATAACAAAAGATGTTGTATACTAGTGGCAACAAGTGCGCTTAGCAAGCACTTAGATTCTAAATAACGTAGCGAAGTATCACAAGCGAGATACGTAGCAGGACAAATTCAGAAATTGAGAAAAGTCAGAGGAACAGAATTGTTCGATAGATTGTGGCTCTTTGTTTTTTCTTAACTTCAAATTTTTAAACTTCGCTTATCTTCTTAAAAATTATTTACGTAGTCTTATATTCGCTCCAGGCTTTTGCAGACAAACCGCCATTCCTATATTTATGAAGAGCGTGGATAAACGCATTTGCATTAATAATATTGGTAATCAAAGGAATATTTGCATCAACTGTAGCACGACGAATTAGGTATCCATCTGATAAATGCTCTCCCAGGTGCTCTGTTTCCTTTACATCTTCCATATCACTGATATTTACTACCAGTCCTACTACTTTATCACGAATCAAATCAACCACATTCGGACTCTTCTCTTCATGCATTTTATGCACCAGCTCACACTTAATTCCCCGTGAAGTCAGGAATTTATAGGTATTTGATGTTGCATACAGCTTATACCCCATATTCTCGAGCAGTAAAGCAGATTCAAAAAATTTGTTTTTGTTCTCCCATCCCCCAACCGATAATAATGCGCATGGCTTTATTACGTTTACCCCTGTCGCCAACATCGACTTCATCAGCGCTTCTTCCATGCTGTCTCCAAAACATGCAACTTCGCCGGTACTCGACATTTCGACACGTAGTACCGGATCAGCCCCTTCCAGTCGAGAGAATGAAAACTGCGGCACCTTAACCAACACATGTTCCGGATATTCGTAGAAGATTGGCTTTGCTTTTCTGTAAATGGCATCGATTATAAGCTTTGCAAAATTAATGCGTAATGCTTTTGAAATCATCGGGAAGGTACGGGATGCACGCAAATTTACTTCAATTACTGAAACTTTGTTTTCCTTGGCCAGGAATTGGATATTAAATGGCCCAGTAATATTCAAACCCTTTGCAATTTTGCGAGTAATCTCCTCAATTTTCTTTTCTGTGATTATAAAAATTCTCTGCGGTGGGAAGACAATTGTTGCGTCACCTGAATGAACGCCCGCGTGTTCCACATGCTCTGAAATTGCCAGCGTAATAATTTCTCCATCCTGTGCAACGGCATCGCACTCGATTTCCTTTGCTTCGGTAAAGAATTTGGAGATGATAACGGGATGTTCTCGGCTTATTGCAGCGGCCTTTGCTGTAAAACGTTCAAGCGCAGCTTCGTTGTAACAGACACTCATAGCAGCTCCGGACAATACGTAGGAAGGTCGTACCAGAACCGGATAGCCCACCTCTTCAGCAAACTGCTTTGCATCTTCAATGGATGTCAGTTTTCTCCAGCGCGGCTGTGCAACGTTGATGTCGTCGAGAAGTGCCGAAAACTTGGTGCGATCCTCTGCTCTATCAATATCTTCTGCCTGGGTTCCTAATAAGCGGCATCCATATTTTGACATCGAGAACGCCAGCGTATTTGGACGCTGTCCGCCTACTGAAACGATAACGCCTTCCGGGTTTTCGAATTCGTAGATATCGCATACTCGTTCAAAAGTTAGTTCTTCAAAGTACAAACGGTCGGAAATGTCATAGTCTGTGGAGACCGTTTCAGGATTGCAGTTTACGATAATTGATTTGCGGTTATAGTCTTTCAAATGCATGGCAGCGTTTACACAAGTCCAGTCAAATTCGACTGAAGAACCAATTCTATAGGGACCTGAACCAAGGACCATAACTCCTTTATCACCTAATGGCTCTACATCATTATGGAAGCCGTGGTAGGTCATGTACAGGTAATTCGCTTGTGCCGGAAATTCTCCTGCTAGAGTATCAATCTTAAATACAGAAGGTACTACTCCTAGTTTTTTTCGTTCCTCACGGACATCAAGCCCCTTCATGTCTACTAATTCACCAATTCTTTTATCCGAAAATCCTTTTTGCTTCAGTTCAAGTAAAGATTCTTTATCAAGCTTTTTTGATTCAGCTAACTGCTTTTCGCACTTCACAATTTCCTCTAGGCGATACAGGAACCACGGATCAATTCCAGTTCTCTCATAAATCTCTTTTACGGTTACCCCTTCTTTCAGTGCTTTACAAACAGCAAAAATGCGTCGAGGGGTCGGTGTGTCAACATAGTACTGGTACCCGTTCAAACTTTTCTCGAAATTGAGAGCCGTTACCCCTTCAAGATCGCGATCGAGCATGCGAATGGCCTTTTGAATGGCTTCTTCAAACGACCGTCCGATTGCCATAACCTCCCCTACCGATTTCATGCCACTACCTATTTGCTCTTTTACACCTTTAAACTTATCCATATCCCAGCGCGGTACCTTTACGACAAGGTAATCAAGCGCCGGTTCAAAACAGGATTGGGTTACCTGCGTCATCTGATTTTTGACTTCGGTAAGTGCCATTCCCAATCCTAACTTTGCGGCCACATATGCCAGTGGATATCCCGTTGCCTTTGAAGCAAGTGCCGAAGAGCGTGACAATCGGGGGTTTAATTCGATAATGTAATACTCAATTTCACCATCTGGTTTAGGATTGAGTGCGAACTGAACATTACATTCTCCAATAATATTTAGGCTTCGAACCAGTTTCATGGACACCTGTCGCAGATAGTGGTATTCAAAGTTGGTTAATGTTTGGCTCGGTGCAACAACAATTGACTCACCAGTATGAATACCGAGAGGATCAAAATTCTCCATGTTACACACTGTAACGCAATTGTCCTTATCATCGCGGATTACCTCATACTCAACTTCCTTGTAATGGTGGAGATACTTTTCCACCAGTACCTGTGAAGTAAAGGCAAAAGCGTCTTTCATACGCGTACGCATTTCCTTTTCATCAAAAATAACACCGGAGCTTTGACCACCAAGGGCAAATGCAGCTCGCGTCATAACGGGATAATTGAGTTCTTTTGCTATTTCCAGTGCTTCTTCAACGGAGTATGCGGCTTTACTGGGAGGGGTCGATAGGCCTATTTTACGCAGGTGCTGGGCAAATAGTTCACGGTCTTCGGCAATCTCAATAGAATCAACAGACGTTCCAAGTACGCGGACACCGTACTTTTCCAGAATACCTTTCTTGTAAAGGCTTAGTCCGCAGTTGAGAGCTGTTTGTCCTCCGAACGAGAGTGCAATGGCATCGGGTTTTTCTTTTTTGATAACTTCTTCCACAAAGTAGTCGGTAACAGGGAGAAAATACACTTCATCAGCAAGTTGTTCTGATGTCTGGATTGTTGCGATATTGGGATTAATGAGGACAGTTTGTATCCCCTCTTCTTTATACGCCTTAATTGCCTGGGATCCCGAATAGTCAAATTCGCCTGCCTGGCCAATTTTGAGTGCACCGGAGCCGAGTATAACAATCTTTTTGGGCATAGAGAACGTTTGTTCCGGTTTCTTCATAGCTAGATTAGATTATATACGCTGAGTCTCAAAATGTCTAAGCATTTTGAGCTACTCAGCGTTATACCCGAGGCGTGTCTCTTATGAGCATTTAAAAATAACTTTTAAATTTACAAATGTCTACTTTTTGTCAGTTATAGGACTATATGAATAGGTGCTCATATTATATATGTTGTTACTTCACAACATAAATCAAAATACGTATCGTGTGTATAGAAAGCTCAATTTTGTCCGGATTTTGTATTTACTATCACAAAATGATGTGCTATAGTAACAATAGATTATAGGAACAAAGATATATCTAAGTTCCTAAAGAGAATTTACACGTTACGAAAAAATGCTATGAAAACAAGTACTGTCTTGATGACATTAACCACACTCGCTATACATATTTTATTGTTAATGACTGCTTTTACATTAAATCAAAAGCGTCTTGCCGATACCCACAATGTGAATACCCCCAGTTTTCTGGGAGCGTTTACACGCTACACAACCGAGTAACTCCATCACCTTCAAACCCGGACTTCGAGCCGGGTTTGCGTTTGTACAGTGTTTTGAAGAGATAGAAAGAAAGCTTCCTCTATAACCCTTATTAAGCCTGCATTTTTTCTACGAAGTAGTCGAAGAGCCATTCAGTATCTGCAGGTCCTGGGGTAGCTTCTGGATGGAACTGGACTGACATAAATGGTTTTGTTTTATGATGAATACCTTCATTGGTGTTATCGTTTGCATTCATAAACCATGGTTCAAAACCTTCAGGGATTACTCCAACTGCATACCCATGATTTTGAGTAGTAAGATAACAGCGTCCGGTTCTTTGATCGATACAGGGCTGATTCTGGCTGCGATGTCCGAATTTGAGCTTAAACGTATCTCCTCCTGCAGCTAAAGCGAGTATCTGGTTTCCCAAACAGATTCCAAAGGTGGGAATACCCAGTTCCATTGCCTTTTTGGCAATTTCAATAGTGGTAGTTGCTGATTTTGGATCACCAGGGCCATTCGATAACAAAATGCCATCGTATTTTTCGTTTAGATCAAAAATATTGTAGTCCCATGGTACACGAACAACGCGAATATTCCGGTCAACCAGGTTCTTTATGATGTTGTTTTTTACTCCGCAATCGAATACCGCTACCGTTTTGGTTCCTTTTTCATTGATGATCTTGACTCCTGGAAGCGAAACTTCAGCAGCGAGGTTTTGTGCATTCGGATCAATAATACCCACGTCTTTTCCGTTAATCACGATTTTCCCCAATTGCACTCCTTCATCGCGAATTTTCATTGCTAATGCGCGTGTATCTTTTATCTCCAGTGCGGGGACGTTCCATTCTTTTAGCCAGGTACCTAGTGTTTTCTGGCTTTGAAAATGGTACGGAGTGTCAATGTAGTTGGAAACTACAAGTCCACTAATCTGCATTTTTTCCGATTCCCAGAATTTTGCTTCCGGAATTCCGTAATTCCCTACTAAAGGATACGTCATTACCAGAATCTGCCCTGCAAATGAAGGGTCGGTCATACTTTCCGGATAACCAACCATTCCGGTAGAGAAAACAATTTCCCCTGGAGTCGATTTTTCTGCTCCAAAAGAAACGCCTTCAAATTCGGTACCGTCTGCAAAAATAAGTTTTCCTTTCATGTTAGTTATACTTTACTTCCCTAATACCATGCGCAGCAATGCCATTCGGGTGTAAATACCGTTCTCAATCTGGTCTGTAAAGTAGATTGCCCGCGGATCTTCGTCAATCCTTGTATCAATCTCCCCTACCCTTGGCAATGGGTGCATAATCACCATATCTTCATTGCCCTTTTCCCGTAATAGCTGAGGCGTAATAATAAAGGTATTTTTAATCGACTCATATTCTTTCTGATCGCTAAATCGCTCCTTTTGAACGCGCGTCCAGTACCAGAAGTTGCAGTCTTTTGGGATGCTTTTTTCGCTTTCGATTTCGATGATTGTCATTTTTGTTGATTGTAGTTTTCTAATTATTTCACTCGGCATTTTCAGTTTCTTTGGAGCAAGAAGATAGATTGTTACATGATCATATCTGGACAATCCCTGCAAGAATGAATGGACTGTTCTCCCGTATAGCAAATCCCCTGCCATCAACCCTTTGATATTGTCAAGTGTTCCAAATTTCTCTTTGAGGGTAAACATATCCATAAGTGCCTGTGTCGGATGCTCACCTGAACCATCTCCGGCATTCAACACAGGAACCTGGACAGCATGAGCTACTTTTTCGACAGAGCCGATTTCCGGATGGCGCATTACAATAACATCACAGTAGTTTTCGACAACGCGTCCCATATCCTGCAGTGTCTCCCCTTTTACCGCTGATGACGTCTTTCCCGCATCATGCATTTCCAGCGTCATACCGCCTAATCGTTTCATTGCGGTAACAAAAGATAAGAATGTTCGTGAAGACGGTTCGTAAAAGAGCATAGCCGCGAGCTTTCCAGCTAAATTGTCAGCATTTTTCTTGGGGTGAAGGTCTTTTTTTACTTCAAGTACTTTATCGAAGACGGATTCAATTGATTCGCGGTCAAACTGGGCGATAGAAACAATATCTTTTCCTTTGAAGAAGTTCTCAATTGGAGCCATGGGTTGTTTGTGACTCATCGTATGGAGTATAGCTTATAGAACAAGACGTGTCAATGATGGGAGTGGTTACTTCCAGTATGGCGTAACTTCCCGGAGCTTTAGGAGTTTTTTGTCAAAGCTCGCCAGTGTGCCCTTTATTGAATATGCTGCAATAAGGCAATCTGCCATATCAAGTGAAGAAGCCTTGTAGATAGCAAGAGCCTGTTTTGCTTCAGTGTTCACCTTTACGTTTTCAAGCCCCAGTATAAACTCATACGCGACAATAAGCTCATTTCGGCTAACTGAATACTGCATTCTCAGAACGTATTCTATTTCCGGAAACACAGCATCTGGCACATACAGCATTTGACCGGAAACAAGCAGCTTTTTTACTAAAGCTGCTTGCCTTGAAATATCGTTTGTAAAAAAGCGGACAAAAAGATTTGTGTCAAGCGTTACCATTTTTCTTTTTTTCGAGATATTTTTTAACAACGGCATCTCTAACTACCATATTCATTTCCTTTTGTGATAGAGGTTTTTTTCTTCGACCGGCAAAGATACCTGCCATTTGATCTATCGAAGAGACTTTACGGATAACAATCCGTTCGTTTTCCACCTCAAAAAAAACAGTTTCTTTTGGTTTTAAATCTATCTGATCCCGAATTTTCTTTGGAATGACGACCTGAGATTTTTCTGTAAGTGTAGCTGTGAACATAAGTAGAACTTACTATACAAAGTATTACTTTGATTGTCAAGTAGGAATTTTAGCCGGGAAAGCTATATGGTATTAGGAGAAGGAGGGGCGGAGTGCCCCTCCCCTGCTGTGAAGGTTTGAAAAACGTGTAATTGATGGATTGACGTTTGGGCGGAGTCTGTGTTAGCGAACGACGAGCGGCAAGGCCGAGCGTGGGATTTGGGCACCAGGGCGCAGGTCGACCGTAACTTGCGCCTCACTTCCTATGTACTTGTGATCGGTGCGCAAGTCGGCATACCAGTAGTCGCGAATCTTGAACGACATCACCTGCGCCGGGGTACTGACGCTCGCGACACCGAAGCTTGAGGGCGGCACCTTCACCACTACCCGCTTGGTGATGGTAGTATTCGCCTCGAAGCCCTCGGGTACCTCCCAGGTGACCACAAACGGTGCCGAGATCAGCTGCCGACCGCCGTCGAGCACCTCGTCGATCACAAGCTGGTTTTCAGGGAGGTAGAAATCAATCTGCCCTCCCGTGTTATCAGTTTGGCCGTTGTTGGTCACGCTGATGGTGAGCGTGAATGGCTCACCAGGCCGGACGGTGGTCTCCGCTGGCGTCATGATCACGGTATAGTTCTGCGGCTGAGCACGCAGCAAAGCCAGAGGTTCCAGGCTTGCCAGCATAATCAGTGCGACCACGACGAGTAGAATCATTCTCCATGTGCGCATAGCGCTGTCTCCTTCGTTTTCAAACACTTCAAAGGTATTATATAACCTTATAGGACAATATACATCAATATTTATATGTAGAGATATAAATAGTTAGTAAGAAATGGAGTGGTGGAAAAAATGGTGCACAGGCCGCTCCCCTTGAGGGACGGCCTGTGCTGGTGGAAGGTGAGCTAGAGGGCAGTTTCAGGAGACAACTTCGAGGCGCGTCTATCTCCTTCAGAGCAGACCACTCTCACAGTGCTGCCCGACGGAGACTCTGTAGCGGCTGCAGTGAGCCGCTTGTAGTCCTCCTCCTTGGCTTTCACCTGAGCCTCGATAAGCTGGTCGCCCATAATGAGTAGACTGTCAGGGACAATCACCCCTTCGGCAATTTCGATCATGCCAGGCAGTGCTGTACGAGCAGGCGGAAGTTCCTCTCTTACGGTCATGTGTCTCTCCATGTGTAGCTTAGGCCTAGCGTAAGTATATCAAAAGTATGTATTTGGTGTGTAAATGTATGAAGAAATTAAACTATATAAGTATGAGCAGATTATCAGTATTGGGTGGAGGCAGCGCACTTCATGGTGCGCCGCCTCCGTGATGTTCAGGACGTTGATGATGATGTTCAGGTTCGCTCAAGAGCGATGTCAGACAGGGACAGGGACTCGAACTCTGGCTTGTTTGCTACCGCGTGGCTTGCGGTAGGGCGAGCCGGTGTGGGCGCTCGTTGCACTTGCCCCCGCACGGTTGCGGGCCATTGCCAGGTTGCGGGCTCGGCACTGATGAAGGCTCAGGACCAGGTGACGGCTCCGGACTTGGCAACGGCAGGGGCTCAGGCTTCTCGTCATCAACGATGATCACGCTCACTTGCGGGCTCAAGCGGACTACTCCGCCCTGAGCCTGCGTAAGCGAAAAGACCACCGTCTCGTTCCCCTCCGAGACTTCATCGGGGAGGATGAACACGGTGAAGACTTTGCGGGTCTCCCCCGACTCAAAAACCACCGCGTTCGGGGCGGAGGCATCGAGCCCCGATGGCGTAAAGTCCTGAGTGGCCGTAGCAGTGCCGCTGAGAGCCAGGCGCAGCTCGACTCGCTCGGCCAAGTTGCCGCTGCGTGTAATCTCGAGCTCGAAGCGGCCAGGTGACTCGGGCATGTTCGCGGCCGACGCCTTCATCTCGAAGTACGCAGGCTCGCGAAGACCTTGGGACAGCGGGCATTGGATTGCGACTCGGTCAACGCCAGCGTAGGTTTGGATCGAGACGTAGACGTTCTTGTCCCCCACCCCTTGCTGCCACTTTACACGCCAGAGTGTGACGAACGCGCCTTTGCCCGGGTTGCTTAGACCCGCGTAGGTCACGATGTCGCCCTGGAAGTTTCGCTCCGGGCTCCCCTGCATGGATCCGGCGCTTGTTGCTAGCAGCTGCACTGTATCGGGAAATTTACCCTGGCGCGTTCTCCCTGCCTCGGCAATCCCCTGCTTGATCACAGTGGGGGTTTCCCGCACGTCGGTGGCCACCCGGACCAACATCTCATCCGAGCTGGTCCCAGGAGTCACCTCCACGGTAGTGGGTATGTCCCCAAAAGGATCATCACCCAGCCAGAAGGTCGACCGTGTGTCGTAGTAGCACTGGACAGTACCGCTCTGCCGCGGCAGCAGGTTCTCGCCGATTTGGCCCGGGTTGGCCTGGGCACGCGCGGGCAGGATCAAAAGCATGCCAGCAAGCAGAGCCAACAGAACACCGGCCAGGAGCACGCGATGCGCGTTGCGCATTGAAACCTCCAAATAAACTAGATCCCTGAACGTATCGCCCGACATACATGGTCGGGATCCCTCTCTATGCAGTATTCGCAAATACTTCATACAAAAAGATCCCTCATGCATATGTTTCGATACTGTGTAAAAGTGCATTTTCAACAATTCCTTATACGTTATGGTGTATTAAGAACATCTGGAAGAATAGTACGCTCTATTCTTTCAGCTGTCATCAATACTTGGTAAGAGGATGATGAAGGGAGTGTCGGTTCTGCACAATACCAAGATTGTGGTGAGCGGGCCTGCATTGGTAGCAGGCCCGCTTCGTGGGTTGGGGCAGTGTACGACTTGGTACACCGCCCCGGTTGGTTCAGGAAACGTCTTCTGTTCGAATTCCGTTACTTCATCACCAGTGGCAGGCCGTAGTGATAGGCGGAACAGCTTTGGAAGCCATGCCCCTCTGGGTCGCAGGGTTTGGCGCCGGGCGCGTCATCATCGACAATCGTGATCGTGCTCGTCCCGGTTCCCGCGAGGAAGATGGCCCCATCACCTGTCACCTGGAAGCGGACCTCAGTGCCGCCATTGTCGAAAGTATCGTTGACGATGGTAACGGGCCACTGCTTGAGGTCTTCGCCGGGCTGGAAGGTGATGGTCTGCTGCCCCGCAGTTAGGCCGTCGGGCAGCGTTGCCGTCCCCTTCTCGAGGGCCGAGCCGGCAATCGTCAGCCTCAGGCTCACCGTCGAGCTGAGCTCCTGGGTGCGATAGAGCCAAACCCAGGCCGTGACAACCTCGCCCTCCTTCACTTCGAGCGACTCCTTGATCCAGCTGATCTCAGGCTTGGGGGTGCCGCAGCCGAGGAGACGAGTCCAGATGGTTGGGTTGTACGAGCCCATGAAGGTGGTGTCACCAACCCAGCGGACTACACCTTTGCCCACTTTTGCCTCGGCTGCCAGCACGCGACCCTCGGCACTCAAGTATAGCGGCTTCACATCGCCGGTGATGGTGTATCCAGCGGTGGCCGCGAACTCCTGAGTCGGCAAGCCCGTAGTTGAGTAGCCCCAGATCCAGCTGGGCAGCCCGCCGGGGACCCTTGAGGCGGACTCGACGTACTCCTCGCTGAGGTTCTGCTGCAGGTAGGGGCCGCCCAGCATGTCTGCGTTGAACTGGTTGAGCCAGTCTCCGAGGAAGTAGTTCGGCCCGAACTCGTTGAGGAGGAGCAGGGTGCCGCCACGCTCGACGAAAGCCTTGAGCTGTACGCGGTACTCAGCAGTGGGCGCCTCGGTATGGTCGTAGCCCTGCATGGGGATCCAGATAAAGTCACCCTCCCCCAGACCGCTGACATCGGTGTAGACATTGCTGTACTGCGGCGCGTACTGAGCCGCACTGCCCCATCGCCCGCTCTCCAGCATATAGTTCACTGCACCCATGTGCTGGAAGTTAGTGAACAGCTGGGTGTACAGGGCGCTGCGGCAGGTGTTCTGCATGGTCGAGGTCTCGACGCCAGCCGTATCCCCCTCCGCCGCGAAGGCCTGATGTAGGGTATAGTTCAGCGCGAAGTGGCACAGAGTAAAGACCAGCAGGGCGAACCGGGCCATTGAACGGAAGGTCGGGTGAGTTCGCATGAGTTCCTCTCTTATTCCTGAACACAGTTCCGATTCGGTTCACAGACATTCATGGTCTGTTACTACTATCGGAAGTCCCTTATTTACCCTACTTTTCATATAGAGTAAGAAAGGGACTCCCGAAATAATCGGATGTGTTTCCTGAACCTATTTGTTAAATTACTGCCTCACAGTATTGAAGGCAAAGAGAAGAACAGTGTTTCTATTATTCTCTTTATCCTCAAGAGTTTGATGAGCGGGCCTGCATGGGTAGCAGGCCCGCCTCGTGTGCACGAACGTGGTGCACTGGGAGCTTAGGAAACTTCTGCCTATCTTAGTACCTGAGGAAGAACTACCCGCCACCGACCGTCGGCGGGCTGGACCTCGAACCTGAGCGAATTGCCCGTGGCCACCTTAGCATTGAACGGGCCAGCGCCGACTACGAACTTCGGCGCCGCGAGGTTCAGCACCTGCGGCTTCGCTCCGTCATTGACCACCATTTCCCAGCGGAGCGTGGTGGACTTGCCGGGCTGCAGGTAGGTCACGTTGAAGCGAACCACCAGCTTGCCATCCACGACGAGGCTGTCGGTCGCCTCGCCGGCGTTCCAGACCTTCGGATCGAACTCCATCACCAGCTCGCCGCCCTGCGGCGTAAACTCGTTGTTGGTGATGGTGGTGGTGAAGCTCACCACCTCGCCCGGCTTCGCGCCGGGCTTGCTGGCGCTGACGGACACAGCAAGCCGCGGGTCGTCGTCCTCGATCTCCAGCGTGAGTCGCCCGCGCCCCTGCAGCGAATACCCAGTGCCGTTCTGCAGCAGCAGGGTGATGCCCTCCGGCCCCTCACCCTCAGAGTCATCGAGAAGAGCGAAGTCGAAGTGCTTGGCAGTCTCCCCGGGCCTGAAGACCACGGGGTTATTCCCTGGCTGCAGGCCGACAACCGTATAGTCTGCGCCGTAGGTGGCCAGGCCGCCCAGGTTGAGAGTGGCGGTGAAGGCCGAGGTGAGCCCGCCCGTGCGGTTCAGAGAGATGCGATAGGTCCCCCCATTCTCTTTGGCCATCACGAGTTCCGGTCCGAACCCGATCACGGCGGGCTCCTCAGCCGCCGGAGGATTGCCGCTAGCAACGAAGTTGTAGCCCTCGATGTCGGTCCAGTCCGGGGCATAGTCATCAACAGTCATCTGCCGGCTCGGACCGAAGTCCTGCCCCGACGCGAATGCGCGGATCCAGTAGTCCCCACGGGGCAACCAGCGGATCTTGTACTCGCCCGCTGCGTTCGTCACAACCATCCGCCAGAAGCCGTCCCGGCCCTCGAGGTAGACGCCGGCGTTAGAAACGGGCGTGCCGTCTGCGTACGTGACCTTGCCGGCCACCCAGTACGTCGACCGGATGAACGGAAAGCAGCCGGGACGCAGGTTCATGCCCGTGGGCTGCATGGTCAGGTAGATGCAGTTGGTCTTTTGGTCGGGGTCGCGCACCTGCAGTGTAGCCGTGTAGAGTCCGGTTGCAAGCGGCGAGCCGCTCCACGAGGGTGCCGGTGCTGCCGGCGACCAGTCGAGGAAGTCGGCGTTCGAGTCCTCCCGCACTTCGTACTTCAGCAGGTCGACGCTGCTGCTCACCACCGTGGTCAGCTCTAGCAGGTTGCCGACAGCGTAGCCGCGCGTCTCGGTCCCCTGGTACCCGCTGATGCCAGTATGGTAGCTGGAGGGGGCACGGGGGCAGACATAGTCGGTAAAGACAAGCTGCTTCCCGTCCGGCGAGTACTCAGCGTAGTCGCCAAAGGCCAGGTGAGCCGAGGTCTTAAAGCCCGCGTCGTTGTCGAGGGTCAGCAGCCGAAGCTGCAGGGGCCCCCGCCAGGTGGCCTCGGTGAAGAGGATCTGGCTGCCGTTAGAAGTCCAGGTGGGCGCGTACTTGGTGTCCGCCCATTCGGTCAGCTGGCGCCGCCCAGTGCCGTCTGCGTTTACGATCTGAACGCTTGTGGTGGCCGAACTCGCGCCGCTGATAAAGGCGATGCGGCTGCCGTCGGGCGACCAGCGCGGCTCGTGGACCCCCTCGTCCCGGGTCAGCTGCACGAGGCCGCTGCCGTCGAGGTTCATGCGGTACATCTGGCCGGTGGCCATGTCGTCGTACACGATGCCGCTTGTCGGGTGGTAGTCGAGCCGGCCCACGCGCACGTTCGTCTTGAGCGTCGTGGTGACCGGCATGCTGTCGATGGTGTCGACCCGAACGATGCTGCTCGTCGCCTCGTCGTTGTACACAAGGCTAGTGCCGCTGATCCAGTCGGCGCTCCGAATGAAGCCGGTGGCCACCTTCTCGCGGATCCCGATCTTCAGCCCGTAGGTATAGAGCCCGAAGTCCTCTGGGCTTGTCTCTCCTGTCTCGCTCATCGAGAACAGCAGGCTGTTGCCGTCCGGCGACCAGCGCGGGTCGTAGACCCTGCTGGGGTGTCGGGAGAGCTGCTGCTGACCGCTGCCGTCGGCGTTGGCGACGAAGAGCCCGACCTGGCAAAGGGTCTTCGGGTCGGGTTGCACAAACTGCGCGATGCCGAGCTGGGGCTCGGCCACACCGGCGCTCGTGTTGAACGGCGTCGGGTACCCCGAGCTATTGTCAGCCCAGTTGCGCTGGCTGGTGAAGTCGGTCTGCGCGCCGGCCGTACCCCGTGCCAAGCAGGGGGCCAGAACTAGAAAGATAAACACCACGAGGGCGAGCCCGGGCCGTAACGTACTAGGCCTTCGCATGATCGTTCTCCTTGTTGCGTTTTCCACTTCCTAAGCTCCTCCGACGGTCATGGTCGGAGTTCCCGAGCAGAAGAAACGATATGCGCACAATGGCACACTACCTTCTCCCCTTCTCGGGAACCCCATTCCGCAACCATCAAATTACGCTTAAGTTGATTGTTTCCTAAGCTATATGTTAACGTTCACAACGTGTACTCCGCCTCAAACAACCACCTGAAAGCTAATTCCAGGCATAGAAGAGACAATACATACACATTTGGTGCGTATATTGTATCAAACTATAGGATATTTTTCAACGAGAGGTTTGGGTTATTATAAAAGTCTAAAGGATAGATTTTATTCAAATAATTTTCCAGCGCAAATAAACGTATTTAGGCAGTCATATCAATATAAATAATAAATACTTCATTTCCCTATTGACATCCTATAAAATTTGTTATAGGCTTATATTAATTGCAAGATTAAATAAGTTCTTTTACATTCCGATGTGACAGCAAATATAACCTAACGGTTATCAATAATTTTTGAAAAGCCATTTATTCGCGATACTTGATTTTTCAAAGGTTAAAGATAATTCCATTAGAAATAACCAATCAGCACCGCTTACCGCTCGTAGCCTCAAGGGGACAAAAGATGCACAGGTACGCCATTAAATAAGACGTATCGATGTTTCAAAAAAAAGAGTAGTAAAAATTGTCATTTCGGGCTCGACACAACAGTATTCCCTGAAGTGTTGGCCCCCACAAAGGCCTCAAGATCATACAGATTTTGAGGCCTTTTTTTGTGGGTGAAACGAATTCACGATTATAACTGAAAATGTAATCACTAATATACTGCGATACAATAGTTTTACTTTTTCATAGAAGCTTTCAGAGGCGTAGCGTGAGCATTCAAAATAGATTGTTCTTCAGGAAGTGCATTCGAGGGTACTACTTTTTTATGAACAACCCCATACCACATAAGAGCACGAAGCAGCAGTACGACACAGGTAGCAATAAACATCAGCAATCCGAAGGGTGGCAATACGTATTCACGCTGGAACGTAATCCACCCTATCCACTCCCCTCCTTGGCGTGCGGCAGTATGCAATACAGCAAGAATCAAGGCCAAATACCCGAAACGCATGATTCTTCTCCACCACTTTCCCAGCCAGCGCATCGGAATACGATGCGATAACACAGTCAGTGTGAGCAGAATAAGCAACGAGCTGAGTCCTGTAAAAAACGGTAACGTATTGGACGGATCCTGTAAAAAGAGACCAAACCCCGTTCGTACCTGTATTAAAGTAAAAGAGATAACAAAATGAATGAGGGAATACACAAATCCGAGAATCCCAAAATACTTCCGGTATGCCAGATAGCGATCTGCAAAATTCCAGAAATAGCAAATTGAGCTCATTCCCATTGACAAAAGCAGGAAGATAAGGCCAACATAGCCAATACTGATATTTACCTGCCGGGAAACCAGAAAGCCAGTTATTCCACTGGTATAGAAAGCCACCACAACATACACATACAAGCTTAACAAGATTGAGTGCAGCCACATAGTCTGTTCATGACTTAACCCCCATTTTTCGCGGGATTCACGGTAACTTTGAATAATTTGAGGTGTGACAGGTTTGGGTGGTACTTGTGGAGTTCTTTCAGCCATACCTTTCAGTGTAAAGAGTTTGAAAGGTTTTTTCAAAAGATTCTGCGTTTTGTGCCTTCGTTATGCTACAATAAACATTCATAGCCGAGGTGGCGGAACTGGCAGACGCGCAGGTCTCAAAAACCTGTGAAGGCAACTTCATGAGGGTTCGAGCCCCTCCCCCGGCACACAGCAAACGATTCATGCTCCTTTTGTTTTTTTCACCCCGATCAGTGCATTCAACCTTTCAGGGATTTGTTGTAACGCAGCAAATTGAGCAACAAGAGATAATCGCTGTGCTCCTGTATGTTGCTTTGTGCTTAGTAGCTGAAATACTCGTGCATATGCTTCGTCTAGTTGTCTTTGTAACTGATTTCTTGCTGTCTCTTTGATTGTTGCATCTACAGTGCCCTTTGGAGCAGCCAGTACAGCTACTGGACTCGATAGTAGTTTCCCCGCTTCCAACGGCCCGGGTAGGTGGATTGAGGTCATCAATTCAACATCATTGTCATAAATATGAAGACGCAGCATCATATCCGCCTTTCCCGCAATAAAACGATCTACAAGTTCCTGTACATGTTCCCAAGTAAGCCCTAATTCTGATAGTGCCTGAGCTTCTCTTTGTAACACTGCTGCAAACGGATGTTCTTCTTCACTAAAGGGAGCTATGTGGCAGTGTGCCTGATTCCATGTAGAATATGCTTCTCCCCCGCTTAGATCGGACGTACGAGTCCAGCCTTCCAGAGCGGTACGAATATCTACGCCTTGAGGGAGTCCAAAATAGCCGCGTACACTTTCCCTTGCGCCGTATTCGATAAGCGCGGGTGATTGAGTAAGAATTTCTGCAGGAGACAT
Organism: uncultured Gammaproteobacteria bacterium; assembly: GCA_964407325.1. GTDB lineage: Bacteria > Patescibacteriota > Microgenomatia > UBA1406 > GWC2-37-13 > JAOAFZ01. The sequence goes on along the minus strand of CAYOVA010000014.1, from coordinate 6,965 downwards.
GGAGTGAAGCGTTTCAGCGTATATTTGATGTTCTAACGGATTTCGTTCGCCAGGTGGTGGTAACATTGGGCAATTCTAGCAGAAGAATGGAAGCAATCAAGCTCAATTATCCTTCAATCACATTAATTGTTCCGTTATACATGCCCATACTGCACGAAAATCCAATGGTTCCCACTTGCTGGGGTACAAACGTAATTACATTTTCTCCTTTTTTGAGCACGGTTTCGACATCGATTTTTGGTGCCATAAGGTAGCCCTGGCAGCCAAATACTTCTTTTCCGTCGATAATCCACTTTACGGGTCTCCCCTTTTGGACGGTGAAGGTGTTCGGCGTATAGCCTTTATAGGTTACGCTCATGCGAATTATCTGCTCTCCATCTTGCTGTTGAGCTTGAATTGAGCTTGCTATATCCTGAGGAAACAGTTTTTGAAGCGGATTGAGGTTGTACAGATTAAGGAAGTTCAACAGATAACTTATTCCTACAAGCGTAACAAGTACGGCAATGGTCTTCATAAACCAGTGATAATAGCTGGTTTTCATAATAGAACTAACAAATCCCATCATAAGGAGCACTGGAGTAGTCCCTAAGGCGAAACATAGCATGATTAGGGCACTTTGGACGGGATCGGCTATAGAGAGTGCGTATAGCTGGACAGACTGCGTAAAACCGCACGGGAGCCAGTATGTGAGCACTCCGAGAAGGAAGGATGTCTGTTTCGGATGCTTTAAAAGGCGTTTCTCGACTTTTAGAAAGAATTTTTTATAGCCTTTTCCGGGAATTATACGCTCCAGGGGAAGGATCCTAAGCATATCCAGTCCTATTAGTATCATAAAAATACCGATAAGTACGTTCATGATAGTCCCCATTTGGGCTTCCTGGATCAAAAATTGTCCTACCAGTCCATTGATTGCCCCCAGGATTGCATAGGTAAGAATGCGGCCTAGATTAAAGCTTATTGCCGGTATCATCCGGTCTTTTAAGCTCGACGTACTGTCATGTAGTTTCCCAATTGTCGCCAGGTAAAGTGCACCGGTAGTTGCCATACAGGTTGAAAGCGAGGCCACTACACCTACCAGGAATGCTGACCCCAAGTTGAGCGTAGTCATCATCGACGCTGGTAATAAGTTCAATTCACCCGCGATAAGGTAGGCTGTCATAACAATCATCCCTAACACCACTGCCTCTATGATCCGTTTTGAGAGCGGCTCCTGCGAATCGCGCAGTTCCTGTTCGTCGACAATTTCGTATCCATACTCAGAGATTTTTCCATTGAGTTTGTTATGGTCGAGCTCCCCTTCATATTCTATTTCTACTTTTTGGCTTACATGATCGGGTTTTACTGCCTTTACATTCTCAACTTCATTAAACTTTGAGGCAACAAGAATATCGCATGAAGGACAGTGCATTCCGCGGACACAGACTATGGTTTTCTTGGAATTTGGCATGGTTTATGGTATTATATATCTCTATGCGAATAGTTATTTTAACTCCACAAACCGACCAAAGTCAAATTAAAGCAGAATATGCCGATTTGATAAGCTATATTGAGAGCAAAAATCATAAAGCAGAACCTGTGAGTGTAACTCCGAAACGAACCATTACCAACTCGGAAGAACAGGATTTTTCTGTAAGCATTTCCAACGAAATCAAGAATTCTGATGCTGTTATCTTAACTCCGGGGATGAGCGGCGTTGAACTGGGTATATGCATCAGCCTCTGTATGCAACATCGCAAAACGACCTTAGTATTGTATGACAGGATTAAGCCCGAAAGTATTCTGCTGGGATCAACCAATATGATCTCAATGGTCAAATACAACGAAAAAACACTGGTTGAACTCGATCAGGTAATGAAACCATTCTTTACCGATATCAAGAAAAAAAGACTGCTTTATCGCTTTAATCTTATGCTTAGCCGCGAGATGAACATATTCCTGGGACACCGTTCACGTGAGCACGGAGTCAGTAAAGCTGACTATGTTCGCCAGCTCATTGTGAAGGATATGGGTGTTGTTGAGGAATAAGCATAACGAGACATAACTCATTTACAGCCTCCCTGTAACTCTCTAGTGTTGCACTTTCTGTAGAAGTTGTCAGATTTCCTGACAAATTCAATTTTTTATACAATAACATCATTTTTCTTATTGACATCCTGTTTTATTTCGCATACAATGGAATTCCCATGAACAATAATGACTATGCCACCAAAGATGAAGTTCGACTTATTGTGCGTGAAGAAGTCGACTATATCGCGAAGAAATTGATTGAGACACTCGTTGATTATATTGATTTAAAATTTGATGAACTCAAAGGAGAAATAGCTCTCCTTAAAGACGATGTTGCCATTCTGAAAGAAGATATAGCTGCTTTGAAAGAAGACGTCGCCCTTCTGAAAGAAGACGTTGCTCTCTTGAAGAAAGACGTCGCCCTTCTTAAACAAGACGTTACTCTCCTGAAAAAAGAACTTGCATATGTCAAAGAAGATATAGCTGCTTTGAAAGAAGACGTTTCTCATGTCAAAGAAAATATCCTCCAGTTCAAAGATGATATTCTCAATGAGATTGTCGATTTGCGGGATGATGTGACAGTAACTACCGGATACCGGGATATGATAGAAGATCACGAAAACAGAATAACCGATCTTGAAAAGAAAAAAACGAATTAAACGCAGACACTTTCTTAAATAACCAGATTGTTCGCCGTATCGTAGAATTTAACGCGGTCGCCGCGGAACATCATCTCAATCTCGCCTGTTGCTCCTCCACGATGCTTCGCAATATCGATTTTGATGATTTTCTTGCCTGTATCAAGCAAATCTTCGTTTTCATTATCTTTATAGATAAACATAACAACGTCTGCATCCTGTTCAATCGAACCCGATTCGCGAAGATCGGATAACACCGGCTTCCCTGTCCCACGCTGCTCTACCGAACGCGAAAGCTGGGATAAGGCAAGCACAGGTACCTGCAGTTCACGTGCCAAGTTTTTTAAATTCAAAGAAATATAGGAAACCTCCTGGGTTCTTGACTCAAATCTTCGACCCGGGTCAGCAAGCTGAAGGTAATCCACAATAACCAGGCCCAGATTTTTTTCTGATTTTAAACGGCGTGCTTTGGTTCGCATTTCAAGAACCGAAGCACCTGGTGTATCGTCGATAAACATATTCGCTTCCGAAAGCTCTCCCATCGCCTCTATTAGTTTACGGTTATCTTCTTCTGTTAACCTCCCGGTTTTCAGGCGCCACGCATCAATATCAGCATGCCCTACAAGCAACCGGTCAACCAGTTCTTCCTTACTCATTTCCAGTGAGAAAAACCCGACAGTCTGCTTTGCCTTAAAAGCAGCATGTAACGCAATATTGAGGCTAAATGTCGTTTTTCCTACGCCTGGTCGTGCAGCAAGAATATACAAAGCCGACTTCTGCAAACCGGCAAGCTTGTTATCCAGTGAGGTAAATCCGGTAGGGACACCACGCATACCATCTTTGGTTTTCTGCAACTCTTCAAGACGCTCGTAACTGTCACTTAATGCTTCTTTCAATGGTACAAACTCGCGGTAATGCTGCTGCTGGGCCAGGGTGAAGATATCGGACTCAACTTCATCCATAATATGCTTGATATCTCCGGTATCCATAAAAGTCCGCTCCACTGTTTTTGAGGCGATTTCGATCAGTTTGCGCTTCATGTAGAGGTCTTTGACTATTCGCCCGTAGTATTCAACATAGGCACTGGTAGGTACGGATTCAATAAGTTCAGTTAAATAGGCCTGACCCCCCACTACTTTCAGGTTGCCATCGCTTCTTAATTGGTTGCGCAAGGTTACAATATCAATCGGTTGCTGCTGCTCGAATAACTCAATCATAGCCTCGAAGATCATCCCATGCGGTTTTTTATAGAAATGGTCTGATCGCAAAAACTCGGTTACATTATGAATAGCGGAAGCATCAAGAAGAATAGCTCCCAATACGGATTTTTCAGCAGTATCGTCGTGAGGTGGAACCTTAAGCACATCGGAGGGATTCGCCATAGCTCATTCATTCTACTGCAATTAGTAGGAATGTCAATTGCGTGTACAGCTCTTATACAAACAGCCCTTTTTTCTTACCTGAGGTTTATGTTGTACAGGTACAAAAAGCGTAACGTCGATACGCGGCGTTATGTTCACGGAAAGGGATGTGATGAAAAGGATCGTCGCATTTCTTGTGTTGGTGAGCCTTCTTGCTTTGTTTCGCAAGAAGGAACCACCGCAGGGAATTTGCAGAAAGCCTTGTGCATTCTGCAAAAATGAATGTATAAGGCCTCCAATGCATGGCTTGGAATGTCTGTGCCAGTATCACATTCTCGGTCCTGCTACACCCTGATGGTGTGACACTCACCCATTCCATGCATCAACATAGAGCGCCGGACTTAAGATGATTTCATCCCTGTTGTCCGGCGCTCCCCGATCTTAAGAAATAGGTAAGAAATAGCGTTGTAGATGGAAAAATACATATTATCTATGTATAATAAGGTCTCCCTTTGAAATCTCCATTGTGCAGGACGATAACCACCAACAAACTAATCTAGTAGGTGTTTTTCGCTCTTCACAATGAAAGCGAACCTCGACGTTGAGGGACGATGACGTACGCGGTACGTTGAATGTGAAGAGGTACGTTGCAGCGAGCATACAGGAGGAGAGTCTATTGATTCCAAGCAATGACAGGAAGGAACACTTCACCTGCCCAAGAGGGGGTATCTGCCCGATTTCAGGGCAATGTGTTAAACGCCGTCTCTTCCAGAGCCCGCTCATTACCTGCCGAGTTGCAGGTGATGCCGAGGTGTTCGAAGGCGTAAGCGAATTCAAAACCGAGACCGGAACGACCTGGACAATAAGACCTAAAAACGGCTCCTCGTAACGAGCTGAAAAGCACTTTTTCCCGCTCCTAGTTGAGCACGAGCGCCGGCGGCAGATGCCCCGCGACTTGCCTCCCAAAGCCGATTCATTGTGATCGGAGGGAAGTAATTCGAGGCATACGCGGAAAACCATCCACGTTGCCGGCGCTCCACTACCCTACTCTTTCTTTACGTATAAACTTGCTACTTCCTATTCCGATTTCCACTTTTGCCGTTTATACTATCCCCAACCGCAGACCATCGCGGTGCACCTCAGCAGGAGGAGGACTCCTATGACTCGTAGGATTTGCCCGCAGTCTTTCCCACCCAGTCCCTGTACGAAGCTGTCGTGGTGCAGGAATGCTGACTGCATGGGCAGACCCTGGCCCAGATTCAATCCAGCCTTGTTTATTTGCTGGCTTGAAGTAGTTGCTACAATGTAGCCACCGCGCCTGAAACAAAGCTCCATGGAGAGCTAAAACACTTGAGCGCCGGGAATGTGATCTAACCAGGGGTCACATACTCGGCGCTCCCCGATTACTTCGGCATAAGGTGAAGAATGTAGTCAGAAATTACGCTTGAAGCACAACAATCTCGTTTTCCTTTTCAGCAATATCCTCTTTCTTGACCACGTATTTTTCAAGCGGCTGGACGTTTTCCACGCCCATAATCTTTAAAAAGTCACTTAACGGCTGCAATTTATCTTTGAGTTCTGCTGTCAAGCCATCAACAGAATAGTGCATTGGAATTACGATAGAAGGATCCAGTTTTTTTATGGTTTCAGAAGCTTGTTTGGGATCGAGTGAAAAAAATCCACCCACCGGAATAAATACAATGTCAACTTCTCCAATATTTTCAATAAGCTTGTCATCGGGAACATGGCCTAAATCACCTAAATGGACAACTTGCAGCCCGTCTATCTCAAACCGGAAGACTACATTTTCTCCTCGTTCTGCACCTTTTTGAGTATCGTGAAACGATTGAAATCCAAATATACGCACCCCTTTTCGCTCAAATTCACCGGGCCAGTCGAAGACCATTGGTCCTTCACTTCCATCTGTGGATGCAACTGCCTCTTTATTATTATGATCCATGTGGTTATGTGAAACAGTTACGATATCTGCCGCTGTTTTGGGAAATTTGAGGCCAATTTCATTATGAAAGGGATCGGTAACGATTTTGCAGTCTTTTGTTTTTAGCATGAATGAAGCGTGTCCAAAGTATGTGATTTCCATAGGAACCCATCATACCAGAATCTCAAGAGTTTGTGAAGTCGGGTGAGAGAAAAATGCTACAAAATTTCAGGTGCTTCCAGGGAAATATCATTAATAGGAAAATGGCGTACATTCAATGTCATTAGTTTTGCTTTATTTGTTTTAGCAGTTGCAGCAATCAAACAGTCCATTAGACTGAGTTTTTGAACTTGCTTTGAGTACTGTTTACCTCTTAGAACCTATATAAGGATATCGGTATCAAGTAAATACATACTTATATCTCTCTTTCATCTGATAACCTCGATGCATGAAGCCAATCTTGGATCGAATCTGCACTACTCCATTCAGGATGTGATTCTTGAGTTATACTCCCAGCATATTTATGAATTACTTGGTCGTATATTTGTGAGTCAAAAGTAGCAACAGGAAGAATTTTTGCAACGGGTGCTCCTTTTTTTTCATCCTGTATAAGAACAGATGCACCGCTGACAACCCTCTCCAGGTATAAAGCGATATTGCTACGGAATTGACTGATAGAAGCGGAAATAATCATATATAAATGTGAGTACAATTTGTACATTATGTCAATAGTTACTTAATAGTGCATTCCTTTGTTTCAACGCAGATATCCTCTACCACGTCCTTTTTTGCATCTTTTGGGAGCGTATTAAAAAGCTGAAGTATTACATTCCCGATTGTGCTTTGATAGAGACTATTAGTAACCATTTGTGCTGAGCTGGTTGCCGTATTTTTTACTTGTTCCGAGGCCGCTCCCAAAACCGTTCCTCCAATACTCGCAACTTGCTGATAGGACGTTTGCAATACTTCCAGTCCCCCTGTTTGAACCTGAGTCAGCAGTTCGTTTGAATCACTCTTCTG
>CAYOVA010000013.1:19441-38778 GCA_964407325.1 uncultured Gammaproteobacteria bacterium | reverse complement strand
TAATAATCCACGTCAACAGCCACAAACTGATCCATATCCTGCTTTTTCCCAAAAGCATCTTCAAACAACCTATCAATTCGATTCTTCTGGATTGTCCGAATCTCCGGACGATTATCCTTGCGGGATAATACCCAAACACCAGGGGCACCAGCCACCTGAGCACTCAAAGAAGCGATGTTTTGGTCTACCGTTTCAGCAGAATAATCTTTTATGTCATTCGGGAAAGAGATAATCACATTTGAAGAGTTATATTTCGGATTCGAAGGTGCATAGTACCCGAAGGGAAGACGGAGATAATAGGGAAATATTACAATCTTCTCGCCAGCTTTTTTATTATCATAGATATACTGGATAGCCTGTCTCCACTGCTCCTTTTTATATGTCGCATAATACCCGGCAAGGCTTTTTACGTTCAACAGTATCAACAAAATAAATAACCCGTACATTACATACCGGTAACGAATGCTGTTTAACCCCATGGCAACAAGCATAATAAATGCAGGTAAGGTAAATACAAGATAACGCGGAATAAATATGGGTTTTATATACATGGAAAACAAGAATATAAACAAAACGGGAATAAACGCCATTCCTCCTATATACAAAAATTCCTTTTGCAGCTTTTTTTCCTTGCCAAACAAGATCAACCCGGCCAAAAATACTATTAACGCAAAATAAAGAAAAAAGAGAGTAATACTCTCCGAAGAATACATATAGTATTGGTCAAACAGGTTATCCCAGGTGGAGGGACTGACCCAGTTCAACACATTTTGAGTGCGGGTAACAACTGTTTTAGTATTCGAGAAAATATAAGCCAATACAAGGGGAACAATAAATAAGGAAACACCTAAATACAGCCTTACAAAAGAAAAAAAATGCTTCCAGCTATTCTTGAAAAGCCATAGAAGATACAGAGCCTGTAATCCTATAAAAAGCAGTGCAAAAACCTGGCTATAAATGGAAATTCCCGTAAACACAATGTAAAGAAGACGGTTACGAGGGGAATTGTCCTTTATGAGTCGAATAAGGTAATACGAACTGATTATAAACAAAAAACTAAATAACGAGTAGCCTCGCGCTTCCTGTGCATAACGCAGATAAAAGGTATTTAAAATAAGCAGAATCGCCGAAGTAAAGCCTACCATCTTCCCTGAAATCTCTTTTCCCATTTTGTACATATAAACCACTCCCAACACTCCAAACACCACCGAGAGCAAACGCATTACAAATTCTCCCGGTCCCAGAAACTTCCAGAAATACATCATACTGTGGTACAACCACATGTTTTTCTCTTTCCATCCAATAGTAGCAACAAGACTGTCCCATGTATCAGAAGCATAATAGGTATACGTCTCGTCAAGCCACAAGCTTTCCCTCCCTAGTTGATAGCAAAACACACAAGTAGCAACAATGGCCAACAATCCTATTAATTGCTTTTCCCGTTTTTCAAAAAACATTTTCATATTCTCTAAAAGTTTCATAGGATTAGATAATCTGTTTTACTGTTTCAAAATATTCGATTAATAGTTCTTTGTTCTTTTTTGTGACATTGTCTTGCTGGTTCACAATGCTACCATAATTGGCTAGTACATAATCTACCTTTTTGCTTATTATATCCTTTTGCATTTTCCCCGCCATGTCTACCCCACACTTTTCTAATCCAATGTCCTTGAGCAAAGCTTTTACCTTTACATCGTACATAAGCCCCACAAAGGGTTTTCTTACTACAGTCGCTAAAATCAATAAATGAAGACGTTCGCTTAGTAACACATCACACTTCTGCACTATCTCACAAATGTGCTGAGCGTTTTTAGGCTTTTCGATAGAGACCTGGAGGCCAGGTAGCTCTTTCTGTAGCCGTTTCCGGAATCCCTCGAGTGTTACCAGGTCATCGTTTTTCTCAAAGTCCCATTGCATAGGTAACCCAATAACTTCACACTTTTGATTTTTTTTATAGATTTCCTCTAAAGCAACCTCCATTGCGTCCAAAAACGGCTCCCAGTTTTGGGGAGTGTCAATATTAGGACACAAATTCACCACCACCCGATTCAATTTTGAAACTTGAGTATCTGTCTTTCCTGTCACAGCTACATCCAAGGAAAACACCGAATCGGGTACCTGGATAACTTTGTTAAAACCTAACTCTTTTGCATAGTGTAACGAATACGAATCACGCACCGACATATGGTCTGCTGCACTGATAATCCGCGAAGCAAGGTGCCAGCCCCTATCCGTTGCAATGGGACCAATGCCAATGTTCAGAAAAATCAATTTTTTTTGTAGAACCTTTTTTGCGATTGTAGTAATCAAAGACAGCTTATTGAGAACACCATATTGCTCTCCACCGTACTCGGTATACAGTTCTTTAATAATGTTGCCCCCACCAAAAACGATAGCTTTACAGGTTAGTATATGCCACAAAAACACATGCATGTTTTTATCGGTAGCAAACACATGTATTCTATTGTGAAACTTCTTCCGGGTTTGTTCAGGGTTGTACGAATTTACATATACCTCATATCTGTCCAATAATAGCTGCATAAAGCTTTCAAGAAGGAACTCGTCACCTAAGTTGTTTTGCCCATGTGTGCCCAGAAATACTATTTTTTCTTTGTGCGGAGGAATAATAAGGGAATACACCATGCCCAAAAGCATTGTGACAATTTCAAGAGCTTTAAAAAAAACAAATTGAAGTCCAAGAAAAGGGTTTTTGTACACCTTGGGATCAGTAAAATAGGCAAACCGGTGTGAAGTTCCCCTTTTTATTGCCGCATCACCTGTTTGTAGATACTGCTTAGACGAAGTTCCATATCTGAATTTTTTCTTGAGATGCTTTACTAACGAGTCGGAACTGGTTTCATCATGGAAAACATGTTTATCGAGAATAATGTACTTTTGCGACTTGTTAATCGCGCGATCGCTCATATCCAGGTCTTCGCCATTTGATAACTGCTCGCTGTACCCCTTCAATTGCCAAAAAAAGTCTTTTTCGTAAATACGTGCCCCGCTTAAATAAATATTTTTCTCGATTACCTTTTTCTCGAAGTTTTTCATATTCGAAAGCCACGATTTGCCTGTAGTTCGTTCAGGTACAAACCCGATTAACGGCTGTTCAGTTTGCAGTGTATGAACAAGATAGTCCATGTATCCTTCCGGGAAAGTCATATCAGCGTCAATAAAGTACAAGTACCTACCAGAGGCATGTTTGGCACCTACATTTCGTTTATAGGGAACTGTTTTTCCTTTCTCAACCTGCAAATACTGGGTATGGGAGTATTGATCGGCAACATTTTTGGAAGATACAGTTGAAGCCTTTTCATCAACAACAATACACTCAACCTTATCATTCAGTTGACCTTTAAGGCTTGCTAGGCAGGCTTCCAACCGGTTTGCATCATTGAGAACCGGTACGATAATACTTACTACTTTTTCGTTTTTCATTGTGTAAACATAATTGCCAAACATTTTTCCGCACTTTTGTTCCATTCAAATCTGCGAGCCCATCCTACTGAATTGTCCTCCAGTCTCTGCCGGAGCTTTGCATTTTGTAGTACTTGAACAATTCTATCAGCAAATTCCTGTATGTTCCCATACTCAAATAATAATCCTGTTTCCGCATGTTTTACCGAATCGCGCATTCCCGGAACATTGGCAGCTACAACTGCTGTTCCGGAAGCACTCGCTTCGATATTGGTAATCGCCCAACCTTCCATCATGGAAGGATTCGCAAATACCCACGCTTTTTGGTACAAGTCACGTTTTTCTTCCTGAGTAACTTTCCCTTTAAAGGTCATAATATCATCGACCCCTATACGACGTGCTAAATCTTTTAACTTTGCCCGTTCTTCACCATCACCTGCAATTACACACTGGACATTCTTTACTTTTTTCCGCACTAATTTCATCGCCCGGATGAGTAGATCAATGCTTTTATATTTCTTTAAACGAGCAACATCAAGCACAATAGGCTTCTTCTCCTTTTCACCTGGATTCAAGAACGCAGTATCGACACCCGGATATACAATATGAATGCCAGCTTTCCCCAAGCCTACCTTTTCCATGTCTTTTTTTGTAGAAGGGGAGATTGTGATAAACTCAACATTCCGATACGCCCACGGCATAACATTGGCTTCCAGATAGCTGGCAATAAACGACAGAGGCCAAATAAGGGATTCCCGGAATACCTTTTGATGTACATGGAACATAACGGCATAGATCTTTTCTTTTGCAAAAAGAGGCGTAAAGAACGGGATACCATTTTCGCAATCGAGGATCACATCGTAATTCCCACGAAGACGAAACAGATAATAGAAAAATGCCCAGATATAAACAATGTAAAATCCACCCCGACGGATTACGTGCACGCCGTCAACATCTTCGTACCGACGCGACTTTTGGTCGTTCCCGCAAAACAGGGTAACAGTATGTCCTTTTTCTACCCACCGCTGTGCCAGTTCATGAATATAGACCTCTGCCCCACCGGCATACGCATGTCTTGTATCGCGCCAGTTAAATATCAGAATGCGCTTTCCCCCTTTTTTTGATGGAACAGTTGGTGGCAATGGGAGAAACAAACACAGCAAGTCAATTCCTGTCCTCATCATTTGTACACCTCGAGAATGGATAATATGCAGAATTAACAGACTGATAAGATTCGCAATGGAAAGATAGAGCATTACAGTAACTACTTCCCCAATATTGGCGTGGAACAGAATAATACCCACACATAACAACAAGGAAATCAGAATCGATACTGCCGAAAACGTGTAGTGTTTACGTGCAAGATGGTATAACAATAATGCTGAAGAAATGGTATATGCGCCAATTGCTACTGCATAATATGGGATATAGGGGAATATGACTTGTACTTTTTCTCCAAATGCCAGGGGGAGAAACAGTGGTCCTAAGCTCAGCATACCGGTAACACAGATTATTACCGTAAGTACCGTTAGCGCAAATAATTTTTCGAAGGTACGTGCAGGATTGCGTTTTGCACCCAAGTCAGCTGATACGAGCGGTAGCATAAAAGCTGTCAAAATACTTCCGAAAAAGTAAATCATCTTCCCCACTAACGACAATAAGGAATATACTCCTGCATTTGTAGGGCTAAAGAAGTGCTTTACCAGTAACACATCAAACGTTAAAAACAGATTGTTTGCCAATCCCGTAATAAGTGCTGCAGAAAAAAATACATGGGGAAAGCGAGTAGGTTTTTCAATTTCGTCCGCTTTAAAGGAAAATTCGCGTGAAAGCATCTGAACAAACGCAATTGCTACGAGTGCAGCACCCACCCCGGCTGCGGGAATGGCAATGTAAACAAAGTCAAATAACCGAAATTGAATCAGGGCAAAAGAGATTACCAGCTTTAAAACTGGTTCAAGAATCACTAGTAAGCCGACATAGAAAAACAATAGTCTTCCCTGCAAATATGCTCTGTTCATAATTCCCATTGCCGAAGCAACAATTGCAGGAGACATTGCAAGTAAGGTAGTTACCGTCTGGAGGTAAAACAGACGGGTCATGACGGGAGCAATAATCAAAAACACTATTGTCCCAATAATTGCCTGTTGAAAGATAAACTGCTGTAGTTTTCGAAACTCGAGAGTTGCTGCTTTTGCTCCCCGCTGTGTATTCAAAAAAGCAACACGATGGACCACCGTTGCCGATATCGCTGCTAGAACAATATTCAAAACATAAGCAATGGTATTTATAAAAGTAACAAGCGCAAACTGACTTAAAGTAAGGCTTCTTCCCACATATGCATTGAAGAGAAAGTTCAGCACGTTTGCAGTCATTACCGAAGCAACAAAAAACGAGCTCCCGGAGACAAACTTGGATTGCAGTAGCTTTCTTAACCTATTCATCTAGTCTATTACTCAGATAACTTAATCAGGTTTGATTATATCATCTGCTCAGTTCAAGACTAGTCCAGTTGCAGACAACGCCGGTACGGCAATATTCCAGATCATTACACCACCTTCCAGATCTGGAGCAACACTGATACCTGAATTCCCACCATCTTGCGTTTGCGAAGCTTGGTATACAGTTGCACTCTCAACAGGATTGATGTTCCGGACTTTTACCTGAAATTTCCGGCTGTTCTTTTGCTGATTTACAAAAACAATTCCTCTTTTCCCTGCACTGTTCACAAATCCAATTGATTGGGAAGTAGGAGTGTGCTGACCACTGTAAATTTGACTGCTGCCATTTCCCAGTCCTAACGTTTTGCTCATAAGACGCCATGTTTTTGATTGCTCAAGGAGCGTAGCGGTTGTTCCGTCCCAACGGTAGAACCCATACGATCCTGTCCCGTTATTCGGTTTGGCAGTATTGATTTTGTACATTGAGTGGTACGCTGCTACTTTCATTCCCATTTTCATGTATTCAATAAATTTGCGTCCCGTGTATGAGACCGATTCAGGACCGCCATTATAGGGAGTTGGACTTACATCGTCGTAATAGTAGTTCCATTCTGAAAGATACATCTCGGCATGAGCAAGAGGAGTTCCCTGTAAAATCGTTTTGTAGTTGTTCCAGCCAGGTTCCTGCATCTGGCTGTAGTTGTGGTAAGTAACAAAATCCAGATTCTGCACCACTTCCGGGTCATTTACCATAGCCTGCAGCATACTGGTTTCATAAGGAGAATGTGCAGAAAGCCCTCCAATACTTATTTTCATACCGTCATTCATTTCAGCATCAACTTCCCGTATACCGGAAGCCGCGGCTTTAAACATGTTGATGTATGCTTCCGTTCGAGGTGGATCACCAGGCATGAGCTTAAGAAATGTCTCGTACGTTGGTTCATTCCATATTTCTACATAATCAAGATCATCCCGATAGAGCTTATAGGTTTTTTTGACGATATCTTTATAGACTGCCAAATCTCGTGGGTAGCCCAATGTGCAGTTGCAGGTATTGAGCCAGGCTGGTGAAAAGGACATGATCCCCAGAACTTTCATACCGCGAATTTTCCCTTGATGGAGCTGATTTTTGTGGCGTTCTACATAATCCAAGTACCAGTTTCCCGGATCTTGAATATTATTAACGTTATTGCGGTAGTCATCTAAAGTAACTCCAGCGGGAAAGGAATTTTCCGGGAAAATATCCTTGCGAACCAGGGTTACTCCCACGGACTCGAGTTTATCCCACGCATCAATCCATTCGCCTTCAGGCATTTGGGAACCACCGAAAATCAATGGAGACCCGGTCGAAGTCTGTCGGGAAAAGTCAATATCTATAATATCCGGAGTTGGGGTGGGAGTGAAAGATGGAAGGGCAGATGCATCGGTTGGTGTAGGTGGAACATCAGTTGGAGTAGGCGTATCAGTTGGTGTCGAAGTTGGGGTGGGAGTATCGGATGGGGTTGGTGTATGCGTGGGAGTCGGAGTTTTTGTAAGTGTCGGTGTTGGTGTTCGTGATGGTGCGATACCAGGACAGTTTTGGGAAATCCCCTGAACCGCATCAATATCAAATCCGTTTGAATCAACCAGTACATTTAACGGATTCACAACATCATTTATCTTAACAAAACGAATTTTCGTGAATCCCAGTTGTGCGATGTCATAGCCCATCATCCCGGTAATGTTAGAACGGCTGGTAGCCAACGATGTAAACGTTTTATAGACAGAGCCATCATAACTTACCGAAATTTTTGCTTGCTCGACTGGGTAAGTAGCAGGATCAGGAGTATATTCATACACATACAAATCAGCTCCTGTTACATCCATTACTTCACCGGGAAACTGATACATAATATTCCCATTTCGTCCTAAACTGTATGCAACATCATTCACAATACCGTGACCATTCGTGGTAATAGAACTTGCTGGAGGAACAGGCAGTCCATTGAGTTGTTTTCCTTGAAGGGCATATATAGTTTTATTTATCCAAGCGGTACCGTTTGTACAGGTAGTTTGCGCTTCTGTAGTTGAGGGGAGTAAAAGTAAGAATCCTGAAAGAATCAGCAATAGAGAAAAGTATATAAGATATCGAATTCTGAGCATAAAAATTAACATATAAATTTCAACCCAGCGAGGTTCATATTCAGTATATCTTATTTAAACCTTACAATTCTTCTTACAAAATTCATATATTTTTAAAGAAATTGATACAAAAAGATAAAAATTTGAATGTAAGAAATGAAAAATGCCGGAAAAGAGCAATAACTCATATTTCTTACAGAAAATTACATTTTATTACTATAGAAAGAATACGTGAGATTATACCGCTGGAAGAACACTTTATCCTATAATTTAAATACTATAACCCTTCTATTCTTTTCTTAATATGTTAGTCAATTAACGATGAAGAATACAGTCTGCTCCTTCTGCAACAATCTCACTTCTATCAAAAAAAGGTAGATACAAAGCGCGTGTAGTAGCAAGGACCATAGTGATTGCGTTATAGCGGGTAGGATATCCACCAATATAATAATCAATTGTGTTTGTAGGAATAATACCTTGGAGGGTTATTGAGCTACTCCAAAGAGATCGCTGCTTTGCAAGAACGTAGGCACGAGCGCCATGTCCAATGTCGATTAATCCAAATGGAGTTCTCTTAACATCAGTAATACCTGCAATAATCACATGCACAGGCGCATCGGCAAATGTATAACCAATGATTTGCTCAGAAAGAATAACATTCTGTAATGTTGTTCTTGCTTCCCGTTCTAGCAACACATACACATCGTTATTTTCATTGTATCCTTCATGCATGTATAACATCCCTGCCACAAGTTCCGACCCGGAAGAACACGTTGTCATGTCGTACCCTTCACTCAGCAAAAGGTATTTTTTGTGGTTTGGTAAGCGTTTTAAAATCTCCAGCGCAACTTTTGAGCTCCGGTATGAAGGATGATGCTCACTTGTGGGAACGCCATTCAAAGGAACAAATATAACAACTGGTTCGTTTGCAGGTACGTCTGTGGCAATACTATCCGCGTAGTTCTGGTACTTCTCATTGAGTATTCCACTCTCTTTTACCTGAATATGATGCACATACGCATCAGCGGATTGATGATAGGTTATCGACAGAAAATGGAACAGTAGCAAAAACAATACCATAACAAGCGACATACAGTAGTGTATCAATTTCTGTTATTATTTTACGTATGGCAGCAAAAAAAAGAATACCGGCTAAACTGCGAAAAAAGACATCTTCAAAAAAGTTCAGCTGGAAAAAACATATTACAGATACGATAAAAGAGTATAAAACCTTTTTTATTATCCTTCTGGTTTTAATGGGGCTGGCGTTTGGAATCGGAGTTGTAAGGGCAGTGTTTGTTCGTACACCATGCAAACTTCTTGATAAAGCAATGGCAGAAAAGGATAAAACAATAGACCTAAATTACAAACTCAAGTAATTAGTACCACACTGCATATTGTGAGAGTGGCAACACAAAGGAGCTGTTGTTCTGCTTTAAAGTGAGTTCGCCTTTTTCTGTTTTTCTGCTTCTCATACCCAGGTATTGCTGTAACAGCTGTTCTAAAATGGTTGAAGAATATTCAGTTGCATAGGAAACAAGTATCACAAATTGAGGCTTCTCCGAAAGGAGCTCTCGACATAGATCAAGCAAACCAAGTACGTTATCTTCAAACTTCCAGACTTCCCCTTTTGCACCTCGTCCAAAAGCAGGTGCATCGATGATAATTCCCTCGTACTTGTTGCCTCGTTTTACTTCCCGCTTGCAGTAGGTGACTACATCCTCAAGGATCCAGCGAATGGGTTTTTGTGCCAAATGCGACAGTTCTGCATTTTCGCGCGCCCAGGTTATTGTCCCTTTTGAAGCATCTACGTGAGTAACTTTTGCCCCTGCCCCTGCCGCCGCTAAGGTTGAAGCACCGGTGTAGCCGAACAGATTGAGAACATGCGGTTGCCTGTTACTTCCATTTTCGGAACTGCTGTACTCATGAATGCGCTCCTGAATAAAATCCCAGATAATTTCGTGTTCCGGAAAAAGACCCATATGCTTAAAGTTTGTCATTCGGATTTTGAAGGTAATATCCTTCCAGCTCATTTTCCAGCTTTCAGGAACACGCTTATTGAATTTCCAGCTACCCCCACCGCGTTCGCTGCGATGATAGATAGCATCCGCCTGCTGCCATACCTGTTTTGAAAGCACTGGTTTCCACAAGGCTTTTGGTTCAGGACGGTCAAAAGTAACACTTCCAAAGCGTTCTAACTTTCGCCGGTTTCCGGAATCGAGTAGTTGGTAATCTTTAACCATATCATAGTATATCAAATATATACTCAAAATACCGCTCTTCGTGTTACAATTGCACTATGACCGTATGGAAGCCAAAACCAGCCCCTTTTGCTGAATACAAAAAAAAAGTATGGGAACGGGCAGTAAAAGTAGCCGAGTTTGTGTATCAAATCGGTGAGTATCCCGAGTTAAGAAAACCATCAAAACCAGTTCCTGTAAAAGAAATTCCTTCACCAACTACCCAGGCAAAAATCCGCTATCTTAAGGATTGCTTACGCAAATATCGCCGGTTAACCGGGTATGGACGCGGTATGAGCGCAGTCCAAGTGGGAATACATGAAAAAATTGCTGTTGTGTATACTCCGGACATGGAAATAATGACCATTATCAACCCGAAGATTACCAACAAATCATATATCCGCTTCAAGTACCCGGAAATCTGCATGAGCGCCAATCCGATTATTGCACCAGTGATTAGACCGTCATGGATAGAATGCAGCTACTACGATGAAGAAGGAAAACGAAAAAAATGGATAACAAAAGATGATACCAAAGATGGGAAAATAATGAACCGCGTACTTCAGCACGAGATAGACCACCTGGAGGGGATAGTTAATATTGACTGCGTAGAAAATCCAAATGAACTGATACTCGAATCTGACCCAAAGTTTTATGACACAGCTGGTTTTGAAGAAGTTACTTCGTGATTATTTGCCTTCTTTTTCGTTTTTAGGATGGAACCACATATAGTACACAATCGGAATAAAGAATAGCTTAATGGCTCCGGTAAAGATTAATCCGGCAATAATAGCACCACCCAGTCCACGCCAGAAGGGATCTGAAAGGGTAATGGGGACAAGGCCAACAATGGTAAGTAAAGAAGTGAGCAATATTGGTTCAAGACGGCTGGCGCCCGCATCGGCGATTGATTCTGTAAAGCCCATTCCGGATGCTAAATTAAGGTTTATCTTATCAAGCAACATAATTGAATGAGTAACAACGATACCAAACAACGCAAGAACACCGATAAGAGCAGGAAACGACAGAGGAGTAGCAGTCACCGCAAACACAATAAATACTCCTGAGATCGCAAATGGAATCACCAGCAGTGCCAGTACTGCCTGCCGGAACGATCCAAATTGCAATACCATGCTGGCAAAAATAAGAATAAAAGCAAGAATCATTGCCTGGAGAATTGATTGTACTGACTTAGCATTTTCTTCATTCACACCACCGGTTGCCCAGCTGTAGCCGGGTGGCAAGTTTAAATCATTACGAGCAAACTCTTCCAGTTTTTGGTTAATCTGCACACTGGAATACCCCACTGTTACCCCGGCACTCACCGAAAGAGTGCGTTTCTGATTTTCTCGCGTAATAAGGGTTGGATTGGTTTTAAGCTGAATCTGCCCCAATGAAGTAAGCGGAATTGCTTTCCCGGTTCTATCCTGAATGGTAAAGCCGCTTAACGACTGCGGTGACTGGCTGGTATTAGCATAGCGGAATACGATATCCCGTTCTTCATCACCAATAGTGATTGAATCAAGTGTTGTGCCACTGGCGAACGTACGCAGCTGTCCTCCTATATCAGCCTGGCTGAGCCCGTTGGCTGCCAGCTGGTTATAGTCAGGCACAAAGACCAGCTTACTTGTTCCCGGCTTAATCGATTTCTGAACATTAATCACGCCATCCTGCTTATCCAGAAAATCCTGAATCTTGTTAGCGTACTGGTTTAACACGCTCAAATCGTCACCAGATAACTTGATCTGCAAATCGGAGCCCGCAGGCGGTCCTCCCGACAACTCGACCACTGACAGTTCACCTTTCTGGTAATCGGCAAAATCCCGGCGGAACTGTGTTGCAAGGTCAATCGAATTTTTTTCCTTCAAATCAACAGTCAGCATAAGCAAATTACTGGCTCCAGCAGCAGATCCTCCACCATCAGTACTTATGTTCGTTCCCACGTCCGCGGTCACGTATTTTACCCCCTGATACTTGCGAACACGGTCAGTTAAATACACAGCTTCTTTATTTGTTTTTTCCAGTGAAGTTCCTGGCGGATATTCTACGTTTATATAGAAAATATCTTCATCTGATTTGGGGAAAAACTCATTCACCACAAAACCCAAAGGAACTAGTGCATACGAGAAAATAGCAAATAGCACTACCATCGCCAACACAGCCCGTCTCCAGCGCTTGCTCGTGATAATTCGGGCAATTGCTTTTTCGTATGCACTCAAAAACCCTTCCATGTTAATAAAGCCGTTAGAAAAGCCGCGTCCTATATTCTGCAAACCGCTATCGAGTTTCTTGTTTTGTTTGAGCCGAGCAGTAAATCGTTCTCTAAGAATTCCGCCCACTGTACGAATAACGATAAACAATAAGATAAAGCCTAGCACGATAAATGGCAGAACCGCATTTTTTGGCGAGAGAGCAATAATCAGCCCAAACAATGCAAGGCCCAGGACAATCTGAATCATAATCTTTACACGGCGCGGCACTGAAGGCTTGAGCACGTAAATCATCAGCGGAAGTGTAACAAGCACCGCAATCGCTGTAGAAGAGATAAGTGTTACGGTAACAACAATCGGAATTGACTTGATGAACTCCCCGATGATACCGGAGGCAAGCAACAGTGGTAAAAACGCCCAAATAGTAGTAATGGTCGTTGACCAAATAGGAACAATAAAGTCTCTCCAAACTAAAATACCCGTCTGCTGCGGGGTAAATTTACGTGTTTTGTCGTATGAAGTCATTGCCTGGACTGTTACTACGGTATCGTCGATAAGCAATCCAAGGGCAAGCAGCAATGAGAATAAGGTCAAAAAGTTAATCGATAAGCCGAACATCCGCATAAAAAAGAACGCTGAAAGGAAAGTAAGCGGAATGGTAAAGCTGGCAATAAGTGCTTGGCGAAATCCAAGAAATGCCACAAGCACAATAAAGACAAGGATAATCGTGTCGCGGAAGTTATGCACAAGGTCAGAAAACTGCTCGGTAATTTCCTCTGCAGTGTTTAATGTTGTTTTTACAGCAAACGTTCCGTTAGTTGCCTCTATCTCACGATCAACGATCTCTTTGATAGCTTTCTCAGCTTCGTCAATATTTGACGATGAGGTTTTAAAGACATTAAAGCTCACCACCCGAGAAGGCGGTACCGAGCTATCGGCAAAAAACGATTGCGGCTCGTTCGCGGCAGAGCGTTCGGAAATTTCAGCAACATCTCCCAAACGCATTACTGTAACATCAGCACCGGTACCGGTGGTAATGCGAAGGTTTCGGAGTTCAGCAACATTTCGGACCTGTGGATCAACCGACAAACTAAATGCTGATCCATTTGCCTGAATGGTTCCTGCTGGAAACGACCCAGTCGCCGCCCGTACAGATTGAAATAAAGCAGTCGGACTTATTCCCAGTTCGCGTGCTTTTTCCGGCTTTACAATAACCTGGATTTCCTGCGTTTCATACCCGTTTAAAGTAACTTCCTTTACTTTGCTGCTCGATTCAATAGCATCCTGCAAACGCTTGGCATAGGCAAGAAGAGCCGGCGGCTGTACATCTTTTCCATATAATACAAACTGCCACACGGGCTGGTTCTCAAAATCGAATTTCTGTACCTGTGGTTCCGTTGCATCTTCTGGGAGATCATTTACCAAATCAACGGCGTTTTGTGCATCCTGCCGGGCTTTTTCCGCATCAGTGTTTGAAGTAAATTCAAGCGTAATCGAAGAAACGCCATCGCGCGAGCCGGAAGTCATTGTAGTTAACCCTTCCAATCCCGCCAGCTCATCTTCAAGAGGTTTGGTTACCAGCGATTCTACATCTTCCGGACCGGCACCAGGTAATATAGTCGTTACCCCGACGATCGGAATCTTAATTTCCGGGTTAAGACGGGTTGGCAATGAAAAATAGCTTGCCAGACCAACAACAAGAATCGTTAAGATGAGGAGAAGAACATAGCGTATATTTACGATGTACTTTGCCCACCAGGCTTCCTGGAGTTTCGGATCGAACTTGAGATTATCAAGATAGGACTTTTCCGGATTCTTCTTGGTGTTTTCTGATTGTTGAGACATAGAGTATATTTTCGGATTATTACAGTGTGTTTGCCTTTACTTTTTCCCCGTCGATTACGTTTCGGTCAAGAATTACCATATCCGAAGAGCGTAACCCGTTACGAACTTCGACATATTGTCCGAAAACGGTTCCCAATTGGACTTCCCGCCCAACCGCAGTACCCTTTTCGTCAACATAGACAAAGGCTCCTTCCTGAGTCTGGTGTACAGAATCAAGAGGAATGTACGGAACGGTAGCACTGGTATTGGCATACCCAATCGGGATCTCAACTTCCAGGTAACTCTCGTTCCCGTAGTCGTAGATATACTCTTCTGGTAGTGCATAATAGATTGAATATAAAGTACCATCAGTGGCTTCTCCAGAAACGTACGAAGGTAACAACGATATGGTATTTCCCCGAACGGTAATCAACGAAGGCTCTATATTTGAAACGCTTGCAGCAACGTCCTGTGAAACCAGAGCCACTGCCAGTGCGCTTTTCTCATTGGTGCTAATAGTAAACAGCACTGTACCCGGGTTTACTGCCTCCCCGAATGTTACGTGCACCTTTTCGACGATACCGGCACATGGGGCAGTAGGATAGGCAAGTGATTCGTTAATTAAGGCCAACGAGTACTGTAAATGAGAAATTTCCTTGTTCAGGCTCAGCGCTTTTTCCTGCACTTCAAGCTGACGCAGCACCAGTTCGCGGCTTAGGTTACTTAACTCCGCTGGAGGTTTCTCATCGGAGGCCTGGTACTCACCTGTACGGACAGCAACATCAAGGCTATTGACAGCCGACTGCAACTGCGCCTTTGATGTCCGCAATGCCTGAATGGCATTCCGGTTTACATCAGCACTGTTTGTTGCTTCCAGCTGGCTTAGATCCTGGTTTAAAGTACCTAAGATAGTATTATTCAAGTCAAGTAATGAACGCGTATCTTCATTTGTTTCACGAGAAATCTCACGTAAACGGTCTGAGTTTTCATCGGTCTTTTCGGCGATCTGGCGTTGCTTACGTATGGCATCCAAAGACGCATCATAGGTATCGCGAGTGTTAAAGTATGTTTTTTCGGCAATCTGGCGCTGCACACTTAAAGCACTCCCACCAGAATAGTTTGAAGAGATATATGCCAGAGTGGAGCCTTTGTTAACTGTCTGGCCTTCTTTAAAACGGATGTTATTCACAATTCCTGCCGTTTGGGCAACAATTTTAATAACACCTGATTTTTCAACTTGAGCTTGCGCGCGAATCCAGGGAGCTTCTCCAATCGAATATACACTTACCGTTTTTACCGGCTTTTTTACTTCCGGTACCGGTTTCGGTTTGCGGATTACATTTGCAACAGCAATTGCTGCAAGCAAAAATAGCAGTACAACAACCATGCTCAACACGGGAAAGCGAACCATGAGTTTTTGAGTACGTTTTCTTGCTATGCCAAAGCCTTTCTTAACTCTATTTATTACGTTCGTTATTTTTTCTTTCATATTCGTTGTATTATAACACTTTGCTGTAATAAGCCGTGTTATGCGCAGAGTGCGTTACGACTTTTCTGTCGTCTCCTCGAATTTGTAATAGTCGGGATCAATTCGTTGTATTAACTTTGACAGAATATGGTTCATTTCGTTGCATTCATCTTCGCTGATTACGGTAAATACCTGAGATAGCTTCTGTTCCAGCAAAGCAAACGCTTTTTCTACTTTGTAAATCCCTTTTTCGGTCAACTCTACCACATGTTCGCGACGATTTTCCTTATTTATCTTGCGAGTCAGCATTCCCTTTTCACGCAGGATTTCAATTTGACGACTTACCGCACCAGGAGTAAACCGTGTGCATTGTACTACAAAATGTTGGGTAGTTTGAGGATGGTAACGGATAATATTAAGAATAAGGGCTTGCATAAAGCTAAGGTTATGCTCACGGCTCAGGAAGGTATCTGCTTCTTTTTCCAATAGAAACATGAGGTGGTGGATTTTGGCCGCAACCCGCATGTTTTGCGAGGAGAACTTTTTCATGGTCAACAGTATAACATAGAATTGTTTAAATGTAAACTATTTTACTGTGAAGTGTTTAGAAGTGTATATCCAAAAATCGTAGTCAAAGACCGCAACTTATTGAGGGTTAACAGCGTGCTTTCTTCTCCCTGTTCCTGAATAACACGTAATTCCCTGTTCAGCTCGGTAACAAATTCAGTACAGGTTGGATAGCGTTTTGTTCTATCCCAATCAAGCGCTTTTCTGAACACCTGCAATAAAGCAACTGGAAAATCACTATCGGGTGGTACTTCCAGAAAATTGCGCCGCATGTGAGTTGGTGCCATACCAGTTAAATACTTAAACATAGACATTGCCAGTCCGTACTGGTCTGTCTGCTCGAGGTTTTTAATCTGTCCCCGCTCATGTTCCTCTAAATCGGGATGATTTACCTGAGCAGGATCTGAATACAAATACGTCCCTCCAATTGGATTAAAATTAAATCGTCTATCTTTTAAATAGGCTGAACCAAAATCAGTAAGCACAAACTCACCGTTTTTTCTCCTCAGGATGTTTTTATCCTTAACATCATAATGCACACCTACTTTATGCAGAACATCCAACGCGGCTCCGATTTGTTCACCCAAAGCTATCACTTCATCAATACTCAATTGATCGGGCAGTCTCTCCAGATATTCTTCGGCAATTGCCGGATATTCATGTCCGTTTATTTGCATCACAAGCAAGTCAAACACTTTCGGGAAACCAGGATGATTCGGCAGACGCGCAAGGTAACGTGCCTCCTGATGGAGCACTTCCGCGTTCTTTTCATTCCTGGTTTGCCCTGGCAACATGATTTTATAGGCAACATCCTGCTGCATCGTTTCATCAAACCCTTTCAGCACAAATGAGGATCCTCCACTGGGGAACATCCGGGTTGTAAGCATACGTCGTGCTTCGGGGGTGAGAATATACCTGCTTGACGGTATGGTTGAGAATGTATGTTCGGGGAATTGACGGCGAATGGTGGGGTCTATATGCGTCTCGACATTCGGAATCGCAAAATCCTTATTGGGAACTGCAGAACCTTCAGTAAAACGAAGCTCTTTGATTATTACCGGACTCGCCTGTATTAGTTCAGGACTTTCTGCCATACAATTGATTATACGCATTCACATGATTGTTCGCTATAATGCCGTATACAGTTAAACAAACTATGAAAGCACCTCAATTCCGCCTCCTTGACCAGGACGGTAAAGAACACACCATTGAAGATTATCGCGGAAAGTGGGTTTTAGTTTATTTCTACCCCAAAGACGACACCCCAGGGTGCACTGTAGAAGCGTGTAGTTTCCGTGATGGCTTTAAACTATTTGCGGACCGGGGAGTGCAAATACTGGGAATTTCAAAGGATTCTGTAAAATCCCACAAAAAATTTGCTACCAAGTTCAACCTTAATTTCCCATTGTTAGCCGATGAATCGTGGGAAACAATTAAAGCGTATGGAGCGTATAAAGAAAGGGCATTTATGGGACACCCGGGAGTTGCACGAAACAGTTATTTGATTAATCCCGAAGGTGAAATCGTAAAAGAATACATAAAGGTAAAGCCTGAAATGCATGCTGAAGAGATATTAAAGGATCTGGAAGAGCTGCAGAAGTAGTTTACAAATCAGTATTACAGGCTATAATAGCAGGATGCATTTTACAGAAAAGGCGCGACTCCTAAGTGGTATAGCAAGGACTAATCCCCACATAACTGTTCCTCTTATTCGCTCAGTTCGTACTCGTAATGCTGAAACGGTACGCGGAGTACGGTGGGATGGTCAGGAAATGAGAGCAATACTTCCTTATAATGCAGCAGAATTTGCAGGTCAAGTATATGAGCCGGAAATTACAGCCTTCCTGGAAGCTGTTGTACCGCAGGGAGGTATTGCAGTTGATGTAGGAGCTCATTTTGGTATGCATACCTTAACATTGAGCAGGGTGGTAGGGCCCACGGGATCAGTTTACGCATTTGAGCCATCACCGGATACCGTAACGGTATTGCGGAGTAACACACGACCAGCTTCAGCTTCAGATACAAAGGCAAATATTCTTGTAAAGCCCTATGCTATCAATGATGGTACCAGACAGTGTGAAACCCTGACCCAGTTTAATCGTCTCCATTCCGGTATAAACACCATTACGGCAAATCCACGGGTGAGTGACGGTTTGAGAGGCAGGACAACGACAACAGTGAATGTTCCTGCTGTTTCACTGGATGCTTTTTTTCTTCCAAGAAACATAGACGGTATAGACTGCATAAAAATCGATGCAGAGAATGCAGAGATGGAGGTGCTACAGGGAGGACATCAAGTAATCGGGAAGTTTGCTCCTGTAATTGTATTTGAAGGGGGTATGGATTCATTTAAAGCACCGGGAACATCTTCTCAGCATTGTGTTGCATATTTACGCTCATTTGGCTATACCAGTCTCGTTCTTGAACCAGATGGTACATTAAGCGACTTTGATTTCGACAGGGAATACGTTAAAACCATCAATATTGCAGCTATCCCTCCCGGCCATGCTATACTATCTTAATGAAAATCCTGATTATCTACGGCACTTACTCTACGGGAACATTGACTGTGTGTTCGCAGGCAAAACAATGGCTGGAAGAAGGCGGGCATGAGGTAAAAATGCTTGAAGCAAATAAAGTCCAGGGAATAGACCTCATGGATCGTGACCTGGTAATTATGGCTTCCCCTTCGTGGAAAGTACTTGGGAAACAAGGAATGCCGCATGAATACTTTTTTCCAATGATGGAACGCCTCAAAGGCCAGACGTTCGACAAAAAATTTGCTGTTATTTCGTTAGGAGATGAACAGTACGCGCTGGTAAACGGTTCAGCTGACCACTTAATAGACTTTGCAAATCAGCTTGGTGGACATTTGGTAGGTGAACCGCTGAAAATTGAAGGATTCTACTTTAATAAGGAAAGCCGCTTGGAGCAGCTAAAGAACTGGTTGCCTACGGTAACTGCGTAACTATTTTGAGGGGGAATTTACCCATGTATATTCCCTAAGTCGCGTTTTGAGTGGGCGAGGCGACGTGCGCCCCGCCCT
>CAYOVA010000013.1:13405-19341 GCA_964407325.1 uncultured Gammaproteobacteria bacterium | reverse complement strand
CAGTGTTTATCGATACTTCTCTTTTATCTGGAAAAGGATGTAGAAAGAAAGAACGCTAAAAATGAGCGCATTAATAGGTGTTCCCCCTACGATTCCGGCTACCAGACTTACTAGAGTAGAGTAAAAAAGGAATCTCCATCCCCGCTCCTGCTGGGCAAATAATCCTGGGATTGCCATAACCTCCAGGACAAGCGAAACAAGGGTAATAACACCAAAAAGCATATTATTTACTCCGTATGCATAGCCTCCCATCATCGCAAAAGGGGTTAAAAACGCACCTAAACCCAGCAGTGCTAATACTGCTGGCAGTGCAAGAACCATAAGAACAACAGTTATCCAGGGAAGGAACTTAACAATGGCATCTTTTCCGTGGTCGGGTATTTGAAAAGGGGCTTTTTGAACAAGATATTCATCAAGAACTGCTTCTAATTGGTAGAGTGGGTTTTGGGAAGATGTTTTTGAGCTCATACTTCAATAGTAGCACATGGGAGAAGGCCGTCAAGGGGAATGCAATCCTTTACAAATACTACACTCGATAGGGAAACAAAGTGCTGTGAGCCTATAGTATATTATGATATAATAACGCCATTATCCCCCGCAACGAGCGGGGCGCACAGGAACAGGAGAAGAGGGATGATTGCCAAGACTAACCAGGGTGTTCACGGAGTCGTGTTCCCCGTTGTCGGGTTGAGCGCCGGGTACCAAGTTGACACTAAAGCCCCGGCGGCGTGGATGCCGGTAAAGAAGATGAGGCCGGATGCTCACCCACTTGTAGAAGTGGACTTCAGAGCGCCGCGCGGCAAGGATGGTCAGCTGGTTCTGATGAACAGCGGCCAGACAAAGATCGAGGTCGTTGTGCTCAACCCAGAGCGCAACAACGTGCTCGATGGGAGCCACGATGAGTTCAAGCACTTCCAGGGCATGGGGACTCCCCTGGTGCCCGGAGAGAGCTATGTAATCGCGACCTCCTTCGACCGCAGCACCTACTACGACGTCGGCGTGTACGTGCTAAAGGACGGTGGCAGGAGCTCATCGAAACCCGTTATGCGGGTGATGCTCCGCGCGGAGACCACCGATCCGCGAAACGTCCAGCTGGAGAAGGCCGAGCCGCTACCCGCAAAACCCCTGCTGCCCGACCAGCTTAATCTGATTACCTCAAGAGGCATGCGCTGCGTACAGTTGGTCGACCCATTCCCGGGTCTACCGAAATCGATCGGCGTGTTCAGCGCAGAGCCAGCCGTTCAAGTCTACGACGCAACTAGGAATGGGCTCACCTACACGGTGCCTGCATCGACACTGAACGAAACGATGGCGATTGTAATCTACCCCATCGGGTGGACGATCGCCGATCTGCTGTATGTCGGCATGAAGGCAGATCATGTCTTTGTTCCCGGAGGCATCTCACTCGCCACAGTTGGCACTGTCATCGTCGTGCGGTTCGAGGTGCCACCGAACGTTCGCCATGTTCAGCTTACCTGCCAGGTACAAGGTCTGGATAACCTGGGGCAACTTCCCACTCAGGACGGTCTAAGAGTCCAGGAGGATGTTGATCATGCCCAGAGCAATCTCCCGACGCTAGAGATGGTGGCGAAAGCACTCGAACTGGCCCTGAGCAGCAACGGTCAAGCACAGGAGGGTAATTTTACCAGCAAAACAATCGGCGACTCGTTCGTCATCGAACTCACGACCTACGTGTAGGAGAAATCGCCTGATCTCTCCTGTTCGAAACCCTGCTAGCGGCGGGAGCAATCCCGCCGCTGCTCACAACAACCTGCTATAATCCCCTTCATTACTGGTATTCGCTTGTAAACACCAAAGGAGGTTGTATGCCTCTCGTTCAGCACAGCCGAAAAATCTATGGTGTCGAAGTCCAACCATACGGAGTTCTTATTGGACTGCGGACAAAGGATGATTACGACAGTCTCTGGTTTATGCTGGCGGTCTCGGGCGATTTGACGGCGCGAGTTCCGGTACTCATGACTGACCGCACCAAGCCGCATCGGCTGTACCTTATTTCGACCGGCCCTGCTCTCTATGTTGCTCTTTTGCTTAACGGCTTCCCTATTCTGGGAACTCCAGGAGTGTACACCGTCAAGGCCGGCTCGTCGGTGATCGTGCCTCTCCGTTTTGATGAAGCGGGCGAGTACACTCTAGCTGTTATGATAGGAGCTGCCGATGGTGAAGCAGCCGGAGCCGATCCTATTTCGGTGGTGCTTATCCAGGTAAACGTAATTCCCAACGGGGAAAGCCTTGGGCTGATGAAACCAACTAGGTAACTTCTTCAGGAATGGAGTTGCGCGGATCGGAACGTAAGGAGCAGCAGGTGTCCACCTGCTGCTCTCCATCACAATGCTCTTCTTTAAACTAACCCATAGTATGTTATACTATCTCCACAAGCCCGCAGAGAGCGGGTGTACTGTACAGGAGTTGCTATGACCTTCTTACCAGCGGGTAGGGATCGCTTCAAGGGGATCGAGCACGAGGAGACCGGACTGTTGTTCGGTATCATGCTCCAGGACGACATCTGGTGCGACATCCAGGTCACCGCCCATGAGGTGTCGGTGACAGTGCCTGCCGGCGAGCCGGTCCTGATCTCGGTGAGCGTCCCCCGGCCGGGTGTGCCCTTCGAGATCATCCTGGGAGGGGAGACCGTCGAGGAGCAGAACTACAACACCGCGCACACCCTGCGGCTCGATCAGGGGGAGTCCGAGAAGGTGCAGGTGACCTTCACCACGCTAACCTCGGTCACCATCACGGCCTTCCGCCTGTCGGCGCAGCAGCACCAGGCGCCAGAGATGAAGGGCGTATTCGGCGGTGGTGCACCTGATAGTTTTGTGCACGACAGCCCGACACCGGCGCTGGAGTTCACGATCAACGTGGACCCGCAACTCCCGCCGGCGAACCCGCTGCCCGTTGCTGGGCAGACCACGCACCGACGGCGCCCCCGCGGCAGGTAGACAAGGTCTAGGGGTTGTACAGTGCGGACGGCGTGGAGGAACATATCCTCCCCGCCGTCCCTAGAAAAACAGCAGGCCAAACCTACTGTTTCTAGCTTGTATAATAAAGCCATGACAACACCTTCTGACACTGATAAGTCACCTGATTCAGAATCACCCTCGAGCACGCCCCACGAATTCTACCCTTACCGTATCCAGGAAGAAGCGGGAACAGCGGAGGTTCATACTCTGGAATCACATGAAGATATTCATAAGCTGCATGAAGATTCCCAAAAACGCAAACCTTCCAAACTTATCCTCTTAATTATCCCGATCATCCTTATCGGCCTATTTATCTTTCTCTATAACCAGCGAGCCCGCCAACAACAGCTAGCACAACTGGCACTTACTCCTCAACCATCTCCTTCTCTTACCCCCAGCACTACTCCTTCACCCACACCAACCCAAAAAGTTTCGCAGTTTTCAGATCCGGTACTTCAGGAGGCATACAGTAATACTTTGGCGGTACAGACAATGCGAGTTGGCTTTATTTCGGATGTAACAACATATACAATCGACCAGCAAACTAATGAAACCCAGGAACTAACAGCCCGTGCTGAAGGATATTTCTACGGTTATACCGACGGCAATACAATTCAGACAGAGCTTCGAATCGTGCAAACAAACAGGCTCGATGCACAACCGGCATTTTTTGGCCAGATTCTTGCCGAAAATCGTCTCTTTATAAAACGCAATAGCGAAAACTGGCTGGAACGGGACCGTTCCGACTTTAACAAACTCTACGAAAACCAGCCTATAGATGCAACCGCGTATGCATACAACATGGTAGATACGCTTTTTACCCAAAGCAGGGCGTTATTGCGCGCTATCGATCAGAATACCATCAAACCGGAAGCGGATGAAGAAATAGACGAAAAGCAGATAAAAGTGTATTCATTCCAGTTTTCTAACTTGGACTATTTAAATGCGCTGGAATTTGACGCAAATACAAAAGAATTTACGTTAAAAGACGCCCGCAAGATACTGGTAAATGCAACTATAATTGGTAAGGTTTATGTAGATCCGGTTGAAAAACGCATAATCCGTATTCAAACCGACGGCAAAAACTTTACCCAAATTGCTCGCCAAGAGGCAGAGCAGCAACAGCTTGGCATTGTAACGACCCATGACATAAGAATGATTGCCAATCTGCTTGATTTTAACCAGCCGATTTCGTTGCAGCCACCTTCATAAATCGTGTAACCCTAGACCCAATAAGCCTTCATAGGGCTACACCAAATGTATCCCCTTATCCGTGAGTGCATAAATTGCATCCACTTTATTCGGATGAATGGTCGCCATCCCGGTAAATTCCGAGAACGCGGGAAGGATTACATGGGAAGCGCCAATATAGAAGCAGGGGAGTCGCAGTGATTGTTTTGCCGCTCCTTTTAACTCGACTGCAGGATGAACATGTCCGCAGATCACTGCCACATCAGAGGGAACTTCAGCAGTTGCGGGTTTGTGGGAAAAGTAGAACGGACCTTCCGCAAGATAATCGGGGATAATGTCGATGTCCATATCAAAGTAGCGATCTTCGGGCAGAATATCGTGATTCCCTTTTATAAGCACTATCTTCATATCGCGAAACTGATCCCGCCACGTGCGGAAAAACTCCCAGTCCGAGTTGTAAGTGCTATGGAACAGGTCACCAAGGATAAGCAGTCTTTTCGGAGTAAATTCGTGTATTAGATCGGACAGGCGCAATAAATCTTGTTCCATGACAGCCGGCGGAACGGGAATTCCCGCTTTCTGGAAATGTTCTACTTTCCCCAGGTGAGAATCAGCGACTAACAATGTGTTTTTGTTCTCCCAGTAGATACCGCGTAAATGGGACAAAACGAGTTTTTGTCCATGCAGTTCGTGTGTTGCAGTTTTCATAAATAGGGGAACTGTACTATTATACGGCCAGGCAAAATAGATTGTAAAGAAGCGGTAGAACAAGTGTCTTATTTAACTGCATGATATACTATAGGGTTACTCGCAGTTGGCGGTTAGTCGGTGAAAGGAGCTTCGCGTGCCGCAGCTTGCACTGTACGAGGGTCCGTACATGTACGGGCTCACAACCACAGGAGTGGGTCTTTTCCGCTTTGGGATCCAGCCACTTTCCTTAGTAGACTGGTATCCCGTAAGCCTCGACAGTCCTCCGTACCATGGCTACATTCGAGTGTCGGAAGGAGTCTGCTTTTTGGTCGTTCAGACCGAAGCAGTCACTATCCGAACGCAGGCCTGGGTGGGAAACGAAGACGGAGAAGGGGTCTCTGTAAATAGAATCGCCCTTGAAAGGGGAAATGCTTTTACATCCGACAATCACACCCCTGCCCTTTTCACGCTGGAATTGCAGGAAGGGATATGGGTGCTTGATATCCAGGTGAAGAGCAGCCGCGGAGAAGAGATCGGTCGATTCCGGCTGAAAGTCGAAGTTACGTCGGAGGATGTACCTACCCTGCAGCCGACCTCCTGAACGCAACTGAATCCCCTTGCGCGACCACTACGTTAACATTGGAGAGCGGCAGGATCTTCCTGTCGCTCT
Organism: uncultured Gammaproteobacteria bacterium; assembly: GCA_964407325.1. Taxonomy (GTDB): domain Bacteria; phylum Patescibacteriota; class Microgenomatia; order UBA1406; family GWC2-37-13; genus JAOAFZ01. The sequence continues at coordinate 13,812 of CAYOVA010000013.1, read as the reverse complement.
CTTATTACAACCGTGGTTTCTCAATATGTTCCTGTTGCATCAAGCTGTTGCGAAAAGTGTGGATTATTAATTCAAAACACTACTCCATTTATCGTTACTATAGGTTTGCTATAATTGTGTAAATCCAGCTGGTAAGGAGGAGCGATGTTTCTTCGACGACGAGGACGACGGCGTCGGAATGAAGAGGAGAAACCTCCACAGGAACGAGCATCTTGGCCTTGCCCGTTCTTCAAAGGTCAAGAGGGAGCAAGGTGCAGTTCTGAAAACTGCAAGGGAGGGGAGAACTGCTTGCTCCTCAAAAAACCACCTCGTCGCTAATCGCAGCGAGCCTGGAGGGCTGCTTCGGCTGCCCTCCACCACTTTTAATATTTGCTCCGGCCCACAGGCGACCGGAGCTCATCGTGCAC
>CAYOVA010000013.1:4240-13305 GCA_964407325.1 uncultured Gammaproteobacteria bacterium | reverse complement strand
GTAGAACAGTGCACCTCCTATTGCTATTCCATACCAGAATATCGCCAGATTACCTGAGCTTGCTGCTACCCTCCCTAGTGAAGACCATGGGACGAGAATTCCTGTTACCAGTGGCGGGATGAGAGCAAAAACGATTCCCAGGAGCATAGCGTCGTACCAGCGATGGCGACTCCAGAGCAGGTATATCCAGTATATTGCCAGGAAAATCCAGAGCAGGATTCCCAGCCATTGCCATCCCTTTGGCCGGGGCGGTTTCCATCCGCCGGTAAAGCCGATCGACCAGGAACGGGTTCGCTCTACCTTACTGGTTTTCACCTCATACTCCTTCATGTTCAGGTTCAGCAAGATGCCGATACGCCGATTATAGCAGCTGGAATTACAGCGCACGGGTCCCTCCGCTCGCAGCCTCACTTACAGCCCCACTTCACCTCACACTCACCAACGTTCCCCAATCGGTGGTATAACTGGGCGATATCTGTTCTGCTTTGGCACTCCACAACTGTGTTTTTCCTTCTGCGGCAAACCGCAACACATGTCTTCCGAAACGATTATTTATCGCATCAAAGGCGTTCATCAATTTCGCTTGCCGATCACTTAAAACTCTATCATGGAAAAGATTAAACTGCTGCTGGTTATCCGGAACAATTCCAGTTAACATAATGCCTGCTTTTTTATATCTTCGCCGTGGCTGGTAAATACGTTTTAACCCTGCTATTGCACACTTTGATAACATGGGCGTGTAGGCAGTGGGAGCGGGTAATGGTACGGTAAAGGAGTTCGAATAGTAGCTGTCCTGTTTAAAGCGATCCGTCAATACATAAACTTGAATACAGCCAGCCAAACACCTGTCTTCGCGTAACTTCTCCGCAGCGCGACTAACATACGTTGCTATAGACTCGCGTAACTCCTTGATTGTGGTAATCGGACGTCCAAAAGAGCGTGAACTGGTAATCCCTTTTTTCATTGGTCTTACATCTTCCAGAGCAATACATGAAAACTCCCGCAGCTCCCAAGCAATACGCACTCCAACTATTCCCATTTTGTTCTGAAGCCATTTATCGGCTGAATATTTCAAATCGTAGACTGTCTTTTTCCCATGGTATGTTAAGTACTCTTCCGATTTCCTCCCGATCCCCCACACCAGTCCGACTGGGAGCAACTGCAATACATTGTCAATATTCGGAACGTACATGATATTGTAGACATTGGTCTTGTACGGATTTTTCTGGCGGGCTACTTTATTTGCCAGCTTTGCCAGTGTTTTAGTATTCCCTATCCCAATCGAAACCGGAATTCCTACCCACTTCTTAATCTTCATATGAATTTCTTCAGCCATCTTGATGAGGCTCTTATCATCAATTCCCTTAAAATACAAAAACGCTTCGTCAATCGAGTACACTTCAATTTGCGAGCCATAACTGCGCAAAATACTCATTACGCGGTTGGAAATATCGCCATACAAGGTAAAGTTTGCGGAAAACACCGTTGCACCCATTCGTTCTACCTCTTCCCGATATTTAAAATACGGTGCCCCCATGGGGATTCCCAAATGTTTTACTTCATCAGAACGGGAAATAAAACAACCATCGTTATTGGACAACACAATGACCGGTTTCTTTGCCAGGTCAGGCCGAAACAAGCGTTCGCATGAACAATAGAAGTTGTTGCAGTCGATAAGGAAGTACCGTTCTCCGGTGCTATTGCCCTGCTCGCGAATGGTGCCAAAATCCAGGTTGCTCATACACATCCGATACTAACATATTTTTTGGCACAAGTAAACAATCGTTCACTTTCTTACACACATTTGATTTTGACAGGATTATAATCCATAGAGCACATGGAAAAATTCTCTGAAAAGAAATTCGATACAGTCAAGAAGTTTGCCCACCAGGAATATTATTCATTTGCGCCTGTAGCTTGTCCAGCTCTTAAAAACGAGCTGGTGTACTTTACAGCTGAGGGCTTTAGTCATCTTATTTTCAAAAATAAGAAACGCGAGCGGGGCAAGAAAGACCAGTTTGCCCGTTTTCACTTCCTGAGCATGGCTCGAGAGATTATTGAAACCACAACAACTATCCAGGAGATGGAAGAATCCTTTCAGGAGGTGACGATTAAGATTAAAAAACGCAAAGAAAAAACCTTAAAAAAAGTAATCTGGTGGGCGTTTATTGCAGTCATTAAAAACCTCAAGTTAAAAGTTATTTTGAAAAAGACCGGTAACGGAAAAATTGTTTTTTGGAGTGTTATACCATTCTGGAAAACATCAAAACGAGATGGAATATTTATACGAACATTCAGTGTTGGCAGCCTGAAGGAAGATTAACAGGCTAAGTTCGCGAGTCGAAAAACTGGATACAAAAAAACCGTACTCACGGTACGGTTTTTACCTGAAATGTGCCCGCTATCAGCTTGACGATTTAGCCGAACAGGGCTACCGCCCCACGGACACACCTATAGTGTACTAAACATACACAAAAAGTCAATCAATCTGGTGTAAGAAACCAACAACGGTACCGGGAGGTTTACGAATTAATAAAATGATCGAGACTGCATTGGTAGATTTTCCGGTTTTTCCAGACACGGACCCATTTGAATCTCTGGACTGCATTCAATCTCTTTTATATCTTTAAAGTTGTAACTCCCGTTCTCCGTCCACTCAAAAAACGAAGTCGGTCCAATATTTTTGTATTCGCTCGAATCCAGGTTTAGCAGGCCGGTGTCGGGGATTCCCCCTCCGCAGTTCCAGCAGGGAAACATTTTTAATTCAGCAAAGGCAGCATCTTTACTAAATGAAGTAAGCCGTGGTACAAAGGGCTTGTTATTTTCCAGAGCAAATGAAAACACTTTTACCTGGTGCGCTTCATAGGCATCACGGTTACGATAGTGATATAGGTGGTAGATATCTTCCGGGGACGTGCCACCGCCTTCCAGATTTTTCCCCCATCGCATAATAAACACAAACTCATCAGTTCCGGGAATTGATTTCAAATCAAACACTTCATCTGCCATTGGTGCCCCGGGAGTAACCCATTCTGGTGCATCCAGCAAACCAATAAACCGGTAATTCACTAATGCGGTTGTCATATCAACAGGCTCTTCCAGCTTGCCTTCCGTATATATTTTCCCCCGGTACAATAACACGATTTTCCCTTCATGTCGGGCAAAACTAATCGTATTTTCACCGGGTTGCACCAGATCAAATTCCGTTCCTTCAGCTACCACTATGGGAGAGATTTCAACCGGTGGCGTAGATTTTGTATCAGTAGGTGGAGAGAGTATTTTTTGAAATCCAAAACGGAATCCAAAGAAGCGTGACCCTTCAGTCATGCCAAAGTAGTATGACAAACCCGCTACCACACCAATCAAGATTAAAAATAGTAGGAAAAAAAAGAGAAATCTGTAGAGGTTAAACGGTTTTTTTGGGTAAAGAGGAGTTTCCGAATGTACGGTCATATAATAATAACTATACCTTATTTTTTCCCAAAAGTGTGAATAACTGAGGTTACTACTCCCCACACTTCAAACTCGATGTCTTCGGAAACGGATAGTGTTTCTCCGTTATTAGAGGTTAATACCGACTTCTTTCCTTCCTGCTTGTATTTTTTTACTACAAGTTCCCCTTGTATAGCGGCAACTATCACCCATCCATCTTGCGGATCCAGGGAACGATCCACTACAAGAATATCCCCCGAAGAAATTCCGTCACCTGTCATACTGCTGCCACTCATCCTCATAAAGAATGTTGATGATGGACGTTTTACCAGATAACTGTTTAAATCAAGCGTATTATCAATAAAATCATCCGCAGGGGAAGGAAATCCCGCCGGAATACGACCCGAGAAGAGCGACAGGGAGGGAAGATCAACTAACAGTGCAGGTTTTATGAGGGTTAGCATAGGTGAACAATAGTTTACCATACTCTTACTGTACTCGACTTCTCTGTTATAATCAAGATATATGGCATATAAAGAACTTGAGGAATATGTCAAACAAGCCCGAAAAGAACATATCAGCGAATTGGATATGAAGCGTGACCTTCGTGCAGCGGGATGGCTTGACCGTGATATTGATGAAGCCATTCGCAGCAATCCCCTTATCCCACCTCCTGCTCCACCGAAAGGGTATCTCGGCGTTTCTTCAGAAGGGGGCCTTGCCGCTATTTCCAGCCCGACAATGTGGGATGCCTTCGAACATATTCTTATGTTTATTAGCCTCTATGTATTGGCAATCGCCTTTGCATTAACATTGCATTTGTATGTCGAGCGCTTTGTCCCAGGGGTACCGGAAATGTACCGCCAGCCGGGAAACGCTGATGTCGGGATGCTGCGTGGGTATTTGGCAGCGCTTATTGTTTCATTCCCGCTATTTGCCTTCTTCTTTTTGCGAATTACCGGTCGTACGCTCAAAAATCCTCTTATCCGTGCTATTCCCGCACGTAAATTTCTTATCTACACCACACTTGTGGTAGCATTTATTATCGTTACCGGTAATGTGATTAATATAATCTACAACTTCCTCAACGGCAATGTAAACCTCAACTTTTTCCTGCATTTCCTGGTTACAACGTTGGTAAGCGGTAGTGTATTTGCCTATTATTTACAGCAAGTAAAGGAGGACCGCGCTTATGCGTAACTATCAAATAGGAATTATTGGTTTAGGAATACTAGTAGGCATCGTTATTGTGATTGGGTTTACATTGATTGGCTCTCCGGTTTCCCAGACAACTATTCGCTACGATCAAACCCGATATACCGATTTTCAACAAATAAAATCCCGTATTGACTCGTATTCTCAGAACAATGGCACGCTCCCTTCATCACTTTCAGAGCTTGGCAGAAATACAGTAAACATTACCGATCCGGTTACGCAAAAGCAATACGATTATAAAATTATTGAAGATGCTCGATATCAATTGTGTACTGAGTTTTCCACTGATGCTGAAGAATTTACCCGACAGGCAGGCCCAATATATTATGACTTCCCGGTAAACCATACGAAAGGATATTCCTGCGTTACCTTTGGCATTCCCGATTACATGCTGAACAAACCGGCAGCACCAGTACAATAATTACTGGCACGTTCCCTTTGGAATATTCACCACTACATCAGTAAAGCCCAGTGCCATTAAAAACGCAGTCATTTGTTTGCGGCCGTTTTCTTCCGCGGAGTCAAGTACTCCTGCTTCGCAAGCGGCTTGACGCAATGAAATTTCAGCAGCAGCACGCGCTTCTGCTTCCAGATCCCGCTCACCCTTGGTCAACAATCCAGTAGATCTATCGTATACGCGTGTTTTTTCGTTATCCAGACGGGTAAAAAGTATCTGAGGAGCTGGAAGGTTTAAAGAAATGTTCGTTCCATTCACACTCAAATCCTGCTCGCGGACTTGGGCAAAGTCAAAACCAGCAACAATCTGCCCATTTGCAATCAGCAAAATGCGATCGCCAAACAACAGTTCCTGAAACCTGTTTCCAGCCGTACCGGCATCGATGATCTTCTCAACGGTATACGAAGCTGTTTCAAGCCGTTGCAGCTTTTGAATTTCCTTTACTACTGCAGTCCCGGAAGTATTTACCCTATATCCTTGTTCATCAAAAAAAGTAGTGTACACAAACCAGGCAAGAAAACCGATTCCGGCAAGAGCTAACAATGCCGTAACCAGGTTTAGAATCCGTTGTACTCGTGAAAACATAGTACCCTATTATACCTTATGAGGTGAAATGGGAAAAAAGCAGAAGCAATCACTCTCTCTATCCTTCTCCCTGGATTTTTTTGTTGATACGTTCAGATATTTGATTCTGCTCCTCAAATAGCACCTTGTCATCGTTTATAAATTTCTCTTCTTCAGCCGTAAACCACTCATTTGCCTCCATACGCCTAATTATTGCGCGGGCATGGTCTTGTCGGGTAGCAATAATTTCATTCACTCTGTCTACGTCAGCTTTATTATTTTCGTAAAACTCTTTTGATTCCTGGTTTTCCTGTAAATTTTTCCAACCTCCTTTAATTTCCTCCAGCTTATCCACTAAGGTTTTCCATTCCTCAATATCTTTTAGAGCATAGTTAGGCGGCTTATACCCTGCCAAATGCTGAACAACTATTTGTACCGGACAATTGTTTCGCTCCCCTACAAATGTACTGATGCCAATTTCCTGGTAGTCGCGTTCAAGCATATAATCGCGGGAATTCGGATACTCAAAAATAGCATCTATAAGCTCCTGGGCATCATAGTACCCGACAATCGGAAATTCTCCATACACAATATTGGAGTAGCCAACTTTGGCCATAGCATCATCCATAGTAAAACCGGAGCGCGTGGCTTCAAATGAAGTATCGTCGTACTTGAGCATTACCTCGGCTCGTAACTTGGCTGACTGGGAAAGCTTGCTGTTGTACTGTAACGATTCTCGCCCGGCCCGAGCTCGCTTGGCATTCAGCAACGTGACGTACTTTTCCGTATCAAGCTCGGAAGTTAATTGAATTTCGCTGTCTTCAGCCGTATCCCGCCATCGGGAAGCATAACGGGAAACCTGATCGGTAAAGGGAAGATAATAATAAATATCTTTCGTATCAACTAATCCAATCTGGCGCGAATCGACACTTATTTTTCGGTTGTCACCCAACACCATAAATTTCCCCGGTGGAACGCGTACCTCCTGACAATCACGGATTGCATCCCCTCCGAATGTCGATCGAGGCTTTAGGATATAGGACTCGGTAGTAGGTCGATCGTTTACATACACATATCCGTTTTCGATACGTACTGTGTCCCCGGAAATTCCTATAACTCTTTTTACAAACCCTCCTCGAGCTCTTGGATCGTTGTGCTGTTCCGCAAACACTTTATTTGTCTGTGCGTTTCTAAATACAATCACATCTCCCCGTTTAATATTCGGCTGAACCTTTTCTTCCGGGATAACCTGTTCTATTTCTGGAGCAAAGCGTGGGTAGTGCCGCACCGCCACATACCCTTCTTCATCAAAGGTAGGCAACATGGAAGCTCCGGTCACAGGGATATCGGTGGTCATATACCCAAGGTATCTCATTCCATACACACTGGAAACCCCAAGCATAAAATACCCCCCTACCCAAATTGGCAACAAGACTAACAGTGAGAACAACACTGTCATCGTTTTTTTAGAAGCGGAGGCTGATGGTGTTTTAAGAGTGTGGTACGGTAACCAAATAGGATAAATAAGAAAGCAGATAATACTGACTATAGCGCTCATAGTATAATTGACACTTTACTGTACATTTAGTAGTATATCACTATGATCGAATTCGTACTTGCTGTAATTTTTGTATTATGGCTGCTTGGATTTATACAAATAGATTTTCTTTCCAATATAATCATGAGCTTGAATGGTCGTGATATTAGTATAAAAGATGTCCTCCTCTTTTTACTTATTCTTTGGCTTATCGGATTACTGGATCGCCCCTTCAGAGAAATAATTGCTGTATTGTTTGTGTTATGGATCCTCTCCACTCTGGGAATAATTGCATTGGCAGGAATATCAAATCTTCTTGTTCTGGCTGTTGTTATCGGAGCTGTAATATTTATCGTGCGAAGGTAATTCAATCCTCATTACTAAACCTAACCTTTGTTTAAGGCCTGCCTACTTTTCCTTTTGCTCTCTTTTTACTGTTGCCACCCCTATTTTTTTTGCGAAGAAGGGAGTGAGTGGCGGTTCAACAATAAGTGTCATCAAAATAACCCACATGCCAATTGCGATAGCAAAATCGGACTCGACAATATCATATGCTGAGGCGATAATTATTAAAATGGCCGTAATTATTCCCGTTTCGCGAATAAAGCTGATAAACAGCAAGTCTTTCATAGTGAATTTATTTTTGATAACCCACGGCAGAAGAGAAATAAACACAGACAGAGGACGAATAATAAACATAAATACCAGACCGGCTACTATTCCAATAGGAGCGTAGGCAATCAGAATTGGCAACGGTACCAGTGCACCCAATGTAATAAAAATAAACGGCTTGATAAGGTGGTTTAGCAGGCTTTCGTAAAAGTGCGCGACTTTTTTCATGCCACCAACTTCATCTGTCAGCAATCCGCTTACAAAGGCAGCCAGAAAACCCGCTCCACCTAGCACAGTTCCCAGTGCATAGGTAAAGATGGGTACGGCAATTAGCAATGCAGGATCGGCTTCCTTTCCTTCACCTTTGGCAGGGTGATAATAGAACTGTTTAATAATTACAAAGCCAAGATAACCAACGAGAATGCCCGACAGAATCAACAGTGCCAGCTGATCGTATGTTGATTTGCTCACAAGCGGCACAAAATAGGAAAATATACTTTCATGACGTGCTGCCCCTAACGTTAGCAAAGCAAGCAACAGCGTTTGAGTAACAATGGAACCGGTAATATCTGATAATTCACTTTCGGAGATGGCAATTTCACGAACCGAATCTTTTTTGAACTTAAGCCGAGCAAAGGTGGGTAAAAGCGCTGTGGGATCGGTTGAAGCAAGCGCGGCGCTTACTATAATCACCGAGGCGATGATTGATGGCGTTACATCCATAAACAGCTGCAAAATCAAAAAGAGAGCTCCGCTAAATAAAATGGTAGAAGCCAATACTCCAATTAAACTTAATGACGCTATCGGGAAAAACCACTTCTTAAAGGTCTTAAACGAAATCTCCAGTCCACCTTCAAACAGCAGGATCGCTGCAAAAACCTCCATCACGATTTCAAGAAACTTAAGATCGTGAGTAACAAAACTCATAAACGGCTGAATTGCCATACCCGCAAAGATAGCCCAAACAAAGGACGGGATTATGGTTTTTGGAGCGATGCGGTTTATGTAGTAACCGATAAACAAAACAGTACCCAATACAAAAATCTGGAAATCAACTTCTTCCAGAATGTGAGGGTACCCTGTAAATACTAAATAACCAATAAACGACAGGACTATCAAAACAAGAATGAGTATGGTGTACGGAAGAAAACCTTTTAACGGTGATTCCATAGTTTTATTGTATTAGGTTATATCGGTAACTACAATAACATCTTTCATTTCATGCGCAATCCTTGCGGGCGTTTCGGC
>CAYOVA010000013.1:0-4140 GCA_964407325.1 uncultured Gammaproteobacteria bacterium | reverse complement strand
CGGTAACTACAATAACATCTTTCATTTCATGCGCAATCCTTGCGGGCGTTTCGGCCAATGAACCTTCTAGAGCTGTCATTCTGGTAAACGCTTCTTTTTTATCGTTGCCGGAAATAAAAAAAAGCGTATGATCGATTGCGTTTTTGAGAAATGTGAGAGTAGTAGTTGTTCGTAAGGGAAAGGGATTTTTACCGTTTGCATCGTAATGAACAACCCAACGTTGGTTATTAAAAAGTCCATCAAATTGTTCTGGATTTTCAGGAAAAGGCATAATACCCGAGGTATGGCCGTCCGGACCCATGCCGGCAGTTGCAATTACAACTCCGTTCGGATGTGTTTGTTTCCAGTCTTTGAGAGCATCTTCAAAGCGTATGGCATGGGTCTCTCCTGATTCTCCATTCATTACGGTGGTATCTATAAAAAAACATCCTTGTTGTCGTGCAGTCGTATAGAAAGATGTTTGTTGAAGTTGCGCAAAATTATTTACGGCCGGATCAATCGAGTACCGTTCATCAAGAACACCGATTGTTGTATTTGCTGAAAGCAGTTTGGCAGGTATAGACTCGAGCAGAAGAAATGCTGAACCTCCCGAGCTTAGAAACAGAAGAGGTGTATCGTGGTACTTTTGAAGTAGTTGGTTCAATTTTTGCGACGATACACTAAGGGCTTCCTGCTTATTTGCGGCTTGTTCTATCCTCATTATTGTTCTATGCCTTGCAGCATTGTCGGTTCAAAATTCTGTTCTGCATTATCGTTGACAACATCGTCAAACAAAAGCACTTCTTTTTCCAGATCCTTCCCTGTTTCCGGGATTGGCCTTCCCTCAAGTTCTGCAGATGTAGTTGCTTCAGGGTCGAGTGTCGGAGTTGGTGATGGAATGGGAGTTGAAGTTGGCTGCTGGGCAACGGGCGCTTGTTCCTTAGGTTTCGGTTTTGGAGTAAAGTACAGCATAGCCGCGGCTGCTCCTCCGGCAACAAGTACTACAAAAATAACAGCAAAAATCAGAATAACTGGATGTGGACCATGAGCAGAGGGTGGCATAGGTGCGGGAGGCGGAGTATCTACAGGAGGGCTTGCGGGAGGTGGAGATCCTGCGGATGGTGATGGCTGAGACGGATTCGACGGAATACTTGTTAACGTGATAGGGTCTTTTAATTGAGGCGCAGGTTCGGAAACAGGAGTCGGCGATGGGGTCACCGGTTGTGGAGTAACTGGTGTAGGTGTCGTCAAATTCTGTCCTGATGATTCCATAACTAAAAAGTAAACTCAAATGATAATTAAAACTCTACCTCTGATGTTGGGACTGGTGAAACACGTGGTGAAGATTGCTTTTCCATAGGAACAACAGGTGCCTCCATCACATCTTCATTATTTTTTTCCTCTTCTGCACTTTGTTCTTTCAAAGCAACGAGTGCGGGTCTAATTACCGTCTGATAATGTTCCTTTATATTAAGGATATCGGTTCTGATAACGTTCATTAGCATCTTTGACGAAGTCATAAATGCAGCCAGCTCGGTTTTTTCTTCGCACTTTACTTCCGACATTCCTTCGGCGAATTTAGGATAATCCTCCACAAGAGTATCGACCAGTAGCGAAAGTGTATCTATTCCTGCTTTTAACTCTGCTGTATCATATCCCTTTTCAGCAAATTTTTCTTCCAGTTTAGTTAGACGTAATACCATTGAAGTGTATTTTTTTTCCAAAGATTCATGTCTTTTTTCCCTGACCTGCTTAAATGCTTCAACTCGCTTCATAAAAAGCTGACATTGTTGCTCTTGCCTTTCTTTTGTGTCTTGAGAAGGTTCTCTCGTTCGGCTTTCTGTTTCTTCATCCTTCTCCACTTCACTTTCCGATTCACCTTCCATACGATCATCATCTTCTAGAAGTAATGACTTTCCTTCACGCTTCTCTTCCTTTTTTCTCGATGGAGAGCCGTTAAGCACTTTATCGAATTCCCCCGGTTCCCGGAGTGTGTTTTCCACTTTCCCTTCCCTTGTTTGTGGTCGCTGTAGTCTATTGGCAGGTGATGGAGTTGCCGTCAAAGCGTAGGCAGATGAAGTCCATGCAAATAGTGTTATAATCATTACAGCTGTAAAGGAAAGCAGGTTTTTCATATAAATTTCAGCAACAGACAATTACATTATTTGTAACCTTTTTGTTTATATATGTCAAGAGGACACGACAATATTATACAGATATATAAAAACGAAGGTGAAACACCACTTGGAGCAATAGAACGGTTTGTTAAAGAAAATCCTCAGTACAGTAATCGCACCATGGGATACGCAGGACGATTGGATCCAATGGCCCGTGGAGTGCTGCTTGTCCTGGTTGATGATGAAAACAAAAAACGGAAAGTCTACGAACTACTTGAAAAAAAATACCGCTTCAGCATTCTGTTTGGAATAAGCACCGATACATACGATATCCTGGGAAAAATTACAGAAACACGATTACCCACAAATGTTACGGCTGAAAATATTCAGCGGATTCTTCCCCCTTATGTTGGATCATTGGAGCAAATTATTCCTCCGTATTCATCCCATGTCGTAAAGGGAAAACCACTCTTTTGGTGGGCTCGCCATGATAAGCTTGATGAGATTAAAATCCCTTCAAAGAAAATCACCATTACCTCGTTTAACATGACGGGCATGGAGACAATTACTTCGGAACGCTTGGCAACCGAAGTCCCTGCACGAATACAGAATGTAGTAGGTGACTTCCGGCAAGAAGAAATTTTAAAAAAGTGGATTGAATTCTTTTCCACAAACCAAGTCCACGAGTTTCAGCTTGCACACTTTACCCTCACTTGCTCGAGTGGGACTTATGTCCGTGGCATTTCCCATGTACTTGGTATACAGATGGGATTCGGAGGATTAGCCTACTCCATAGAACGAACTGCAGTTGGAGAGTTTGCATTAGAAGAAAAGGCAGCACAATAAATCACACGCTGCACACCGGAATGCTTCTTAACTATCTTTCACACGCTTACTTCCATAACACAAGGATGATGGACATCACGATCATTCCAATAAGGTGATAGCTTACCTGCAAAAAATACACTGACGGCTTTGCCCGTTCATAGATGACTCTCATGGTATTTGTTGTAGCTACAAAACCAATCCAGAGCATAAAGGCAGTTTCGATCGCTCCATCCACGGTTGTTACATTGAGCTTTTCCAGCACAATCGACAACACAAAAGCCATAACGAATGAAGAGAGAATAGCAAACCCCATCGCTTTTCCTGCTCCTTTTAAATCGTCTCGGGACATGCCTACTTCCTTCATCCAGTAATTACCGAACAAAAACGGGGAGTACCAGAGCGTTCCAACAAGCATATCAGCTGCTACGGCGAGCACAAAGGGGATAATATTCAGATCTTCAAACATATTCTTTATATGAAATGGTAATACGACAATCCTACCGTGAAGTATGCATTTTTGCAAGAAGACTGAGCTTACTGTCCTTGTTGTGTTTCCTCTATAGGAACAATAAGACTAGGAATTGTAGCTCCACAGGAGATTCCAACGCAAATTTTCTGCCTAAATACGATTTGCTCGAGGGTAACTACAATCGCCAAAACAACAACCATAAGAATTACCCCGATAATCGCAGCCACCATCTTTTTGCGTGCAGTTTCTACTTTTTCTTCATCGCCTCCAGATGTAACCCACTCCATCGCTCCCATAAGCAGATAAAACAAGGCAATGAGGCCAGCAACTACAAAGAACATGCGGATTACAAATGTTAGGATTTCGGCAAGATTGGGAATTTTGAAGCCGAGAGCCCGTTCATCGATTTTGATGGTCAAAGTGAGTGTTGTCGGAAGACCTGGAATAGCAGTCCCCTGGGCATTTATCCCTTCAAGACTGGTTACTGTTCCACTTTGCGGGTCAATAACCGCGGTGTAATTTACCACTTCAGTACCATTAAGCTGGGTAAACGGACCGCTTACCACAACCCTATCATTAACAATATCAACTCTTCTTACTTCATTATTCAATTGCGGGGACCACTCCAGGATTCTTCCCGTTGCTTTATCGATTGCTGCAATGTATCGTCTTTCCACTCCACCAATCTGGGTAAAAGCACCTCCAACATAGAGAGTAGTTTCGTTTCCAGCCATGGTATACACTTCT
>CAYOVA010000012.1:0-38802 GCA_964407325.1 uncultured Gammaproteobacteria bacterium | reverse complement strand
ACCTCCGGCACCAGTAAGCAGTACGGTTTTATTCATGAAAGTATTATAACGGAGTCGTTACTGGGGAGAAAGTGGAAACATATGTACAGTCCAAAAGATCACTTTTTGCGTTTATGCAAAAACACAATCAATTCAGCGATAAGTCCCGTAAGACCAATCTGGACCCCTACAATTACCAGTAACAATCCTAGAAAAAGAATTGGACGACGATATATTTCATTTCCTAGGACAATCCTTTCAAAACCAAGATAACCAAGGATGACCAGCCCAAAAAACGATAATACAGCGCCCCAAATGCCAAAAAAATGAAGTGGCTTTTCGGCAAAACGATACAGAAAGTAAGCAGTAAGAGTGTCAAAAAAACCGATAAATACTTTTGTCACACCAAATTTTGATTTTCCGAACATTCTGTGTTTATGCTGCACCGGAATTTCTGTAACTTTAAACCCTTCGTAAAATGCTCCAAGTGGCATAAACCGGAAGTTATTGCCATACAGAGTAATTTCCTCAAGCACCTGCCTTTTCATCGCTTTGAATCCGCAGTTAATATCAGTAAAGGGGGACTTTAAGAACTTTCTGATAAAGTTATTGGCAAATTTTGAATATGACTTGATAACAGAATTATGCTGTCGCCCCTGACGAACACCATTAACCAGCTCATATCCCTCGTCAATTTTTGCGATAAAAGAAGGAATCTCTTTCGGATCATCTTCCAGATCCGCATCCATAAAGAGGATAATGTGCCCTTCTGATTCTTCAAAACCCGCCTGCAATGCTTTGCCTTTTCCCATCTGGCGCCGTAGGTGAATCACTTTTGTATGAGAGTCTTTTTCCAGTCCTGCGGCGGAGTCATCGGTGGACCCGTCATTTACAAAAATGAGTTCATATTTTCTCCCCAGTTCACGCAATATCTGGTGCAGTTGCTGCTGGAGAATGGGCAGGTTTTCTTTCTCGTTGTGGAATGGAATTATTACTGAAATCATAGATATTATTATACCATAATATATTATTTTTCGATGCCTATAGTACCAAATATTGAGTCTACCTTGGGTATCCCCGGGGAAAAACTTTGATCAAAAGTGCCAGTAATCATGTACCCTTTCGATCCTGCCGGAACAGCTACAATTCGGGACGTTGTTCCGTTTGAATTCTGGACAGTTTTTACCGGAAGGTGACCAGTGATAGTAGCCAGTTCCTCACAGTCGCTTGTACATCGCAGTTCAGCTTCGGGACTGCTTATTGCCGCTGTCTCACTAACCAAGATTCTGATTTTTGCTTCTTCTGTCGCTTCGGCATCAGAAATCAGCCATTCACCTTCACGTTCCTGGTGCTGGAACCACTCTGCGGGATACTCAAAACTCAGCTCGTTTTGGGGCGTTGTAAAGGTTACCAGACGGAGTTTAACCGGTTGGCGAACAATTGCTTCACGCTGGATAGCCGGGGTAGGAGAGTCCCCTGTAGTACTAGAAGAATAGCTCGAAAAAAACCTGATATAGAGAAACGCCAGTAATCCGATGACCAGAAAGGTACCAATAGCAAACTTCGTAGAAACTGATTGCATTGGGTTTTCATGAGAATGCCTTTCTTCCATATTATTTTCGCTTGTAAACTTCCAGATATTCCTCATCATATACTTTTTCGAACTTTGGATCCAGTGTAAGAGCCTCATACCCGGGAGCAGAGCGCTCTTTGCCCCAGCCATTTATAGCTTCATCAGGATTGACTACCACATAATCGGCGTAGGTGTAGTACGGTGACAAGTCGTAAAAATACCGTCGGGAAGTAAAAAAAGGCGCAAGTTTGCCCGTTGATGAAACCCGTATCGAGTCATCTTTGAGCGCTTCTGCCCATTCGTAAACGGCCTGGCGTGAAGGGGGATCGCTGTTAAACATATACGTTTGCCGATTTTTAGAAAAAGGCAGTGGTCCATCGTTGAATACTGAATACAGCATTGCAACGGCAAAGGGAACCACGATTATACTGAATACAAGCCGGTGTGACAATCGTGGTTGGAGTGCATCCCGCAGCAAGGCAACACTAAAAATCGCGGCTATAAACAGGAAAGGCGTGAGCACGGCCGTGTAGTGGAAAATAACAGTACGCATATTATCACTCTCTGACAATATATTGATCCCAAACTCGGGTGCTGCTATTGCTAGAACCAGGGGAGAGAGTAACGGAAGAAAAGCCAGTGGCTGGAACAATTTTCTCAGATAATCCACCGAAGAACCACTCATGACATACTGTACTAGTTTTAGCGGGTTTTTGAGAATGTTTGCAATCACAGCACCTGGTGAATCACCAAATTCGCCGTAGTATTCAAGGGCAAAATGCTCGGTACCACCCCGTGATGCAGGAATTAATACCTTGATGGAAAAAATAAACCAGACAATACACGTAAGAGCAAGGATACTGGGGAAAATGAACCGGCGCATTACAGTAGGCAATGGTTCCTTCTTTATATGGTGACGAACCAGAACAGTGCATGCTGCAAAAAAAGAAAAGAACAAGACCGTCAGTGCAACCTGCTCTTTAGTAAGCATACTCAAAACGGCAAACAAAAACGCCCACTTGAACCGCTTCGTATACCAGAAATAAAACATGAATATAAGAAACGGAGTAGCCAGGGTAACACCGTGAAAGTCAAATAGATTGGAATAATTCATAATCGGGTATAAAAGGTAGGAAAGGCTTATACCCAATGCAACCCAGTCATGGATCCTTTCTTTTTTTCCTAATACCTCTCTTGTTAACAAAAACAACCCCAACGCACCCAGTGCCAGTGCCACTGATTGCACCACAAGCAACGTTTCCGGACCTGGATAGATAAAATACAAGGGAGCAATAAGCGCTAATATAAAATCGTTATGAATAGCCATTCGCTTAATCTGTTCCGGACCAAGGGTGTTTGTCATTTCGAGAAAGCGGGAAAAATCTCCGGTTTGGATTGCCTTAAATGTGTTAAATGTGGTCTGGTGCATTATCCCCAAATCGTAGTAGTGAGCGGCAAACGCATGCATTCGGAGAATAGTAGCAGTAGAAAAATAAACGCTGTACACCAAAATGCCTAAGCCCAATAAAGTGAGCGACAGGTTTTTCTTAAAAAAATCCATACGCATATTGTACCGTATTGAAGCCATGATTTACTTATTTCCGGAATGGAATTTTTCGTGCACTTCTTTTAACTGAGTGTTGGTAACGTGTGTGTAAATCTGGGTAGTTGCTATGTTTTTATGCCCCAGCATTTCCTGTACCGAACGCAAATCAGCGCCATGCTGCAGTAAATCTGTAGCATATGAATGCCGTAGTACGTGGGGACCGATACGAAAGGGGATTCCTGCTTTAATACGATATTTTTCAATCATCCGCTCAACTGAACGAACTGATAACCTCCATTTTTCATTTGTCAGTCCATCCTCATCTTCTTTTGGACCAGCGTACCGGATAAATAAAGGCCGCCATGCATCGTTTCGTTTTGCTACATACTTTTGCAACCATTCTTTTGCGGCTTTTGAGATAAATACTACACGTGCTTTCCCTCCCTTTCCAATTACTCCAAATTCACCGGTTTTTAAGTTAATCTGGTCTTTATTTAGTGAACACAATTCTGAAACACGCAGTCCGGTAGAAAAAAGAACTTCCAGAATTGTCCGGTCCCGAACCCCTCTTGCACTTTGAGTTGGAATAGCGTCGAAGAGTTTTTGCAGAGCTTCAGGGAGGAGGAATTTAATAGTCCTGTCGCGTTTTTTTCCCAGTTCAATCGTTTCAGGGGAGAGGACTTCCATTTTATGCTTTTTGATAAGAAACCGGAGTAAGGAGCGGAGAGCCACCAGAAAATAATTTTGTGTCTGCCGCTTTAAATCACCCTTATGGGGATTTTTGTACTGATTTGAAATATACAATCTGAATTTACGAACTAGTTCATCATCGATTTTTTCTACGGGATAATCTTCTGCACTCACTTCTTTTAATAACCAGTCACGGAAAAAGAATATATAGTAGGAATACATTCTAACTGTTCTGATACTAAGATTTTTATCCAGCTCACAGTATTCCAGAAATCGGTTACACGCATCTTTTATTCCCATAACACTTGTATGAGTGTAATAAATTATACGAAGCTTGTCTAGCGTAATTTACGACGTAGGAGAACATGCATAACGTAAAGCTTTCCAAATTCAGATTAGTTCACCCTCGCTCCCAGTTCTACAGCGTATAACCCTGAGCGTTCAATTTTTTCGACAACAGGCTCAGGTATTTCCCGGTATGACTCAACACCGGACAGTAGAAAATGAAATCTATAGATTCTATCCGGGCGGGTACTAAAGTAAAGAGGTAGATCCAAATTCAATTCGTCTCTTTGGGCCAGCGATATTAAAATATAGGGTAATGTAATCTGATTTTTCTGCAAAGCATTCTGTATCTCATACCTCATCCTTTTCTGTTCTTCAGCATTTAATGCCAGGCTTTTAGCTATCTTTGTAATTGAGCTATCCAGATTGTCGCTTTTCACAAGCCATCCATCTTGCGGAACTGAAAAATGAACAGCACGTTTATCATATTCATAGTACAAGCCCTTGTACTTACTTTCCCCCAGCAAAATGCCGTTTGAGGTAGTTTCTATTTCCCACGATGTACCGGTTAAAGCAGGATACGAATAGGTAACTGGTGCACCAAGCGAAAGAGTAAGATCCGTAGGGCTATCTGCATATACTAACAAGTAAGGAGATACACCCGTGAAATAACAGCCACTATTAGTCCAGTTATCGGTGCTTGAATTCCAGCGCATATATACCCAGGCAAGATTTAACATAGATCTGGGTCCAAAAATATTTGGCTTTTGAGCATAGGAAGCTAATGAGTTTGCTTTGTGAAGTTCGACCAGCTTACCGGCAATTTGATCGATGCTACGGGATAATTGAGGATAATCGTAGTCGTATCCTGCTTGTGAAGCTGCAATAATGATCATGTTTACATTGTTCCTGTAAAAAATGTAATTTGCGGCATCAGTTTTTTGATTGAAGTACCCTATCAAATCATAGTAACTACCTCCATCCATATCAAATGGTCTATAGACAGGACTTGAACTTTCCAGTTTAGCATACGTACTAAAGAATGATTTTACTGACTCAACAGATTGAAAATCCGAATTCTGAGGTATGTTCCGTTGATTGTTTTGCTTTAATCCTTCCAGCTGCCTTGCTAAGTTTACAATCATCTGATACTCTACTGCATCAAAGAAATACTGCTTGATTTCAGATTTATTGGAAATCTCAAATGTTGAAGCTTTATAGGAAAAAGTGTGAGGATGCAAATCCTTATGTGTAAAGTAAATATTGCCCTTTCCGGGGACATTCCATTTTATTGTGCTTGCGTCCATGATTGAATTCTCATCAAACGAAGAGCCAGGGGGATAGTTTTTTTGACTGACATCACACTCACTTAAAAACCCGGAATCGGTATTAGAACCGCTACCGTTGTCAGGGCTTGAGTTTCCTGATGGATTTTCTGCATCTTCATCCCCGTTACCGCTTGTATCACTTCCTCCGGGGCTTACAGCAACTGTCGGTTCGATATACTCTAACCGTTCAAATGTTTTTTGCTTCATCGACGCATCACTTTCATCCGATAGAGTCTGAGCACTTACCCCATACGAAAAGACCAAAACAGTAGTTACTACTACTATGAATTTGTTTATATGTGTATTTTTCATACTTAATTAACTGCTGGAATATATTCAGAAAAAATAACGGTATGACCATTTTCCATTTCACCCTTCCCGCGAAACAAATACACTGGTTCCAGAATCTCCTGGCTTACAACCGGAGATCTCTCAAGATATACAAGGACTACATCTGTAACTACTCCCTGTGATATCTTATGATTTGTTCCCGCATATACCAGTTCAGAATTGCCTTCACCTGCGGGAGTTGTGATTCTGTTTTTTCCCATTCCTTTTTTTATCTGCTCAAGTGCACTATCAGCATCAATAATCCTGCTTTTTGATATAACCTCAGTACGTGTTATCCATCGAATGTTTGAAAAGATGGATTTTAATTTATTGTTTAAATCAAACTGGAAAGTAATAGTATTAAAGTCATCAGCCCTTCGTGTGTAGGAATTACCGAAGTTTTTTGTTCCCGGAACAAGCTTCCCTAGCTGTAATGTTGAAAGTGGTATTTTTTCCGGAATTGCGATAATACCGGGATACCCTAATATTGGAAGCCCTGTAGCATCCCAGTCACGATGACATTCAACAAAGCGACTCTCAGGATCTTCGGGTATTGTATACTGATCAACACAAAAAATCAGACCGTTATCAAGTGCCATTTTGTTCACAATCGCCTGTGCAAAAGCAATGTTTGTATTAGTCTGTAAAGATATTACTCCTAAATCCTCCGGTAAAACTCCTGAAAATGAATCGTATTTAAAGACACCTGTTTTTGGATTCAATACCAGCATCCCGGCATTTTCCGCTTGAGGATTCCCGGAAAAAATCAATACATTGTTTGAACTTTTGGTATCTCCCGTTAATTTTAGTTTTTCAGCAAGAGATTCCAAATCTTGTGTAGTATAACTTGTCTTAAATGTGTATTTCTTTAAACTCTCGGGTGGATTAATACTTTCACCACTGTAACTATAGCTCTGGATTTCTACTTCACGTGAAATGCTCTGGCTCCCGGAAGATGGGGTAACACGTACTGAGTTATTTACCGGGGCTGTATTTTTCTCTTGAAGTGAATAATTGATGAAGTAAAAAATTCCGGCAACACCAAACAGAATAAAGAGCGCAATAACATAATACCACTTATTATGTAAATGATTTAGCATAATTTATTCTACTAAGAAAGTAAGTAAAAATACAAACGAAATCATTTTGTGTCCATAACAACTTTTTGAAGTTATGTGCCGGGGAGAGGACTTGAACCTCCACATCTTACGATACACGGTCCTAAGCCGTGCGCGTCTACCAGTTCCGCCACCCCGGCATGGGGAGAAATGTAATTATACCCCAAATTACAGGTTTTATCCTATCAAGTGGCGTTCTTCGCGCATTATACTTTTCATGATAAGTGCCATCCCCAGGCCAAACAGAAAACCACCTACATGTGCCCACCATGCTACTCCGCCCAGGTTGTAATTAATTTCGTTGAATGAAGCCAAACCGGATAAAAACTGCATTACAAACCAGTAAATTAAGAAAAACCATACGGGCAGTTGCATACTGCGAAGGACAAACCCCACTGGAACTAACGCGACAATCCTGCTGCGAGCCTGAAAAACAAGATACGCTCCCGCCACTCCGGAAATTGCTCCGGATGCACCGATTAACGGTATGTTATCCCATCTTATAAAGTACAGCTGCGCCATCGTTGCTGCAAATCCTGCAGCAAGATAGAAAAGGAGATAAGCTAAATGCCCCAAACGGTCTTCAACATTATCACCAAAAATATGCAGAAACCACATATTTCCAATAATATGAAGAAAACTGCCATGGAGAAACAGTGAAGTAAACACAAATTTATATGTTTCCCGATCCGCAGGATCAAATAGCATCGGAATAAACCCCCATCTATGAATAAAATCATCTATATTCGGTTGAGTAAGCTGAATAATAAATACAACAATGTTTATCAAAATAAGAAGGTAGTTTACATAAGGAATACGTTTTCGTTCAGTTATGTCATAAAGGGGAATCATATTGAGGGAATTATAGCTGAAAGCGAACAGAGATTGCAGACTACGAAAAGAAGTGGTTTAAGTGGTGGGAAATGCAGTCCGAGGCGGGGAGTGAACCCCGCCCCGGACGTCCTTCGAAGCCTCTTACGAGGCTGCCCCTCTTTCGCCTGAGGGGCGTGCGTGCAGAGACTAGAAGCCCACGAGAATGGCGTACCAAATCAGGATCGAGGCGACGTAGGCGATGCCTGAGAGGTACAGGGGAAGGGCGGCCTTGATCCACTCCCCGCTGTCCACACCCAGCACCCGGGCAATGACGAAATTGGGAAGGTTGCCGGGAATGGTTAGAAAGCCACCAAACAGGGCGCCACTGATCACGCAGATGGCGATGAAGGTCGCCACCCCGGGGCCCATCGTTGCGCCCATGGTCACGGCGATCACGATGAAGACCCGCGAAGCCAAGGCATTGTCAGCGAAGTGACTGGTGAAGGCGGTTGCTTCTGCTATTAGCAGGCCAACCAGCCAGAGCGGCAGCCACGTGGGGATGAAGCCAGCAGCGGCTGAGATGAATGGCTCAGCCGTGAGCCCGACCACCTCCAGTCCGATGAGCAGCACGCCCAGGATCAGGGGCTGCCAGGTATCGGTGAAGCCGCGCTCACGAACTTCGGAGTACTCCTCGTTGCCGTGCCGCTGGTCTTCGTCGACCAGCCTTAGGCTTGCGACGATCTCCTCGGCTACCTTGCGATAGCGATCGGCCATGTACATCGTGGTACCCAGGCCGATAAAGGCGTCAACGACGTACACCCACATCGAGTGGCTGACAATGTGCGCCACCACCAGGGCGCCCAGCAGGAACACCCAGGGGAGTGAGCGTGACAGCTTGCCCTGCTTGTGGCCGTTCTGCTCAAGATGCCCAAGCGTCAGCAGGGCTGAGATCCCGGCGTGCAGAACACAGCCGAGGCCGACGAAGCGAAGCAGGTCGAAGTAGCTCCACCCCAGATCGCGGCTCAAGATGCCCCAGACGATCAGGATGGGAGGGGCCGCAAACGGGAGCAGGCCGCCTCCGGAGCCGATAGATGCTGCCAGACCGGTGGCCACCTTGGCCTTCTTGCCGGGCTTCACCCGCTTGGCCACATACTCCGTGAGAAAGGTAGCAGCAGCGGGCTCGCCGGAAAGCGAAGACAGGAGTGAGCCGACGAACAACACGGCGAAGCGACCACCACGAGCACCGAAGCGGTTGCCCACCTGCTCGATCGAGTTCATGAGCACTGCCATATGCAACACCAGGATCTTGGCGGCGCTCATGATGCCGTAGAGCGTGAAGGCCTCGGCAATGGGGAAGTGAAGATGCGCGAGCAGTGGCGACTGCACCAACTGCAGGGTCGTCCAGAGGACAAACGCGCAGAAGATACCCGCCAGCTCCCCCTCGCCGTTGACGAAGTGGAAAAACTTGAGGATGGGGTGGTTATGCCACCATGCCGGGGTGCGGTGCTGGAGCAAGTCGTCCGTCTTGGCAAGACCATTCATCATCCACACCGCGGCCAGCGTCGAACAGAACCCCGCCGCTGCTTCGAGCCGGTAGGCGCTAAGCAATGCGAACATCGCAAGCGCCAGCCATGCAATCCAGGTCTTGTGCCAAAGAAGGCTCAAGACGGATCGCTGTGTAGGGACAGCAGTCATACTTACTCCTTGCAACGTACTATTAGATTACGAGGTCTTTCGCGGAGTTTTCACCTCCTTTCTAGTCTGCAATTTCAAAGGTCAAACGTGAATACACTTCACATTGAAGGGTAATTATAGTCCTATAGTTTTTATTTGTCTAGTTAAGTATAAAGAGTAATAATTATCCTTGAATTTCTGCCTCAAAAAAGGTACCATGTGCCCATATGGACAAAGACACAATTCCGGTACTCGTACTCGTTTTAATAGTTTTTATCGTTGGATTTGTTTTTATTTCTAGCCAAACCAGCAAAGGTCGTAAGGCGGAAATAACAAACGAAGCCACCGATTCATACAGCACAGACTCTGCAACAACAGGGCAACAAAATATGGGAAATTCAAAGCAGGAAAACGCAAACAAAAAACAGTCAGGAATGTCACAACCACCCGCGATGGAAATTGATGAAAACAAAAAATACACTGCGGTAATTAACACCACTGCAGGTACAATTAAGGTTGAATTAAATGCACTTCAGACTCCTGTTACAGTAAATAACTTTGTTGCACTCGCAAGAAAAGGATTCTACAACGACACAATTTTCCACCGTGTCATCGACGGATTTATGATCCAGGGCGGTGATCCGGAAGGTACCGGAGCAGGAGGACCAGGATACCGTTTCGATGACGAACCATTTGAAGGAGAATATACCCGCGGTACAATTGCTATGGCCAATGCCGGCCCCGATACCAACGGAAGCCAGTTCTTTATTATGCATAAAGACTATCCGTTGCCGCCAAACTACACCATTTTTGGTAAAACTATAGAAGGGTTTGAGACTATTGATGCAATTGCAACTGCTCAAACAACCACAAGCATGGGTGGGGAAAAGTCAAAACCGGTAAATCCTGTTACCGTTACTTCCATTGAGATTATAGAACAATAATTTCTTTACTCTGACGGTTCTTTTTCAGTAGGGGATGCTTTTTTTGTACCGCTTACTTTGGGTGAAGGCGAAGGTGTTAAGTTAGGGGAGATACCCGCAACTACATTCTTCACAATTTTGTGGACGGTTGTCCATTTGCCAACACCATCCCGCGATACAAGGATAAACTGTCCGTCATCAGAGGTGTCGTTTTCCAGTGCTTCTTCATTACTAAGCACGTAATTGGCGATCTTGTATTCTTGTGCAGACTTGGCTTCACCCAGTAGCGTCTGGATTTCCGATAACGGAATATCTGTTCTGATATTGTTGGATAAAGTATCCATCAAAGGGAGAATTTTGGGAATAAATCCTACAGAAAGAATTTTGTCTTTAACCGCTTCAATAACTTTTTGCTGTCGAGCAGCCCTGTTGAAATCTCCACCATCCTGCAGCGATTTGCGGGAGCGGGCGAACTTTAAGGCAGTTTCTCCGTCCATGATCTGCACCCCTTTATCAAAATGCAGATGTTCATACCGGCACGGATAAGCATCTTCAGGGCTTTCTTCAACAAGTTTCAAAAATTCTGTTTCACTTAATTCGTTTATCGGCCTCTCGTCGTACTTTTTCTTGTCTTCCTCGCTTAAAGCATCGTATTTTTCTTTTTCAGCTTTTTCTTCATCGGGCGTCCAGGTTGGTTTTGGCTCACGACCGCAGGTATCGGTTTCCTTGCCAGTAATCGGGTAGTAATAATCGTCAAAAGAGCGCTCCACATCTACTTCGATACCTCCAAGAGTGTCAATAACCTGTTCAAAACCGGCAAAATCAATACCCACAAAATAATCGACCGATAACCCTGTAATCTGTTGCACCGCATCTTTTAGAATCTGGTGGGCATTTTCTTCACCGTGGTATTTATCTGGAATATGAGGATAGAGCTCGGGGGATAATGCCTGAACATACAGCGCGTTGATTTTGGAGTAATTTTGTTCACCTTCGACATCCGAAGGTACCTGGACCCACAAGTCGCGGGGAATAGAGAAGAGCATAACTTTGTGGGTTTTGATGTTTACATTGGCAAGAATAATAGTATCGGTAAGATATGTGCCATCGTGGCTGGGTCCACCATAGCCTGTAATAACCACGGTAATGGTATCTTTCTTTTCTTTTATTGCTGCCGGTTTTATGGAACCTCCGGAAACTTTGATATTGCTGTAAAACGAATACAGCTTGATGATAAGGAAAATAATACCAACCGCAACCAAAATCGAAGCAAGTAGCATCCAAAATTGTCTCCCAGGCATTTTTGGCATTTTGAAAGAGAATGAAGACCCTCGTGAAGACCTACCGGCATAGCTGGATTCTTTACGATGAGGTGTGGGATCCGGGCGCAGAGGGCGCAAACGCCGGCTTTTTACCGGAATTTTCTTAATAGTAAAAGAATCCATAGAGAATTGTACAAGGGATATATAGGGCGTATCAAGGGATAATAATGAGTCATTATGATACAATGGACTTTTGAAAACAGTGTAAGACTTATAGCTTATGGAAAGAGCCTGAGTGGCTCACACATTGGAGATGTCGCATAGTGGTCGAGTGCGCACGCCTGGAAAGCGTGTAGGGGCGAAAGTCTCTCGAGAGTTCGAATCTCTCCATCTCCGCAGGAAAATGATATGATGATCTAATGGACTTCCTGAATGTACCAAATACCACCAATTACCCTACAGAATCGGAACCTGTTGATGGGTCTGGAGGAATTTCCACCACCGCTATCAATCCAAATACGTTTGTAGCTGCTACTATGCAGGAAGACGACCCAAAGAAAAACAAATACTCAAAATGGATACTCATTGGAGTAATTGGCTTATTTGCCGTTATTTCTTTGGGTGCAACAGCATTCTTCTTTTTTTCCAACTCCCGACAGGCATCAGCAAATGAAAATTCATACGAAGAAATTATTGTCGTAGCTACACCAATGGCAACTACTATACCGAATACTCCTATCCCTACTCCGACATACCTGCTTCCATCAATTGCACCGTCACCCACACTTGGTCCCAATGAAACACCAGTTCCTACTGTTCCTACGCCTTTTGTTTGGTTTACCGAGGTTCCCAGTCCCAGTCCACTGCCCCGAAGATACAGCTGGGAAATTTCCTTCGAGAAACAATCCTACACCAGTGTAGAGGTAGCAAACCGCTCCCGACCGGTATTCAAGGGAACGATGCGAACACCACTTGCGAAAAATGCAGTCATTTGTTTTGCTGATGATCAAACATTCTTTGCCTATAAAAAAGACGCTTCCACACTGTCACGACTGTGTGATGAATTTACCCCCACCCCTTCACAACGTACTCTGGATTGCTACAAATACAACCCTGACACGGGTATTGAGGTACAGGCAACGCTCCATCCGTACTCAAGTTGCAACTCTTCATCACAACCCGTTCAATCAGGTACCTATGTTATGGCAGTTCGTGCCTACTATAATTGCAAATTACCGGGAGGCAGCATGTCAAGTGTTTCCCCAACAGATTGCTCTGATAGTCGCGAAGTATTTTCGTACGATTTAATATACACTCAATAATATGGACTTTGAGAATGTTACCGATATACCGGCACCGCAGTCCACTAGCCAAACCCAGGATCCTTTCCTCAAACCAGAGGATAGTGGTCCATTTCCCACAATCGAAACCACAGAACCTTCAAGTGGTATCAACAATGCGTTCGGTGGAAATAAAAAGATGTTGTATTTACTTATACTATCCGTTTTTACCACCCTTACTATTGGCAGCATTGTAGCATTTGTCGTTATCAGAACAACTTCTGCTACGAGTTCAGTAAATCAGGAAGATCCATATGAACGCTACGCAAAACTTGCCGTGCCATCTAAAACTCCTTTTCCTAGTAATACCCCTCAACCACAGGTTACTACTCAACTGGATGAACTCTTAGGCAAGGATGCGTCAGATGAAGCTGATACTTCTGACCCGGGTGCTGACACAGAAGAGTGGAAAATTATTTTTGTTGACCCACTAGTTACCCTTGGAACACTTGACGATAAAACATCTGCCACTATTTCAGCGTCCCTGTTTGGACCACTGGCTATGGGAACAGTAGTGTGTGTTGAAAATTCCCGAAATACTCACCAGTACTTTACTCTTAAAAAAACAAATCAGGTGTACGAAAAAATATGTCAGGAAACGATCGATTCAAAAGCTGCCAGGTTTAACTGTTTCCCGTATGAACCAGTCATAGGTATTGAAATAAAGGAAACACTGTTGCCCGCAACCAATTGCGGAAGTGCAGGAGGGGAGATAGAGGAGGGAACCTACGCCTTGTATTCGAAAGTATTTTACAACTGCAATATTGATGCTTCATCTCCGCGAAGCATAACCGAATCTGATTGCGAAGACAGTATAGACCTTAACTCCGAAGAATTAACTGTCGAGTAATTGTAGGGTATAATCTCTACTATGACTTACCTTATTCCAGGACGAGAAATAAAGCGCTTCACCAGTAAAGCCGGTAAAGAAATTACAATCCGCTACCCGTTATGGAACGATCTGGATGAACTGGTTCGGTATGTCAACAAAATTTCAGTGGAAGACACGTATATTACCTTTAGCGGTGAAACCATTTCACGAAATGATGAAATCGAGTTTCTGCTGGATTGCTTTCGGAAAATTGAGCGAGGTGATGCTGTTCACCTATTTGCACTGGAGGGCAACAAAATTATTGGAACCAGTGAAGTACGACGGGAGTTTACCCATAGAACACGTGGGTACCATGTGGCAGGTTTTGGCATTTCCATCGAGGATGAGTACCGCGAACAGGGCATAGGCTTCGAGCTCGCCACCACAGTTATTGAAGAAGCGAAAAAAACCATCTCAGGAATAGAACTAGTAATTCTTGATGTCTACAGCGAAAATGAGAGGGCTATCCGCATGTATGAAAAAATAGGGTTTATGAAAGCTGGAGCATTTCCAAAAGGACTAAAATACAAAGGAAGATACCTGGACGATGTTAAGATGTATAAGCCTCTTGTATAAGCGCTTCCGCTTGGTTTGAGAGAAGCACAACAAGTTCTGCTGCTTCCGGCCGTAAATATTCAGCCTGCTGCTGCACATTTGCCAGTAATCCCAGTGTCTGTTCATGTACTAATACCGACGCATCCTGTTCTGCTATCTTTGCGACAGTCTGTATTCCGCCGGTCATTCTGGCTTCATGATCAATATAGTCTGCCTCGAATTCAGGATCTTCCTCACTCATCTGTGCCCATCCCATAGGATTTACATTGCCAACTTCCTGAGCTAATGATTTTAGAAATAACTCTCTTTGCCGCGGATCATGTTGTATAGTAGTGTAGAGAAAAGCAATTTCTTCAGGAGTAGCTCCTTCTTGTGGCAATTGAGGGAATAACCTTTGAAAATCTTCACGGTGTGTGCGAGACTCAAAACGAACTGTAGGGGGTACTTCAGCGAAAACCATGACCATATCCTATAATCTTTGCATGAAGCTGGAGTGAGAGTTGTATGAAGGAATTGTAAATTATATAAGCTGCTGGCGCTCTTCCTCAAAGTATCGGTTATCGAAGTACCACAATTCTGAAGGCACTATTTTTACAAACTGCCAGGGTGTTTTGCCCGAAATAAAATCTTCGGCTTTTCTTCCTGAAGGATCCATACCTGTTTGCGGGTTTTGTTTTGAAAAATAGAGGTGATACGCTAACATAATATCCTCGGATGTCGTACCATTTTTTGTAGTGAGAATGTGGGCGTTACCGCTTACTTGTATTCCCACTGCATTTCCTTTTTCCGCTTCTGCCGGATTAAATAAAGAGAGAGCTATTGATGGGTTTACAAGAATGTTCTTCATGTGTAGCGATTCGGGAGTAGAGATAAAGTAAAAATTATAGCTATTGTCAGTAGCAAACCAGAGTGTGCACGACCACAGCTTTGTTTTGTCAGATGTAGCAAGAGTATAAAAGGAAGTAGATTTGAGACAACCATCAACCAATTGGGTAAGGGGAGGCGCGTCCATACCACAAGTATAACAGGAACATTCTTACACTGTAAGAATTGTGGCGGGTGGGGGAATATGCCCCCACCCGCACCAGCCCGCTGGTGCACGAAGGTGCGCTGCATCAATACAGTTCAGGATGTCTCGCCGCCCTCCTCGGGGATGAGCTCCCACCGGCCCGTAGATCCGAGAGGTCTTCTGAAGGCGGGTTTGCCATTAACGATGAGAAGCTCAAGGTTGTCCACGCAGACTACCTGGGGCTCGTTTGGCGTGTGGGCGGGTCTCGGAGAGGTGGGATTTCCCTGATACATGCTCATCCGGCTCGGCTGGCCTTGGTAGCCGGGAGGCAGCGGGCTCACAGTCCCAGGATAGATTCCCAGCGCGCGGAGAGCTTCGTGTATAGGCACACCAGTACCCAGCGGCCAACGCGTGCCAAACAACGCACGCAGGATCTCTCCCCCCGGATCGCGAGGGAGCGGCGATTGCTCCGTTTCGTCTAGGTTAGCCTCCAGAGGAGCATCGGCGAGCATCTGCAAAATCACTGTAGCCATGCTCTGAAGCTCCCGAGCATAGGTCTCCTGTGTAGGAACGGGTGTTCCTATCAAACGCGTATAGATGCCAAGAAAATCCTCCACTCTAACAGTGAAGCCCGTCTGGAGATACAGTTCAAAGAGAACTCGTACTGCCGGCGTTACCGTGCGAGCGAGCAGTTCCTTCGTATAGAGGATGCCTGTATCTTCGAACCCGCCTTCGGTGGAAGTCATCTTGATACCCCTTGTGCTTGCATGAATTAAGCCTTAGCAACAAACCGAGCTACCTGTTCCGCCAACGGCGGAAGGTACTGATCCTTGCTGCGATCCAGACCAGTATGCGAAGTCCATAGGCGAATACCCATCCAAAGAACCTATTCACAGCTCCTCGTCTCCGCCTTAGGCGGACTAAATGTGCAGCCACTTTCATGGCCTTGCGGTTGTGATAGGAAGTATATAGAAAAGAGAGTTATTATTCAACACTATAGGATTTATAAGTGATTTAAGGGGAAGGGTTCCCGAACAGCCTCTCCCTCTTTTCATTGACTTCCAGCTACCCTTCCTGATACAGTTAACTATGACACAGCAATCTGAACCCCAGCTTCCACACAATAACTCTTCAATCCACCATAATCAAGATCGCCAGGAACCCCTCGAACTTGCCTATTTTTCCCTTGAGATCATGTTGCGTACCCACATTCCCACCTACGCCGGGGGACTGGGCATTCTTGCGGGAGATCTCCTTAGATCCTGCGCCGATATGCAGATCCCTGCTGTTGGCGTTACCCTGGTCTACAACGGTCGCAACTTTAACCAGGTATTCCAACCAGATGGTACCCAATCCTATGAAGAAGTAGAGTGGCGCAAAAACGACCAGTTTATTCGGCTTCCCCATAGCATTACCCTCAAAATCGACGGTCAGGATGTAAAGGTAGGCGTGTGGCGCTATGATATTGTCGGGTACAGTGAATTTGTTGTCCCTGTCTTCCTTCTCGATACCGACCACATTGACAATGAACCCTGGAAAAAACACATTACAGACAACCTCTACGGTGGCGAGTATTTTGCCCGTATCTGCCAGGAGATTGTGCTTGGTATTGGTGGTGTTAAAATGCTTCGCGAACTAGGATATCACGACATAAAGCAATACCATATGAATGAAGGCCATGCTGCATTTGTTCCGCTGGCACTGCTGCCGGAAAACGACTGGAAAGACGATGAAGTTCGCAAAAAATGCGTCTTTACCACCCATACGCCTATCCCTGAAGGACACGATACCTTCCCGTACGATTTTGCCTACAAATACGCAGGGGAGTACTTGCCCATGCATATCAAAAAAATCGCCACCGAAGAAAAGCTTCATATGACACATCTGGCAATGAATATGTCCCACTATACATTTGGCGTTTCCAGCAAACACGGGGAAGTATCACGACACATGTTCCCAGGAAAAGACATTCATTCGATTACTAATGGTATTCACCATCGAACGTGGGCGTGTTCCAATATGCAGGACCTGTACAACAAGTACATTCCCGAGTGGAACGAATGTCCGGAATACCTTAAGGAAGCCGTTGCCAAACTACCTCCGGATGAAATGTGGCGTGCCCACCAGGAAGCGAAGAAAATATTAGTTGATTTTGTGAACAAACATCTGACGTCGAGTGACAATGAAGAGGGGAAAGAGCATCCGGATAAAGAAGAACTATTTGATACTGAAACCTTAACGATTGCTCTCGCACGAAGACCAGTGCAATATAAACGACCTCTGCTGGTATACAGTCAGCTAAACAGGTTAATACGATTGGGAGCTGGTCGTTTGCAGATTATCCAGTCGGGGAAATCACACCCCGATGATAAGGTAAGCCAGGGGATAGTGAAGGAAATCCTTGATATCTCGAAAAAGCTGAAAGGCATATTACGAATTGTCTATCTCGAAAATTACTCACCGAAAATTGCGCGCTTACTCGTTTCGGGTTGTGATATCTGGTTAAATACTCCCCGGAGACCCCTCGAAGCCTCCGGCACTTCAGGTATGAAAGCGGCGATAAATGGAGTGCTCAATTTTTCCATTCTTGACGGCTGGTGGATTGAAGGGTATCACATGAACCAACTGGCAGGCTGGAGTATAGGACCAAATGACACTGATAACATTCCTGATAACAACGACCAGGTTGATGCGGACGATATGTACCATAAACTGGAGCATGAGATTATCCCCATGTACTACAACAACAGAACCGAATGGATGAACCGAATGAAGAATGCAATAACATTAGCAGGCCACTTTAATACCCATCGCTGCATGACAGAGTACAAGGAGAAAGCGTACAAAATGTGATTCATAGGGTACCGGCAGCTACTGCCACCGGCACCCTATACTTACCCGTTCTTCCCGAATGTGCACTAGGGCTCGAGGTAGGCGCCGCTCAAGGTGAACTACAGGAACGGCCGGCGGAGTATGCTCTGCTCTTCTGGCTCCTCCTCCAGATCAGCGCCGAGCAGCCTTATCCCGACCACCGCAGGCGTCCCAATCAAGAGACATAAACCAGCAGCCGCTGGAGTGGTGATCAGGACGATCGCTAGGCCGTTGTAGTCATCTCCCGTACTCGGCTCCTTCTCGTACATGATCTCCAGCTCATCGAAGTAGTCGTATTGCTGCGGCTGGTCCAGGTGGATTGTAGGCAGAACGCCCTCGCGCGTCCACTCGTACAAGATCCCCCGAAGAGTTCGAGCCTCAATCCCATCGTCCCTCCACTCGCGATACGCTCCCGGTTTTCGTACCAGTCTCATCGATGTTCCTTCCTTTTGTACACGGGTGATAGGGTAGTATACTTTACTATAGGTTTAATTACCAACTTAACTTTATTTTTCATTCCCTGTACAATACATTTATATGCTCAAAAAAAGGGTATTGCCAGGAATTTTTGCTGCTTTATTTCTTAGCTTTTCCCTCCTTTTTTGGTATGTAGTAAAGCGGTTTTATGTTGAGCCTTTCGGTTGGATTTCCTTTACAAAAAACTTCGACGCAAACCTTATTTTCCTGGGACTTACCTTAATCGGTCTTATTCTTTGTTCAGCACTTCTTACTATTACCAAGCCAAAAACAAACCTCACCAAGGGCGTGTACTTTGCTGCCAGTATGCTGCAATGGCTGTTTATACCATTTGGGCCATTCCTGATACTATCCATGTTCGTTTTTTTCTTCGGGTTTATGCTGTTTGAAAACGTAACCTTCAAAACTTTCCATACCTACATTCGCATTAATTTCTGGGACACCTACACCCGCACTATTCCGGGGCTCATTTCCACCATGAGTTTAGTTATTGCAATAACGGTATTTCAATCAAGCATTAACAATGTTAATAACGTTTCCATCTCAATTCCCGACGGGATTATCGAACAGACAATAAACTTTATGTCCTTGCCTGCAGTAAAAGGCGAGAGTACTTCAAACCGCGAACTTGCACAGGTGAATACAGCCACTTTTGACCAGCTGGTAAATGAACAAATGCAACGTTTTGGTATTACTGATCCCCAACAGCAACAGCTCATTCGCGAGCAGGTTAAACAAATGTATGGCGTGGAGACAACCCCATCCGCCAGTGCGCCAGCTTCAGCACTTAATAGAAGAGAGAACTTAACCGAAATACTTGAAGTACCACCTGCTGGAAATGCGCTCTTGAATGAAGTGCAAAACGATTATCGCACTATGGTAGTAAGCCAGACAAAACAGGAAGTAGAGAAGCAGCTAGACCGGGCTATAGTCAGGTATAGATCTTACTTGCCAATTTTGAATACATTGGCA
The DNA here is from genome assembly GCA_964407325.1 of uncultured Gammaproteobacteria bacterium. Lineage (GTDB taxonomy): Bacteria > Patescibacteriota > Microgenomatia > UBA1406 > GWC2-37-13 > JAOAFZ01. The sequence goes on along the minus strand of CAYOVA010000012.1, from coordinate 19,186 downwards.
GTATTTTTCCTACTAGGAATAATCGCATTACCCGTTATCGTTATCAGCGTGCCATTGGTTACCGGAATAATGCTCTTGCTACGAAAAATAAACTTCATCTCTGTTGTAAAAGTAAAAGAAGAAGTAGAACGGATTGAGTGGTAAGGTAAATTCTGACAACTTCCTGACAATGTGATTTTTTACGCGTCAAGATTGGTTCATCCTATAACGATAAAATACAACTACCAGGTGCCAAATACGTCTAAGGCACCGCTATCTAAGGAGAGACTAGTGCAACCCTCGACAACAACCCCAAAAAAGCAGCAGGTAATCATCGTGCTGCAGCCGGTGCAGCGACCACCCGTTAGCCCCAGCAAAACGCAAGCAGCAGGCGCGGGTTGTAAGCACTGCGGCGCTGGCCCATGCACCCAGGAATGCTGGGAGGACTAACTCCAGATAGTTCAGGGTCGGGGCGCACGCGTGCGCCCTGGCCCGCCCCAACCTTTACTCTTCATACCCTCCGGACTGAATCTCCCAGAGCATTCGGTAATGGCCTTTGTCTTTTTTCAGCAACTCATTATGGGTGCCACGTTCTGTTATTTTGCCTTTTACAATCACAATAATTTCATCCATTTGGTTAATGGTGGAAAGTCGATGGGCAATAACAATGGCAGTTTTGTTTTTCATTAAGGCTTTTAACGCTTCCTGAATTAAATGTTCCGACTCGGAATCCAAAGAACTGGTTGCTTCATCAAGAATAAGAATAGGATTATCCTCCAGAATGGCACGGGCAATGGCTACGCGCTGGCGTTCACCACCGGACAGCTTTACCCCGCGCTCACCAACAAACGTTTCGTATTGTTCAGGCAGCCGCGAAATAAACTCATGGCAATGAGCTTTTTTCGATGCGGCAATAATTTCCTCCATTGTTGCATCTGGTTTTCCATATGCGATGTTTTCCGCAAGGGTTCGATGGAATAACACTGGTTCCTGGGGCACAAAAGAAATAGCTTCGCGTAAGGAACGAAGTGTTGCTTTCATAATATCCTGCTTGTCAATAAACACGGTATTTTCCGGTACATTGTAGAGTCGCATCAATAATTTAGTAAGTGTCGACTTCCCTTCACCCGACCGTGATACAAAGGCAACTTTTTTATTTGCCGGAATATGCAAGTCGAAGTTCTCAAAAATCGGCTTCCCTTTGTTGTATTCAAACGTCAAGTTCTTAATTTCAATTTCACCCCGTTTGACTTGTAACTCTTTCGCACCGGGAAGATCCACAATTTCATGGGGAGTATTCATAATTTCTATCATTTCGTCGGCATTGGCAAATGCACTGCTTAACTTTCGAATGTTTCTCCCAAAGTCCCAGATGTTAATAAAAATGCTAATCAGAATATTTTCAAAAAGAACAAAATCACCAGCTGTAATCTTACCTTGAGACCATAACTGAATGCCGATATACAAAAAAGCAAATTCAACAGCTACCATTAAGGCTGCCTGGACAGAGTTTCCAATAGATCCCATATTCCAGCTGGTCGTTTGGGCTCTGCGCCATTCATGAGTAATTTTTTCAAACCGTTTTTGTTCCCGTTTTAATGAACCAAATAACTGAATGTTAAAGTTGTTTGCTATAGTATCAGCTACAAATCCTCCCCATTTTGTGTCAATAGCATTGGCAATATTATCAAACTTCATTTTCCACACCGCAAAAAAAGCATTGCCAATCATAAACACCAAAATAAAGACAAGCAGCACCATGGCAAGCTCATACGACACGTTATAAACAGCTACGACACCAGCAATAATCAACACAAAAGTTGAATAAAGACTAAACAGTGTAATATCCCAGATCGTCTCGAAAGCTGACGGTAACCGATTCAACCGCTTAACAAGTGACCCGACAAAGTTGTTTATGAAAAAGTTATATGAATGCTTTTGAAGGTACTGATACGACTCTTCACCAATTGCCCGCATTGCATCGGGTTGCCAGAAATTTGCGCAGAATTCTACAATACGCCAGCAAACCCACGTAACCACTCCGGTTGCCAAAATAAGATAGGCAGCATTCATAAGCGAATCTACGGTAGGAGAAGGGGCTATTAATCGATCTATAAACAGTTTGTAGAAAAAGGAGATATAAATATCGGCAATTTTAGCCACAGTAATAAGTACGGTCATGGTAAGAAACAGATACCACCGTTTCCACGCATGTCGCCACATAAACAGTGCGGATTGTCTTAAATAGGTCTTTTTAGCCATACAAATAAACTGAAATGGTTCTCCTAAAGGTTGCCAGTCCTCCCTAATAATGCAGTTTCAGGCACAGTGAGGGCAAGAAATTGGAGTAAATATGATTATAATCGAAAGAATTAACAAGTGCAAGCGTAAAAGAGAAACATATTGCAAAGCAACAGTCCAAACATTGTTTTTTTTCATAATCCTTGCTTATTTTATGAATGTGGTACAATACGCTATGCCAAAAAATAACCCGAAATCAACCAATGATTCAGAGTCAAAACAAGAAAAAAAAGAAGTAAAAGCAGAGTCGACAAAAACACCAAAAAAAGAGGATTCTTCAGACACTTTAACATCTGATGCACAGCAGCAGATCAAAAACCCTCTTTCGGAAGTTCCACGAAAATATGTAATCGCAGGAGCAATAGTTATAGCCGCACTTGCGCTAGGAGGATACATGTTAAGTAAATGGATGATTGTGGCAAAAGTAAATGGTGAAGCCGTTACCCGCACGGAATACACAAAAGAGCTGGAAAAAACAGCCGGAAAACAGGTGCTTGAAGGACTAACAACCAAAAAAATCATCGAACAGGAAGCAAAAGCAAAAGGCGTTACCGTTACGAATGAAGAAATTGATGCAGAAATCAAGAAAATAGAACAACAGCTTACTTCACAGGGACAAAGCCTAGACCAGATTCTTGCGTTTCAGGGTCTTACCAAAGAAGGCCTTCGGGAACAGATCGTAATCCAGAAAACGGTTGAAAAACTGGTTGGAGACGTCAAAGTCGCTACTGAAGAAATTGACAAATACATCGAGCAGAATCAGGAACTCGCAGGAGAAAACACTGATCTTGTTTCACTTCGTGCAACAGCAGAAGCAGACTTGAAACAGCAGAAGACAGATCAGCAAATCCAGGCTCTGCTTCAGGATCTTAGAAAGAAAGCAACTGTAGAGTACTTTACGGAGTAATTACTGAAGATTTTTTTCAATTTGAAGTTTTAGTGCATCTTCAAAAGGCATATTCTGTCCATCGTACATTATTGACGGAATGCTGGCACCAAGATCAATACCCATTTCGTGAGTAGTACGCAATAGTGAACTCACAGCTTTTGACAAGTGCAATGCAATTTTGATTTTTGATCGGTAATTTTCTAATTCTGCATTTGCAGCGGTAATTTCTTCAGGGTGAGCGTTTTCTCCACCAAGATCCTTTAAATCCTGTGCGGTAATGTTAACAAGCATTTTCAGTTTTTTTGTATCGTGATGCATTACTTCCTGTCCAAGATGGAAGAAAACAGCATTGATTAAATCTCTATTATCAGAATGAGAATGCAATAGCTGCTCAATCTGTCTTACTCCAATAACCATTACATTATTATTTTCTTCAGGTAGCGATTCAACAACATAAAACGAAGATGAGGCAAGCCCTTCAGCCTCCTGCAATTCATCAAGAACGCCTAGTAACTCGTCCAGGTGTCCTGAAGAAAAAGTGACGTGAGTGTCGTCAATCGGAAGAGCAGATAAATCAGCTACTTTCACGAATTGTTCCTTTGCTTTTAATCTTGCAATCACAGCCGACCCTCGTTGTATTCTCTCTACTCGTGCATCTTCGGTTTTATCTTGTGTAACTTGTCCTTCAAGTATTCTCTGTTCTGATACATCACCTGTTGCACGATGTGTTATAAGTCGGCGCAGAGCCGCCCTTGCTTCATCAAGTGCTTGCACAGCAGCTTCATAATCAGCTCCATCTACTCCGGATTCTTCTTTAACTTTTCTTAGATGAAGTTCAGCTTCATCTAGACTTGTTAAAGCAAGTGCGATGGGAGAAGAAGCATCTTCATTATCGGAAGCAAATTCAGGTTGAACTTGCTCTGGAAACTGATCTTCTCCTGCATTATAAGTATTGGTTGGTTCTTGATTGGCATCACTGCCGGGTAATTCTTCTACCATTATCTGAGTCTACTAATAAATCTCGTACTGGGCAAGCAGCTTCTTGTTTCCTTCTACCTGATACTTAAGCAGATCAGAGTAGACTCCTGGACGTCCCGCAAGTTCCTTGGGACTGCCAAAATCAACAATTGTTCCTTTATCAATTACTATAATTTTGTCAACATTTTGAATGGTAGAGAAGCGGTGGGCAATTACCAGAGTCAATCTGTTCTTCATTAATTTCTCCAGGCCTTCCTGCACTTCCATTTCCGATTTGGCATCTAACGAACTGGTTGCTTCATCAAGAATAAGGATAGGGGCATTTTTCATAATTGCTCGCGAAATTTGGATACGCTGCTTTTGACCTCCCGATAATCGTACTCCTCGTTCTCCAATCTCTGTATTGATACCATCTTTCATCTTGCTTACAAAGCTCCAGGCATTCCCAAGCTTAAGAGCTTGCATAACATCTTCATTGGAAGCATTTTTTACGCCATATGCAACGTTTTCTTTAATGGTAGAAGAGAATAATTCGTTTTCCTGGAACACCAGTGCTGCCTGGTTCCGTACAAATTGGTGGGTGAGTTCGGAGTATTTTTTGCCATTCAGGAAAATCTCCCCTTCTGTTGGTTCGTAGAACTTCATAATTAAATTAACAATTGTTGATTTCCCAGCACCGCTATGGCCAACCAAGGCCACGGTCTCGTTCGTCTCCAGCTTAAAAGATACCTTCTTGAGCACATTCTCAGATTCCTCATACTTGAACGACACATCTTTAAATTCGATCTCCGGCTTTTTGACCGTCTCGTAATTTGTTTCTTCATCAAAAAACTCTTTTGAGTCAAGATCAATTACCTCGAAGTACTCTTTTGACCCTTGTTCAGCTTCCTGCACACGCTCAAGGATAAACGACATGGCAAACAGGGGAGCACGCGCCATATTGATAAGCTGGATAATAAGTACTGTTTCACCAATGGTTAAACGCCCCATAAATGCCTGGTAAAAAGCAATAATGTTCACAATAGCGATAATCAACTGAAGACTTAGATTGCGATAAGTATCATAAATATGGAATGTTGTGCTTTGCTTTGCTGTAATTTTATTTATTTTACTTAAATTTTTATTAACTAAACTAAATTCTTCTTTTTCTGTTGTAAATCCTTTTACTAATTTTATGTTTGCAATCACTTCACTTATGCGACCGCGGTTTACGTCCTCTATTTTGTTTTTCTTCGCTTCGGCCTCGCCCCATTTTCGGGATGAATTGCTACTGATAAAGTAATAGATAGGGAAGAGGAGTGCCGTAAAAAGGGCGATCCAGACATTGTAAAATAACATGGTTATAACAGTTAAGATTACTTGCAGAAGATTCGGCAGAATAAAGTTTGTGGACATGTTTACAAAGCTGTTGATGGTAAGAATACCGCGATTAAGCTGGTTAATGATTTTCCCTGATATTTTTGAATCAAAATACGCTTGAGGAAGAGTCAAAACCTTGTGATAAAACTTTTCCGTAAGGAATTGGCGAATCCGTGCGCCTAAGAAATCTCCCAATCGTTCACTGATTGAAGTAATGAGCACCCCTACTACATTTACCGCAAATAAAAGGCCTATAAGAAACCATAACCGGTTAACGTTTGCTTCCTGGCCAGAGAGACGGGCGGTTATATGATCTACTATGAATTTGGAAATTAGAGGCGTGGAAAGCTGCAACAAAGAGACCAGTACAATAAGAACTCCTGAGACTATCAAATAGCCATACAAAGGCTTTGCCAATCGAATAATTTTGAATATGTTCTGCATATCTACCTAGTATACCTTATGTACCTATATACAGAAAACAAAAGTTGTGTATTATTATTTTATGCGTAAATGGATACCAATTGGTGCCTTTATTTTTATCCTTTTTGGTACTGTTGTTGCATTTCTTATTCTTCGCTCTCAAAAAAACCTTCAGCCGGTACCATCTACTTCACTGTATACCGGACCGATACAACTTCCCGTTGCTTCAGAAGACAATCAGTTCGTGACCAACAAAGATATTACAGATTTTTCACTCTACTCGAACGATGATCCCATTTACACCGCTTCGGAAGACGGAGAGGATGCTGCTATCGAATTTATCCGTGCCGGATCGCAAGAAGGGGAAACCCAGTTTTTCCCTTCTGACCAACGCTCTCAGGTAACGAAAACACGACAGGCAGCTGAAGACTCAGGACTAGAACATTATTATTACCAGCAAACTATCAATAACATTCCCGTGTTCGGTAGTATGATTCAAGTTCACATTAAGGACAAAAACAAGGTATATGCAGCAGATGCAAACGTGACAAAGAAAGTAGATATCTTACCATCAGTTATCCCTGAAGATGAAGCAATCCGGATTGCACTTGCTAAAGCACGGGAAGAAGCAGGAGATATTCCTTTTGTCGTAAGCAAAGTAAGCAAGTCTATTATAAATCCAAAAGTGGGGAGTCTTGGACAGGATACCAATAACCATCCGGCTATTGCGGTAAGAATCGAGTCTGAAAACCTTCAGTATCTATTTGATACGACCTATTACGTTCTTCTCTCAAAAGGGACTGTTATGGTTGCTATTCCGCATATCCAGGAAGCAGCAAATCGCAGCATCAGAAATGGAAGGGACTGCGAAGTACAGGGAAACCCATTAAGCTGCGCCGTAGTTCGCGAGGAAGGTGGTCCACCCACCGGGGTAGACGATTTTGATAATTCCTATACACTGACCGGTGAAGTATACGATTACCTTTCAAATGCATTTGATCGTGATGGATATGATGGTCGCGGTTCAAAAGTTGAAATTGTTCCCCGCTATATACTGCCGACAACAGCACCAACGCAGACGCCAAACCTCGCACTTGAGCCAGGCCAACCAAGTAATGTAAATTGCTACAATGCTTTCTGGCTTCCTACCTTTGGGACCATGGTACTCTGCCAGAATATGGTTAATATGGATGTAATTTCTCACGAATTATCTCACGGTATAACTGATACCACAGCCGGCCTGCTGATGAGAGCTCAATCCGGTGCAGTCAATGAAAGCTTCTCGGATATATTTGCTCATGGCGTGGATGACGATTGGACAATTGGAGAAGATGGCCCACGCGAGCTTGGAGTTTTGCGTTATATGGATAACCCTCCATTAAAAGAGCAATCAGATTCGCTGTTTTCTCCTCTTTATGTGTGCCCGGATGATGCAAGTGCTCAGCGTGAAGAAAACCTGGCTGATGAAAACTGGGTAGATCCCTGTAATGTTAAAAATGACTTTTGCGGGGTTCATCTTAATAGTGGAATATTAAACAAAGCCTACTATCTTATGGTAGCAGGGGGAACCTTTTCGGGCTGCCGGATCAATCCGGTTCCAAAAGAGAAAGTACAACTTGTTATGTATCGGGCTCTTACCATCCATTTGCGGCAGAACTCCAACTTCCTTAATACGTATAATGCGATAAACAAGGCATGTGATGAACTCAAGGGACAAAACAAACTAAAAACTGCAGAATGCCAGCAAATACGCCGGGCAATGCAGGCTACTAAAATGGACCAGCAGGAAACTGGAGATTTGTATGGAGACAAATGCCTGGGACTACCGGAAGAAGCGGCAAAATGTATGGGAAATAATCCTACGGCAGTCCCTCCAACTAAAGTCCCGTCACCAACCCGGGTTCCAACTGCTACAAAAACACCAACAAGAGCTCCATCCCGTTCCCCATCAGCATCACCTGCAGTCACTACCCGAAATAGTCCCACACGCTCAATAACACCCACACGTACAACCTCACCCCGACTGTCTCCAACCCCTGTAGTTTCAGTACCACGGACATCCCGGGCTCCCCGAATTGCATGCACTCCGCAACACCGGCCGGACAGCAAAGGGTGTGAACAACCCACACTGGCATCACCGGAAGTAAATGAAGCAGCAGGGGAGATAACCTTTACCTGGTGTACCAGTGTGCCCCAACACAGCTACCACTTCCGGCTTGATAATACAAAAACATCCCGTAACCCCGATACCGTTATGGATAATTATGGCATGACATCAGTTACCTTGCCACTTTCAGAAGGGTCATACGGCTGGTGGGTACATTCATACTGTACCAACAGTACAGAACACAATTACGAAGACGACTATTTATCAAAAGCAGCAGGAAAGGATTTACGAATATCAGCGCCAGAAAACAAACAGGATGATTCAAATCCGGAAGAACAGGCTGAAGAAAACAAACCAACTTCCGCCCCCAGAAGAAACTCTCCCACAATGACACCACGTCCTTCACCAACACCTTCAATACGGGTTATTAACGGAGGGAACCGGCAGCGGCGGCTTGAGTAGTCTGCTTTAATTTTTCTAAAGCATCAAAATCATGAATTGAGACTACAAAGACAGTACTGTTCTTGTTCTTCATTGCTGTAACCTTTTTTTTGACTTCTGCAGGACTTGCCAGATCAGATTTGGTAATCAACACAATTTCAGGTTTTTTAAGCAATGCGGCGTTAAAGTTTCCCAGTTCGTCGCGAATGGTTTCATAGTCTTTTAATACATCTTCAGATTCGCTCGATATGCAGTGGAGCAGCACTTTTACTTTTTCGATATGCTTTAAAAATTTCGTACCAAGACCGCGTCCCGTTGAAGCCCCTTCTATCAAACCAGGAATGTCAGCTAGAATAATATCTCCCAGCGCTCCTAAATTGGGTGTAAGCGTTGTAAAGGGATAATTTGCCGTTTTTACATTTGCTGCGGTAAGTTCATTCAGCAAACTGCTTTTCCCTGCATTGGGAAAGCCGATAAAACCTACATCGGCAATTAACCGCATTATCAGCTTGAGCTTTCGTTCATCTCCTCGTAAGCCGGGTTGCGATTGCTGGGGGCTAATATTCGTAGACGATTTAAAGAAATCATTGCCATGTCCGCCTTTTCCCCCTTTGGCTAATAGAATAGTCTCGCCATCATGCTTAAGTTCAAACTCTTCACCTGAATCGACATCGCGCAAGAGCGTACCCACGGGCATCTGGAGAACCAAATCGGCTCCATCATGTCCTTTCCTGCGAAAATTTTCACCACTCTGCCCCCGTTCCGCCTCGAATTTTGTCTGGCTGGAGTACCTTTCAAGTGATCGCATTTGCGCATTGGCTTTTACATATACGTTTCCACCCATGCCACCATCACCCCCTGAAGGGCTCGTTTTAAACCCGGGGAAAAAGGATACTTTCCCTGCGCCACCATGTCCGCCTCGAATAGTAATGAATGCTTCATCAATTAACATAAGAGCATTATAACAAACTATATCACTTTCTCTTGCCTGTTAATGCCATTACTCCTAAGGAGATATAAAATAACAGAATAATGGGCATGGCAAATAAAGCCAAGTTAAACAAATCCGGCGTAGGGGTTAGAATAGCAGCTCCAATAAGTGCTCCTACAATCACATATCGCTGGAATCCTAGAAAGGTTTTCCAGGTTGCCGAAGTAAACTTGGTAATCAAGTAAAGAACAAGCGGCAACTGAAACAGAATGGCAAATCCACCTAAATACAACGTAAGAAAAGAAAAGTACTGATCCACTGTTATAAGCGCCTGCATTCCGCTACCTGCACCGTAATCCTGTAAAAATCGAAGCGCTGCAGGGACTATAAGAAAATAGGCAACGCATACTCCTATAAACACAAGCAGCATAGATGAAAACACTATTCCGTCAAGAAGTTTGAGAGAGCTTTGAGTAAGCACGGGTTCGATATAACGGAGTGTATGGTACACCAGAAGGGGGACAGTGGTTATAAAACCGACAAAAATAGCTATTTGAATGCCAAACTGCAAGCCTCCCGCGGGATTCGTATAGTAGAGCTGCTGATTGAGCGGTTGTATTAAAAACTGAATAACAGACGGATGAAAATAATAAGCAATTCCCGAAGCCACAGCTAAACAAACAAGATAGAATAGTAATCGGGATCGTAACTCAAGGAGATGTTCTAACACCGTGAATTCTGTTTGTGAAGAGTTACTCTGTTTTTTTTTCAGATTTGGTTTGCTTATCTTTGTTTTCATCTTCCTCATACCCTTCTTTTAAACCTTTCCGAAGCTCTTTTAGCGATTGTCCAATACTGCGGGATAATTCGGGAAGTTTTTTGCCACCAAACAGAAGAAGAATAATAATAAGAATAAGAATTAATTCTGGTGCTCCAATTCCAAACATAGGCTTATTATACACTGAAGTTATAATTATTCGACTCAGTTTTGTTTTAGTATCTTTTACCTAGCAATTACAAACCATACGACCCTGATCCGAATGAAGTTCCCGATTTGTTCTTTGTATGAGGACTATCGTCAAGGATTTCCAGAATTCCTTTTATGCCAGTAATCGAAAGAAGAACCATAGCAGCTAACATTAAAAACTCTTTTCTTGTAACTTGTTTTTCTAATAGTGGCAACATAAGTACATTCCATTGTAAACTCATACGCGCGTCTCCGCAAGTGATATGGACTATTGCTTTTTTAATCGAGTACCTCTATTTTTAATACAGAGTATGAAAAGAATCACTACTTTACTTATTGGATTTTATGCGCTATTACTCCTAACCGGTACAATACATGCAGACACCTATACAGCCTATGGGGACGGGACTTACGGAAGTGGTGTGTATAACGGTTCACTTATAACTGAAGTGGTAAATACCATCGTGCAAGCAGTGCAGGGCGCATTTCAACGCTCAACAACCGATCCACCAGTCTGTGGAATGCTTCAGCCCGGTATTAATCCGCCTACTATTTATGCAGCAGTCCCAAAAGGCTCACATGCAATACAAATATATGTAAGCCCACCCAGCGAGCCTTTTGACCATTATGTTTTGCAATTCGGGACTGAGTCGACAAATCTCAAGTGGGGGATTTCTTCATTACCAAAAGATACATCTGCGTATACCATAGAATTCCTTTCCCCAAATACAACCTACCACTTTCAGGTACGTGGTGGAAACGGGTGTGCCACAGGGAACTGGTCAAACATTATGAGCGCAAAAACGCTTGCCTACTACAATTCAAACAAACTTATTTCCGATTCAATTTCAGTCGCCTACAAAAAAACCGAGGCAAAAAAATCCACAGAGGAAACGGGCGAAAAAAACCAAAGTGCAGCTGAAAATGAAGAATCAGATAATGCTGCTAAGGAATCAACATTAAACGAAGAACAAACCTATACTGTTTCAGTTTCGGTCGTAGATGAAAACGGCAATCCCCTCAAGGAGGCGACCGTATATATCCCGGACGAGTCTACTGCTGCAAAAACAGATCAGAATGGAGTCGCGGTACTGGAAGGTATAACCAAAGGAAACAAAAAAGTAGTAGTGGAATACGGCAACTATACCGGTGAGCAGCAGCTGGCTGTACAGGGAGCAAGTGACCGGATTGAAATTAAAACAAATGTCCATAGCGAGGATACTGTTTTAAGCCCCATTTTGCTGATACCTATTTTTGCGCTTCTTATAGCAGGAATGTTTTATTTTTTCCGGAAAAAGAAGCGGAAGAAAGCCGTAAAAGCTGTTTTGTAGATTTCTACTTGCGAAAGAATCTACTTTCGCGGTACAATGTCCACTTATGCAGTTATTTCACCAACTCGAACAAACTTTGCTGGCACTTTCTAAAACAGTACCACTTGAAATGTTTATTTTTCTTGGATCCTTTATCGAAGAACTAGTTCCGCCTATTCCATCTGCCCTTATTACTATCACAGTAGGGACAATTATGGCAGCCCGCAATGTCTCTTTTTTCTACATTGTCTGGCTTGCAGTGTTTGGTGCGATAGGAAAGTGTATTGGAGCAAGTATCGTTTACGTTGCAGCCGATAAAGGGGAAGATATCGTCTTGGGTAAATTCGGAAAATTTGTTGGTGTCAGTCACAAGCAGGTTGAAGGCCTTGCAAAGCGCTTTAAAGGAGGCTGGCAAGACCATCTTATCTTGTTTATTCTCCGCTCTTTGCCCATTATGCCCAGTACTCCCGTATCAATTGTTTCAGGTGTATTAAAGCTGAACTTTAGGACGTATCTTTTGCAGACCTTCCTGGGGACCATTGTTCGCGATTCGTTCTTTATATATTTGGGGACGTTAGGAGTAGCAGTATATGGAAAATTGATTCCGTTAATCGAGAATACCGAGGATTTGATCAAGTACGGATTTATAGCTGCAGTTCTGTTAATTGGAGGATACGTGCTGGCAAAAAAATACAAAGATAAATTTGCCGACAAGATAATGGGGGAGTGAGAGGATATTTTGCCTTCAATGTATCTTAATTATACTTGAATATTCCTTGTTGCAATACGCTTTCCTGCAAAGTACCTGATAATATCACCTACTGCTTTTCTTGAACCATTGCGAGCGCCTATTTTGGACGCCGCTGCACTAATAATGCTGTCCAGCAATTCCTGTTTTGTCTCTGGATGTTCAGCTATCATTTTCCGCACCGTTGGTAAAGAAGCAAGCAATGATATAACATATTCATCCCCTTGGGTATCAAGAACACGTCTGTACGAAGATGTATTTCTGGTACGAATTGCTCCATTTGACCGGGCATCAACTTCAACCCTTTTCTGTTGTTGAAGAAACGACCGCTCTTCTTCAGTAAGGATATCTGCAGTAAAACATAATGAAGCAGCCCGTGCAAAATCAGTTATTCCACGTAACTGCATGTTATCAAGATGAACCAATGCCGCAAAAGGCATATCAAGAACTGTCGTCTGAACTGCATGTCCAGCTCTCTGTACCACAGTAAGTGTTCGCGGATTATCTACTCCTAAACGGTAGTTATCATCTCGCTCCTGCTGTCTTAGTTGCACACCGACTTCTGTTAGCAAATCTCCTGTACCTACAACATTCATATAATATGCAAAACTCAGATAAAATTGATCTTCCGCCGAGAGTCCATTAAACTCTATCAAACCCTTTTTAGAGTTGCTGACAGTCTCTGCGTAGGGCATAAACAAAGACGCGCATAATGAAGATATTTCCTCCACGGCAGGCTGAACATCTTTGTCAAAAGCACTGCCAAATGGGTTTTTTAGTCTTCCCACCCATCCTTTTGCAGAAAGAACGGAATCAGCGTAGAATTTTATGATTCCCTTTAGACTGTTTGACGCAATAGGGTTTTGGAGCAATTTAACTTGTTCTTCCAACTTTGAAAGAAACAATCCAAGGTTGATGGTGTTCCCTGATACCATACTATACATCCAGCTTCTTACTGTTGCGTCCTTTAATGGTTCCACAAAGTACGTACTATCTGCTTCAGCAGTTGCAAGCAGAAGAGAGCGAACATCTGACATCAGAAAATAAATATCTCCTAACGAAAGTTCTTGCTGTTGCAACGGAGTCGACGGATCAAATTCCTTTCCTAAGTGCTTCGCTATTCTTGCTATTTGATCTGCAAGTGCTTTTTTTTCTGCCATGGCACCTTTTGACCAGCCTACTCCCAGTAGTCGAACGGGTTCTTTACCTTCTCTGAGAGGATTACCTAAAAAACCTTCCCGCTCACGTTCTATTACTTTTTGTGCAGCATACGATTCAACTCTACTAATCCCTGTTTCAAGTCCCAGTCTTTTTTTTGTTTTTATATCCAATTCGTTACCCATCATTCCTTCATTGTCTTGTAGAATTGCAACACCACCTGTTGCTTTTGCAAATTGAGCTCCCAGTTGTTTTAATGTATTGCCATTGCTACACCAGCCTGGGGCAAATTCTCCAACAATCGAGCCATATTCGTAGAATTTGTCTATGCCGCTTTCTTCTGCAATGTGTCTTCTATGTTCTGGAATTGATTGATCACCTCCATATACTGCTGCCGCAGTCTGTTGCACCTGGTCTGGTGGGATAAATTTGAGAACTGTCTTTGTCTGTCGGGCATACTTGGTATCAGTCCAATATCGCAATTGCAAATAGCGCTTTAATCTCCTGTAAAAATCAGGATCTGGAGCTTCGACAGGCGGAACGACTGTTGCCCAACTGTCACTATCATAACGCACGGTTAAATAGTAATCACCCTCCAAAGCTTCCATCTCCGCTCGGGTAAAACATTCTCCTAAACGTGTCAGTTCTGAGTGATAGGGAGGTGTTGTCTCAACGAGGTGTTGTTCCTGAACCTGCCCATGAATTGAACGTTCGGGATCAAACCCAAGCCGACTTACCATTTCCCGAATAATCTCAATATCCTCAAGACTCTCGGTGTCTTCGCCATCCCAATCGGCGTTGTATGAAAGTTGAGCAAGCAGATTGTCAATACTTTCTGCTCTGTACACTACATCAGTACGCATAAAAGCATACACTTCAGGACGTGATTCCAAAGCTGCTTCCAGCTCTGTTTTTTCCAGCCTGGCTTTTAGTTCAAGAGCATTCTGGCCTACTTCTACATATTGCATACACTATAACATAATTAAATTACTATATATGCATAGTATCCAGTAAGAAAATGATCCTCAAGTAAGACACATATGAATAGTCTGTGAGAAGTAGAAATGTGAGGAAGTTACGTTTCCTATCTAATGAGTTGTGTCATCCTTTACTCGGTTGGAGAAGGTGACACCACTTCAACTGACGGAGTTACCTCAACAGTGGGGGTAACTTCTGTAGTAGGTTCAACTTCAGGTGATACAGTTGGCTGTTGATCTGCTGGAATCGCTTCTGTTGGGATAACTTCTGTAGGAGTTACTTCTGTGGTTGGTTCCTGAGTAGGCTGTGGCTCTTCTGTCGGTTGAACATCGTCACCTGTTGAAACTATTGTTCCCATATTAAATGATACCTCTGAAATATACGGTCCGTACTTTCCGTTTTCTTCCACTTTGAATCCGGTGCAGTATACATCATCAAGCTCATAGGCATAAGCTGAGGTATCTGCAACAATGCTTACGCTCCATTTTTTACGATAATCCTGTGCCGGCATCTGCCCACAATTTGCTTCAATATAAGCAGGAGTCATTTCCGGAATCAGATCAGATCCATAAAATGTTGGGAACGGAACGTTCTGATTAGAAAGAAAGTTATAGAGCCAATTCCATTTCGGTACCATTTCGATTTTGTAGCATGGCAAACCAGCAAAACACTCTGCATTGGCAAAAGCAGGATACGCTTCTTCCATATTTGTTACATCATATATAACTCCAAACCAGGTCGGCATTTCCTGTATGTTTGGATCCACAGGGGTTATTTTCAAAGTAATTCCTGTAACCATGCCGAGTAGACGGTTAAAATCAGCTTCTTGTGAATACACTTTTCCAGGAATAAAAACTGCTACAGATAAGATCAAAAGGAAGACCGCGGTTAAGAAGAAATTTTTTATACTTTTCATACCATTACTATATCACAGATACGTAAAAAAATGCAAGGGGCATTTAAATAAAAGTACATATGTTTTATACCTCGGTAAAATGTGAGTATTTACTTACTGTGACAATCTTTATTGTAAAGGTGATGTAAATATCTCACCGTTGGGGACAGCGCATTGCGGAGGATAGGTTTCCAGGATAGGATATCCTGCAGATACGCATTCTTCAAAGCTCGTAATTACTCCTGGTGTTGGGCTTACAGAATTAGCAGATGGAAGAGGAAGAGGCTCCGAAGGTGGTGTAGGCCATGACGAGTATTGTGCTGACAATGAAAAAACAAGGTTTATAGTATTTATTATCACTAGTATTATGAGAAGAAAAATGACTATTAGTTGCAGTGAGTTGTCTTTCATACGATTGAGTGTCATTGTAACCCTCATTTGAACGTAAGTCAAGCGTGGGGGAGAGTCAAAGGGGGTATAATTATCCGATGGAACAGCCGGATATCTTTTCACTCCTTCCTGGAAAAGAAACTGTCATGAGTGTGGCGGAGTTTCTCGATATGGTTAACGAAATGCTTCAGCCCCTGAGTATTACTGTGAAGGGTGAAGTAAGCAGTGTACAGGAACGGCCTTCCGGAACCTATTTTTCAATATCCGATACTGAAGAACAGGCAAAACTTGATTGTGTTTTGTGGAAGAGAAACAGCGAATATTATCGCTCCATTATTAAAGTAGGAGCAGAAGTGCAGATTGCCGGATATCCCAATATATACAAACCTTTCGGGAAATTATCCTTTATTGCCAACCATATTACTCCAGTTGGTGAAGGTGCGTTGCAGGCTGCTTTTGAAGCTCTCAAGCGACAGCTTGAAAAAGAGGGTTACTTTGCCGAAGAGCGAAAAAGACCGTTGCCACCGTTTGTAGAGAAAATTGGTTTAATTACTTCAGAATTTGGAGATGCACGAAAAGATTTTGTGACCCATTTAGGAAACTACGGTTTTGAAATCCAGTTCCATGACGCACGAGTCGAAGGGGTAAACGCGATACCTTCAATCTTAAAAGCCCTTGAGTGGTTTAACACCAATGTAACTGATATAGATGTCCTTGTTCTTACGCGGGGAGGTGGAAGTATGGAAAGTTTGCAGGCCTTTAACTCCCTGGAAGTGGCACAAGCTATTTTCCGTTCACGTATTCCGGTAATTTCTGCAATCGGCCATGAAAATGATGTTAGTATTTCTGACATGGTAGCCGATGTGAGAGCTTCCACACCCACGCATGCCGGGAAAATAATCAGCCAGAACTGGTCGATGGCAGAGGAGCGTGTGGATAGTATTGATAGAGGAGTTACCAGCAGCTTCCAAAGTTCGGCAAGAAAGTTACAGCATCAGTATGAACAGTTGCAATTGCAAATACTGAATTCTTTTACCCATGCTCTCAATGACCGGCGCAATGCACTGACTATGGTTAGCACCGGAATGATCAGCAACTTTAAATCCATATTTACCCGATTTGAAAGGCTGGGACAGTCAATTGCAAGTAAATCGGTACTAATGCAGCAGCGGGCAAACTCTTCACTGCAATTACTGCAAACCATGGAACAAAAAGTACTTACTACTTTTTCGATGCAGTTAAAACAACAGGAACAGAAACTGTCGACATTTAAGCAACTTATCGATTCTGCCGATCCAACAAAACGATTAAAACAGGGTTACAGCATGACATTTACCAAAGACGGCACATTAGTTAAGAATATGAAACAATTGAATCTGGACGATGAAATAAAAACCAATATCGCAAACGGTTCTATCTATTCAAAAGTTATAAAAGATATATAATAAATACCTATGAAAAACGGATTTGATTTTGCAACGGCCATGAAAGAGCTTGAGGAAATTAACCGATGGTTCCAGGATGAAGATATTGACTTGGACCAGGGATTGGATAAATTAAAAAGAGCAAAAGAGTTAATTTCACAATGTCGTGATCGCCTTAAAAACGTTGAAAACGAATTTGTGAAGATCAAGGATGAGTTTGCAGAACCGGATGAACGGGTTACCACACCGTCGATGCCTGCTCCGAAAATTGAAACTCCAAAACCGGCAACTGAAAGCAGATATATTGCCAGTAAACCTGCAAACACACCTACGTCAGGATTACCTGATCCGTTTGCAGACGATCCGGATGATGATGATTTGCCGTTCTGAGTTGCTACACATTAGTTTATAAAACTAGGAGATCTCCGTGACCGGACAGAGCAGCTTTGGGAGCTACCCTGCCCGGCTCGGGAGGAGAGATGATGGCGCAGATCGCATGATGTGACCCTAGAAAAATACAGCTATCGCAAGCTGTACAAGAACTCCAGCAAGAGCGATGCTTGTGAACCAGGTGAGAGCCCTTACCAGTCTGTTCCTGATCCGACCGCCTCTCTCCAATGCTGAATTCACATACACCCTCCGGGCACAAGCCCACAGGAGAGCATTCCTCCGAACATGAACGTTGAGAGCCAGGAGACTAACAATGAAGCCTCCTTCCATGGAAACGCACAGCAGCACGATTCCTAATACTGTTAGCATCCATGAACCAACGAACATTCTCATCCAGGTGGCACCCATCAGAGACCTTGATTCCTGACGAGTTTGCTTGCACATGCTGAACACCGAATCACACGTCTGTTCCTTTTGTTCCCATACCATTAAGATCATCTCCTCCTCCCTTAGTAGTGGTGAATACTGACATTAGTATAGTGTGCTATCTTGCTAAAACGAATATCTATTTATTACATCTTTCTAGTTATAAAGTGGTACTATATCCGTATGGAAAGAGATAATTCGAGTTGGAGAGAAGCAGTATCAAATGTACTGGAAGGAGGCATGGCAGTTGATGTAGTATTAGGAATTGCAGGAATTGTCCTGGGTAGACCCGACATACTTTTTGGCGCTATGGTTACGGGTGTTGGCGGATATGTTGTAAATGAAGCATACTTCGAAGACAAATGAAACAAAAACGGTTTCAAATGAGAAGACTTTTCACTTTTTTACTAGTTCCCTTCCTTTCTGGAATAATTATCTACTTTTCCACCCTCGGCTTCATTCTTTTAAACGCAGAAACAAATACTCTTCAGAATAATACTGCAAATGTCGCAATTGTTCTTGGTGCTACACCCTATTGGAATAACAAAATTAACCCTTGCTTAAAAGCGCGGGTACTTCAAGGGGTAAAACTCTATAAAGCAGGAAAGGTTAAGGCGCTTATTATGAGCGGGGGAAAGGAGTCGAATGGTACAGTTACAGAAGCGGAAATAATGAAACAGATTGCAGTGGAAAATGGCATGGATCCTACTTATATTTTTGAGGAACAAAAAGCTACTTCTACCTACGAAAATATTACTTATAGTAAAGCAGGGCTTGATTATTACCAGGCTAAGTCGGTGGTTATAGTAACAGAGCCATATCACAGCCCACGTGGACGAATGGTGGGGGAGAAACTACTTGACCAAACCGTTTTTGTTTCACCAGCTACCACTAGTCCTTGCTGGCAACAAGGCAAGTTTGAACACTGGTATGTTCTGCGCGAACCAGTGGCACTTATCTATTACTTTCTAACTGGGAAGATTTAAAATTCGCCTTGACACACCTGCCTAAAACCTGTATCGTGTATGTGTCATGAGAACTTCACTAAGGTGTTTCCGGTTTAGCTTTTTCTTTATAGCCTGCATTGTGCTT
>CAYOVA010000011.1:0-40031 GCA_964407325.1 uncultured Gammaproteobacteria bacterium | reverse complement strand
TCACATAATAAATTTTTCTTGCTTTTCTTCAATCTATGTTTTGTGTGTATACCCCGGATATCAATTTTTATTTGAAAATAGTCCTGTATGCCGTGAGTTTGTCTAAATACGCTATACAGGAGAATTTGAGTATAAATACTACCTGTATAACGTGGTTTGACAAAAATACGCTATACAGGTAAAATAGAGTAATGAAAGCTACTTTATCAAACTCAGATTATATTGGTAATGTTGATCGATTTATAGATAGTCTGGATTTTACTGACGAAACAAAGTTGACAATACATTCACATCCAAAATGGGTTAGTGTTCATCCGGCGATTTTAACCCTTCTGGCGTCTATGGGAAAAAAAGTCGGAAAAAACAATGTGAAGTTCGATAATCTAACAGCCACTTCTGGAGCATATCTCGATAGAATGGGCCTTTTCAATTTTACCGACCAGCCATCTCCATACACAATTACAAAAAAAGAAGCTGCAGGACGTTTTATTCCACTCCATATCATAAAAAACTCAACTGAACAGTCAAAGTTTATAACTGATATGATTCCGTTATTACATCTACCTTCCGAAAAAACAGATGTGATCAAATATACGATCGGGGAATTGATTAGAAACGTGCTTGAACATTCACAAAGTAAAGATGGTGCTATTGTTGCGGCTCAATATTATAAGAACTCTAATACCATAAGAATAGGAATATGCGATACAGGCGTTGGTATTAGAATAAGTCTTCTTAAGTTTTGGGCATCACATGCAAGAACAGATCTTGAGGCAATTAAATGGGCATTAACGCCTGGAATTTCTGGGACTACACGTAAAGAAGGCGGAACAGAGGATAATGCTGGAGCCGGGTTGTTTATTATTAAATCAATCGCGAAGGTAGCACGTAACTATTTTATGATTTATAGTGGATCTGGAATTTACAAGCTTTTGTTACATGATAAACGAGTAGAAAACCCCCGAATACAAACAGATCCTAACGATGATCGCCATTCAGAACGTGATAGTGCTCCATATTTCCAAGGAACACTTGTGGCTATTGATTTATCATTAAACAATAGATCAGAATTTACAGACCTACTCTCTGCAATTAGAGAAGTCTATGGGAAAGCAATTCGAGATCGAAAAAAAAGGAAATTCAAAGAACCTAAATTTATATGAGAAAAACAACAATTAAAATAAAAGAATATGCCGGCACATTTGCTGAAAATAAAGATAAAGCAAAGTTAATACGAATAAGAAAGATTATTCCAATACTATCAGAAGGGAAAAACGTTGTGATAGATTTTGACGGGGTTACAGGAACAACTCAATCATTTATACACGCGCTCGTTGCTCAACCTATTCGTTTATTTCATGATGTTGCACTAGATAACTTAGAGTATAAAAACTGTTCGGATTTAGTAAAAGAAGTTATAAGAACAGTGTATGAATATTTACAGGAAAGTTTAGATAACAATGAAGATGATGAACACCCTGTATAATGAGTTTGTAGGAAGGATTTATGAAGGTACCTCTGCATATTATTGACTATTCTTTTAAGCATCAGCCTATCGTTATAGGAGGGCATGCCATGATGTATTACGGTCTGCGTAAGGCTGGGATGGATGTTGATCTTGTGGTTGCAAATGAAGACTTTACTGATTTGTGGGCGCGTTTTCCACATCGTAAGGTGGAGAAATTTGGTGAGATAGGGATTTATTACAAGCCATTTGAAATTTGGCCTGTTTTTAGAGGTTACACGTACTGGCAGTTACGAAGGATGAGTCATGAAGAAGGACTGTTCCGGGTAGTTAGCCTCAAAATGTTATACACTCTAAAAATGTTGAGCGCATCCGATGAGAGACTTGATCCGGAAATTCGACAAAAGTATGCAAAAGATCTTGCGTTGATTACCCGTAATCACACAAATGGTAGAAGAAAGAACGTGAAGCAAACGGTTACCTTAGAAACGCTCCCGGCTTTAGAGACTCCGGAACAGGTATTAAAATAGGTCCATTTTCGCTATCGGCTGCTAACAACATTCCATTTGAGACGCTCCCCGCCATGGGTCGAGGTTTGAGATTAGCTACAAACAAAAACTGCTTTCCTTCAAAATCTTCTGGTTTGTAGAACTGCTGTAGTCCTGCCAAGATGGTAGTTGTGCCATAATCTTCTCCAAAGTTCACAGTTAGTTCCAAAAGTTTTTCTGAATTTGGCAATGGCGACGCTTTTTCTACCTTACCTACTCGAATATCCAGTTTCATAAAATCAGCAAATTCTGCAACGTCTTTTTTCATACGAGTTATTGTGCGTAAAGTCGGAATATATTACTTCCGATCTTTTCAACTTTTTTAATAATAATAGATCCGATCTCTTTCGTGTTTGAAACATGTGGCCCTCCGCAGAATTCTTTTGAATAAGCGTCTGCAATAGTCTCTCCAATATAATATACTTTTACTGTATCGGGATATTTTTCTTTGAAGAATGATTTAGCTCCAACTTTTTCTGCTTCAGTTTTTGCCATCATTTCAAATTGCACGGGAATGGCAGCATTTATTTTTTCATTCACGATTGATTCAATCTGTTTTACCTGATCCTCAGTTGGTTTTGCTGACGCTTTAAAATCAAATCGCAAACGTTCTCCCGTAATATTAGAACCTTCTTGTTTCACTTCTTCACCCAGAACATCAAACAGTGCCTGGTGGAGGAGATGGGTTGCGGTATGGTACTTTACAACCTGTTCACTATTATCTGCCAAGCCGCCCTTAAACTTTCCTTCAGCTCCTGCTCGTGACTTATCCTGGTGTTCTGTTTTTGCTTTCTGGAATTGTTCCAAATAATCATTTTCAAATTTCCAGTCACCTTGTGCCTCAAGCATGGCAATCGACAAATCAGGAGGAAATCCAAAACTTTCATAAATGTAAAAAAGCATCTCTCCGGTAGCAGTCTTATCCAACTCGTTATAGACAGCATTAGATGTTGTTTTAGTCTTTGAATAACGTTCTGCAATTTTTGGTACTTCACGCATACCTTTTTCCAGATTAGAGCGGAACTTGGTTTCTTCGTCGCTTAGGACTTGCTTTGTTTTTTCCGCATGTGCTACGACATCTGGATAAATATCTCCGTAAATCTCGATAAAAGCATCAACGAGTGAAGCCAGAAAGTTTTCTGTAATTCCCAGATACTGTCGCCCGGCCCATATTGCACGGCGCAACATACGTCTGACTACATAACCCTGTTCCTTATTAGAAGGATTGATATCAATCGTAATTAACATTATGGATCCTTTTGCATGGTCAGTAATAATGCGGAACCATTTCTTAAGCTCTTCATTGCTATAGCTTTTGCCGGAAAGTTCTTCGATTTTTTTGATTATTGGTTGGAAGAGATCAGTTTCAAATACATCGGGAGTATTATTGGCTATCGCAAGCATACGTTCCAGTCCTCCGCCAAAGTCTACATTTGGTTTTGGTAGTTCACTGAATGTGCCATCGTCGTTTTTTTTGTACTGCATAAACACAGAATTTCCTGATTCAATGAACTTCCCACAATCACAGTTTGGATGGCAATGTTCACCCCATTTGGTATCGTGCTCAACACTATCGAATTGGAAGAACATTTCACTGTCAGGTCCTCCCGGCTCTCCAGCGGGCATACTTTTTGGCTCTCCTGCCCGTGACCACCAGTTTTTCTTGGCATCGTAGGCAAAGATTTTTCCTCCTTGCATTCCCTGTTTATATCCGTTTTCTTCAGTCCCTAATGAAATATCTTTGGCATCAATTTCAACAGTTTTAAACAGTTTCTTCCAGATTTCTACACTTTCTTCATCTGCGGGAACATTATCAGCAGGACTCCCTGAGAATACTGATACAAATATCTTATCCGGATCCAGTCCCAAACCTTCTTCCTTACTGGTAAAGAACTCAAACACCCAGGGGAGCTGTTCCTGTTTAAAGTAATCACCAAAAGACCAGTTTCCAACCATTTCAAAAAAAGTCGTATGGCGATTATCTCCAACTTCTTCAATATCCTGTGAACGGATACAAGGCTGAATATTAAACACGCGTGTTCCTAATGGATGCGGCTCGCCCAGAAGATACGGTACAAATTGCTGCATTCCAGAACCGGTAAAAAGCGTAGTCGGGTCGTTTTGTGGGACAAGGGGGATAGGGGGAGCTTCTTTGTGGTTTCTTTTTTCCCAGAATGCAGAAAAGCGTTTACGAATATCTCTGTGGCGTATCATAGTTTAGATAAGATTATACCATTGGAAGTCTTATTTGGGCGCGAAGGGTATATAATATATGAAGTCTTTTTTTTCCATGGTAAACGAGTATAAAGAACTGTTACAAAAACTATATCAACCACCTGCAGACAGCCATAAGGGGCAGAATGGTAAGGTGCTGATAATCGGCGGATCTACCTTATTTCACTCTGCCTCAATCTGGGCCGCAGAGGCAGCAAGCCATTTTAATGACATGGTTCATTATTCTTCTACTGAAGAAAACAATGAAATAGTAAAAACTCTTAAGACGCTCTTTAGGAATGGTATTGTAGTATCTCAGTCTGACATTCCTGGGTATATAGAAGAAGACGATGCAGTTTTGATGGGACCTGGGATGGTTCGTTCTGAAGATCCGGCTGCGGCTGTGCCGGAAAGCTGGGAAAAAGTATTAGAGGAACACAATGAAGCGGTGAGAACTCGTTATATAGTGCATTATGTTATACAGAACTTTCCTCAGAAGCGGTTTGTCTTCGATGCCGGAGCCCTCCAGATGATGGATGCGGATTGGCTGAAAGAATTACAACAACCGGCAATCATTACTCCGCATCAGAACGAATTTCAACGATTGTTTGGAGTAAATATTCACGATATGGAGCTTGAACAAAAGCTAAAAATCGTAAAGCACTATGCAAAAGAATACAACTGTGTGATACTCTTAAAGGCAATAACTGATATTATTAGTGATGGAGAGCTGGTATATACCGTTGAAGGCGGTAATCCGGGATTAACAAAAGGTGGAACAGGAGATGTATTGGCGGGAACGACTGTTTCGTTGTATGCAAAAAATGAACCGGTACTCTCTGCGGTAACCGCTTCCATTCTGATCAAAAAAACAGCGGAGGAGCTGGCAAAAACAAAAGGAACCTGGTATAACGTGGGGGATATCATTGACAAAATGCCAGAAGTTTTGAAACAATTACTATCATGAAACGTGAATCTATTATTGCTATTTTGTTGGGAGTTTTTTTAGGTATAGGGGTAGGTTCAGTGGTGTTAAGTCAAACAAATAAAGATGTAAAGCAAGCGATTGAAACCACCACATCGGAGTTAAAAGAAAACGTAAAACCGAACCGCACTCAAGAAAAAAACGTTTCCTTCTCCATATCTTCACCTTCTGAAGGAGCGACGGTATCAAAAAACTCTGTAACAATAACAGGGAAAGGTACCAAAGATAGTCTCCTGGTTATTCTATCGTCAAGTGGAACAAAAATTGTAAAGCTGGCAAAAGATGAATTCAGCACTGACCTTGCTCTTGCATTAGGAGAAAATAGTATTGATGTAACCTACTATCCCGCAGGTGGAGGAAGTGACTATATTGAAAAAGAATTAAGTGTTTACTATTTACCTGAATAAGTATGAATAAAAAAATTACAATTACTGCGATTGCCTGCATGCTTCTTGCTGCAAGCTATGCCCCTGTTTTTGCTCAGAATACAAAAGCAACAGTAGCACCGACAAAAGCGGAAGAAAAGGATGCTACTGATGAAGCTGATGTATCAGATGATGCAAAAAAGGCGGTGGAGGAGCTCAAAGAAAAGGTGGAGTCAAAAGTGTCTGAATTAAGCAAAACAAATACTAAAACGCGATCAGGATTTATTACAGCTATTAAGGATGAGACTCTTACCTTTGAGGGAGAAAATGGCTCTTTTACTACTACCTTAGATAAAGACGTAACAACCGTTTATAGAATTTCTGGTACTTCCCGCTCCGAATTGGAAGCTGATGATTTGAAAAAAGGTGATTATATTCTTGTTTCGGGACCGGAAATAGGAAACGAAGTTACCGCAAATACTATTCATGTGGATGAACGGTATATTGCAAAGTCAGGAAAGATTATTGAAGTTAATAGTGATGATTTTTATGTAAAAATAATGACCCTTGAAAAAGATGAATTTATAATTGACATCGAGAAGTCAACAACATCTCAGATTTTAGATATTAAAACTTTAGCTCTTGAGACTGCCGGTTTTTCCAAACTGAAAGAAGGTGATAATTTACATTTTGTCGCAAAAAAAGGTTTGGACAAAGGCCAGACACGTTTCTCAGCTACCAAAACGATCATAATTCCACAGGAGTACTTCATAAAATAATTTGACTTCGGGAAAGACTGATCTATAATGACAAAATATGCTAGGCTTTTTTAAATCATTACTTGATTTTAACGAAAAACAAGTTCAAAAATACCGTAAAGTTGTAGAGCAGATCAACGCTCTGGAAGATAAAGCACGAGATTTAAAGGATGATGATTTCCCGGAGGAAACTGCAAAATTAAAAGAAGAAATTGCAGGTGGAAAAACAATAGATGAAGTGGTTCCCTGGGCTTATGCTCTCGTTCGTGAAGCAGCTCGACGAACTCTTGACATGCGACATTTTGATGTCCAGCTGATTGCAGGATTAGCTCTTCATGACGGGAAAATTATTGAGCAGAAAACGGGTGAAGGTAAAACGTTAACTGCAACAACGGCTTTGTACACCAATGCGTTAACTGGAAAAGGAGTTCATCTGGTAACCGTAAACGATTATCTGGCACGTCGTGATGCAGGCTGGATGGGAACTGTTTTTAGTTTTCTGGGAATAACCACATCAGCTATTATTAGCGATACTTCCTTTTTATATGATCCGGAGTTTAAGGATCCGGATAGCAAGGATTGGCGCTTGACACACTTAAAGCCGGTTTCACGCAGAGAAGCATATCAAGCTGATATTACCTATGGAATTAATAGCGAATTCGGCTTTGATTACCTGCGTGATAATATGACGCAGCAGCCCTCTCACGTTGTTCAGAGGGGATTTTATTTTGCGATAGTAGACGAGGCAGATTCAGTTCTTATTGATGAGGCACGTACTCCCCATATTATTTCCGCTCCTTATGATGAAGATACTTCCAAGTATTATACCTATGCAAAAGTCGTAAAGCAGCTGGATAAGGAAAAAGATATTGTTATTGACGAGAAGCTGAGAACAACCCATTTATCCGAAGAAGGATTGATGAAAGTTGAAAAAATCTTAGGAGTTGATAATATCTATGAAAAAGATTACGACACCTTGTTTCATATTGAAGCGGCAATTAAAGCCCAGGTTCTGTTCCACAACGATAAAGAATATATCGTTCGTGATGGCGAAGTGATTATCGTAGATGAATTTACAGGTCGCTTGTTGCAGGGGCGTCGCTTCTCGGAAGGGTTACATCAGGCTATCGAAGCAAAAGAAGGTGTTCAGATTAAACAGGAATCCCGCACATTGGCAACTGTTTCATTGCAAAACTACTTCCGTAT
The DNA here is from genome assembly GCA_964407325.1 of uncultured Gammaproteobacteria bacterium. GTDB lineage: Bacteria > Patescibacteriota > Microgenomatia > UBA1406 > GWC2-37-13 > JAOAFZ01. The sequence goes on along the minus strand of CAYOVA010000011.1, from coordinate 32,490 downwards.
GTATGAAAAACTGGGAGGTATGACAGGTACTGCCGCTACCGAAGCCGAAGAATTTAACAAGATCTATAAAACTGATGTTATTACTATTCCTACTCATCGACCAGTACAGCGTCTTGATAGTTCTGATATGATCTACAAAACAGTAAGGGCAAAGTTTAACGCAGTAGCAGATGATGTTGCGGCGCAGCATAAAGCAGGAAGACCTGTTCTAATTGGTACTACGTCTATTGATAAAAATGAGTTTTTAGCCAATTTGTTAAAGAAACGGGGAGTTCCTTACGAGATATTAAATGCGAAGAATCATGAACGCGAGGCACAGATTATTGCTCGTGCAGGTGAGCGTGGAGCAGTTACTGTCGCGACAAATATGGCCGGTCGTGGTGTCGATATTATTTTAGGAGGAGAACAGCCGGCGGAAACCGAGATGACGGAAGCTGCATACAAGAAAGCAAGGGAATTATGGCAAAAAAAACATGATGAAGTTGTAGCCCTCGGAGGGCTCTATGTAATTGGAACAGAACGACATGAATCACGCCGTATAGATAATCAGCTTCGAGGACGTTCAGGTCGCCAGGGAGATCCGGGAGAATCACGGTTCTTTGTGTCTTTAGAGGATGATTTAATGCGAATCTTTGGTGGTGAACAGATTTCTCGTTTGATGACTTTCTTTAACTTGCCGGAAGACCAGCCCCTTAGCCATAATATGGTAACCAGAGCGATAGAACAAGCTCAGGTAAAGGTTGAAGGCTTTAACTTTGATATTCGCAAACATCTTGTAGAGTATGATGACGTATTAAACAAACAGCGCGATATTATCTACTCATGGAGAAGAAAGTTTTTGATGCTCCCCGAAGAAGATCGTGCCCAGTTTAAAGAAGTTGTTTTTGAAGCCTTCCAGGAGGTTCTGGTTTCGATGACTGCAAGCTTCTATGCTATTCGGGAAACACTCACCGATGAACTTGATACCAACACAGTTGCCAAGGATATTGATGTACTATTTCCTGGGGAAATCGAAACATTACCTAACATGCTAAAGCAGAAAGAGCAGGATGAGGTTACTGAGTATCTGGTTGAGAAAGCAGAAGCTGTATATTCAGAGAAAGAACAGAAAATCGGTGAGGAGTTCTGGGCTCAGATTGTTCGCGGACTCTTTATTTCCACAGTTGACCAGTTCTGGACACAGCATTTAACAGCTATTGATGACTTGCGAGAGGGTATTAACTTGCGTGGATACGCCCAGATGGATCCGCTGGTAGAGTATAAAAACGAAGCATTCCGTATGTTTGAAGAATTGATTGGTAATATCAACCATGAGTTTACCCGTCGTGTACTTCACATTCAGATAGAGCAGTATGAAAAGCCGGAACAGAAAGAAGAAAAACAGGAAGAACTGAAAGAAGCTCAAGAAAAAAAGTCAAAGATGGTATTAAAAGCCGCATCAAATAAAAGTGCGTACCAGGCAGCTACTGGAGAAACTGCTTCTGCGGAAGAGGTTGCCACGGAATCTGTGCATGTCCATAAAAAACCTGGTCGTAACGATCCGTGCTGGTGTGGCTCAGGAAAGAAATACAAGAAGTGCCACTACCCGAATTAAGAATGCTTCCTTTGTTTGAGTAGTAAGAAAGCCCCTACGCAGAGCGACGCAAAACCGGAAAGGTACAGAAGCGGTGTAGCTGCTTTTCCAAGTACTTTTTGTACAAGCCACTCTATTCTTCCAGATTGCCGTTCAGTAATAAGACTTCCTGTAGTTTGTTCAATTAACGCATCTGCTATATGTTTTTCGTACTGAAATGCAAAAAGCAGTAATCCAAAACCAATCATTAAGAATATAGCTCCTCTTGAAGGTTTCCATAGTGCATATCCCATGGAGGCAATTAGACCGCCTAAGAAAGCCATTGCGAGAAAATTATGCTCAATCATTAGTTTTGCCATAACAAATACGTTTTGTGCTGTATCGGGTGCCATAGGTTATAAGAATACTTAAAACATGTCCATTTGTGAAGAGTCTTTTTTTGGTTTCGCTTCAGCTTTTGGTGCTTGTGCAGCTTCGGGTTTTTGTTCTGGTGTTTCTGGGAAATATCTACGTAACATTGATCCCATTTCATATTTTTGAAATGTTTCTTTCAGCTCTGTTGTAAATGGATCTGCTTTCATTTCTTCCAGCGGAGGAATGGCTACGGGAACGGTAGTATGAATTGTTGCAATGTGTTTTAGTAATTTTACTGCCTCTTCGCCATCTTTCAGTTTTTGCCTTAGTTTTTCATCAGCGAGTTCATCTAGATGGGCATACATGTTTTCTATCGTTGTAAATTGGGTGAGTAGTTTGTAAGCAGTCTTCGGTCCAATTCCTTTGATAGCACTATAGTTATCAGAGGGATCTCCGCACAGTGCTTTATAATCAGGAATATGTTCCGGATACACGAACATTTTGCCTCTAACAGCTTCTGCATCATATTCCACAGTCTGGCTTAAGCCGATTTTGGGCATTACTACTTTTACGTGATCGTTTACCAGCTGGAGAATATCTTTGTCGCCGGTAAGAATGTATACATCCAGTTCCGGTGCGGCAAACTTGACTGCCAGTGTTCCTATAACGTCATCTGCTTCAAATCCAGGTGCTTCTAACCGGCATACATGGGCAGCATCTAATAGTTCTTTTATCAGGTTAAACTGCTGGACAAGGTTTTCTTCCGGAGCCGGTCGAGAGGCCTGATAGGTATCTAACAGTTCCTTACGAAAGGTGGGGACAGGAGTATCAAAAGCTACTGCTACGTAATCTGGCTTCATCCCTTGCAGTGCAAGATATAGCATCGAAAAAAAACCGTAAATTGCATTTGTTGGTATGCCGGTTTTGGTCCTTAAAGGAGGAAGCGCATGATACGCACGATGTATCATTGCATGGCCATCTATGATCAGGAGCTTACTTTTTTGCATTCTTTGTTTTTTGACCTACTATTGCTTCAAATTCTACCTGATCCATGTTCTCCTTTTCAACAAGAGCGAGTGCGACTCTATCCATTTCTTTCCGATGTGTCTTAATAATATTTACTGCTTTTGAGTAGGCTTCATCAAGTATTTTCTTTATTTCAACGTCAATTTTCCCGAGCATCTCTTGAGAAATGTCTTGCGATTCCATTACCGGTCTACTCGAATCGGTAACATCGGTTAAAGTGCCGTAGTTGATAGGGCCCAGTTTACTCATGCCGTAGAGCATCACCATCGCGCGGGCAATTCGTGTTGCCTGGCTAAAGTCATTTGCTGCACCAGTGGTGACATCGTTAAAAATGACTTCCTCTGCTGCACGTCCTCCCATCATTACTGCAATTCGTTCAAGTAAACTCTCTTTTGAAATGTGCAGTCGATCGGAAGCAGGTGGTATTAAGGTAAATCCCAGTGCCATACCGCGTGAAACGATAGAAATACGGGTTACCATATCAGTCTGGTGCAGATAGTGTGAAACTACCGCGTGCCCTGCTTCGTGATATGCCGTAATTTTCTTGTCATGTTCAGACTGAAGTCTTTTTTTCTCGGGACCGAGTTTGACTTTTGTTGCTGCTTCTTCGATATCGTTATAGCTGATTGAGTCTTTTCCCTGGCGTGCGGCAAGAATAGCCGCTTCGTTTAACATATTCTCAAGATCTGCTCCTGAAAAGCCTACTGTACGGGCAGCTGCCTTATCCCAGTTGACATCGTCCTCAAAAGGTTTACCCTGCGAATGGATGCGCATAATTTCTTTTCGGCCTTCTAGGTCAGGATAATCCACCTGGATTCTACGGTCAAAGCGGCCTGGTCTTAAGAGAGCGGAATCAAGCAAGTCTCCACGATTCGTTGCGGCGATAACCACCACCTGCTCATTTGGAGTAAATCCATCCATCTCAACAAGAATTTGATTTAATGTTTGCTCGCGTTCATCGTGTGCAGGCATAACTCCACTGGATCGTGAACGTCCTATTGCGTCGATTTCGTCAATAAAGATAATTGACGGCGCCGCTTTTTTTGCTGTTAAGAATAAGTCGCGAACACGGGCTGCGCCAATTCCCACAAGCATTTCCATAAATTCAGAACCTGCAATGGAGAAGAACGGAACGCCTGCTTCACCGGCGACGGCTTTGGCAAGTAATGTTTTACCTGTTCCAGCAGGTCCCACTAATATTACCCCTTTTGGAGTTCGCGCGCCAACTTTTTTATATTTTTCTGGGTTTTTAAGGAAGTCGACAACTTCTTCAGTTTCTTTTTTTGCTTCATCAATACCTGCTATATCAGCAAAAGTTACTTTCGGATTATCTTTGTTAAATCGTTTTGCTCGGGACTGTCCAAACGAGAATACTGAATCTTGTGCTCCTTGTGCTTTTCTCCACAGGAAAAGCAGTAAACCTAATCCAAGTGCAAGCGGGAGGAAGTTAAACAACAAACTTAGCCAGATGTTTCTTCCACTGGTATCCTTTACTGTTATATTTGTTTGTTTTGGATCCACATTTGCGGCCTGAAATGCGGTAAAAATACTTTCACCGTCTTCTTTAAATGCTTTGGCAGTATCACCATTTTTGTAGGTAGCAATTACTGTATTTTCTTCCACTTCAATATTTCGTACCTGATTATTACGAACATCGTTAATAACCTGGGTAAGTGACTTTTCGGGACTGTTTTTAGTCTCCTGATCTCCATACGAACTGTACACAGTTAAGCCAATAAAAAAAATAAGAATAGCAACGAAGATAGATCGAGGATCAAAATTAATCCTAAACTCAGACGTTTTCTTCGATTTACGTTGCTGTAATGGTTTTTTTTGTTCTTTTGCCATAGGCGATTATTTTACCAAATTTCTGATAAAATTGATAACAAGCTATTTGCTTGCTGTTACAATCTAAAGCAATACAAAAACTTATAGTATATGAACATTTTTCAGTTCAATAAAAGGGATCAATGGTTTCCTCAAATTCTGGAAACTTTACGAAAGGGTGGGGTCATCGTTTTTCCTTCGGATACAGTATACGGCTTGTTGTGCGATTCGTCAAACAAGGAAGCGGTAAGAAAACTGTTAGAGTTTAAGGAGAGACCACCCGGGAAGGCGATCTCGGTTTTTTGTGGAACAAAAGAAAGGATAGCGGAGGTGTGCGAAGTTTCAGAAGAACACGCACGGATGCTGGACGAGTTGTTACCGGGGCCTTATACGATCGCTCTGCCTTCAAAACATGTGCTGGATAACCGGCTTGAATCTGAAAAAGGTACATTAGGCGTTCGTATTCCTGACTTTGAAGCCGTAAATGAGCTTGTGAACGCTTATGGTAAACCGTTAACAGCAACATCGGCAAATTTATCGGGGGATAATCCTCATTATTCACTGGATTCACTTCTAAAAACTCTCTCTGAAAAGAAGAAATCGCTGTTAGCAGCCGTTGTAGATGCAGGGAAGTTGCCTCGGAATAAGCCATCAACTGTTGTTGACCTGACAGGAGAGGATATAACGGTATTACGTGTAGGGGATATCCTTCTTAATGAGAAACAGGTTGTTGTGACAAAGTCGGAGGAACAGACAAAAGCGGTAGCTGAAAATCTGATTAAACAGCATAGCGCTGCTGAGAAACCTTTAATTTTTATTTTAAAAGGAGACTTAGGGAGTGGCAAAACTGTCTTCACAAAAGGAATTGCAGAACACTTTGGTATTCAAGATGTTGTGTCTCCTACATTTGTAATTTATTACGAATATGATATCAAAGAAGGTCCATTTAACCATTTGTACCACTTTGATTTATATAACATTATGGAAGAGGAAGAATTTAACCACTTAGGAATTGATGATTTGATGAAGTCTGGAAATGTAATTGTGTTTGAATGGGGAGAAAAACTGGGGAAAATCTATGACCAATTTAAAGAAAAAGCAAATATCATCTATATTGAACTGGAACATAAAGCAGAAACAGAACGACAGCTAACAATTCACATGGACTCATGAAAATCTTCGCAATAGACACTTCTCTTGACGAAACATCAGCAGCAATAGTCGATGGACGTCGAGTATTATCCTCTGTAATCTATTCCCAGGTCCTTGTGCACCAGCAATGGGGAGGAGTTGTACCATCGCTTGCAAAACGTGCTCATATTGAACGTATTGATTGGGTTGTAGAGAAGACATTTAAGAAAGCTGGATTTACAGGAGCAGATATCGATGTATTTGCGGTAACCCAAGGTCCCGGACAGGCACTGGCGCTTGAAGTTGGAATAAGGAAAATTAAAGAACTTGCAGAAAAGTTTAATAAACCAGTTGTGGCAGTTAACCACATGGAAGGACACATCTATTCCAACTTTGTACAGAATCGTGCTGGAAAGCCTGAACGGGAGTTTGAGTTTCCGTATCTGGTGTTGCTTGTATCCGGGGGACATACTGAGTTAGTCTTATTCACCGACCATTTAACGTACGAAGTAATCGGGCGCACAGTTGATGACGCAGCCGGCGAAGCTCTTGATAAAGCTGCACGAATGATAGGGTTCAGTTACCCGGGTGGCCCCGTTATTGAAAGGCTGGCAAAGGAAGTAAACAATGAAGTGAAATATGAACTTCCAAGACCTCTTTTAAATAACCATTCCCTTAATTTTTCATTTTCCGGATTAAAAACGTCATTTTTGTATAAAGTTCGGGAGTTGACAGAAGAGGAAAAACTTCACAATGTACGCTTCCTGGCAAGTTCATTTCAGGAAGCTGTATATGAACATTTACTAAGGAAAACCCGCATGGCAGTTAAAGAAACAGAAGTTTCCAATATCATTCTTGGCGGAGGAGTATCGGTGAATCAAAGGCTGCGTAACTTGTTCCGCGCAGAAGCCAAAAAGAACAACTGGAAAGTGCATTTTCCGCCCTATAAATACCTCAATTTTGATAACGCCGCAATGATCGGAGTTGCGGGATTTTACAAAGCTTCAAAAGGGCAGTTTGTGAAAGAAGGAGATTCGTTGGATAGAGTTCCGCGGTTGTCTTTGCCCGCTTTCGTAACCTACAAAACGGATATGAAGTTTATGAAGGTGCGGCCATGAATAATTACCACTTACCAATCTTCACTAACACTCCCTTCCTCTTCACTATGTTTTTATAATCCCACTGGATTTTTTCAGCTTTTTTAAGCCAGCCTGCAATTCCCACGCCATCAATTTCATCTTTACTGGTATATCTCTTCTCGGCAGCTTTAAATGTTCCTTCAGGCTTCAAACCAGGTTCATCAAATGATTGTCCACTCCAGAATAATAATTGAACAGAATCTTTCCGTGCCCAGTATCCCACAATGGGATTACCGTCAAGAAACCATACTGGTCCACCATGCCAAAGTTTACTTTCCGCCTTAGGAAAATTGTCACTAATAATTTTTTCAAGCTCTTCACAAATCTCGCGAAACTCTGGTGTTTGTGCTCTGTTATATGAAGGAATATCATGTGGTTTTTCCATATAGGTATTATCTTAACATTGCTTGCATATATTTTCTCCATATCAAAAACTGTGGATCTCTTTGCACCCAGCTTTGTTCCATTTCATCAATATTCCCAAAAAAAGTAATCCCATCACCAACTCCTGGGTCATTGGTTCCATAATGTGGCAATCTGCCGTATTGCTGCATTCCCCATGCTTCCCATGCTGGAACAGGAGACCATCCCCCTGAAACTTGACTAGAATTTTCATTTGTGTCACATTCTATGCGCATACCTGTTGCTGAAAGCTGAAATAAAGTAGTCATATATCGAAAAAGCCATTTACCAATACCCTGTTTTCTGGCTGAAGGTTTTATTGCAAATGCAGGTATAGCAATTTTTTCTGGTGATAATTTATTCCACATTGCAACTGCTGCACCCAAAGGAGTTGTTCGTTCACCAGATCTATAACTAGCTGAAAAGGCAAATGCATAGTCTGGAGTACCTGGAGCGTGAGCACAGGGTAATAGGAACATATCATTGTATGGATTCCTTCGAAAGTGTTCTCGGAGTAACACACCATTGAACCAAAGTTCAGATGAGGGAGTATCTTCAGAAAATTGACTTGGCCATGTTTCTTCTAAAGGGACCAATAACTCCTCAGCTTCATCAGGGTTAACTATTGTAAAGTCGACACCTTCATCTTGATTTCTAAAACCTCCAAAGAGTATTGATTGATCACCTTTTCTTCTTACATCACAGAAAGGAATACGTTTCATTAATTCCTGTACCTCGATTCGTGGATTTATGGGAAGCTCTGAGAGTGCCATATTAGTGGCACGAATTATATCAGGTATGGTAAACTATTGCCTATGATAACGTTATCTAACTTGTCTGTTTCTATCGACGAGAAGCCTATTCTCAAAAATATAAACTTTGAGTTTGAAGAAGGCAAAATCTATGCGGTCATGGGTCCCAATGGGTCAGGGAAATCTACACTGGCTTACAGCATTATGGGACATCCTTCCTACACTATCGAAGAAGGTTCAAAGATCGAAGCCAACGGAGAAGATATCACCGAAATGGAAGCCAATGAACGTGCAGAACAAGGTATTTTCCTTTCATTCCAGTCTCCCTTATCATTATCTGGTGTTAAAGTTCAGCAGATGCTTCGTCTTGCAATGGAGGGGAAAAAAAATCCCGTTGAAATCTACAAGCAGGTAAAAGAAATTGCTAAGGAACTGAAGATTTCAGAAGACCTCCTTGAGAGATCACTGAATGACGGAGCTTCAGGAGGAGAAAAAAAGAAACTTGAAGTATTGCAGGCCATGGTGCTTGATAAAAACTTTTTAGTTTTCGATGAAGTTGATACCGGAGTTGATGTTGATGCTCTGAAAACCATTGCCCAATACCTCGAAAAGCACAGACAAGGAAAAACATATGTTGTTATTACCCATTACAACCGTATTCTTCACTATTTAAAGCCGGATAATGTGTTAATAATAGCTAATGGTGAATTAAAGAAAGTTGGCGATCACACATTAGCTGAAGAGATTGAAAAGAACGGGTATGAATCAGTTTTAAAGTAACCTATGGACGATTTTGATATTGAAGTAGTACAGGACGAAGAAGCAGAGGCATTTATTAATACCTATTATCTACACTGGAAAATAAATCGAAAATTCTACGAATTAGTTCGTGAAAAGGATTACGACTTTCGTATGGTAGATAACCCTGAAGCAAAATCAGATTCTATTCGTGAGAGTGTTGTTCACCATATTTATGTAATGCAAAAGTATATTTATGCACTCCGAAAAGGAAAGTTAGCCTTTGATGGAAAGACAGATTTGAAGGTTGATCCCAGAGCTTCCAAACCAGACCTACTCGATATACTGGATGACAGTTTTGAAACTCTATCTGAATTAATTAACAACGAAGAAGTTATGAGTGTAGGAGTAAAAGTTCCCTGGAGCAAAGAAAAAGTAGATGGATTTGGTGTATTAAACGGATTGTATGAACATGAAATATTGCATACGGGATGGAATCTTGCTTTAATGGATCATCTCGGAATACCACGATTTGAAGAACTCAAAGACATGTGGGGATAACAGTTTAGATTTTAGTATGGCATCACCTACAGCTGGGCAACAGCAATCACAACAAGACGATTTGCAGTTTGACTACAAGTACGGCTTTTCCATGCCGGAAAACTACAAGTTCAAGGCAAAAAAAGGTCTAAACGAGGAAATAGTAAAAGAAATTTCCATGATGAAGAACGAGCCGGAGTGGATGACGGATTTCCGCTTAAAGTCGTATAAGATTTTCCTTGAAAAGAAAATGCCAACCTTCGGTCCAGATCTAAGCAAAATCGACTTTGATAATATTTACTACTACATTAAGCCTACTGAAGGTCAGGCAAAGTCCTGGGAAGATCTACCAAAAGAAATCAAAGAAACGTATGATCGAATTGGAGTTCCAGAAGCAGAAAAGAATTTCCTTGCTGGAGTTTCTGCACAGTATGAATCAGAAGTAATTTATGAAAGTGTAAATAAAGAGTTATCCAAGAAGGGAGTATTGTTCTGCGATATGGATACTGCTCTCCGTAAACATCCTGAGATAGTAAAAGAATACTTCGGAACGCTTATTCCTCCCCACGACAATAAATTTGCAGCATTAAATTCAGCCGTTTGGAGTGGCGGTTCATTTGTCTACGTTCCGAAGGGAGTTAAAGTAGGCCTTCCTCTTCAGGCATACTTCCGTATTAATGCTGAGCGTTTTGGACAGTTTGAAAGAACCCTTATTATTGCAGAAGATGGTGCGGATGTGCATTATGTGGAGGGGTGTACCGCTCCAGTGTATACCACAGATTCGTTGCATTCTGCTGTTGTCGAAATCTTCTGTAAAGAAAACTCTCGCGTTCGTTACACAACGGTGCAAAACTGGAGTCATAATGTGTATAACCTAGTTACTAAACGTGCGAAAGCTGAGAAGAAAGCATTTATGGAATGGATAGATTGCAACATTGGATCTCAAATTACGATGAAGTACCCTTCTGTTTATTTGACAGGGGAAGGTGCTCGCGGAGAAGTTCTTTCAATCGCTTTTGCTAATAAAGGACAGATCCAGGATGCTGGTGCAAAGATGCTTCATCTTGCTCCAAATACTTCATCACGTATTGTTTCAAAATCTATTAGTAAAGGCGGTGGGCGTACTTCATATAGAGGGCTTGTTACTGTTCAGCCACAGGCGGATAATTCCCAAGTCTATGTATCATGCGATGCGCTAATCTTAGATGAGCTTTCACGATCCGATACCTATCCCTACATGAAGATCAAAAACAACGACGTAGAAATCCAGCATGAAGCAACCGTAGAAAAAATAGGTGAAGAAAAACTGTTTTACTTAATGTCGCGTGGGATTAAAAAATCAGATGCTGAAGGATTGCTGGTGAATGGATTTATCGAGCCTGTATCTCGCGAAATTCCATTAGAATATACTGTAGAGCTAAACCGTCTTATTAATTTAGAGATGGAGGGAAGTGTAGGATAATATGAACAATAATGTCCAACTTGAACCAGGATCCCAGCATTTTGTGATTATCCGTGAAGCTCTTGCTACTGAAATAGATAAAGTTCAGGAACTGAACAAATATATGATCGATCTTGCCAGACAGCACTTTGATCCAACAATTACCGAAGGGTGGTCTTCGGCGGATGCCGGCCATACATACTTTGCAAACCGTCTTACGAATGAAAACAAAAACGGTTTATTTTTGGTTGCCCTCGATGGTCAGAAATATGTCGGTTATATGAACGCAATCGAAAAACCCTCAGAGTCATACAGAGTTCCGGTTAAATGTGCAGCGCTGGAAAACATCATGATTCTTCCCGAATACCAGCACAAAGGAATTGGAAGAAAGATGATGGAGATATTTAGCGGGTGGTGTCGAGATAGACAAATACAGAAAATTTCAGTTAGTACCTTTATAAGAAATACAAATGCTATTCAATTCTTACGACATATTGGGTTTGTCGATTATGATGTAACGCTTGAATTATGTCTTGTTCCAAAAGCTGCTCCACAAGTTCCTACTACATAACTATGGCACAACTTGTTCATATAACAGAAACACCAACCAAACCGATTGTTTTCGACACACCAGGAGAGTATGTTGTTTTTTTTCACAATGTTTCCGGAAAATTTGAAGTTGAATTGGCGGAGACAGGAGTTACTGTTTATATTTGTGGACTCTTTACTGGAAGGAATTCAGAAGAATATAAAATCGAAACAATACAGCATCATTTAAAGCCAGGTGCATATTCCGATCTCTATATTAAGGGAGTATTTGAAGATAAATCGAAACTGTTTTACCAAGGTCTCATTCGTATTGAAAAAGAAGGGCAGCAGAGCCATGCGTATCAGAAAAACCAGAATCTAATACTTTCTCCAGGAGTGTACGTAGAATCAAATCCATTCCTTGAAATTCTTGCAAATGATGTGTTTTGTACCCATGGATCTACAACCGGAAAACTGAATAAAGAAGATATTTTTTATCTGAAAAGCCGAGGAATGGAAGATACAGAGGCGCGCAAACTACTTGTGGACGGGTTTGTAAACCAGCTGTTGGATCGTGTAAAGCAGCATGTCCCTGAATTTGAATATACTGTATAATGTTATAACATGAATAACAAATACATTCTTCTTTTAACAGCGATAGTATTTTTTATATTAGGTATTGCAGTGATGTTCTTTGTAAACACCGCAACAACAACTAATTCAATAGTTTCCCCTCGTCCCACTACAACTGTTCCGGAAGCAACGATATTCCCTATCGATCCAATTGAAGACAATGATGAAGTTTTTTGCACTCTTGATGCAAAAATCTGTCCTGATGGATCATCTGTAGGAAGAAGCGGTCCAAACTGCGAATTTGCTCCTTGCCCCGGTGAATAAAAGAACTGCGGTATAATGTGCTATGGACATTGCAGCAATCCGAACAGATTTCCCAATATATCTCCATAAACCCGATTTGGTGTATCTTGATAGCACCGCTACTTCGTTAAAACCTATACAAGTAATCAAAAAAGAACAGGAATATTATGAGCAGTACACTGCTAACGTTCACCGAGGAATTTACAAAATTGCAGAGCAAGCAACGGCCGAATATGAAAAGACACGGGAAGTTGTAGCGGAGTATATTCATTCGTTTCCTGAACAGATTGTTTTTACCCGTGGAGCTACCGAGGCAATTAATATGGTAGCAACTGGGTATCCTTTTGGAGCAGGAGAGTTAGTAACGACTATCATGGAGCATCATTCTAACTTTGTTCCGTGGCAGCAATTGGCAAAAAAAAATAATTCAGAATTTAAAGTAATTCCCATTTCGGAAGAAGGTATTTTAGAGTTTGTAAATCCGGATGGTCGTAGCGTAAACGAGACTATTATGCGAGGCTATGTAAACGAAAGGACATCAGTTTTTGCCTTTACCGCAGTTTCAAACGTACTGGGGACTATTAACCCTGTTGCAGCTATCGTAAAGGCCGTTCGTAAGATCAGTCCAAAGACAGTTATTGTTGTTGATGCTGCACAAGCTGCTCCACATGCAGGAATAAACGTTGCTGAGTGGGATGCTGACTTCGTTGCTTTTTCTGCACATAAAATGCTTGGACCAACAGGAGTAGGAGTATTATGGGGAAAGAAAGAGCAATTAAAGAAACTGCAACCGTCACAATATGGCGGAGAGATGGTTCTTGATGTCGGCATTGAAAAAACTGTGTTCAAAGATGTCCCTTATCGGTTTGAAGCGGGCACACCGAATATTGCAGGGGTTATTGCTTTTAAAGAAGCCATCATATACGCAAAAATGATAGGTATAAAGGCAATTCGCGCGCACGAAAAAGAACTTGTCGAATATGCGTTTGCGCAGTTTAAAGAGAAATTGGGAAGGTCGACCAGGATTATTGGAACAACAAATTCTGACCTGCGAGCGGGGATTATCACCTTTGCTTTAGCAAACTTTCACGCACACGATACTGCGCAAATCCTCGACGAAAAGAATATCTGCGTACGAGCGGGACATCACTGTGCTATGCCCCTTCATAATCATTTGGATCTGGTTTCTTCAACACGGGCCAGCTTTTACCTTTACACCACAAAACAGGATATCGACAGGCTGGTTAAAGGATTGTTACATGTTCAGGAGGTACTAAGATAATGGACATTCTCGATGTTGCAACTATTGTTGCTATAGGAATTATTATCTACTTTGCAATAAAACGTCGTGAAGACTACACTCAATTCCCAATCGGATTATCTGGTAGTGACGTTGAGGCAAAGTTATGGATAAATGAACGTCTTATTCGAATAGTTCAGTTTTTCCGTTTTTCGAAATTCATAACAGATCACTTTGAGAAAAAAAGCAGAATGTATTATGATTTTCTCTCAAAATTTCCGGTACATAAAGTAGAAAAGCAGGACAAAGTCTTCGTTAATGTACTTAGAGGTATAGGACTTTTTTTAGTAGCAATAATAATCTTTTTTGTTATTGCAATGTCTATTGTTGATTATTTTCGCTAAGAAGTATGCGTACAGTAAAACGAGATATAGTAGCCGCTGTCATTTTTTCCTCGGATAACTATGTTTTGCTCGGCAAAAAAGATCCAAATGTAAAAATGTATTTTGATGCCTGGGGGATACCTGGAGGTGGCGTTGAAGAAGGTGAAACAAGAGAAAGAGCTTTACAACGGGAAATATATGAAGAAACAGGGATAGATATTAATGGTCAATCGGTGGAGTTGATTGAAGATACTAATTCCGATATCGTAGAGAAAGTGTTACCTTCAGGAGAAACAGTATTGTGCGATATGAAGTTTTTTACCTATGTTGTGAAACTGGATAAAAACGCAAATGAAGTTAAAGTGGTTACTACAGACGACCTTATTGAATGTAAATGGATCTTGAAAGATCAACTCCAGGATGTGAAGCTCAATAAGCCAACAATCTGGCTATTTAAAAAGATGGGGTTGTTACAATAACATGTCAATTTATCAAGAACTGATTTTAGACCATTACCGCAATCCAAGGAATGCTTCTTTGCTAGAAGATGCAACGGGAGAAATATCTCTGAATAACCCTTTGTGTGGAGACAAAATTACCTTACAAATCAAAGAAGACGATGGTTTTGTTATTGATGTTGGTTACAAGGCGAGCGGCTGTGCTATCTCTGTTGCATCTGCATCAATGCTTTCCGAATATGTGCTCGGTAAATCGAAGGATGAATTGAAAAAACTCGACAAAGACTTTATTATTGATCTTATCGGTATAGAGCTGAGTCCAAACAGAATTAAGTGTGCTCTATTGCCGCTCGAAGCATTATCAAAAGTTATTACACCAATAAATGAGTGATCAGCCAAAAGACCCGAATAATCCCCATGGGCCAGTTCAAGTACATTCTTTAACAGTTCATGTAGATAAAGATTTGTGTATTGGTGCAGCAACCTGTGTAGCAATAACTCCCAAAGTATTCTTACTTGATTCAGAAGCAAAAGCAATTATTTTGTCTTCAGCAGAAGAAGAAACTGAAGAAGCCATTATTGATGCTGCACGAGGATGTCCTGTAGCAGCAATCCATGTAGAAAAGGATGGACAGAAAGTATATCCAAACTGATGATGCTGTTATGAATGCAGAATTTCCGGAAACGGAACTTTCCTTTGAAGGAAGAACTTGTCCCATGTGCAGTATGAAAACTATCAAGGGAATGCGGGGAAGTCCTGATTCGATTTGCAAAAACTGTGGTTATAAAGATCCGTGCTGTTACGATTAATATATGAAATATCTCTGGAAAATAGGTGGTGAAGCTGGCTTTGGTATTATGACTACAGGTCTCCTCTTTACTACACTTGCTGCCAGATCAGGCTACAATGTTTATGACTATACGGAATATCCTTCATTAATCCGTGGGGGTCATAATACAACTGATGTCGTTTTTGGCGATGAGCCAGTTACTACAAACAAATACATGATTGATATGCTTGTGTGTTTGAATGGTGAGACGTATCGAAATCACAAACACAGACTGCATGAAAATTCAGTAGTTATCTACGACAGCAACGATGGAGAACCAGATAGTCCGGGTATTAAAGTAAATATTCCTTTCCGTCAGATAAAGCGTGAACAGAAGATTGAGCAGATTATGGTAAATACCGTTGCTTTTGGAGCAAGCCTTGCATTGCTTGATGGTGATATTCAGGCATTTTACGGCATGCTCGAGCAGCAATTTGGAAGAAAAGGACAGGAAATTGTCGACTTTAACAAGAAACTTACTGATATTGGTTACAACTACATTAAAGAACACTATGCACAGGTAATTAAACCGGTAATGAAGCCTCAGGAAAACAGAAAAGCAAAGTTAGTAATGACAGGAAATGATGCCTATTCATTAGCCATGGTAGCAGCAGATTGTCGCTTCTATTGTGCCTACCCGATGACTCCGTCTTCAACGGTGCTTGGAACTGTTGCCGGCTGGGAAAAGAAAACAGGTATGGTAGTACGCCATGCGGAGGATGAAATATCGGTTATTATTACCGCCCTGGGCGGCTCTGCGGCAGGGGTCAGATCAGCCGTTGGAACGTCAGGTGGTGGATTTGCCTTAATGGTAGAAGCACTTTCCTATGCTGGAATTGCTGAAGTGCCGATTGTTGTTTTCTTAAGTCAGCGGCCCGGCCCGGCAACCGGTATGCCTACGTGGACTGAACAGGGAGACCTTCATTTTGCAGTGCATGCCGGCCATGGAGAATACCCGAAAGTGGTATTAGCTGCCGGAGACATCCAGGAAATGCTGGAACTAACTCTCAAAACATTCGACCTTGCAGACATCTACCAGACACCTGTTATTTTGATGTCTGACAAGCTTCTTTCAGAATCTCATGAATCTATAGATAAAGAATATGTAGACACGTTATTTAAAGGATATACCCCCAATAGAGGCAAGATTGTAACACAAACACAGCAGGAACCGTATTTACGATATAAAGAAGAAGAAGATGGTATTTCTGAGATGCTTGTACCCGGGCAGAAAGGAAAATTCTTCCAGTTTAATTCATACGAACATCATGAAGACAGCCATACCAGCGAACTAGCAGCAGACAAACAAGCGCAGACTGATAAGCGAAACAGAAAACAGGCTACCTATCTTGCAACGCATTTTGAAGCACCAAAAATCTATGGCAGTCAGGATGAAGCAGAAATGGTTTTTGTCTCATGGGGAGGTAATAAAGGTGCAATTTTAGAAGCTCAGAGAATGTTAGAAGCAGAAGGCATTAAAATAGCGTATATGCACTTTACCCATCTCTATCCAATGGATGAAGCAAAAGTTAAGCCTTTATTCCTCGATGGAAAAAGATATGTCGATATAGAAAACAACTCACATGCGCAGTTCGCACGATTACTCAGAGCCGAAACCGGAATTACATTGCAAGAAAAATATCTTAGATATGATGGTAGACCATTCCTTGCAGAAGACATTGTAAATTATGTAAAGTCACACCGCTCCTAAGGAGTACAAATATGCCATATTCTGAAAATGCAAACATTTTTGCCGGTCACAACCCAACCTGGTGTCCCGGCTGCGGTGATTGGGCAATTATCAAGGGTATAAAAACGGCTCTGGCAGCAAAGGGATTGACTCCTTCTGATGTTTTTGTGTCTTTTGATATTGGATGTAGTGGAAACATGAATGACTTCCTCAATGCCTATGCCGTACATGGTCTTCATGGTCGTGCTATGCCAACTGCAATTGGTGCCAAAATCGCTAATCATGACCTGGAAGTTATTGTAATTGGAGGTGACGGCGGTTCTTATGGAGAAGGTGGTAATCACTTTCTGCATGCCTGCCGTGGAAATCATGATCTTACCCAGATTGTTCATGACAATAACGTATATGGACTTACAACAGGACAAGTTGCTCCAACAGCAGAGACAGGATACAAATCGAAATCAACGCCCGAAGGGATTATCGAGCAACCGGTAAATCCGTTAGCTCTCGCTATAAGCCAGGGTGCAACTTTTGTCGCTCAAACCTTTGCAGGCAATTACGATCATCTCCAGGAAACTCTCAAAAAGGCATTTGAACATAAGGGATATTCTCTTGTAAATATCTTACAGCCATGTGTTACGTTCAACAAAATTGATACGTACACTTACTATTTAGAGAAGGCGTATGTTCTCGGTCCGGAGCATGATCCAACCAATTATGATATGGCCATGCAACGGGCTCACGAAATTCTCTTTGAGAAGTTTCCGTTAGGTGTCCTTTGGGATGTCCAAAGACCCGTTTTCCACGAGCAATTGACCAGTTATCCACTTGATAAAACGTTGCTGCAACGGGACAGATACACAGACTACGAAAGTCTAATGAAGTATTTTGAATAACAGGGTTGACATTTAGCAATCCTAGTATTATACTGCTAAAACTATGTCATTATTTGAACCGAAAACACAAACCGAAACATACCCGATCGTACCAGTACGTGACGGTATCATCTTCCCGAATACCGAGAACGTCTTAGTCTTTGGCCGCGAAAAAAGTATTCTTGCAATTAACGAAGCTCTATTAAAAGATAAGAAGGTTGTTCTGGTAATGCAGAAAAACCCAAATCACGACGATCCAAAACTTGACGACATGTACCAAATTGGTGTTCTCGTAACGGTAGAAAAGACTGTTGTTGGCGAAAAAGGCGAAATTAACGCTTTAGTTAAAGGCCAACAAAGAGTGAGAGTTCAGACACTGGTAAAAGATATTCCGTATCTTGAAGGAAGTGTTGAACTTATCGAAGATACACCAACTGAAGATGAAGAAATTCAGGCAATGGTAAAGTACATTTCTTCACAAATTAAGAAAGCTATCAATTTGGGTAAAACCGTTGATTTTGTATTCTTAATGAATATTCTCAATGTCAGCAACTCTTTAAACTTCTCAAATCAGGTTGCCATGGTGCTCGATATTAAAAACAAAGAGCAGCAGGACTTGCTTGAAGAAGAAGATCTGAAAAAGAGACTGCAGAAGCAGGTTGAATATATCAATCGTGAATTAAAGATTCTTGAGATTGAACAGAATATTTCAAACAAAACGCAAAAGAAATTCGAGAAGAACATGAAGGAAACCTTCCTTCGTGAAAAGATGAAAACTATCGAAGAAGAACTTGGCACCAAGTCTGATGATCGCGATATCTATGAATACCGTGAAAAGATCAAGAAGGCAAAGATGCCAAAGGATGTTGAAGAAAAGGCAATCAAAGAGTTAAAGAGACTGGCTCAAATGTCTCAGTTTAATCCTGAATCTTCTTATGTTCGCAACTATCTTGACTGGTTAGTTGATATCCCATGGGCTATTGAAGAAAAGACTTTGAATGTCGACATCAAGAAAGCTGAAAATATCCTTGATGAAGATCATTACGGTCTGGCTAAGGTAAAAGAGAGAATTCTCGAGTTTTTGGCAGTAATGGAATTAAAGAAACGTGATATGGATGAAGAAACGCCTTCCAAGGCTAAGAAAAAGAAAGACGAAGAACCAAAAGATGATGTGAATAAGCGTGATAAAAGTCAACAGCCAACTATTCTGTGCTTTGTCGGGCCTCCAGGTGTCGGTAAAACCTCACTGGGAAAGTCTATTGCACGATCACTCGGACGAAAATTCGTAAAGGTTTCACTGGGTGGAATCCGTGACGAAGCAGAGATCCGTGGACATCGCCGCACCTATGTTGGTGCACTCCCGGGCCGTATGATTCAAGGAATTAAGCAGGCGGGGACAAAGAATCCGGTATTTATGCTTGACGAAATTGATAAGGTTGGCCGTGATTATCGGGGTGATCCTTCTGCAGCATTGCTTGAAGCACTTGATCCCGAACAGAATCATGAATTCTCAGATAACTATCTGGAAGTTCCATATGACATGTCACAGGTATTCTTTATTGCAACAGCCAATATCTTAGATACTATTCCCGATGCTTTGCTTGATCGTCTAGAAGTGATCCATTTCCCTGGATATACTGAAGATGAAAAATACAACATTGCTCAGAACTATCTGATTGGAAAGCAGAAAGAAGCCCATGGGCTTCGCAAAGAAGAATCAGATATGGAAAAAGACACTGTTCGCACCGTTATTCGACGTTACACCCGCGAAGCAGGTGTACGTGAATTAGAACGACAGGTAGCACGTGTATTTAGAAAAGTAGCACGCGAAATTGTTGAGAAGAAAGAAAAGAAAGTAAGCAAAATAGTTGTAAACGACAAGAACTTGCAGAGGTATCTGGGACCATTTAAGTATTCGTCGCAGATGATCGAAGATAAGGACACCATCGGAATTGCAACAGGACTGGCTTGGACACAGGCTGGTGGGGATATCCTGTTTATTGAGGTCTCAACAATGCCAGGGAAGGGAAATTTGACCCTTACAGGGCAACTGGGAGATGTTATGAAGGAGTCTGCACAGGCAGCACACACCTATATCAGATCGCACTGGGAGGAATTTGGTCTTAAGCGTGATATGTTTGAAACAATGGACATCCACGTTCACGTACCAGAAGGTGCTGTTCCCAAAGACGGACCATCAGCTGGTATTTCCATGACTACAGCAATGGTTTCCGCCCTTACCAAGAAAGAAGTAAAGCGAGATGTGGCCATGACAGGTGAAATTACCCTCCGAGGACGTGTTACCGAAATTGGTGGAGTCAAGGAAAAAGTTGTTGCCGCTCATCGTGCACAGATCAAGACAGTTATTTTGCCTAAGGACAATCAGAAAGACCTTGAAGAAATTCCTGAAAACATAAAAAAAGACTTGAAGTTTATGTTTGCTGATAGAATCGAAGATGCGCTGAAAGTGGCTTTTCATGCAAAAGTGTGGAAGGGCAGCGAGTCAAAAACTTCTAAGATTAAAAAGGAAGACTGAGCTAAATTTGAGAATTATTCCAATGGTTCTCCGGCCTGGTTCAAGTATGATAGAAGAGATGCTTTTAACTCATCAGATGCAACTTCCCCTCTAAACAAAGCTCCTCTGACGCGGTTTAATGATCTTGGATCTATTGCTCCTCGTGAGGCTATTCCTAACAATACCAGCTGATCATCAGGAAGGTGTTGCATAACAAACCTATATTGTGCTCTATTCAAATTTACGACCTCAATTAGGGTTTCTACCGGAAAGCTGTACTGAGAATCCAGTATCCACTCTGGAAACTATGCGGCAAGAATTACAGTAAATGGTCGAAGTGGTTCTCCTTCAGAAGCAAAAGAATTATAATATTCACTCACAGGCTTAATTATACTATAAGTCTTCAAAAAAGTATTAAATTGTAAGAAACCATATTATAATAAGCAGTATATGAAAGCTGCAGTAATTGAAAAAATTGGAAGTGTACCTTCATTTGTTGATCTTTCTCTACCTGGGATAAAAAGCGGACAGATTTTGGTTAAAGTTGTCTATTGTGGTATAAACCACCTGGATTTCCTTATTCAACAAGGTAAGAGACCTGGTCCGAAGGCTTTTCCCCATATTCTCGGCTCCGAAATAGTTGGAATCGTTGAAAATAGTTCTAGTGGGTCTTTCAAAAAAAATGACAAGGTTGCAATTTATCCGTGGACGTATTGTGGTAAATGTACACAATGCAACTCTTCTAATCCGCAACTTTGCGATACAGGTGGTACTATTGGAAGAACAACTGCAGGCGGATATGCTGAATATATTGCGGTAGATGAACATAATCTTGTGAAGTTGTCAGAAGGAGCTGATCTACAGGCAGTTGCAGCTGTAGTTCTGGCCGGAACAACAGCCGTTCATCTTATTCAGCGGGCATCAATAAGTCCTCAATCGCTGGTTCTTGTAACAGGAGCATCCGGAGGCGTTGGTCAGTGTGTCATTCAACTACTCAAAAATATGGAATGTACCATTCTTGCTACCTCATCTACCACAGATAAATATTATCTTTTACAAAAAGCCGGAGTTTCAAAAATGTATTCTGTTACTCATTTTGCTGAAGAGCTAAAACAAGATTATCCAGATGGAGTAGATTTTGTAATTGATATTATGGGTGGAAGTGTTTGGTCACAAGCACTAACAACTTTAAAGAAAAACGGAACGATGTCCTATTGCGCGACAACTCTTGATGGTAACGGGTCGATCCCTATAGGTTTATCCTTTTCTATGCAATGGAATATCCACGGGTCATACGGAGGCAGTATAGATGATATGAAAACCTGTATACGATCTGTCCAAGAGAAAAAGGTTATTCCGGTAATTGATTCGATTTTTCCTTTGAATGAAGCCGCCAATGCTTTACAACGAATAGAAAGCAAAAAAGCATTTGGAAAGGTGTTGCTTTCAGTAATTAAAGAAGGGTCGTAACAACTGAATATGTAGTTATTGCACTCTTAACGACAAATACCAGTTTCGCAGCTTATGTGAAATGGTATAGAGGTGAAATAAGTTATAATCAATAATAAAGTCGTAGCTTCCAATCTTTTCAACAAATTGTGCATTGTATCCCTCTTTAAATCGAGTAAAGCCAGCGAATGCACTTGACTGTGCCTGTTCAGGTGAGGCAGCACCCCACATATCAAACACAGTTGCACCTTTTGATTTCCCATAGCAAATCGCTTCCCACATTAGCAAGTTCGGTCCCATCACATTACGATGCTCTTCTGAAGATCCTCCGTAAGGATAATAGAGTTTGTTTTTGAAAGTAAAGAGTTCATATGCTCCCAGTGGAGTGTTTTCATAAAACGAAACCAGAATTGTTGCCAGGCTGTTTTTGAGATTATCCCAGACAATGCGATGATAGTCTTTGTTGTGTCCGTAATAGTTTTGCCGTTTTGTGGTTTCAAAATAGAGTTTTGAAAAGATTTCAAACCCTTCTTCAGTATTCATTTCCCGAACAGTTACTCCCTTTTTTGCAGCTAACCGTATATTGTAGCGTGTTTTCTGTTTTAGGTTTTGCATTAATTCCTCTTTGGTAGGGGAAATATCAAGTTCCATAGTCCAGTCAGGAAATAACTGGTGAGGAGATCTCTTTAATCTAAATTCTTGAGATAACACATGAATACTTTGTACTGATTCTTCTGATTTATTAACATCCGGTTCAAATTTAAAGAAGATGATATTTCTATCTTTTGCAAAGCTTTTAAGAAACTCAAGTAATTCTTCATCTGGCATTTCAGAGCGGGGAATGTATCCGATGTTGTATTTCGTGTGTGGGATAGGATGGATTGTCATCAAATAACTTTTTGTTTGCACTTCTCCCGCATATTTCGCCAGTCGGACGATCTCAGTTCCCATTGCTTTACGGGCTTCAGCCCATTCCCACGACTGCAGTGGATGCATCGCTACTGAGTTTATTTGTTCCGGAATGGCATTTTCTAAAATGGTGTAACTCATTGTGCGGCTTTTTTGAGAATTTCCAATGTCTGTTCCGCGCATTGCTCCCAGGAGAAAGCAGTTATGCGCTTTTTACCCTTTGCAACAAGCTCTTTCCGAATCTGTGGCTGTGTAATAATCAGTTCCATTTTTTCCACTAACTCTTTTTCAACATCCGGATCAAAGTATAAGCATGCATCGCCTCCAACTTCCGGTAAGCTGGCATTTAACGAAGCAATTACCGGGCAGTCATAGGACATTGCTTCCAGAATTGGAATGCCAAATCCTTCATAAAATGAAGGCTGTACAAAACACTGAGCATGCTTGTATAACTGGACAACATCATTATCGGGCAAGTAATCGGTAAAGAGAATGGAATCTTTGTCAGTGTCTCCTACCTGTTTAAGAATATCATCATACAGCCAGCCTTTCTTTCCAACTATTACCAGTTTATATTCCGGATACGTAACCTTCAATTTCTGGAACGCCTTAATCAAAGTAGTAATATTTTTTCGTGGCTGGATAGTGCCTACATAGAGGAAATATTTTTTCTTTTCTAAAGAAAGTCTCCCTAATACTTCAGCATCGGCAGACTTTTTTTCAGGCTTTTCAAAACCGTTGTATACAACAGAAATTTTTGAATCAGGTGTTTTGTAGTAATGTAAGATATCTTTCTTGGTAGTTTTAGAAACTGCAATCACTGCTTGTGCTTTTTCTAGTGACTGGGCAGTCCAATCCTGGAGTTTATATAAATCTTTCTTCAAAAATTCATTGGGATAGTAGAAGTAAGAAAGATCATGAATCGTGACAACAAGCGGTTTCTGTAATCCATGAGGAGAATAGTGTGCTGGTGCAAAGAACACATCAAAATCACCTTTTGTCATTAAGTGAAGAGGCAGAAAAATGCGGCTCCATAAAAAAGGCCCAGGAATAACTTCGTATTTAAAATGCTCTGTTTCTTTAGGAAGATGATGAAGGGGATCTTTTCGTAGATAAATTACAAACTCTACTTCCGACGTCGCTTTTTTTTGGAAATAGCTAAGCAGTTTAACAGTATACACAGAAACGCCAACAAGATTTTCAACATTCGCTTCATTTCCGTCGATGGCAATTTTCATAGCTTTATTATAGTTTATGAATGCGCTTCCAGTGTCCTTATGAGGGTATCGTAGTACTTTTCCCAGGTGTAGTGTTCTGCTTTGGATTTCGCTTTATCAACCAGCTTTTTCCTTGTAGATGGCTCAAGCAAGGTAAACATCGCATCGGTAATGCTGTCTATGTTTTCCGGTTCAAAAAATATACCAGCATCCTTCCCAATTTCCTTTAATGAAGATGTGTTAGACAATGCGACAGGTGTTTCCGCTAACATAGCTTCTACAGCGGGATAGCCAAAGCCTTCATACAATGAAGGAAAGACCATTCCACTACTTTCAGCATATAAATAATGCAGTTCGTTATCAGGAACATATCCCAGGAAGCGTACATTTTCAAAGCTGGTAAGTTGCTCACCCCATCCTGCCTGACCTACGACCAACAGCTCTATATCGTCTCGATTCAACTGTCGAAACGCTTGCAATAACCGGTCAATATTCTTTCGAGGCTCCTGTTTCCCAACAGTAATAAAATAAGGCTTGTGTAGTTTATATTTCTTTTTTACTTCAGCAGATGAACTACCCTCGTAGTCTAAAGCAGAAACTCCAGGATAATTCACAACCACTTTTTTATCGGGCACCTTATAGTACTCATGTAGATCATTTTTGGTAGTTTCAGAGTCTGCAAAAATAACTTTACATTCCTTCACGGCATAAGTCACTTTGCTTTCCATAACTGCCTTTACGCTTGCATCAACTGTTTCAGGATAGCGCTTAAATATTAGATCATGTACAATCGTAGCTTTCTTTTTTCTAGATGGAGGTTCAGTCCAGTCTGAAGAAATATACCAGTCTGCTCCATGAATAAGAGGATCAATCGAAACAAAATGCATTTTGTTCCAAACTATATTCCCAATAGTTGGAGGCATCATTAAATTACGATACGAGAATCCTTTATCAGAGATCTTCTGAATCATTTCCTGGGGGATTGACCGTCTAAGAGTCTGGTAGAAGAAGATCCAGTTGTGTTCTTTCGAGTTTTCAAGAATACCATCCACCAGACCTTGGGTAAATCGGCCTACGCCTGTTCCTTCATACACTATTTGGGATATGTCGATAGCGATTTTCATGATGGAATAATCTCCGTGCTTTTTTTGTATATTTTTTCCAGTTTTTTTGCAATCTCTTTCCAGCTGTATTTTTCCTTGACGAGTGCATATGCTTTCTTTTGCATAGATTTGTAAAGTTCTGGGTTGCTTAGCAACTTTTCCACTGCGTTTACAAATTCATCAGGTTTGTTTGCAACTATTACCTCATGTCCTGAAGATACATCCATACCTTCGATTCCAGTTTGGGTAGAAATAACCGGAAGACCTGCTGCCATAGCAGCAAGAATCTTAAGACGAGTGCCTCCTGGCCCGAAGATAGGTGCAACAAAGATTGTACACGATTTGTACAAATCTTGAATGGTACTGCTATCATCTGGCTTAATGTCAATAATCTGAATATTTTCCTTTTGTGAGTAGGTCAGTTTAGAGCTGACATTTTGACCTGCAATTATCAGTTTTATAGTAGGGTAAAGTTTCTGAATTTTTGGAAATACTTTTTTTACAAGGTAGTCGACCGCTTCGGTATTTTGCAGCCATGAAAAATTACCCACAAAAAGCAATGTTGGATTTTTTAGGTCTTTTTGCGGAATGGTTTGGACAAACATTTCATCTCCTGCTCCATTAGGGATAATATAGGTTTCATTGTTGGGAACACACGTTCGGATGACTTGCTTATCAGCAGCTGAAACGGTCGCTACAAGCTGTGCTTTTTTCCAGTAAAAAATTTCCCAGAATTTTAATTTAAGAGTATCAAGCCAAAAAGCCCAGCGAATATACCAGGGAAGTGTTGAAATAAAATGCTGGTAGACCATAAACTCAATTGTTTGTTCGACAAGGAGAATAGGGACTTTCGTAATTGGAATATGAGGCATAATGTAGAACGTTTCGGCATGAATCGCATCGTATTTTTCCGTTTTGAGCAGGTGATTGATAACTTCATTCGCTTCGACGGAGTAGTTTCTGACAATAAGAAACGGGATAAACGAGAAAACCGACTTTATGATAATATCCGGTTGCCAGGGTTTTGTCGGGCGTTTGCATACGTAGATCTTCTCGCAATACTCTTCGAGCTGAGATGCATATTTTTTCTCCTTTTCATTTTTATAGAGAGCAACAAGGGTAATATCATTGGTTTTGCTTAGATATTTAAGTAAATTAAGTGTTCTGATTTGTCCACCGGAATCGGGAGGGTACGGAAGGTAGGGCGTAAGCATTAATATTTTCATAAGCGGAAAAGAGCAAATTTGTCGTTTTCGAAAACGGTACTCAACTGCTCTTCTTCTTTCATTTTGGTTATAGTCTCGGGTACTGTTACTACCAGATAACGATACCCCTCATTTCGTAAATCTGCTATTGGTTTATGAAGGGCTGGAGATCCTTTTCGTTCCATCAAATACAGCAACGTAGTATCTCCATACCTGTCTGTAATTATCAAATCATTGGGACGGGTTATTGTTTTTACTATGCGGGCAATTTGCACTAAATCATTTGGATACCCGTAAAAGTCTCGTACTTTGTAATAGGAGAAGAACCAAGATAAGGCTGTTATAGCAATAAGAGTTACCGAAATAAATGCAGGGTGAAGGAGTGTTTTATGCGATTTATGAATATAATGAAAGCCCAGTCCAATAAAGAGTGCAAGTGCCGGGAAGAGAATAATTTGATAGTATTCGTGCTGGACATTTCCACCCTGGAAGGTGAAGACATACAACAGTGCAGAAACACCAATTACCGGTAGCAACCATGCCTTGGGTTTGGCAATTGCACCAAGTACCAGGAAAAATGTCATGTATCCTCCAAGAATTTGATTGTTGATTCTTTCAAAAAAGATCCATCTAAAAAATGCCGGTTTAAAGAATATATTCCGTATGCCTTCAAACGTTTGTACTTCTGTAAACAACCAGGCGCTTGAAGGAATGCCTTCCGGATATTGTTGAATATACAGTCTCCATGCAACAAGTGGAGCCAAAGCAAGTGCAAAGTAAATGTAAACCGGCGCTGCTTTAAAAATTCCAAGTCCGTATTTTCTGAGAAATATGAAGGCAAGTGCCAGTCCGTAAAAAATGACCGTAGGCTTTACTAGTACCGCCATTGCAAAGAAGACAATCGAAAGTGCAAAAAAAAGAACTGATTTGAAATCTATCTCTTTTCTGTTGGATATGTACAAAAAGAAAATTGAGAGAAACGTAAAGCCAAGCGCTGTGTTTTCTGGTAACACTGTTCTTGAGAAAAATACAAAGTAGGGAAATATTGCATACACAAGGGCGGTACCTATAGCAGTATATCGCGAAGATTCTTTTAGAGACAGATAGTATAACGATCCAATCACTACTAAGGACATAACAGCCGATATAATCCTCCCCCAAACTTCAATAGGGAATATCGGAGCAATCGAATACATTCCTGCCATCATGGCGTTGTATATTGGGAATTCGACAAATCGTAAACCGGTAGGATTGTCTTTGCCAGACTGTATAGAAGTGAGATCATCGTATCGGGGCATAAGCATATTAAATTCTTCGTTTACAAAATTACGTGCCACAGCGGCAGTATCTACCTGACGCCATGAATGATAATCGGCAAGAGGGGTATTAAAGTTATACAAGCGAAGTACAAATCCTAAAAGAAGAATTGCTCCTAATATAAACCAGTCTGATTTTTTAAAAAGTTGCTTATCTTTATTCATACCCGCGTTATTTTTTTACAAAGTAGGGAAGCGCTCCAATATACAATCCGGTAAGCATCCACAATGTGTAGGCAACTTTTGATGCTTCAAATACATCGATATATGTTCCGTTTATACATAATCCCAGCAGTCCAAAGAGGTAACCAAGGAATAATACGTTATCCTTTCTGGTTATTGCTTTCATTCCATTCATTATTTTTGCAGCTATTGCAAATAGTATAGCCATAAAAAGAGACGAACCAAGTAATCCAAATTCACCAAGCCATCGCAAGAAGCTATTATCTGAGGCTTCTGTTATGGATGAAGGTCCGGTACCAAGAAACGGGTTCTTCATAAAAGCCTGAATGGCACGAGGCCATTCAACTTGCAGACGTGTAGCAAAAGAAATATCTGCGGCAACACCTACTACAGGGGTAAAGTCTGCAAATCGCTTCTGCACAAGGGTATTAATTTGATCCTCTGACAACGGTTTCCCCGTTCTTGAAGCTTCCCTGGTAAGTTCGTCAATAAATTGCTGCTTTAAAAGCGCTGCACTTGAAGCTTTCTCTGAAGCTGATGTTTTATTGCTTCCGATAGTCACGAAGGTAGTTCCTGAAGGCAGTTCTTTTGTCGTAATAGTCTGGGGTACAATAACTTCTCCTGTTTCTTCATTTACAAACAACTGCTTTACCCTAAATGTTTGCGCAAACCTGTCTGTAAGGGTATTGGATGTTAATGTCAACGCAACTGTGATAGCAAGAACAACGAGAAAGTACCGCCACGCACGAGCAACAATCAGTAGCCCAAATGTAGCCACAATATATGCTCCGTACGATGAACGCGAAGCGGTGAGTACCAGAATAACAATCCCAAGGAATATTGCGGGGAAAACCCATGCCCTCAATCTATGAATGCTAAAAGCAAGAAGTATAGGCAGGATAGTAACCACGTAGGCAGCAAGGTCATAGTGTCCAGCAAAAGTTGAAGAGACGCGGGCTTCAGGAGTCAGGAAGAGCAGTGTCCCCTTTGCAAACTCCTTATTCATGGTTTGGATTGCCGGTAAGCCAATAAATTTTTGTCCAATTCCGTAGAGGAATACCAGTGTAGAAGTAATAACGATATGCTTCATGAAAAAGACAAAATCTTCTTTGCTTTTTACGATAGAGCCAACTATAAAGAACGGAATCATATATTCAACCCTTCGAGCTGCATGGAGAAACCCGACATAGTTGAAAATGATAGTTTTCTGTACAAAGTATCCCCAGAAAAACGACAGAAAAACAGCGATCCAGTACATTACAAATAGTGTGAGAAAGGTTCTGTTTAGTTCAACTTTTTTACGAAGAAACTGAATAGCAAAAACAGCAACGTAGAGAACCATAAACACATCTTCCAAGCGGACCGCGATGTACGTATCACGCAGCATCTGAAGCGGAAACTTTGGATAGAGAGGAATTAAATAGATGAAGATGACAGTAAGTATCTTCAAAATATTGTTATCGAGCCATTTGAGCGATGCGGATAGCTTCTCCATAGGTTTTTTTCAAATAGTCATTACCAGTCACAACACCAATTGCATAAGCAATTACTGCTTTTAATTGTAACATACCTTTAAGTAACGCAAGTGAAACTGTACCATAGTGTTTGCGGTAAAAGTACAAAAGTCCGCGATATACCTGGAGTATTGGGTATGTTTTGTCGCTTGAGGCTGAACCAAGATGAATAAAACGAGCTTCAGGGTAAAAACCCGTCTTCCACCCTCTTTTTAAGGCCCGGTACAGTAAATCTACTTCTTCCATATACATAAAAATCCCTTCATCGAAGCCTTTGAGTTTCTGATAATATTCTTTTTTTGTGATTATGCATGCTCCCGAAACCCAATCTGTTCTTGTAATAGTAGTTGGAGAAGATCGTGTTGCGCCAATGGCATCTCCTTTTAAAAAGAGAAAGGTAAATGTAGTTGCAAGAGTAAAAAAACGGCCAGCCGACGGTTGCGACGTCATATCTGAATTCAACAGTTTACCCCCGCCAAACTGGAATGTGCTTTCATTTTCTTTATACCAGCTGAATAACTTCTCGATTCCTTTCTCCAGCACAATCGTATCGGAATTGAGCAGTAATATATATTCACTTTTTGCTTGATGAACTCCCTGATTGTTGGCTTTTCCAAAGCCTGTGTTTTCATTGTTTTCAATTAAAACAATATTCGGATGGTTTTTTTTCATGCGCTTCAGTTCTTCGAGGGAGCCGTCTTTCGAGTTATTGTCCACAACGATTACTTCAACATTGAGTGGAGATCCCTGCAACGATTCAAATATTGAGCTAAGGCAGTCAACTGTGATTCTTTTTGTATTAAAAGAAACGATCACAATTGACAAATCAGGGTCACTCACATTCCTTTTTACATTTTTCATCGTATTTATTATACCCAAGGGCATAACTGTCTGTAGAAGCAAATTCTTAACAAATTTGCTTACAGACAGTATATAATTTACAGGTTATAGCTTATCTACCGCTATAATCTTCACCGGCTGGATAGCTCAGGGGTAGAGCAATCGTTTCATAAGCGATGGGTCGGGAGTTCAAATCTCCCTCCAGCCACATGCATACAATAAAAGGTACTGTCTACCGTGACAATGGACGAGGACGTGACTTAGGATACCCTACAGCAAATATACTCTACAGTGGAAATGAAAAAGATGGTGTTTATATCTCTCGTATAAAAATAGAAGGTGATGAAGCTCTCTATCCCTCTTTAGCATTTATAGGTGCAGCTGAAACATTTGGTGAAACAAAACGTAAACTCGAGGTGTGGATTATGGATTTTAATCGGGATATCTATGAGAAGGAAATTTCGGTAGAACTTTTGAAGCATACCCGCGGCAGTATGAAGTTTAACTCCTTGGAAGAACTTGTTGTACAAATGAAAGAGGATGAACGCCAAGGTCGTGAATATTTTGCTACACTAAAACCATGAAAATAGTTCGAGAAACTGACTTTACCTTTGAACCTGCCTCACATGAAGATCCGAATAAACCCGGATGTTACAAAAAAGTGCTGTTTACACGGGATGACCTTATTGAGGGAAGAGTGCAAATGGTGAACTGGTCAAAAATGCCGGTAGGGGGAACGTTTCGCAACCATTACCATGAGTCTCTGGGTGAAGTTTTTATTATCACAAAAGGTCGTGTAAAAGGACATGTGAATGACACTCCTGTTGAATTAGGGGCAGGTGACGGACTATTTGTTGAACCGGGGGAAAAACATACATTAACGAATGTAACGAATGAAGAAGTGTACTATGTTGTATTTGGTATTGTAAATGGAGATGGAAAAACAATAGTTGTTGAGTAGTTATTCGTTAAATTCTTCGGGACGATAATATCTTTTGCCCTTCAGAGTGTCTGGCATATACTCCTGGTCTATTTTTTTACCCGTCTTCTTTTCTTCGAGCCATGGGTAGCGGGTATGTCCTTTTCCATAGTTCTGTTGCTTCATTACCTTATTTGCTGCGTTCCTCAAATGAAGGGGAATAGCTCCAAGGGACTGTTCGTCAATATCCCGTAAGGCTTCGCCTATACCCTCTGTAGAAGCGATGGATTTTTTTGCAGTTGCAAGGTAAGTGGCAGTTTGTGCCAATATTAAACTCGCTTCCGGCATTCCAATCATATGAACAGCTTGCATCGCTGAGGTGGCCAGTACCAAAGCAGTAGGTTGCGCATTACCGATATCTTCGGAAGCGAAAATAACCATTCGTCGTGCAATAAACATGGGGTCTTCTCCTGCTTTTATCATGCGAGCAAGATAATGAAGGGTGGCTGTAGGTTGATTACCGCGCATACTTTTAATAAATGCCGAGATAGTATCGTAATGGGAATCACCTTTTTTGTCGTAATAAATGGCTTTTTTTTGCAGGGCAGTTTCTGCGACGTTTAACGTAATTTTTTTGGCTATTGAAGTCGCCAGTTCTATCGCATTAATCGCTGCTCGAGCATCACCGTTTGCATGCAGAATAATATGGTTTACTGCCTCTTTGCTAAATGTATGGGACGGATAGAATGTTTTCGCCTTTTCAACGATACTGGCAATGTCTTGGTAGCTTAATGTTTGCAAAACATACACATGAGCACGGGAAATGAGTGGTGCATTCACTTCAAATCCGGGATTTTCCGTTGTGGCTCCAATTAAGGTGATAACTCCTTTTTCCACAGCGGGCAGAAAAGCATCCTGCTGTGATTTATTAAAACGATGAATCTCATCAACAAAGAGGATCGTATGCTTCTGGAAAAGGGTCTGGCTCTCTTCCGCTTCCTGAATAACTTTACGGACATCGCTGAGATTGTTTGTAATTGCAGAAAAGGGAATAAAATCGGCTTCAACACTATTGGCGATAAGGCGGGCGAGAGTGGTTTTCCCACTACCGGGAGGTCCCCATAAAATCATCGAAGATATCCGGCCGTTTGCAATCATACTATGTATGGGTTTCCCTTTACCCACTAAATGCTTTTGACCTACGTAGTCTTCCAGTTTTTTTGGTCTCATTAATTCGGCTAATGGTGTTTGCATACTCCTATAATAGCGGTAGGTGAACGAAAGTTCAAGTATTTAACGGAATGGACTGTTGTGTAAGTATTTCGTAAGAATCAACAAGGTGAGTTCTAACTCTGATATAATCATCGCCATATGAGAAAAAAACCGGAAATGCAGATAGATTTGAAAAACGTGTATAGCCCGAAAACACGTGAGGAAAAACAACTTATAAAGGCGATTGCCTCTATGTCAAAAGAACAGGAAATTGCTAACCTGCTACGGGATTTGCTTACCCCTGC
>CAYOVA010000010.1:0-40186 GCA_964407325.1 uncultured Gammaproteobacteria bacterium | reverse complement strand
ATTACCAAAAAAGAATTGTATAATAGCTGTGACTTGTTACTATGGTAACAGAAAAGGTTCTCCGCCATCAGCCAACCCAGAAGCGTTCAAAAGACAGAGTCGCAATTATATTAAAAGCGGCTGAGTCTGTATTCCAGGAAGTCGGGTACGATACTGCAACAACAAATGCTATAGCAGAACGCGCCAAAATCCCCATTGGTTCACTGTATCAATACTTTCGGAATAAAAAAGCAATTCTCGTTACCTTATCGGAACGGTACAGCCGGGAGCTTCGTGCACTCCTTAGTGAACGCTTCGCTATACCCCTTAGTAAAGAAACAATCTACACACTGAGCGAATCCTTTTTAGATAGAATGACGGAATTTTACCTTGAACACCCTGCGTTTCGAGTTGTATTTTACGGTTCGGGAAGAACAGACGACCTGGGTAAGACTTCTGAACTGTTGGTTGAGGACATCATTAAACAGGTATATCACTCACTCGCTATGATTATGCCCATGAACGACACAAAGCGCATCATGATTATTGCTACGGTGCTGGTACGCTCTGTACGATCGTCAATGCCATATGCTATCAATAAAGATAACACGGTAAATACCGAGCTTTTAAACGAAATAAAGATTTTAACTACTGCTTATCTAAAGTCCACACTGGACAACGTAGAAACGAAGAACCCTTATACCCTCTCTAAATAATAATCACCGTAGTCCCAATCTCCGCCCAGTTATACAACTTTTGAATATAGGCATAAGGGGTGTTTATGCAGCCGTGACTACCTACTGTAGGATAGTCCATAGTACCATAGACACTTCTCCACGATGCATCATGTAATCCATATCCCTGGTAAAACGGCATCCAGTAATCAACCATGCTGTCGTACCATTCATTAGGAAACGGTGAGCGCATTCTAAAGTTGGTTGTTTTCAGATAAATTGCAAAGCGTCCTTTTACTGTATCATATCCTGATTTTCCTGTTGTAACCGGCACAGGTTGATCAAAAACGGAAACGCCGTTTTCGTACGCATACAACCGCTGTTTGGCAATATCCACCATAATCAGTTTTGGGACATCGACTGGAGGAACGGGAATACCAGAAGCCGCTTCTAGCGCTTTCTGTTTGGCAATTAATTCCTGACGCTCTTTTTCCTCAACAACAAGTCGTGTTTGTCGGGGTTGTACTACCAGCGCATAAAGATCTTTCTCCGCTTGCTGCTGCAGTGCCTCACTGGTAAAGTTGCTGAATTTCTCTTTCGTGTATTGTGAAACGGTATTTTTATACTGATTCAGCATACCCAATTCACTCATGTATCCGCTTCTCGTGCTGTAGAATGTCAAGAGATTGTCTACTTCCTGGGTAGTATTCTGAATATTGGTAAAAATTACCTCTTTTTTCTGCTCTTCAACTTCATACGCAATTGTTTTTCTGTTTTGCTCGATAGTGGATAGGTGGGTAACTGTTTCTTCAAGGGTAGGTTGTTTTGCCTCGGTGTAACCCCCAAAATCGTGGATATATTGTTCTATCGCAACACGGGAAGGATAATTGTAGTTAACAGCCACCGAGTAGTCGTTTTCCAGTTGAGCAAACGAATCATGAAGGACAGATTGTAGCGACTTTCGCAGTTCTTCTTCTTTCTGAGATAGGCCTTGGGAATACTGCTGCATTTGCGGGATAGTAAGTGGGCTTGATGTAACTTTTGCTTCTACTTCAGTGAAATACGTGATAATGCTGTTTTTTTCGGAGTATTCGAAATTTTTCGTTTTCAGCAGTAGCAGGTTAAATGTTTTAAGCCTTGCTAAGAGTTTTTGTTTTTCATCTTCAAGAACGGAGCTATATTGAGAATTTATTTTTGCATCC
Source organism: uncultured Gammaproteobacteria bacterium (assembly GCA_964407325.1). Taxonomy (GTDB): domain Bacteria; phylum Patescibacteriota; class Microgenomatia; order UBA1406; family GWC2-37-13; genus JAOAFZ01. Next base: position 38,331 of record CAYOVA010000010.1, on the reverse strand, counting down.
ACACCAGCGACTTCGGCATTTACCCCGTGTACAAGAAACGGCATAATAAGGGTAACAAAAGAATGGAGCTTGTTATCTTGCTCCATAAGCTGTGAATAAAATCCACGAATATCATAACCGTGTTTTTCGATTACCTGGAGTTTGGCAACAGTTTCGTTCAAATTGGCCTTTGCTTTAACCCGTTCATTATACCCATACCACCCTATTAATCCCACAATTTGTGCCAAAAGAATAAAGGCTGCCAGCGGAAATAACCAGCGGGGAGTTTGAGGCTTTTGGAAGTGTGTATTGAGTGGGGTTACTGATGGTTTTGGCATCACAGGAACAGTTGTTTCTTTTAATTGGGAATAAAAACGAGAATCAGCATGGTTAATCGGTGTGTTAGCACGGGAACCCTGTTCCATAGATATTCATTATAGATGACTTCGTGGTATGATGGAACCATATGACACCAAAAATGACCAAAACGGAAGAAGAATGGCGCAGCATTCTTACTCCTGAACAATATCGGATATTGCGTGAAAAAGGTACGGAAACTCCCTTTACCGGAGAGTTTGTTGATAATCATGAAAACGGGATGTATGCTTGCGCTGCTTGCGGGACTCCTCTGTTTTCCTCGGATACCAAGTTTGAATCCGGTAGCGGCTGGCCGAGTTTTTATGATGTCGCTGAGAAGGGAAACGTAGAGCTGCATGAAGACAATTCCTTTGGGATGAAACGAATTGAGGTTGTCTGCGCAACCTGTGGTGGCCATTTAGGACATGTGTTTAACGATGGACCGCAAGACAAGACAGGGCAACGGTACTGCATTAATTCCTGTGCTTTAAAATTCGATAAAGGAGAAAAGCCCAGCGAAGGCTCTGCGTAAATTACTTTTTGGTTGAATCCTTCGCGTTTGTGGAGACGGGAGCTGAATGAATAATAGTGCCGCCTCCTTGTAGTGGACGTGGTACGCCCGTTGGGGAAGACCTGTGCTAGTGCAGCATGTGGAGTTGGATATACCACATACCACTAAGAGCTACGACAACCGCCACTCCTACCATGGCTAGTACTAGTGCCACAACCACCCAGAGTGGAAGCGGTTGCGGAGCAGTGTCCACTGGTTGACGAACAAAAACTGTGCTGGACTGCCGGAGGGCGTCGTCGATTTCCCTGGAGAGGGTCGTCACATTCCCCGGAGCCATCCCCAGTTGGCGAAAGTACTCCAGGACATCTTCTTTACTGTTGCCAGCGTTGATAATCCTGAGAGCTTCGTTTCTGATCCAGGGCGTCGACCCGCGTTCGTACGCTAGCTTCAATGCTACCTTAGATGTGTTGTCGAGCGCTACTTCGCGCTCTGTGACCATCATCTTCCTCCTCTAACTAATCAGCTTGCTTGCTGTCTACGGCGCCGCAGGCGTCACGGTCGGCGGCAGGGCGATTGACGGCGTCGGCTGCTGGTAGGCGGGCTCGGCGTCCCGGACCATCGGCTGGACAACACCATACCAAAGCAGGACGGCGACTAGCAGGAACCCCAGCAGAGCGGCTGCAATGATCAACCACCAGCGCTGCGGCTGCGGGGTCGGGCTTGCTGCAGCCGTTGGCTGCGAGCCGGCGGCCTGTTCCGGGAACGTGCCATCCCGTGGCGGGATCTGATCTTTCAGCATCCTGCTCAACATCTCATCATCCGGCTGGCTCATCGGACACTCCCTTCATTCAGCTCCCTCACTATCCGAACATTCTCGGATAGATCTATTGGCGTTATTATATCAAATACATACTAAATGTGTAAAAGAGGAAACGGGAGCTGGATAGAAAGAAGAATCCGTTTCCACCAGAGGTTGCTGGTACTAGGGTGTTACGGTGGCAGAAGTGCCTGCCACAAATATCCACCTGGATACAGCCCCAGCATCCCTGCAAGAAGAAGCGCGAGAAGCAGAACAATGAACACGCCACCAAGCAGCGAACCTCTCCTGCTCCGGCCCGGCAATCCCGTGTCAACGGAAGAAAGCCTGTCCGTAATTCGGGCAGGCTTCTGTTCTTGTGGCACCTGCATAATCTGGTGTTTTAACTGTGCAATTACTGCGTCATCATCGAGAAATTCCTCTATTACGAGCATAATCTCGCGCTGCGGTACGCCATTCCTCAGGAGAATCCCACAGGTTGCGAGAATAGTATCCTTGTCTCCGTGCGAGACAGCGTATCGTAAGAGTTCTCGTTGATCGGATTTCATCCCTGAAACCTCCTTTATCCAGCTCCACATGCTATTGTTGATGATAGCGACAGCCGACATTATACAGGAGCATATTGAATTATGAATCGGATGGACATTATGAAGTGGGAGGCCAAAAAGGCCTCCCGTAGCCGTGGCTTGAAAGCGCGTGAGGTTCCGCCTAGTGCCAGACCGTAATGAGCATGCCCCATTCAGTTCGTTCGGAGAGAAACGGAAGCGGGAGCTGGATACCAAGCTGCAGGGCAATAAAGAGCAATCCAAACAGCGCAATCACCAGTGCAAGGAGCGTAAGCACAATCCTCCTTATCACCCTTGCACGAGAAGCTCGCCTGAGCTTACGTTCTGCCGTCGCAGACTGGTAGCCCCGGTTAACCCGCTCTTCCAATACCCCTTGCAAGGTTCCGTCGTAGTGGTCACACAGCTGCTTGAGCTGACCATCGTTGTATCCGTACCGTAGTACCAGGTTATAGGCGACATCTTCGAGCCGGTTCATTTGCCTTTGAGCAGATTGACTCGTCCTCCAATCAGCTCCAAAGTTTACCAACCGACGAGCTTCTGATACCAGCGCTTCCCGGTTCAGGTCAGCTGGATCATGGTTTGCTGTCCTACCAAACATCATGCCCTCCGTTCTTCAGCATTCACTTCACCCACGCGAACCTCGCCCATAGTATACAAAAAAACCACGGCTTTTGAGACCGTGGTTTTCTTTGTACTTCCTAAACCTGCATTACTACAGGCAAGTGATAACGGGTTATATTACTGTTGTGGACGTTCTTCGCGTGGGCGAGCAACGTTTACGACGATCTTGCGACCGCTTACATCCTTGTCGTGCATTTCTGCTACGGCACGTTCTGCATCAGCTTCGTTTTCGAATGTTACGAAACCGAAACCTTTTGAACGACCTGACATTCTGTCAGAGATTACAACAGCTTCTGTGATTGCACCATAGGGTGCGAAAAGATCATAGAGTGACTGGTTGTTAATTCCCCAAGGAAGGTTTCCGACGTATAATTTATTTTTCTGATCCATTTAAGACATTAAGCACCCCCTCACGATAGTTTGATAGATAATTGATGATAGCAAGTGATAGTATAGGAAGCCGGAACCGAGTCGCAAGGCAAAACTATTCTCAAAAACTGTAATACAATAGATAACTAGGTATATTATATCATACTACAATGCGAAATACATATATACAATTGCTACTGCTGGTTTTACTGGTTGCTGCAACGATCTTCTACCGCTATTTGAGCGTGCCGGTTAACCTAGCCTGGGATGAACTTGAATTTGCACGACTGGCTCTTTCCCTTCAAAACTCTGGCTACCAGGTATATAGTCCTCTGGCAACAGGACACGCAACCCTCTACTTTTACATACTTTCAGCCTTTTTAAGGCTTTTTGGAACTGAAATATGGGTGTTACGCCTCCCTGCTGCGTTGTTTAGTATAGTAAATGTTGTTTTGTTCTACTTTGTACTCAAAAACATCTTCAAAGACAACCTGTATGCATTTGCCGGAGCAGCATTGCTTGCTTCAACCCGCTGGTATGTAACATTTGCCCGCTTCTCATTTGAGGCTGGCTTTTTGCTTTTCCTTGAGCTCTGTGCAATACTACTGCTGTTAACATGGTTTAGATCAAAGCAACGGTATGTATTGTGGATTGCAGCCTTTTTTACTGGACTAGCATTTCATTCCTACACACCAGGAAGAATTTTCGCTCTAGTACCAGCAATTCAGCTCGCTCTGCGCCGGAAATGGAAAGAATTGGCTGGGTTCCTAGGGGTTACTGCTTTAGTTGCCCTTCCCCTTATTATCTACCTTATATTCCTCCCCGATACAAGAATCCAACAGGTATCTGTTTTATCCCAGGCTGAATCACCTCTCCAGGCAGTTCAGCTTATCGGCACTAATCTTGCAAAAACAATCGGCATGTTTATATGGGAAGGTGACGGAAATGGTCGTCATAACTTTCCGTTTAAGCAAGCGCTCAACGGAATTCAGTTGTTACTTGCTACTGTTGGCTTTATCCTTATGATAATCCACAGAAAAGACAGGCAACACTCACTGTTCTTAACATGGGCTCTTATTTCGATTATTCCTGCATTGCTTACAATCCCTGCTGAAAATCCGAATATGCTACGCACAGTAACATTGCTCCCAGCAATAATCTACGCCATGATTGTTTGTATCGAACGTATCTTTATGTTTACTCCCAAAAAACAACTGGAGGTAGTGGTTATTGTCATCACCCTGTTCCTTATCTCTTCACAACTATACGACCTGCGTACCTACTTTCAGTTCCAATCACGGGTTTCCCGCAATGCCTTCGAAATTACCTGCCCACTCAAAAAGAGCCTTACCTATCAGGCAAAAAAACTGGGAGATATTCCAAAGGAATGTCGTGTTACTTCAAACATGTTTTAACTCGAACTTGGAGCGGAGGAATTTATCCAATTTGTACGATACTCAAAAGAACCGATGCGGTTATAAAGTAGATAATAATGCTAAGAACATCGCGGATTATTGTCGCAAAAGGACCGCTCCCAATTGCCGGATCCTTCCCTAATGCAATAAGCGCAGAGGGGGTAACTATAGCGATAATAACCGACGCAATCACCGTAAAAAACAGAGATACCCCTAAGATAACACCAAGATAAGGGGCATGAAGAAACGAGATAATCAAGCCCAACAGACAAGCAAGCACTACAGAAATTAAAAGTGAAGCCGTAATTTCTCGAAAAAAATAGGTTGACCAGGAAAAACTATGTTCAACTGCAAGTGAACGAATATACATAGTTTGGGACTGGCTTCCTACGGCATCGCTCATGTAGACAATTAAGGGCAGAAAGCCAACCAGCGCAATCTCTTCGGCAAGGAGCGTCTCAAAATGGCCAACAACAGTTGCGGCAAAAATCCCTCCCAGTAATCCAAACAACAACCATGGCAAACGAAACAGAAGCAGCTTGAAAGGCGATGACCGGAGCACCGAAAGGGTATGGCTATCTTTCCCGGAAATACCTTCCAGAAGAAAGACATCTTCGGTTAACTCTTCGTGTGCTGCGCTTAAAATGGAATCTCCGGGGACAACTCCAATAAGATGCTTCTCCTTATCTACGACTGGCAAAGCTTTCAGCTTATGCTCGAGAGCAAGTGCTACGAGCTTCTCCCGATGGGTATGTGGATGGACAGTTATCAATTTTTTTGTCATTACTTCTTCCAGCGAGCTTGCTTTTGGAAGGCGAAATAAATCCTTTATCGAAATTACGCCTTTAAGCTGGTCTTTAGCATTCAAAACGTAGATGTAATGGATTGTTTCGTACGCTGCTTCTTTTGCAAGCAATTCGTTTTCAACATGGCGAATGGTCTGGTTAGTATAGGCAATTGGAACCTTTTCAATCATATGGTAAATAGCAGTTTTTCCGTGCATATCTTATGATATCAGTATTCTGGAAGTAATAGATTATAATACGCTACATGGCCGTACAACAGGAAGAAAGGAAAGAAAAACCTACCAAATCAATTGAAACCGAACGCTCATTTATACTTACTCATGAAGGGTTTGAACATATGGCGCATCTTATAGAAGGAGCGCCTTTTGAAGACATAACTCAGATCTATGAAATTCCTGTTGATAGGCACGGAAAGCCAAATGGGGAACGAGGGTATCGCTATCGCGCTTCCGTTCTACCTGATGGTCACATTTATTTTTCTAAAAACATCAAGCAGCAGACTAATGTGGCAGGTAAACAGGAAGAAGAAGAGGAAACCATCAAAAAAAAGGAATACATGAGCCGCTATGCATCTCCATTTTATGGTCCGATCACAAAAAGAAGATTTCATTCACTCGGTTTTGAGGTTGATGTTTTTGGACCACCGTTTGACGGTCTTGTAAAAATTGAAAGGGAGGATAAAGTAAATGATACTGGAGATTTTTTTTACCCTCCAAAGTGGATGGAGGAAATCACAGATGATCCCGGTTTCAGTAATCGAAAACTTGCGCGAGATGGTGTTCCACTCGGAACAGCTCGCCATAATATACTGTATTTGTTAACTAATTTTCATATTGTTACACCAGATACATGGTTAGAAAAAAGCAATATACCACATGGCTGGCATTCCGATGTACCTGCTCCTCCAGCGGGTCCTCCAGTACCGCTTTGGGAACGCTACTGGCACGTTCCCCTTGATCACATACCTTCCTGTTCTGAAGATGATCTTCTTCAGGGAGTAATAGACTCTGTTGCCGGTGAGTGGACTCACATTTCGCCCCCTTCTTTCCAATGGGTAGGTATTGTTGAGGTTTCACCTGAAAAAACAGTACAAATACGTCAAAAACACACTCCTCCTATGACAGCCCACCATCTTACGGTAAAAAGAGGAAACGAAAAAGGAAAAATTGTCCCTGTTACACGGAGGGTGTTTAATGACTATGCTTCACGTACATCTATGTGGCACGAGAGGATTCGCTATGAGGGTATTGTTTCCGGTAAACATGTTGATGTTGATATCGTAGGGGGCAGCAATTCGTCAATTGGAAAGCGAGCAATACTCTCCACTTCATTTAAATCTGTAAAAGAACGCCGTGATTTTGTACCAGCGTGGAATGCACAAGAGATTCTTCTTACCTAAGCATTTGCAATGGTACAAGCGATTTAGGCACATACTACTGTCTGTTACAATACACATATGGAATTACTTTCTGGACTAATTGCAGTGCTGGTGGTGAGCGGTATTTCTTTGATTGGTGCAGTAACACTTTTTTTTAGAAACACACGGATTAATTCCGTCCTTATCTACTTTGTCAGCTTTGCTGCGGGGGCAATGTTTGGAGATGTATTCCTTCACCTTATCCCGGAAATGATTGAGGAAGGTACATATACATTACAAACTTCCATTATCGTACTCGCGGGAATCGTTGTTTCCTTTATACTCGAAAAAATAATCCACTGGCACCATTGTCATCTCCCTATTGGAAAGCAACATATTCATTCATATGCATATATGAACGTCTTCGGAGATATTCTCCACAACTTTATCGATGGTCTTATTATTGGAGCGGCATTTTTGGCAGGATTACCGGTTGGAATTGCTACAACGGTAGCTGTTATTCTTCACGAAATCCCCCAGGAAATAAGCGATATTGCGATAATGCTCCATGGAGGAATGAAAAAAACACGCGCCCTGCTTATTAATTTTTTGACGGCACTTACCGCAATTGCGGGACTGCTTATTGCCTTTGCCTTAAATGCAGCTATTGAAAATATGAACGCAATTCTGCTGTCTTTTGCAGCGGGAAGCTTTATCTACATAGCGGGCTCAGATTTAATTCCTGAACTCCATAAAGAAGAGAGTCCCCGTAAAAACGGTATCCAGCTGCTGCTGTTTGTATGCGGAATCGCGGCTATGTCTCTGCTTCTTCTTGTGGAGTAAGCCAGGAAACTGCCCCAAGCATCCAGGCAGCGTATAGCAATGGACTCCACTCCCCTGAAATAAACGGAAAAAACGAAAGGAAAGTATTAAACAATACCATGGGTGTAATCGCATGCATTCCGAATCGGTACATTTCCGCGTAAGTAAGGTTTCTTTTAATTATGAGAGCGGATACCCACGATACAAATGAAAAAAACACAAGCAGCAGCAAATACGCTACTAGTTCAAGCAATCCAAGCAAAAGAATAATCGGCGGGACTATAATAAACAGCAGGAATGGAAGATAGTTTTTAAGATCCTCAATGGCCTGCAAAAATCCTTCCCTTTTTGAGACGATAAACTGCTTGTCAATCCGTTGTTCCAGACTTTTGGGATAGGCTATTATGTCATTATTTACGAGTATTCCTTTTCCAGACGCTACAAATAGGGTCTTATAGTTTGCATACTCCTCAACAGTTGCACCGGGGTCGATGGTAACAAGTCCCTGAAAAGACCGCTCTTTGCCAGCATTTGGCATGGTAAAGGGCTTTCCTATTACAACCGCGGAATTAGTCGAAGATCGGAGTGTTCCATTTTCTAGTGTTAGCGCGAGATTGTGCGGATAGGTATCCCTAATCTGGTCGTACAGGACATCAACTGAAGATAACCTGGGATGAAATACCATAGTTAGTAGTAACAACCCGGCAATTACCGAGAATGCAGTGGAAATATATACCAGTGTTGCAAGATATTGCAGTGAAAAAGCAAACGAAGTATGCCGCAACTCTTCGTAGTAGTGGAAGTCAACAAGACTTTTACGGAAAACGTATAAAAACGTTTTAAACTTTTGCATATCACTCTTATTGTAAACTGGAATTCTGATTTTGCACGCACAACTGAGGGTTCCATAATCCTCTTCGACTTGCTTCAGCTTCTTTTTGCGCTATTTTGAACTCATGCTGATAAATATATGGGAGATCGTACGTATATTCATTTGCAAATCCTTCCACAATAAGTTGCTTGTTAATATGAACGCTATCTAGAAAAACATATCGAAGAAGACGATTATACCGATCGCGATCCTGCTGCGACGAATCTCCTTCCAACCGGACAAATTTGTTTTCAATAAGTTCTTTTAGTCGGTTGGAAGCTTCTTTTCCAAGACATTCAACTGGCCTTCTGGGATCAACTGATTCCGGGGTATCGATGCCGATAAGGCGCACCGTCGCTTCTTCGCTTGCAATAACAACCCGAATAGTATCCCCGTCCACCACACGCTGTACATATGCAGACGTTGTAGCTGTGGTTTGGGCCGAAAGAACATGAGTCTGCTGCTCTTGTTGACGTGCCTTAGCGTCTGCAGGAGGGGTTTTGTTTTGCGTAAATGACGAGGTAATCAGTGTGACAATAACCGCTATAAGGGTAACCAGTAATGTATATTCCCTTGGCATTCTCACTTTAACCATCCAATCATTATAATGAGAGAATGCCAACCTCTTTGTCGATTATTCTTATAGCGTTTATTATTATCTGGTTTACTTCCGATACGATAGTACGCAGTGTCACCACTTTATCCAAACAAATACGGCTTTCAGCCTTTTCCACATCGTTTATCCTTCTGGGAATTCTTACTTCTGCTCCGGAATTCTCTATTGGCGTAAATGCAATCGCAGACGGCATTCCTGAAGTTTTTGTGGGAAATCTGATGGGAGGGATTATTGTTCTGTTTATGTTTGTGGCGCCATTCCTGGCAGTTATCGGAAACGGCATAAAAATGAGTCACAATGTAACCTCACGAGGTTTGCTGTTTGTTATTGTCGTGGTAATGGTTTCCGCGCTTGTACCTTTGCGAGGATATGTAGACTTTGTAGCGTCAATAATCCTCATTGTGCTGTATTGCGGCCTTATCCTATTTATGAGAGAAAAGAAAAATCTGGTAGAACAGATTATGAATGCCATCAATCCTAGAAAACGGGCAGCCAATATGTACCAAGTAACCAAGATTGTAGTAGGCATTATCATTATATTTTTTGCGGGTAAATTGTTGGTAGATAACCTGGTTGTTATTGCAGGTCAACTACATGTTCCTCCCTATCTGATTGCCCTTCTTGGACTGTCTATTGGTTCTAACCTTCCCGAGCTGTTTATCGGTGTGTTATCGGTTATCAGGAGGCAAAAGGAAATAACATTTGGACATTATTTGGGATCTGCTTCTGCAAACGGATTTTTTATGGGACTCCTTACAATAATAAACGGTAAGTCAGTTATGGTTTTGGACCCTTTTTATTTTCTGATCCCGTTATTTCTGGGCACTGGGCTCATACTTTTTTATCAGTTCACCCGCTCGAGAAACGACTTATCGAGAAAAGAAGGAGGTATACTATTAGGACTGTATTGTGCTTTTGTAATTACAACATTAGTATGTAACTCATTATGAAAAAAGAAATCGCTGTTTTTGGAGGAGGATGTTTTTGGTGTACTGAAGCTATTTTCCAGCGCTTAAAAGGTGTGGACTCTGTGTTACCGGGATATTCAGGTGGTGAATTGAAGGATCCATCATACGAGGAGGTGTGTAGCGGTACTACAGGACATGCCGAGGTTATCAAAATCGAATTCGACGCCGATGAGATTAGCTTTGCAGCGTTACTCGATGTGTTTATGAATACCCATGATCCCACAACGCTAAACAGGCAGGGCAATGATGTGGGACCGCAGTACCGTTCGGTAATCTTTTATGCAAATGAAGAACAGAAAAAGATTACAGAACAGTATCTGAAAGACCATGCTGGCGATTTTTCAAAACCGATCGTAACCGAAATGCAGCCGTTAGGAGAATTCTATAAAGCAGAATCGTACCACGAAAACTACTTTAACAAAAACGGGTACCAGCCGTATTGTTCGGTAATTATTGCACCGAAGGTAAAGAAGTTTCTCGAAAAATACGGGAAGATGGCAAAAGAAGATTAAAGAGGACTAGCTTTCACTGGTCCTTATGGTGCCCATCATGAACTGCTACTGAACATCGCTTCTGCATTTTGCCCAACACAGCTTTTTTCAGAATGCTCTTATACCATTCTTACACGCTATTGATATACTTTTTTTATGAATACCAAGATAGTTATTGCTATTGTATTGGGGATTCTACTAGCAATTAGTACCTACATTGGCTACCTTTATTACACTACGTTTACTCAGAATTCCCAAAAATCAGCTACGTCCGATGTCATAGAAGCAGTACGCGAACAAGTGGTACCTAATTCCCCAACCCCTATACCCTTTCGCGAACTGACCATTCCCTATTTAAGAAGTAAGACTTACGAAAGTAGTTTAGCAGAGCTGGACGTAGCATATACCGGCTCAAACTATACTGCCTACCTTACAAGCTATACCTCCGATGGATTGCGGATAAATGGATTACTTACGAGGCCGAATGGAGCCCCCCCCGAAGGCGGCTGGCCAGCTACCGTGTTTGTACACGGCTATATCCCCCCTGCTCAGTATGCAACTTTAGAACGGTATACCGATTATGTGGATTATCTGGCGCGAAATGGATTTGTGGTGTTCAAAATCGACCTGCGCGGCCATGGAAACTCCGAAGGAGAACCAGGTGGGGCGTATTATTCAGCAGATTATGCAATTGATACATTGAATGCATATTCAGCACTTGAATCTTCCGGCTTTGTAAATCCTACAAAAATAGGCTTATGGGGGCACAGCATGGCGGGTAATGTGTTAAGCAGAGCATTGGCAGCCCGTCCGGATATTCCGGCAGTTGTGATATGGGGAGGTGCCGGCTACACCTATGAAGACCTTGCTGACTATATGATTACCGATTCCAGCTTCCAGCCGAACCAGATTTCCACCACCAATATGAGTCGGCGCCAGCGCATTCGTAATTTATACGGCCAACCAGATTCATCGAAAGAATTCTGGCGCGAGATGAGCATAGTATCCTATCTCAACGATATTACCGGTGCAATCGCAATTCACCATGCAGTGGATGATGAGGTGGTAAGTATAGAATATGCCCGCAATCTAAAAAAGTATCTGGATTCAAGTACGGTTGATCACGAAATATACGAGTACCCTACCGGCGGGCATAACATTACAGGTGCTAGCTTTGGCACAGCAATGCAGCGGACAGTGGAATTCTATAAAAAACATCTATAAAGCTTTCATAACAGTCTATCTACTAAAAATACGTATAAGAAGCGTAATAAAATGTACCTCTCTCACGTAAGTACAAAATGGTGTAGTATTATTTCATAATGGATGTAACTTCGCTCATTCACGACAGTCAGGCTTCTGCTGAAGCTATTGGACTACGCTATGTCTCCGAAAGCACTCCCGGCTATACGCGACGGGCAAAAGGGAATGAATGGGAATACTTTGATGCAGAGGGAAATATTGTTACTGATGAAAAATTGCGAGACCGGTTCCTGAAACTTGGCATTCCCCCAGCCTATATGGATGTGTGGATTTCACCCTATAAAAACAGCCACTTACAGGCAACCGGTATTAACGAGAAAGGGAAAAAACAGTATATTTACCATCCTGAATGGATTACCTTTCGTACCGAAGCAAATCATTTAAAGATGATCGAATTTGCGCAAAAGCTTCCGCTTATCCGCCGCAAGGTTAAAGAAGATCTGGAAAAGCGGGGTTTGGTAAAAGAGAAGATCATGGCAACCATTGTTAGCTTACTAGATCGGAGTTTAATTCGAGTGGGTAATGAGGCTTCGGCATCGGAAAATGAACATTATGGACTTACTACAATGCGAAATCGCCATGTGGAGGTAAAAGGAGATGAAATCCGTTTTTCATTTAAAGGCAAAAGTGGAAAAGACCATGTGATAAGCGTCTACAACAAGAAACTAAGTGCCATTGTAAAGCGATGTATAGAGCTTCCCGGTTGGGAATTGTTTCAGTATGTTGATAAAGATGGGGAGAAGCACTCCGTTGACAGCAGCAATGTAAACGACTATCTGAAGGAAATAAGCGGAATCACCTGTTCTGCAAAAGATTTTAGAACCTGGTGGGGAACTGTATATGCCATAGTAGAACTATGCAAATGCGAGCATTCAAAGATAAAGAACGAAAATAAAAAGATGATAACCGCAGTCGTCAAATCAGTATCAAAAAAGCTGGGAAATACTCCCTCTGTCTGTCGCAAACACTACATTTATCCAAAAGTGTTTGACCATTTCGACAAAGGCCAGTTAAACTCATTTCTGGAAAATCCCCAGGCAAAAGCTGGTTTAAGCTCTGATGAATGCTGCGCGCTCGCATACCTTCAAGCACAGGTGAAAGAGTGATAAAGGTTCTGTACAATCTATATATGAGACGATTTTTCCTAGTCCTATTTCTGCTGCTTGTTTTTTTTCTCCATACAGGGTTTTTACACGCCCAACAGTCTGAGCAACCTAATAATGAAGAGCAAGCGGAACAAGTGGATGAGAATCAACAGGAGGATACTGGCGAGTCGGCAAATGAAGCCGACTCTAACGAGGAAGAAAATCAAGATACCAGTGGCATAGAGGTTATCCGTGTAAGCACAAATACAAAAGAAGCTCGCCGGGGCGATGTGTTTGAAACACGATTGGAAGTAAACATGGAAAATGAAGATGTTTCCACCAACCTGGTAATTAACGGCGAAGAATATTTTGGCGATGAAGGTGGTGGTGCCTGCCGCTCTGACGGTAGGCTGTTTGGAGGCTGGCTTAGTCCAGAGGAAGATGGCGTTGAAAATCCTACTGCCCGAGTTATGTGTACCATTCCCCTGGACACACCAGACGATGCGGAAATTGAACTAATTGGGTTTCAGTTTAGAAATTGTAACGGTGAGGAACAGCCCGATGGATCCGTTCGTTGCAAAGTTGTGCGGGCTGCTCAAAAAATTACTCTATTGGCAGATGACGACCGCAAGGACGAAGAAGATGAAGAAACAGGCGAACAGGAAGATAGCTCCGAACAGATCGAAGAGCGTATTCTTGAAAAGGTACTGAAGATATTGTTTACGGAGGATCGAGGGAATGCTCGAAACGGGGAAAATGATACTACCACCGGTGATGAGACCGATACTGGAGCTGAACCTACTTCTGCACCCGGATCAAGTACTCCCGTAAGTGCGGACGCCCAATCTCTGGGGGTATGTGTGGCAGAAAAGGTAGGGGGTAAATATGTTTCCAATTTTAAAACAGCGCTCCCCCACGTGGTTGCAGCGGCAAAGAAAAAAAGCGCAACCGTGCAACAGATGGCATACATTATGGCAACCGGGAGACATGAGAGTGCTCAATACACTGCTTTTCTTGAGTTCGCCGATGGTTCTGCGTATAACGGAAATGCCCAGTTATTTAATGTAGTACCAGGGGATGGACCTCGCTACAAAGGACGAGGGATGGTACAACTTACCGGACGCGGAAATTATACAAAGTTTACCGCTGAAGGGCTTAGAAGAAAGGATCCACTCTATTCTCAATATCCAAGCCAAATAGACAGAGCTCTCAATCATTATGCTGGTAAAGACTATTCTTATGCACTTTCCCGCAAGGAAAACCTACTTGCCAATCCCAAATTTATGGAACAGGACCTAACCAGCATGGCCGGTGTAATGGTAAATGGAATGATGGATGGGCTATTTACAGGAGCAGCGCTTACGAAATATATTAGTGGTGCGGAAGTGGATTACTATAATGCCCGTCGTACTGTTAATGGAACAGACAGAGCAAACGATATCGCGGCGGCTGCTCGCGACTTTGAAAGGTATATTAAAGATTGTAGCCGTTCAGGAAGTGCAAACACCAGTACAAACAAATAATATGGAAAACAAACAAAAACTGGTAACCATTCTTATAATCGTCAGCGGTGGTATTCTGCTGTTATTGGTGCTTGCGGTATCAATTTTGCTTCGGTCACAGCAACCCCCTATACCTACCACTTCACAAACTGAAACAAACAGCAGTATTCCCACCACTGTTCCGATAACCCAGGTGAGGGAAACGCCAGTTCCCAATGCAGCAGAGAATTACGAACAGCTTCCGTTTACATTAGAACGCACATTCCCTGCACCCTTGTGGTCTCAGTTATCAAGCCATGTTGACGAAGTGGCAGCTTCATACGATATTGTCTTATCCCGACCAGAAGATACATTTTCCATAGCTATAACTACCCTAAGTACCACACCAGGTTTTGAGCAGAAAGAACGCGTAAAATACATTCCTTCTCCCCTTCCATATAATGCAAACGAGTTTATCCAGATAGCTGAAGTAAATGGCCAACAGCTATTTGTAAGCAGAACCGGGGCAACGGAAGTTATGGTTGAAAACGAATTGGGAACATACCGAAGTATTCCTTCTCTGCAACCGGAAACAGATTACTATGTATATCAGCTGTACCAAGGCGGGCTTTCCGAATATATCTCAGCTTTTAATGCAACGCAACAAAATGTACCGAGCTACGACAATCATTTCATAATTAAGTATCGGATAACCAGTCCTAACGATGCAGCTAAATGGAGTCAATATCAAACTCTCGTTGCTGAATCAATTTCAGGTATGAAGACCAATAAAAAATAACAGTCTTTTGCAACATAGTTACTCTTCTTGCATCGTATCTTTCTTTGCAAAAGGTAATAAACGGGTATACAATTAAGAATATGGCAAAAGGAAACACACATCCCAAAAAGGATAAGAAAAAACCAAAAAAGAAAAAAAAGTAACTATGGCAAAAACACCTAAAAGTTTAATACGACCAAAGGAAGGACGCATGATAGCAGGCGTTGCCTTGGGAATGGCAAACTACTTTAATGTAGATGTTACATTTGTACGTCTTATATGGGTTTTATTGATTCTCCCCGGAGGTGTTCCTGGTCTTCTTCCTTATATTATCTGCTGGGTAGTAATTCCTGAGGAAGGATAATTGTAATACACATACCTCTTGCACAGTGAACCTTCGTTTACTATACTGAATATCCCTACAAACAACTTTAAATAACTGTCCTGCACCTATGAACACCAAACCATTACCACCACTGGCTTTTGTCGATATTGAAACCACAGGGAGTAGTCCGAATGGAGATCGCATTATCGAAATCGGTATACTACGTGTTGAGAATAACGAAGTTGTCCGTACATACCAGACATTGTTAAACCCGCAGGATCATGTTCCACCGTTTATTTTAGACATGACGGGTATTGATCCTACAGACTTGAAAAAAGCTCCTACTTTCCGTGAAGCAATGGAGGATATCTATGAAATTCTGGAAGGCTGTGTGTTTGTTGCCCACAACGCCCGTTTTGACTACGGTTTCCTGCGGAACGAATTCAAACGGAACCGATATACCTACACTGCAAACGTTGTTTGTTCGGTAAAGCTCTCACGAATGCTTTTCCCTGAGCATCACCTTCACAATCTCGATGCTATTATAGACCGGTTTTGTATAGAATGCGAAAACCGCCACCGTGCATTTGATGATGCCAAGGTAATCTGGGACTTTATGCAAAAAATTGCAACAAAACACTCTCACCTTCCTTTAGAGGAAACAATTCGACACCTCATGAAGGACCCATCCCTGCCACGCTACCTTCAGCATTCGGATATTGATGATCTTGATGAAATTCCCGGAGTTTACATTTTTTATGATGAAAGTGAAAATCCGTTGTATATTGGCAAAAGCCGAAGTTTGCGCAACCGTATACTATCCCATTTCTCAGGAGACAACACCAGTACGACGGAAATGATAGTATCCCAACAGGTTCGTCGTATTGAAACGATTACAACAGCAGGCGAAATTGGCGCTCTTATTCTGGAAGCCCAGCTTATCAAAGAAAAACAACCAATGTACAACAGACGGCTCCGCGGTATGGAAAAGATGACAGTGGTAAAGCAGATAACCGATAAAATGGGCTATTTGACAGCCCAACTGGTAGAACAGGATTCAATAGACAGTGAAGAACTACCTTTTATCCTTCATGTCGCCAAATCGAAAACTGCGGCAAAGGGAGTTTTGCAGAACATCTGTAAAGAACACGGTTTATGCAAACGGATAATGGGTTTGGATAAGGGCCACGGGAGTTGTTTTGACTATAAACTGGGGAAATGCAATGGAGCTTGTGATGACAAAGAAAAGCCGAAAACGTATAATGCTAAGTTTCTTGCAGCATTTGAACCGCTACGCGTGCCTGAATGGCCTTATAAAGGACGGGTATTAATCCGTGAACGCGATAATGAACGGAACGTTACCGATATTTTCCTGTTTGACAATTGGTGCTGTCTTGCAAAATTAACAGAGCATGATATTCACGATATTCCCGAAACTCACTATGAATATATATTTGATCTTGATACGTATAAAATTCTGAAAAGGTTTATTAAGAAGGGCCAGATTAAGGTTATTCCTCTCAACGGAACATCACAAAACACTATTTTAATGTAAGATTTCTTACTTAGTTACTCCATGTACCACTACTGGTTAAAACAAAAATCTACTGAGAAGAAGTACTACATGCCTGTGGGGAACCGCTATCGTATCCTATCGTAAACCATTCAACCCGCTGTTCGGAAGAACCATGTGTCCAGGATTCCGGATTAACCTGGCCAATTACCCGTTCCTGAATTCTATCGTCGCCAACCGCCGCTGCTGCATCCATCGCTTCCCTAATTTCTCCTGTCTCAAAGATTCCGTCGTCGCGAAGAGTATTTGCCCATAAACCGGCATAACAATCAGCCTGGAGTTCTATAGCAATTGAATCCTGATTTGTGGAACGTCCTTCTAATACACCCAATTTATTTTGCACGTGGTGACCAACTTCATGTGAAAGAACATACGCCTCAGCAACATCTCCTCCTTGGGCGCCTAATCTGTTTGTTAACTCGTCAAAGAATGTCTCATCTATATATATGGTTTCATCTAGTGGACAATAATGCGGTCCTACCTGGGCACTAGCAACACCGCAGGCCGACTCAGTAGCAGTTCTAAAGAGAACTAATCGGGGTGGATCGTACTGCAAATTATTTCTCGCAAAAATCTGATTCCAAACATCATTATTTGAACCGAGGATGATAGAAGCAAACTCTTCATACGAATCGGTTCCATCGAATTGATCGGTAACTTTTTGGGTTTGGGTAGTTTGAATTGGGTTTTGTACGACAAGATTGAGAAAATCATTCAGATCTCCTCCGGTAAGCAAGTTAAATGCAAAAAGAAGCGCCACCGCTGTTAAACTAATCCCTCCAGCAACTGGAGCAAACCCTCTTCTGTCTTCAACTTCGCCTCGAGATAGTATTTTTGACCAGTCTGCCATAGAGGTATTTATACAGTTACACTCCCGTAACAACCTTGAGAAGTTCGTAACAGAAATGTAAGAATTATTCCGTTTTTATAAGCTTATACCGGCTTCCAATGTAACTCATGAAGATAATGAGTGCAACTATAGTTGCTCCCGCCAATATACCCGATCCTCTTTGGAACGTTGCAACAAAGATAGCTATGAAAGCCCACAGTACAGTACCTGTGTAGTACAAATTGTTCTCTATTCGCTTTTGTCCAAGAACAACTCCTGCCAATGCAACCGCTAATACAAGAATATATGCAACTACACTTCGTTCATCCGGATACAAGATACGATTGTACACCAATGCTGCTGCAATATTGAGCGGAATAGCGGCTGCAGACCATCCAATGTATAATCCAAATGTTCCGTACAATAGAACCCCTTCCCAGCCACGAAACTTCTTTTTTCGATGCTGCAAGGGCTCATAAGCTTTAAGCAATCCTACAAACATTGCTATAAAGATAAAAACTGTAAGCCATAAAAAGTCACGTGCAGCAGCAAAAATCCACATGCTAAATCCTGCAAAAGTTGCAATAAGAGGCCAGGACATTTCGTCAAACAATGTATTTTTCTGTTGAGAGGGAAGGCACTGATATATGCCGTAGGCTATACACCCGATCGTAATAACGCCCCAAATACTAAACGCATATCCTGCAGGAGTGATTATGGCAGTGTTGTATGATGAAGTATCCCCTTCAAATCCTCCAAAATATGCAGTGCCGATTTGTCCCAGAGCAAGAAGAAGTACCAGAATACGATTGAGCTTCATACATTTATATTAGCAAAACGGAAGTCACATTGACTTAATATTTATTATAGGATATAATAAAGTTACCAACGCCACCGAATAGACCTTTTAAAACGTAACTTCTTCATGCATCTTCGGCATCTTCACATCGGCAATTCCGATTCCGTGGGTTATTTTTCCTGCGAGGACTTCGCGTGATGAATCTTCACCATGAGTCAGGAATACCTTCTTCACCCCTTTAATAGCTCGCAGCCATTCGAGCAACTGCTGCTGGTCAGCATGCGAGCTCATGGCATGGGTAGCACTAATGGTCGCTTTTACCTGGATTACTTCTTTATCGATCACAACTTCTTTTTTGCCTTCCATTAAATCGCGTCCCAGTGTTTCTTCACCTTGATAGCCAACAATAAGTAACCGATGTTCCGGATACTTCAGATAGTGCGCTGCATGGCTCATAATTCTTCCCCCCGTCATCATGCCGCTACCGGCGATAATTACTTTTGGTTCATCTTTCCTGCGATGCAGCGCTTCACTCACGCTTTTTTTGTTTACTAACTGTAGTCCGGGAAAGGCAAAGGGAGAGCCCTCTTCATGCAAATCCTTTTGAATATGTTCATTAAAAAGCTGAGTATAGTCCATGTAAATATTGGTAGCTTCCTCGGCCATGGGACTATCCAAATACACTGGTGTTTCCTGCTTTACTTTTCCTTCTTTTTTAAGGTGCATTATCATATGCAACACTTCCTGGGTTCTTTCAAGAGCAAATGCCGGGATCAGCAAGGTAGCACCTGATTCCTCAATAGTATTTATTTCATGTTGTAGCATTGCAGCAGCATCTTCTTCACCATGGAGGCGGTCGCCGTAGGTTGATTCCATAACAACCACATCGGCATTTTCTATGGGCTCGGTTGGCTGTACCAGGTCTTCTGGTGAGTTTCCCAGATCACCACTGAAGACTATTTTTTTGATGTCTGAAGTGGGAACTAAATCCTCAATCTCAAGGCTCGCTGATCCAACAATATGCCCGGCATCGCGAAATGTAACCTTGAAGTCGCCAACGCGGAATGGTTCGTGGTATTCGGCTGTTTTAAAACGATCCATTGTCTGGTATGCCTGTGTTTTATCGTATAACCCCTTTTTATGATCCTGTACCGCTATTTTTGCAGAATCAATAAGCGAAAGTGAAGTGAGGTCTTTGGTAGCGGGAGTCATGTAAATGG
Organism: uncultured Gammaproteobacteria bacterium; assembly: GCA_964407325.1. Lineage (GTDB taxonomy): Bacteria > Patescibacteriota > Microgenomatia > UBA1406 > GWC2-37-13 > JAOAFZ01. The sequence goes on along the minus strand of CAYOVA010000010.1, from coordinate 18,412 downwards.
AACCTTTGAAGCCCTTGGGAATAAGAATGGGAAGGCGACCACAATGGTCAAGATGGGCGTGGGTAAGGACTGCTCCCTGCAGTTGGGAAACATCGTATTCATAGGGATCAAGATTGAGCTTCTCAATTTCTGGTGTTCCTTGGAACATACCCAAATCGATAAGAATAGCACTGCCAGAGCCTGAAGTAAGAACATATGAAGACCCGGTAACTGTTCCGGCTGCTCCCATGAATTTTATTTTCATTTAGTTATTGTAGCAGGTTATTTAGGAGAACTATAAACTCCTATCTCGAGGAGCAAATTCTGCGTCCTGTGAACTGGTGTTACTTTTTGGGGAGTAACAAAACTTGTGACAGGCACAGATCCACTAACCATTATTCTTCTCACCTCTGGAAGCGCACCTCTTTTAGCTTGGACTGTAAGAGGGGCTATCTTGCCAACATGGGATTCCGGTATCAGCGAAAGATGTAATACGCTGGTTTTTTTTTCGTTATACAATTGTTTTACTTCAAAAAGCAATGTTTCTTTCTCTTCTGTGGTTAATTGCAATAAAGCGGCTAGACTTGTAACAAAAGAAGCAAGGTTCTTTTCCTCTACAACCCACCCAGTATTCTCAGGAACATATTCGGAAGAAGGAAGGTACTCATAGTATATCTTTTTTACGGATACATCGTTGACTGCAAGTTTAGCTCCATTAGGTTTAACATTCCACTTTCCTTCGATAAGTGCAGGGTAACTATATGTAGACTGCGATGGTGAAATAGATATGGATGAGCTGCCATAATAAAACAGAGTCGGTGACAAACCCGTAATTTTAAGGTAGCATACCTCTGCATCCGACCTTCTCACATAATCAAAAACACCCTGGAACCAGCTATTGGGGTCATAGATCATAAACAGCTCTCTTATAAGCGTTTGCTCTTCTTCAGCGCCATCGCCTCTTGTCACAAGCGCTCTTCCGATAAAATCGATAAAGTCAATCGAGACATCAGTGTCTTCTGTAATCTCCATATGCCAGTCACCGCGAATTTTCACAAAAGTATACCCGTCTATTACCCTTCGATCTTCTATTGTCAGATACGGCAATTCAACCGCCAAACCTCTGCACTCGTTCTCTATCATAAAATCAATGTCGTATTCGTCTGGAGCGGTGATAAACAACGTTGGGACTCTCCTTTCGTCAAAGTCTTCCGGGGTGGGTCTCCTGTTTCCGTTTTGACTCCCGGGAGACTGAGTTGCCGTCCCTTCACGAGGATTTGACCCACCCGAGGATTCCCCTTCCGGAGTGATTTGGTCTACAGGCGAGGCATTCTCCCGTTGCAGCGTCCCTTGCTGAATTTGAGCCAATAGGGATGATTCAGCTTCTACATCTAGCGAAAAAATGTCATTTACTTTCTGGTAAATCTGTCCTACTACGCTATTCTTTTGAGCTTTTACCAAGGCGACAAACGTAATCGTATAACCTGTATCAAGCTCGGAGGAGCCGCGAAGTACCCAGTACGGCTCCAATTCCGATTGTGTCCCACGCATCGGTTTTTCAATATTTGCCAATACTGCTTCACTGACAATCGCTTCTTTCCCTATCCCTTTATTCATAGGGAATACCTTTGATTCATCTATTGGGCCTTCCCCTGCTGGTACTGCAAGCATATTTTCGTACTCTCCTGCCTCAGCTTTCCGTATTGCCTCCTCTGCAGTAATAACAGCAATATTTTTCGGAGCGGGCTGCAAGTTTCGCATTTTGCTTTTTATATAAACAACAGCATTGCTCTTAACACCTACAGTAATAGTGTTGAAGTCTGCTTGCCTTGCTTTTCCATCACCGCCATCCGAGCTGTTTACAATATCTGCGTCGGTTGTTTCACTTGGCAACCCCACCTTCAAATTTCTGACTTTAGTGGTTACGGGGAGTGTCGTCAAACCAACTTCATTTAACACAGGCAGACCGACTTTAGTCCAGTCATGATGCAGCTCGTAGTAGGTAACTCCAGGAGTAGAAGATCGTTCATAGGTAGCTGTAACAATAATTTGATCATCGTATGCATTTATTTTTTTCAATATACCGGTAACCGAACTGGCTGAATTATTTTGAACCTTCACACCAGACGAAGAGCTGTACAAAAACGCACCACTCCCTATTTCATAGTAGTACATTGATTGAACGCCTTCCTCATTTGAGCCGTTGACTGACTTAACTGTTTTATCATCAGAGATCACGTTTTGCATTCCAATTGCAGCTGCTATGGATTCTCCACGTTCCTTTGAAGGTTCGGTAAACTTCCAACTGGAAACAGCTTCAGGATTTCGCACGAGTTGATCTTCTGTTTTCCAGGATTGGAATGTTACCTCAGGAAAAGGCAATGCTTGTTGCTCAGTAGGAATAGGGGAAGGGATTTTAGCAGTATTTTCGGTAGTAACTGCAGTTTGAGTTTCCGGTTTTTGGAATTGCCTAAGGAAAAAAAGGGCTCCAAGGAGCGTAAGCAAGACTATACCGGCACCAATCAAACTGAATATCAGAACTGGAGATCGAAAGCTAAATTTTGATAAGTTTGAGGGAGAAGTTTCTGAGATTGATGGTTCCATAGTCAGATCATAACCTTTAATCAGGGGAGAGTCAAGACAAATTCGGAGATATTGATTAAACCTATAGTATTTAGTATAATAGAACAACTTATTTAATATCACGGTATAAGCCGTGATACTAGTACCAAGAAGGAGCCCCTCCATGATCGTCGAACGCTATGCGCTGGTGTTTGCACGAAAAGGAAGGTGGGCCGGACTGGTACCTGTGTCACAACTTGAGGAGTGGTTCAAACAGAACGACCCTCAAAGGGAGCGTTATGGCGTAATATTTCCCGAGTACAATGAGGGACACGCTCAGTTTGACTACGCCTGCCCGCGATGTGGCGAGCGGGTGATGGCCAACGGCGCGTGCGAGTCCTGTGACGGACGGCGGGACTTCTAGTCCCAGACGGCGGCGGCAGGGAAACCTGCTGCCGCTCTTAATCTTCATTCAATCAATTACAATAGGACTTATGCACACCTTCACGGCAACAATCAGCATTATCGGAGTAAATCCATTTGTCGAAATCTCTGGAGAAATACTCTCCGCTCTTCAAAAAGCTTTTGGTAAAACCGCTGGCCCCATTCCTGTAAAAGGCACTATTGAAGGAAAACCGTATACTCATCATGTAGTTAAATTCAGCGGATTGTGGAGATTATATGTAAATGGCCCGATGATAAAAGCTTCAGGAAAAAATGTGGGAGATACAGCTACCTTTACAATTGCATTTGATCCGAAACCAAGAACGGTTGAAATGCCTTCAGAACTAAAAAAAGCTTTAGACCAGAACAGAGCAGCGGAAGAGGCCTTTTACCAGCTGCCTCCCTATCGCCAAAAAGAAATAAACCGCTATATTTCCGGATTAAAAAGCGCAGATGCCATCCAAAAGAATGTGAACACTGTCGTGCGCCATCTTTCCGGAGATAAACAAGAGAGCATCCTGTTTTACGAGCGCAAAAAAAGGTGACGACTATTAGTTTGCTTCTTGTTTTCCTTCAGGAGTTTCATCCCACGGTGGCATAAGCTGGAAATAGTTACCGTCAGGATCAGCTAAAGTAGCTATATACACCCCTTCCCAGCCTTCCATGGTATAGGGCTCTGCGATTACTTCCGCACCACATTCTTTAATTCGTTCAAATTCACCTTTTACGTCGGTTGTTTCAAAATTAAACATGATACGGGGTCCCTGTTGATTTTTGCCCGTTACCTTGGAATGCTTTCCAATACTGAGAAAGCAACTCCCTGCTTTCCATCCATGGTATCCTCCATCGTCCATATCCGGCTTCCTGCCAAGAACCTTTGCGTAAAACGCAGACATTTCCTCGAAGTTGGTTGTTCCGATCATTATTGAGTTTAGATTTATCATATGTGCTGATTATAAGCCAGAAAGGAATGATTTGAGTAAGAGTAATGAGAGTAAATAGTCACTTTTGTGTTATAGGAATACCATCCTCACCAGGTATAATAGTACTCTATGGAAGGCCCTACCGTATTTGCAACAGCCGAACAGCTTCAACCCTTTTCCGGAAAAAAAATTATCGCGGTGGGTGGAAATACAGCAATTGACCATCAGCTCTTTCTAAACAAAACGATTAACGAAATTTTCTGCTGGGGAAAACATCTTGTCTTCCAGTTTGATGACTTTGCTCTCCGTGTGCACTTTATGATTCTGGGAACCTATGAAGGGGTTGTAGACGGGCTGGAGATAAAAGGAGATTATCCAAAAACCCGCGATCTCAAGCTGAAATTCGAATTTGAAAACGGTTTTTTTACCATGTATAGTTGTAACCTTCGAATCGAGAAAACAGATAACCTCAAAGAAACCTACGACTACTCCACCGACGTTATGTCTCCTAAATACGATGAACAGGCAGCCTATGAAAAGATAATGAAGAAAAAGGGAACATTTGAGATCTCCGATGTTCTATTAGACCAGAAAATCTTTACCGGTGTTGGAAATAAAATTCGTAATGAAGTCTTGTTTACCAAAAAGATTCTTCCTACACGGAAATTGCAGGATATTGATCCTATTACCTTACAAGACCTTGTGAGTGCTACCCACGACTTATCGCACCAATTTTATGATTGGCGGGAAAAAGGAGAACTAAACACAGGTGAACACTGGCATATCTACAAGAAAAAGGTGTGTCCTGTTTGCGGAGGCACGGTTACCCATGCTTATACTGGCAAGATGAACCGCTCAAGCTACTTTTGCACCCATTGCCAGAGGTAAGGTTATTGGGAATTCTGCACATTCTCGCCGTACTGTTTGAGCATTTGTTTTAGTTCTTCCGGGCTTTTATTTTTAAAGTCTTCCGGAGTGCCCAGTTCTTCTCTTAACTTTTCCGATTCCACCCGTTGTTCTTCACTTACTTCTCCCATTCCTTCCGGCATCTGAGAACTCTGCCCGGTTAAGTACATATAAATTGACTGTCCTTCCGGTACATCCTTCGTAGGTGAAGGCACTGTTATTTTTTGAGCATTATACGAATATTCATTGGTACTTAAGAATTCACCAAATCCAAATGTTTCTTTCCTCAGGAGGTAGTCTTTCGTATCAAACCAGAAAGTTCGTGTCGCTTCGGGGTTCTCTTCCATTTTTTCTTCATATTTAAAACAAGTAAGGCTACCACAGGGTTCCTGTCCTCCTTTTGTAAAGCTTGCCGCTTTCTTTTTTTGAATTTCCTCAACCGGATCAGCTAGTTTTTCCAAATCAGGCATGGTGTACCGTTCTGATTCCGGAACTGTTTCCTTGGTATTCTGCCGCCACCAGCTATTGTCAGAGTAGTCTTTTACATAGGTCATGTCACCAATAATAATCATGTCTGTTACCTCTTTTGTTCCATCGTGTTCGACAGTTCTAAAGGCAAAATCACTGCCAATATTTGCTTCAGTTATCGTGTATCCTTCTCCACGTCCCGAAGACGTAGACTTAACCCGATATGCAGGTTGGTTTATTTGTGCAACAAGATGTTTACGGATGTCCTTATCTTGGATATCCTGAAAATCATTTTCAGAAACTCGAGGTACCATTTTTATTGATCCAGATGGGTTGACCTTTGCCGCAAAGTCCGGATTCGTTTTGTATAAGTAGAAACCTCCACCAACAAGTGCTACGATAAGAAACGCTGCGCCTATCAAGACAGGTTTGTTTATTTTCATATACCCATACTATAGCACACAGTATAATGGGGGGATGGCCGAACCATTTTCCTTAAAAGACGCATTATTTAATAAGACCAAGCTTGTCAACATTGCTGACGAAATTCATGCAGTATATAATACCTTTCCTTCTGATGAATTTGTTTCTACTTGTCTTGCTGCTTTCCCCGAGCTTGAATTAAAACAACGGATTGTGTGGATTCGCAAACGATTACAGGCGTATTTGCCACCAGATTACCGGAAAGCGGTAACTGTATTGTTACAGGCCCTTCCTGCAGCCAACGACCATACCAAAACAGACAATGACTTTGGTGATTTTATTTATGCTCCATATAATGATTTTGTCGCAGCATACGGCCGTACGCGACAAGATGTGGCGTTTTCGTTAGAGGCACTAAAGGAGATTACTATGCGCTTTTCCGCAGAAGACGCAATTAGGTATTTTATCAACGACTTTCCCAATGAAACGTTTCATGTTCTGGAACAGTGGACGCACGATTCCCACTATCATGTCCGCCGCCTGGTGAGTGAGGGCACACGCCCGAAACTTCCCTGGTCGGTAAAAATCACCATCCCAATTGAGAAACCTATTCCCCTTCTGGACAATCTCTTTCACGATAGAACCCGGTATGTTACCCGTTCTGTCGCTAACCATTTGAATGATATCTCAAAATTCAATCCTGATCTTGTTTTAGAAACACTCGAGCGCTGGCAAACGTCAGAAAAACAAGACCCGAAAGAAATGGAGTATATTATCAAACATTCACTTCGAACATTAGTAAAGCTCGGCAACAAAAAAGCAATTGAGTTTTTACACTTTTCTGCTGAACCTGAGGTGGAAATCTCGCAGTTTGAAATCAAGAAAACAACCGTACGCGTTGGTGAAGCACTTGATTTTTCTTTTGATATAACAGCCAAAAAAGACGAACGACTGATCCTGGACTATATCATTTATTTCGTAAGCAAAGCAGGAACACTCACCAATAAAAAGGTTTTCAAAATAAAACAGTGCACTGTAAAGAAAGGTGAAACCCATCATATTCATAAACGCCATCCCCTTCGCGTTATGACAACTCGCGTTCTCTATCCTGGAAAACATACACTGGAGATCCAGATAAACGGGACGAAAGTTGCACAACAGAGCTTTGTATTAGTTAGTTAGTACAATATTTTGTTATAATAGGCTTCATTGTTTATGAAAAATATTCTTGTAAGTAGGCTTTTTTATAAGCTCACAGGAGCCCTATTTCTGGCCTTCATCATACCTCACATAGTGATTATTACAATCATTATGATTTCCGGCTATTATTCCTATACCTCTCAACTGGATATTTTAACCAAAAAAATTGAGTCTGTTCTTATCAATCCAAATGGGACAATTAATAACGACCGCTATAACGCCAGTACGGAAACGCCGCACCCTCACGGCTCGAGTGGATTTCCTGATCCGTTATACATATTTACCCTTTCCGGCTTTGTTATTGAACGGAACCAGCCAATTCCCGGATACTTGGATTACACCGATTATGAAAAAATTCAAGGATATACGACACCTCAGACAATCACCACGGAAACAAAAGAACAATGGCGGGTACTTTCGCGGACATTTTCCAACACAGAAGATTCAGAAGTCACTGCAATAGTTGGCTATTTGGACCCTGGTAACGCAGATATACAGACAATTGATGAAAAACTCCAAAACAGCCTGGATCGAATAGCAGAGAAAATTACAAGAAACGGGCACGTGAATACCAGCAATCTTCAGGCTACCGATTTACCATACGACGTGGCTTTTGAGATAGTCAACAACAGGAATATTCTGCTTGTTAACAACGGACATATCCCTACCTATATTGACCCTAGTTATGTTCAAAGAACAATCGAAGCTGGAAATCGGATTGGTATAGAGCAGGGTTCCGGGACAGACTTGTACATTGTGAAAACACATATACTTCAAGCAAATAGTAAGACTATAGGGGTTATTGCAGCAGGGAAATCTATACAGCAGCTTGCCACAGTTGTCCAATGGGCAACCATTACCTATATATTACTTGCTTTTGCATCTGCTTTTGCGATGGGAGCTTTTGTAACTGCATATCTTATGGCAAACAGACAGTCACCCTTATGGAAGCTTATTGGCCACAAAGACGATAATCAAGTTGTTGAAGTAACCTTTTTTAAAGAAAAAGGTGTTCTCCAGGTAGACAGGACTTCCATTCCTATTCCCCCTGATACCTTTCAGCATTTCCTGCTTGATTTGCTTTTTTCACTGCCTGGGAAGCAATGGAGTATTGAAGAGATCGAAAACAAAATTCCAGAAAATCACCCCTACACCAAACGAACCCTTTACGACACAGTTATCCAGATAAATAAAAAAGCTACCGTAAAACTCGTCGAATACGAACACAAAGAGATATATTTAAACCGTGCTTTTGGAATAATCAGAAAGTAAAACGAAGCGCACAAAACTTCTTATATCACCTTCTTTATCCTTTGACTTACCAAGTAATTACATATCTATTACATATCGGAATTTACTACCCTGAGTGGTACCATAGCAATGTGATTCACAGTGAATCACATTACAAATTTACTAAGTAGAATGAATCAAACTCAAAAAAGCCATAAACTTGGCCAGTGGTTTGCAACAGCAATATGTGGAAATGATATTTTAAGCTCGGCGCTGTATGTTTCGGGGATAGCAATTGCCTTTGCTGGAATATACGCTCCGCTTATATTATTGCTTGTAGCAATTGTTTTGTATTTCTATAAACATGTATACACAGAAGTGGTAGAGGCGCTCCCGGTAAACGGAGGTGCATACAACTGCCTCCTAAACGGTTCCTCAAAAACATACGCAGCAATGGCTGGCGTAATGACAATTCTTTCCTATATTGCAACAGCTGTTATATCAGCAAAAGTAGGAGTTGAGTATTTAAACACCATATTACCCTTCCAAGAGCTCTCCATGGAAATTCCCTTTGTTGGGGAAGTAGGAATCAGCACTATTCTTCCCGAAACGGTTATGTTACTGGGAGCCTTTGCACTGCTGGTAATTAACGGCCTCAAAGATTCAGCAAAAGTCGCCTTTGGAATTTTCGTGTTTCATGTATTCACCTTGTCAGCCTTCGTCTTTGCGGGTGCATGGCAGTTCTTCCAAGCTGGACCTGTTCACATATTCGGTAACATCGCGGCAAGTGCAACTATTCTTGCAGAACGAGGAAGCTTCGTAAATATGCTGTATCTTGCATTTTCAGCATGTCTTTTGGGAGTATCCGGCTTTGAGAGTTCAGCTAACTTTGTGGAAGAGCAAAAAAAAGGTGTTTTCCGCAAAACACTGCGCAACATGCTTGTTGGCGTTGCCATTTTTAATCCACTTATCGCCTTGGTAGTCCTTAACAGCATGCCCTATGATGCAATAGTAGCAGCGAAGGACTTTTTGCTTGCAGATGCCGCCCATGCAATCGGAGGAAATCTGTTTCAATACTGGATTGTCATAGACGCTTTTCTAGTATTGTCGGGTGCTGTACTTACCTCTTTTGTAGGAGTCGGTGGATTGGTTCATCGTATGTCAATTGATGACTGCCTGCCAGTTTTTCTTGCAAAAGAAAACAAGAACGGTTCCTACCCAAGAATTGTTATTGCTTTTTTTCTGCTCTGCAGTTCTATTCTTTTTATAACAGGTGGAGATCTGCTTTCCCTTGCTGGAGTCTATACCATCGCCTTTCTTAGCGTTATGACGCTGTTTGCCTTGGGTAACCTGATTCTAAAGGAAACCCGCTCTGAATTAAAACGAACGTATAATGCTCCTATTTTGTTTGTATGTATTGCCCTTGTTTCAACTTTTTTGGGAATTATTGGGAATATACGACTTGACCCTGATAATCTCAAATATTTTGAACTGTATTTTCTTCCGTCGATTATCCTTGTCTTTACCGTAATCTATCGTGATCACCTGATAAAGGCGATTATCCGCTTTTCAAAAAACATTCCGGCTATTCATAACTACTTTGCCAACCACTTTAAGGATATGGTCAAGGGGCGGTTTGTAGTGTTTATCCACCATCCATCGCGTTTATTTAATCTTCTTGAGTATGTAAATAAAAACGAGAATGGCTGGGACATAACTCTTGTCCACTGTAAATCCAATAACGGCCAAAGCGATAGTGTCGTCGAGCAACTAAAAAAACTGATTCCAGAAATGCAGAAGCTGGGTGGTTTTGCTCATTTCACAATTTCAGTTCTCTACTACAACGAGCCATTCTCACCCGATGTAATAGGTAAAGTTGCACAGGATCTTTCGATTAGCAAAAATAGAATTATGATTGGCTCTATTCACGAAACACATAGTTTTGATTATGAAGAACTGGGGGGAGTACGTATTATCGCGTAATAGTAAAGCACTCCTGGAACCAAATATCAGCCTATAGAGGTATAATACCAGTATGGTTGAAATAACGGTCTACGAAAAGCTGCCAATCGAGATAAAGGAAGAAATCAAGAAACTCCGCCTAAAAGAGTATGTTCGCTCACCCCAGGAAATACAGGAGCATGAAGATAAATTCCCCGGTATAGACAACTACAAAACCCTTATTGGCACTGAAGACGGAAAAGTTGCTGGCAGGGTAAAGCTATTTAAGCGGACTATTCAATTCCAGGGTGAACCAGTGGTGGTGGGCGGCGTTGGCGGCGTTTGGACGCGAAAAGCCAATCGTCGAAAAGGAGTTGCTTCAACACTCCTGAAGCAAGCGATGGAGATATTGAAAGAAGACAACTGCGACATCGCACTCCTAAATACCAATATCAAGAAACTAGGAGCGTTGTACGGTGCTGTTGGTTTCCAAGCACTGGGACACTTATACTCCTTTGTGGGTAAATCAGGAAAAAGCTACTTTGAAGATAACGCCATGATTGCCCCGGTAAACTCACTGGACCTCTTCTACAAAATTGCCAAAGATTCAAAACCGCTCGATATCGGCAACGGCAGCTGGTAGCCGCATCTTCCACTTCCCTATCTTTTACCGTAACAGTGGAGTAATATAAATAATGCATGGCATCAAAAAAACATACCAGCATCTATCGAGAATGGGTAATCACAGCTACGCTAGGTGAATTCTTCGGATTTGCTATTCCTGCAATTGCGGGAGTTACAAGTGTGGCACTAAAACTTCCTCAATATCAGCAAACGTTTTTGCTCGTTGTAGCTGGATTAGCGGAAGGAGCGATTCTTGGATACGCCCAAAGTACAGTACTTCGTAAGGTGGTACCAAAATTAAAACGACGCCGTTGGATTCTTGCTACTATGCTGGCAGCTGGCTATGCCTGGTCAATCGGCATGCTGCCCAGCACTTTAAGCCACTACATCCCAAACTTCCCCCTTTTTATCCTATTACCTATAGGAGCTATTTTAGGGACTTCACTGTTGTTTTCAATTGGCTTTGCCCAGTATGTAATTCTTCAAAGCTATATTAAAAACGCCGTACCATGGATTTGGCTTAATGTATTGGCGTGGCTGGGAGGGTTGGCGGTGCTGTTTTTTTCCATGACAATTGCACCGGAAGGCCTACTTTCAACACTGCTATTTAGCATTCTTGGTGGATTGGGAATGGCAACTACTATGGCTTTCATTACCGGTCGCTTTATTGCACGATTAAAGTAAAATGTATTCACTATGAAAAAATACATTATTGTTGTAGTAATTGTGATTCTTGTTGCACTGGTTAGTTTCTTAAGAAATTCTCGAAGCAATTCCTCTGCATTACCAACCCCTACAAACGCTCCTGCTTCGCCTCTGATTCAAATCACAGGAACTCAATATATAAACCCTACCTTCGGCTACTCGCTTACTATTCCCGAAAATCTGGTTGCTACCAATAATGGAGCAAATACCATTCTAATTGGACCAAAAGAAGCTGTTGCAGGACCGGGACCTGCTAACTTTATTTATATTTCTGTATATACAGGGGTTGAAGAGCCAGGGGAAGTGTACAACTTTTTCCCGAACGACTATGAACTGCTAATGAAGCTGAATAGTGGGGAAAGTGTTTCCCTGGCTGATGCAACCAGTGGCCAGGATGAATGGTTTACCTATACCCGCGTTGACGATACGATGCTTAATGATGAACAAGTTCGTCGGTTTGAGAACTACAAACCATGGGAATTCCCCGCTGGCACCACCGAAACCCGCATGATGTTCGAAAACGGAAACCATATTTACGTAGTGGGCTACTACACTGGTGGCGACAGCGTAGCAGAAGCAGGGAGATTGGATCCGAGAATTGCGTATTCTATTCTTCAAACGTTACGTTTAAATAAGTAACGTTGCCACCGCGCTGTACATCTCATTCAAAAACTGCGATGGGACAGAACCAGTTTTGGCAATACGCGTGAAACCCGCTTCTTGTGCCATTTTCTCAAATGTCGGGTAGGAGAACGGGTACGGCACCCAATGGTTACCATGATCGGTATTATATTCAACAATCACCACCTTTCCCTTTGGCTTAAGATATTGCTTAATCTTTTTAAGAAATGGTACTTGCTGTTGTACGTAATGAAGAGAATTAGCCATGAGAATGCCATCAAGCGGAGGTAGTTGTAGAGCTTCTGTAAAATCTTGATGGATAAAGTGAATCTGTGTTTCGGGAAATTTGCTTTCAAACGCTTCTTGCTGCTGCTGCAAACTGTTCTTGTCTTTGTCGATTGAATAGATTTCTGCTTGCTGGTTTGTAATGTCAGCAAGCGCTAATGTAAAAGCTCCTGCGCCTGAACCGAGGTCTGCCCATGTGCCTTTTGTATCGCCGATTGCATTTTGAATAAGAGCTATATGCTGAAAATGCTGCATGATGCAATTATACTAGGCACTGATAGCGGCGAAGGACATAGACGATCCCTATAACAAGGTAGGGACTAGTGGAAGGAACGCACGTGGCCAGTGTGACACCAGGCCAGCTCGTGATCTTTTACATCTTGGCGGGAGGACTTGTTACGATTCTCGTTTTGGCCTTAGTCCTGGTCAACGCCGGGAGACCGCCCGCCAAACTGCCATGGTTCCTCAGATGGATACCGGGTTTATCCCATGTTCGTTGGTGGACGAGCCCGACCTTCTGGATAGGGCTCTTCGGCATGCTCATTGCGATTCTCCTCGTGGTCGCAGTGGTCGGATTCTTCGGCTACTATCTGTTCTTCAGAGACCTGTGCGCACTCTGCATCTAAGGCACGATCTGAGGCAGGTTACCTTGCTGGAAAAAGAGGGCTGGCGCATCATGCGTCAGCCCTCAAAATCTACTTAATACTAAAAATCCTCCCTATAGCTCGGAAACTTTCTTCTATTGGAAAAACCCATAAGGTGCTGTATACTATAGGTTATGATTTCAAACACAGAAGCCATCCGAGGGGAAATTGTACGGCCAGGTCACATATTTATACGTGATCCTGAAACTAACTCCTGGAGTCTGAGAGCTGACCATGATGGTGTTAATGCGCTTATTGATAGAAACAATAACATCCTGTTTGCAGGAGCCGTTCGTGTAATGCTTCATCGTATGCAGGGTGCAGAAACACTTACAGCACCATTCTATACTCAGGATGAGTGTGTCTCCCAAGGGTTACGGTATACCCGTCAATACCAGGGTGGTTTGGAAGAACTCGCCTCCTCACTGCGGACAGTTAATACTCTTATACCGGACTTGCAAATGTACCCTAATATTCAACATATAGAAAGAGGATCAGGCCTTGTTGCTGAATCAGCATTTATCTTAGCAGCATCGGTTTTAGAGTTACCTATAGGAATAAGTAATATGGAGGAAGACCACTCTCAAGGAGATTTCTACATTGACGATGGAAATCGCCGAATTTACTGGACTTAACAGCAACCCCTAATCGGGAACAGATCAAAACAAAAAAAATCGATAATGCGAAATGCACACCTCTCTTTTTCCCACTGAAAACAGGAAATTACATGCGACGCCTTCCAATGTATGCCTCAGAATTAAATCACATTCTGAATACCTTAAAAATGACAAGGGAGGAAATTACACCTGAAATGCTTATGAAAGGAGATATTTCATTCATTTCTGCCGACATGAGTAGAACTGATGCAATAGCTGTTTTCAGAATCATACTCCAATACACTAGAGAAATTATCTACTCAGTTGACGCCACTGGAGATATTTCACACGACCAGGCTTTAATGTTTATGGCTCATATTAATAGCTTATATAGATTATTAGAAGCACGTGGAATTGATTTGAATGGTGCTTACCATTGAGTCTAATTAAAAATCCTCGCGATTGCTCGCGAGGATACTCTTTTATGAAGACCGCTAGCGGTGATTCCGTTGGTCATTTGTAGGCGATCGGCTCTTTATTTTAACTTTTCTTTTTTTGGGTTGTTGGCCCTGCATGCTCCATGCTTTTTCGTTGTGTGTTGGGCTTTTCATAGGTGTGTTGAGCAATTAATAATGTAGAACCATTATTACCTATTGGTGTTTAAGAGGAGATAAACTAAGAAATGATTAAGGATAGTTTTATAGAGGGATACTGCTTCGGATAAAATTAGCTTCAATTAAAATTGAAGTGAATCCAATACGGCTTGTCTTTGGTTTTCAAAATTGTTTGGTGCGGGAGGGTTGTACGAGTCTATTATGTAAAATGAATTTCCCTTTGCTCCAAAATACACCTGTCCACTGCCGCTGTTATCCAATCCATGAGCTTTATATCCTGAAATATTACCTATTTGTGTTGCCTCAAAAGTTGTGGAATCAATACATGAATCTACAAGGGAGCAATAGAACTCTCTTCTCCCAACATCTCCCGGGTAATCGTAGACTTTTATTACATAGTATCCACCACCTGAAAGAGGGGCTAGCCACAAACCGCCATCTTTGATTTCCCCTTTCCAGTCTCCTGGAAGGGAATATCGAATTGCCTCTAAACCAGCGCCTTGTTCTGTAGTAGCTGGTATATCGTTTGTTTCAGAAGCTTTTTGATCGGGGTTAAAAGCAATATCTTTTTCTGGTTGCTCTGATTGATATGTGGTTGGAGTGGTATTTGTTTGATTGGAAGGACCTCTCTGGTACCGAGTCCCTAAGATAAAAGCCAAAACGAGGAGAAGTGCAATCCCTATGTATATTCCAATCTTATTAAAAGAGAGTTTAGAAGAACTTTTTTTTGACTTGGGCATACTATAATTATTAGCAGGAAAAAAGTCTTTGTAAAGGGCTCTTTATCAGCTAAATAATTTCCACTCGCCTTCACTCACTACCTCGATTTTCTCGTCATCAACTTTTACTGCGGAATCATCATCTAACGCGTAGATTGTAATACCGAATTTCTTTGCATACTTTTCCATATTTTCTGCTGTTATTGTGGGGAAGTATTCTCCATTTAAATGCGATCTGGCAAGAAACGAGACAAAGTTGAGTCCTTTGGTTTCTGCCAACCGCTCTGAATCCAGCTCTTCAGCGCTCGCTGCTGCAAGAGTAGGCGCAGTCACCATACTCCCCGCGCTTATACCAACATAGACTTTAGATTCTTTTATTTCATTGAGGACATCTTTTAAACCAGATACTTCAAGAGACTTCATCAGGTGTTCAGTACTACCACCACCAAACATGAGGATATCAGCCTTCCGAATGCGCTCCTCCCAGTTTTCGCGCGGAACACCCATAAATTCCAGAATATCCATCTCGTGAAAGCCAAGATCGTACGCCCGCCTCATATCGTCAATGAGCCAATCCTTATCATCACCAAAGGCATTTGAAGCAGTCATTATAAAAACAAGATTCAGTTCGCTGAGCGGCTTGTTGAATTGTGCATCAGTAAGCTCTTTGAACGCTTTAATAATAGTTGGGTTTGAGAATCCGTTTGATGTGAGGAGGAGTTTCATATTGGTATTATAATATAGCTATGTACAAAGTCGTAAAAAAAGGAGAGGCTGTAGAACGCAAAGTTGCAGACAATAAAACAGCTTTTAACCTCATAACAAAAGAAGTTACTCCAGACGTTTCCTTAGCAGTAATCGAAGCACACGATTATGAAGAAGACATTATCGCCGAGTACAATTGGATTTACTACATAATTGAAGTTCAAATGACACTTACATTTGGAGAGAAGGAATACCAATTAGAGGCTGGTGATTCCTGCTATATATCAAAAGGTCAAAAGTTCAAGATGCAGGGAACCTTCCGCTATGTTATTGTCAACCAACCGGCTTTCGGAACTTAATATGAATACTGCATTATTAAAAGAAACCCTGCTAAAGCTCATCGATCTCGCAAATCAAAATAACAAAAAGCTTATGCTGTTTGGTGGATGGGCAGTGGAAATGCATGTAGGAAAACCTTTTCGTGATCATGAAGATATTGATATTGCAGTTATGGAAGAAGATTTTGACTGGTGGAAAGAGCAGGTTCAGAAGTTAGATTTTGAGATAAAACTGTATCCCCCCAAGGAGGAAATGAATGATAACTTTGCCTGTTTTGCAGAAAAAGACGGGATGATAATTGATATGGCAGCAGTACGGGTAGATGCTGAGGGAAAACTCACCTGGATAGATGAGAAAGAACCAATAAAAACTGACAAGACATTTAAAGATTATTATGAAGAAGTGCAGTTCGAAGGGCTGAATGTGTGGATTGTTAAAAAACAGATACTCTTGGATTCAAAGAAAAAAAGCCAGAGGGAGAAAGATAGAGAGGATGCTAGAGCGATGGAAACTACTGATTAAATACCTTCCACTCACCACCACCAACTACTTCTACTTTGCCGTCGACGACTTTGATAGCGCAGTTATTGTCATAGGCATATAGAGGGTGTGAAGTGGATTGCGCATACTGTTCAACATTCTCCCACAAAACAATATCCGGGGTGTGGGGAGAAACTTCAAAAGGAACAAGACCAAGGGCAGTAAAATCTGTTAAGTTCACATCATTTGGATCGCCAGGTTCTACACCAGCAATTGCAATAGTCGGAGTAACGAGAATACTCCCTGCACTCACACCAACATATACAGAATGGTCAAGACACTGTTTAAGGACAGTAGCAAATCCTGACTTGCGGACTTCATCAAGAAGATAAAACGTGTTACCTCCTTCAACATAAATTACATCAGCGTTTTTCATTTGCTGCGACCAGATATCTTTCTCATCAGAAGCTATATCAATAAAGTGAATGTTTTGAATAGTGAGGTTTTTTAAACGCTCAATATCATTTTGCATATACGTTGTATCCTGCTCGACATTACTGGCAGTGGTGATGAAGGCAAGAGAGATTTGGTCGAGAGGTTTATCTACCATACTCCGGAATGTGGAAATGAGGATGTCGTTTGTAAATCCCGCTGAAGTGAGGAGAAGTTTCATAGTTAATTGCTAATTACAATCTATGTAATTTACATATTAAATTACATAGGAAATCACATATCTATGTAGTGATTACATAGGTGCTTACTTCAACATTACTAATTAAAATACTATTACTGAAGAATCATTAATAAATCTTCGTAATAATATACTTTTTCTTTGGTTTTCGTTTCCATCGTTTTTAAAATTCCTTTTTCTTCGAGACTATTTAAGTACTCTCCTGCTGTTTTGTTGCTTTGTATAGGAGTATTATTCATTAACTGGGTTTGAGTGTAAAAAGCATTCGAGAAAATATAGGTAAGTAAATCCTGGGAGTAGTTAAAATTAAATTGAGGCAATATTTCTTTCTTAAATGTGCTCTTCAGTTCAAGAATGTCGATTATCGTTTTATTAGTTGATTCCGCTTGGGTTTCAACGGCATTCAATATAAACAGAACCCACTCCTTCCAGTTATCTAAAAAGGTAACTTCACGTAAAAGCCTATAATAGTTACTCCTGTTTCGATTGATGTATTGGCTTATAAACAGTGTTGGAGAGATAAGATTGTCATGAAGAACCAGATACAAAACCATTAACATTCTCCCGGTTCTCCCGTTTCCATCAAAAAAAGGATGTATTGCTTCAAACTGGTAATGGAGAACAGCCATTTTTATGAGATAATCCGGATCATCTTCGGAACTGTTGTAGTATTCTTCAAAGTTTTTGAGAAGGTTTCTTAGAAGCTCTTCACCTTCGGGAGGAGTATAAAATGTTTCACCTGTAACACTGTTTCCTATTTTAGTCCCCGGTAGATTTCGGATGCCAGCGTGCTTTATTCCCAGTTCTTTCTGAATGGAAATAAAATCATTCGTAGTAAGATGTCCTTTCTCTTGAATTAATTTATAGCCCAGCAGTAATGCCTTTTTGTAGTTTTTCGTTTCCTTCTGTTCGGGTGTGAGTTTTTCTGAAGAAAATAATTCCGCCTGTAATGCTTCAGAAATAGTAGTGTTTATATTTTCAATACCTGAGCTTTCGACAGCTTCTTTAACCTTCAAAGGCCCAAGAATCATTTCAGGTTTTTCAAGCGACCGTATAAGTCCATTGAGTTGAGATATCGCTTTATTTGCCTTATTCACCTTTTTTAAAATAGCAATATCATCAAACGCCGATGCCGGAGGAAGCTTGGGGAGAGAGTTGAAGGGAATCTTTGGGTCGATCATTAAGTGTTATTATATCATCTATGTAATTTATTGTCAATATTACATAGCAAACCCATTATCTCTGTAGTGATTACATAGCAGAACTACACCACACTCGTGCATTTACCCAATCGGCATAATCACTTTTGTTGC